>JBQTJA010000062.1:0-54826 GCA_052387595.1 Nitrospiraceae bacterium | reverse complement strand
GGGCAGAAGGTCCACGAAAAGCTGGCTTCCGGGAGCACGACGGCCTCATCGTGCAGCACATGGCCTGTGGCGAGACAGCGTCGCACGATGTCTGGAAGGGTGATTGGGGCGACATTGGGAAATCCTTAAGGACTGTATCCGAATCGAGAGAGCAGAGAGATCATCGCCGGATTGGCATACAGCAGACTCATATCCCGGTCCAGCTCGACCATCGGCAAAGGGCTTTCTTCAGCGATCGCGGCCAACCGATCGCGATCCTGCTCTAATTCCATTTCATACGATAAGTCGCGGATCGTGATGATCAGAACGCGTGCCCCATTGATTTCATTCGGGACGCACGTCCATTTCACCGGGACGGTGTGGCTTTTCTTCAAGAGGAGCTGCTGCCCCGCGGCAGGATGTCGATTCCTCAACGCCTTGTTCAGCCGGTTCGCCGTGTCGGCGGTGTCGGATTGGGTGAGCTTGGACCACAGGACTGGAAACGATTTTCCTACACAGGAATGCACCTGTAGGCCCAATAGCTGCCTGCCTTCACGGTTTGCGGCGCGCACTGTGAGGTCGGTTTGAAGAATGACGACGCCGAAGGGAAGCCCTTCTAGAAGATCGGTCGTAACGGACACATCGGAGAGAGAGGGAGCCGGCAGGCGTCGAGATCGCCCCTGTTTTCGTCCGGACAGTTTCATCAGGCGGCCTGTGGGGGCGCTGTATCCAGGTAGATGCCGATGTTGACACGTTCTTGGACCGGGTCTAGAACTCGCAGGACGCTTCGGTCCGGATGATCGGGAGATGGCATGGACAGGTCAACCGCAATCGGTGTTGGATAGAGATTGCCTTGTGGATCGGTCGTGACTTTCACCAGGGGTTTGAGTCGTTGCTGCGGGTTGACTCCGATGACGACCGCCTGTTCGCCGGTCTTGAGTCTGACGAGGCTTCCAACTGGGTAGACGCCGATGCTCCGAATCAGGATCTCTACGAGAGATTTTTCAAACAGCCCTTGTTCCCCAGCCAAAAAGAGCTGCCGAACGGCATCGTGCGGAGTCGTGGTGGGACGCGAGCCGTGCCGGCTGACCATGCCGTCATAAAAATCGACGATGCCGACGATCTGCGCCAGGTGAAAAATCTGATCGTTGCCTAACTTGGCTGGAAACCCGCTTCCATTGGCGCGCTCATGATGCTCTCTGACGATGCGCAAGATATCCTCGTGCAGGCCGGGCTGTTCGGAGAGGAGTGCGACGCCAAGTTTGCAATGCTGCTCGAGCAAGGTCTTATCTTGTCCGCTACATTCCTCCCGCTTGCGAACGAGATTGCGCGGGAGGCGGACATATCCCGCGTCATGGAGTAAGGCGCCCATGCCGATCTGTTCTTGTGCTGTGTGATCCAATCCGCTTTCCACAGCCACCACGAGTGACAAGATGCAGGTGTCGAGTGCATGAGTCGTCAGTGAGCGGTCGAACTGTTTGATTTTCTGAATGGCGAGCTGAGTCACCATTGCGGCACGGTCGTTGAGAACTTGGCCTAACACGTTTGACACGATGGCTTTGGTGGCTTCGGGAGACGGAGGAATGCCACGTCCAAGATCCTCGAAAATGCGCTCAACCGCTTCTTGGGCCTGGGCGTAAATTGCTGTGGCAGAATGATCGTGAGGTTTAACCTCCGGCGTGCGTTCGGGTGTCTGATCCGGAGGAGCTGGGACATCGGCGTTGGGAGGTTGCTGGCTTGCAGCGTGCAGTGTAGTCGCTGAGGGCTCCGATGGGAGGTCAGATCCTTTGCTGGTATCGATGCTCACCATCCTGATTCCATGTTGCTTCATGAGTTGGATGGTCTGTTGATCTTTGATCAGGCGTTTATGGGAGAGGAAGGGGGTTCGGTACCACGGGACATCCATCTCTGTGATAAACATGCCGGGTATCAGCTGCTCGATTGCGATACGTTTGATTGTCATAAGTCGGCGGACTCCTAGTCAGAAAGGTCTCTGGTCGGACGTGGCGACAGAGAAAAGATCCCACGGGCGTTATCGGCGGGGCAGGCCTCGAACTTGATCGTGGTTCCTGCACCTTGCCGTAGGGTGATTGGTTTAAAGTCACCGCTCGCGGCCAAGCGCGCAGGGGCTCAAGATTGACCGATGAGGTTCCGATAGAGGTCATCAGAGTTGGTTGGTGCCGGGTGATGGTGTTGGAGCGAGAGCTATGAACGATATCGTCGTGTCCGTCCCTCCTGCAGTGTCCTTTTTATCGGTCGGACTGGCACTGAAGCTATCCTTCGCGCGTGATCAGCAGAAGGTCATGTACGGTACGACGCTCCTTGGATGGAAGGATCATGCGTGGCTTGTCTGCGAATGGCCGCTTCAGCTCGGCCATGACCAGCAAATTGCCGGCGGCACTCCATGCACCGTCAGTTATTTGCATGACGGGAAGTTGGTCGGGTATCGCAGTGAAATACGCGAGTTGATTGCTCAGCCGGTTCCGTTGCTCTTCGTCGCATACCCTAAATCGGTGGAAGAGATGCATCTGCGGAAACACCTCCGTGTATCTGCCAACGAACCGGCCTTGATGATGCGAGCGACTCATGACAATCCATCGGGATCCGCGCTGCCGACCACCGACTATTTCGGTGGTCTGTTACAGGATCTCAGCGAGGGAGGGTGCAGTGTGCTCATGGTTCGAACGCCGACCTGGCTTCGACCAGGCACGACCGTGCATATGGAGTTCGAATTGCCAGGCCTGGGGCATATCACCAACCTGACGGGTATCGTGAAAAATGCCGACACGCGGCAGGGTGGGGAGATCATCGGTATCGAGTTTCAATTCAATCAGACGGAGTACATCGAATATCGCGGATGGGGTGGGTCGGTTCGGCAGGCCATAGAACAATGGACGGCGCAGAAATCCATGCCGTCATTTCCAGAATAGACAGATCTCGATCTCACCAATAGGCCTGGATACCGTTCCATAGGGCAGTTCCTTCCCCTGCTGCGTGGCAAAACTTGCCGTCGGAGGCCGCGTTCCTGATTCAACTCTTCGGTTTTACCCAAATCCTCAAGCATTCACCACGGTACGTCTGGCACACAACTTGATAGGCAGCCAGTGAGAGGAGTAGATCACATGCCCATCAGTCCCACTGTGTTGCTTGCCGAGGGAGTCATTATTCACCATCCTGAGTTGGTCAATCTCTACGGATGCTCTGTCGGAGAAGAGACCAAGATCGGTGCGTTCGTCGAGATTCAGAAGCGGGCATGTATCGGCCGTCGATGTAAGATTTCTTCGCATTCGTTCGTCTGCGAGGGCGTGACGATCGAGGATGAGGTCTTCGTGGGGCACGGAGTCGTCTTCATCAACGATCGCTACCCGCGCGCTGCCATCGGAGATCGTCTTCAAACGGACCAGGACTGGAGTGTCATCGGAACGGTCGTCAAGCGTGGCGCATCGATCGGGAGCGGAGCGGTCATTCTTTGCGGGGTGACGATTGGGGAAGACGCCCAGATTGGAGCCGGAGCAGTGGTTACGCATGATGTCCCGCCTCGCACCACGGTGACTGGAGTCCCTGCTCGCGTTGCAGCAGCTAATCAGAGGGAGCATCAAGCATGATCGGTATCGGAGTCATAGGATTTGGGTATTGGGGACCGAATCTTGTTCGCAATTTCCATGAGATGATGGATTCCCGCGTCTTAGCGGTGAGCGATCAGCGCATGGATCGCCTGGCCCTCGCGGCGTCACGCTATCCAGGCATCGGGATCATGCAAAATCCAAGTGAGCTGATCCGGTCGCCTGCGGTTGACGCAGTTGTCATCGCGACGCCGGTGTCCACGCATTTTCAATTGGCCATGGAAGCGCTCAGAGCAGGCAAGCATGTGCTTGTTGAAAAACCATTGGCCATGACAAGCGAACAGTCGTGGCAATTGATCGAGGAAGCCGAGAGACGTCACCTTGTACTCATGGTGGACCACACGTTTGTCTATACCGGCAGTGTACGGAAGATGAAGGAACTGATCGATGCCGGCGAAGTGGGAGACCTCTACTACTACGATTCGGTCCGGGTGAATCTTGGATTGTTTCAACACGATGTCAATGTGCTTTGGGATCTTGCCGTGCACGATCTGTCCATCATGGATCATTTGTTGCCGACTCGTCCTCGGGCGGTTTCCGCGACCGGCATGCGCCACTTCATGCAGGAGCCTGAAAATATTGCGTACCTCACGCTGTTCTACGATTCCTCCCTTATTGCGCATATCCATGTGAACTGGCTGGCTCCTGTGAAAGTTCGGCGGACACTTATTGGCGGAAGTCAAAAAATGATCATCTACGACGATGTTGAGCCTAGCGAAAAGATCAAGGTCTATGACAAGGGTGTGACCACAGAGTCTCAACAGGCTCACAGCGAGGTCGTCTACAAAATGCTGGTGGGCTACAGAGCCGGTGACATGTGGGCACCGCAGCTGGATTCGTCGGAAGCGCTCAAGACGGGAGCGCGACATTTCCTCGATTGCATCGCTCGATGCGAGGTGCCCGTGACGAATGGCGAGGTCGGTGCTCGCATCGTGCAAGTGTTGGAGGCGGCATCGCGGTCGATGAGCGATCGAGGACGGCTCATTGAGCTTGACACGTTGAAGGTGGCTGCATGATCCCATTTGTCGATCTTCAGGGACAATATCAAGCGATCCGTGATGAGGTCCGGGCATCGATCGATTGTGTTCTCGACAGTGGACAGTATGTCCTGGGTCCCGAAGTTGTGTCGTTTGAAGAGGAATTCGCAGCTTATACGGGGACAGCCTTTGGGATTGGCGTGAACTCTGGGACCAGCGCACTCCATCTGGCTCTGCTGGCTGCGGGCGTTGGTCCCGGAGATGAAGTCGTCACCGTCCCATTCACCTTCGTTGCAACGGTAGCTGCCGTGCGCTACGTAGGCGCGAAGCCGATCTTTGTGGATATTGAACCAGGCTCGTTCATGATGGATGTGGGCCAGCTTGAGGCTGCGCTCACCCCGCGCACCAAGGCCATTATTCCGGTTCATCTCTATGGGCAATCGGTCGATATGGATCCGGTTCTCGCAATAGCAAGGCGGCGCGGCATTGTGGTGATTGAAGATGCTGCACAGGCACACGGGGCTCGCTACAAGGGGCGTCCCGTCGGTGGACTGGGCGATTTCGGGTGCTTTAGTTTTTACCCAGGGAAAAATCTTGGGGCCTATGGTGAGGGCGGCATGATCGTCACGAATGATGCCCAAGCGGCTGAACGTCTGCGCATGTTGCGGGATTGGGGAGCCAAGGAAAAATATCACCATGAGTGCCTCGGATTCAATTATCGGATGGAAGGCATTCAAGGGGCTATTCTGCGCGTGAAACTGCGGCGATTGGACACCTGGAATAAGGCAAGGCGCACAGCGGCCACGCTCTATCATGAGTTCTTGAAGTCCGGACTTGTCACGGTGCCTGGGGTACGCCCTCACAATGAACATGTCTTTCACATCTACGCCGTACGCGTACGGGAACGAGAGGCACTTAGGCTGTTTCTGCAGAAGCGCGGCATTCAAACCGGGATTCACTATCCCATTCCCGTGCATTTGCAAAAAGGCTATGCGGATCCGAGGTATCCGCCGGGGTCATTACCTTGTGCCGAGGCCGCGTCTCGTGAAGTGCTATCGCTCCCTCTGTTTCCAGAAATCACCAAGGCGCAGATCAAAACCGTCGCCCAGTCGGTCATCGAGTATGTCGGATTGCAATCGGTGGCAGCATGAAGGTGTTCTTCATCGGCGGCACAAAGCGAGGGGTTCTGACGCTGCAGGCGCTCATCGAGCAGGGGGTGCATGTCGTTGGAGTGCTGAGCCTGACCCAGGATGCGCATGAACTGGATCGTTGTGAAGGCCAGATGCAAGATCTCGCGCATGCGCATGGCATCCCGGTACGCGAAGCGAAGTACGTGCGCGACGGCGCGCTAGGCCGATGGGCGGTAGAGGAACGGGAGGCAGAGGCTGCCATTGGTGTCGGTGTGCGTATACTCCTACCCAAGGAGTTTTATCTAGCCTTTCCACATGGCTGTTGGGGCATTCACGATAGTCTCTTGCCTGAGTATCGGGGCTTTGCGCCGCTGAACTGGGCGATCCTCAACGATGAGGCACGTACCGGTGTGACTTTGTTTCAGATTTCGAATCAAATGGACGGAGGCGATATCCTGTTACAACAGGAAGTGGCCATTGGGCCTACTGACACAGCCCCTCAAGTGTATGAGCGGATTTGCGACGCGACCGTATCGGTGGCGATCGAAGGAGTTCGGCGGCTGGCCGAGGGGCGGGCGCGACCGGTCCCACAGGACTACTCTGCAGGGTCCTTTACCTGTGCGCGCACTCCGGTCGACGGGCAGATCGATTGGACTCAGCCTTCACGCCGAGTCTTCAACCAGATCCGAGCGCTGACATTCCCTTACCCGGGGGCCTTTACGCACTATCGAGGCCAGCGACTGGTCGTCCTGGCCGCCGAAGAGATCGCGAATCCGCCCCGCTTCGCGGGACGGATTCCTGGCCGCGTTGTAAAAATTCTGGATGGTCGTGGGGTTGAGGTCTTGACCGGCGACGGTGTGCTCCGAATTACCCAGGTCTCAATGGATGGCCGCACCTCGTCCCGAGCCGATGAAGTGATTCGGTCCGTAAAGACGAGTCTTGGGCTGACCGAATCGGATTTCCAAGGCCGCATCGCCGAGCTGGAACGACGACTGGAGGCTATGACTGTCCATGCAACTCACTAACGCGAGGGTATTGATTACAGGTGGAGCAGGGCTGATCGGCTCGCACATCGCGGATCTGTTGATTCATGAAAGTGTGGCCGACATCATTCTCCTAGACAATCTGACCCGTGGATCTCGGGAGAATGTCGCGTCCGCGCTGAAACGGAGCTCGGTCTCTCTGGTAGAAGGAGACATTAGAGATCGTGGCCTGCTCGCCTGCCTGATGCGCAATGTCGACGTCGTATTCCATCAAGCGGCCATCCGCATTACTCACTGCGCGAAGGAGCCGCGCATGGCCCTGGAAGTGCTCGCGGACGGGACCTTCAACGTGCTTGAAGCCGCAGTTGAAGCGGGAGTCAAGAAGGTCGTGGCGGCTTCGTCGGCGTCGATCTATGGATTGGCCGATGATTTTCCGACTCTCGAATCACACCACCCCTATAGCAATCGTACCTTATATGGAGCGGCCAAGGCCTTCAACGAAGGCCTGCTACGCAGCTTTTACGAGATGTATGGGCTCAACTATATCGCGCTCCGCTATTTCAACGTGTATGGACCGCGCATGGACGTTCATGGCGCTTATACGGAAGTCCTGATCCGTTGGATGGAGCGCATCGCCCAAGGACAGTCTCCATTGATCCTGGGTGACGGCACCCAGACGATGGATTTTGTTTACGTTAAAGACATTGCCCGCGCCAACATCTTGGCCGCGCAGGCCACCGTGACGGACGATGTATTCAACGTGGCCACCGGTGTCGAAACCAGCTTGAATGACTTGGCGAGACAACTGCTTGCGGTGATGGGTTCCCAGCTGCAACCAGAGTATGGCCCGACGCGGGTGATCAACCCGGTTCCGCGACGATGGGCTTCGATCGAGAAGGCCGCCGCTCTGTTGAATTTCAAAGCCCGCACGTCCTTGGAAGAAGGACTTAGAGCCTTGGTGCAGTGGTGGCGGTCATCGCTCGCCACGAAGGCGGCATAAGAAGGAGCAGGTATGAAACGTGCGCTCGTCACTGGGATTACAGGCCAGGACGGATCTTACTTGACCGAACTGCTGCTGGCAAGGGGCTACGAGGTGCATGGCCTAATTCGTCGTGCCAGCACCTTCAACACGGGGCGCATCGAGCATCTGTTTCAGGACCCGCATCACCCCGATGTCAGGCTGCACCTTCATTACGGCGATCTCTCGAACGCGGAACAACTCACGAACGTCATTTACAACATTCGTCCTGACGAGGTGTATCATCTCGGCGCACAGTCTCACGTGAAGGTGAGTTTCGAGATGCCGGAATACACTGGTGATGTCACCGGCCTCGGGACAACTCGCCTGCTTGAGGCGATTCGGCGCAGCGGCATCTCGACGCGTTTCTACCAAGCGTCCAGTTCTGAACTCTATGGTGATTCACCGGCGCCGCAACACGAGTTGACAGCATTCCGCCCGCGCAGTCCCTATGGAGCAGCCAAGCTGTATGCCTACTGGATGGCGACGAACTATCGCCAAGGGTATGGGGTGTGGGCGTGCAACGGAATTCTCTTCAATCATGAGAGTCCTCGACGCGGGCCGACCTTCGTGACGCGGAAGATTACGATGGGGGTCGCCAATATCTTGGCAGGCAAACAACAGAAACTCTTTCTCGGAAATCTGGATGCGCGGCGTGACTGGGGGTATGCGCCGGATTATGTCGAAGCCATGTGGCGGATGCTGCAGCAGGACCGACCGGATGATTACGTGATAGGAACAGGAGAAGTCCACACGGTTCGCGAATTCGTCGAAGCGGCCTTCAGCCACGTCGGCCTGGATTGGGAGCAGTGGGTCGCCATCGACCCCCGCTATTACCGCCCGACCGAGGTGGACGATCTCCGGGCCAACCCTTCTAAAGCCAAAAGACAACTCGGCTGGGAGCCCAAGGTCACCTTTAGGGACTTGGTAAAGTTGATGGTCGATCACGATGTGGAGATCGTGCGGGGAGGCACAGCGGTGCCCTCTGCGGTATCGGGAAAACCCATTGCGTCACTGGCGGCTTGAGTATAGGGGAGCCATGGAATTCTGGACAGGGCGTACAGTGCTGGTGACTGGGGGCAACGGGTTCATCGGCAGCCATGTGGTGGAACAGTTGGTGGCGGAAGGGGCGGTCGTCACGTCGACGGCGTCGTCGGAACGGACGAAATACCGTTATCTCGACAAGGTACGCCATGCGATTCGCACGGTCGTGGGTGATCTCGCTGATCCGGTCTGTGCACAAGAAGCCGTGAGGGGACAGGAGATCGTCATGCATCTCGCCGCACGGGTCGGCGGGCTGCAATATAACCTGACTCATCCCGGCTCAATTTTCCACGACAACATGGCGGCATTCTTATCCGTCATCGAAGCTGCGCGGCAGGAGCGGGTTGACCGATTCTTGGTTACGAGCTCGGCCTGTGTCTACCCACGAGATTGTTCGATTCCGACGCCGGAGGCAGAGGGGTTTATCGGTCGGCCGGAACCGAGCAACGAAGGATATGGATGGGTCAAGCGCATGGAAGAGTTTCTCGGCGGCGCCTATGCCAGGGAATATGGCATGCAGGTGCGTGTGGCGCGTCCCTACAATGCCTATGGGCCACGGGACAACTTTGATGAATCCTCCAGCCACGTCATTCCGGGGCTGATCAGGAGGATCATGCGGGGCGACAATCCGCTGGTCGTCTGGGGAGATGGTCGGGCGACGCGCAGCTTTCTCTACGTGACCGACTTTGCCCGAGGTCTGCTGGCGGCAACCGAGCGTGGGACCGACGCGGAGCCCATCAATCTCGGCAGCAACGAAGAAGTGACGATCAGCCACCTCGCGCAGTTGGTCGTCGAGGAATCGGGTCGCACGACCAAGGTCCTATTCGATCCGTCAAAACCGGTGGGTCAGCCTCGTCGCGCCTGTGAGACCAGTAAAGCCGGACGACTATTGGATTTTCGAGCAGCGGTGCCATTGCGGGACGGCTTGCGTGAAACCATCCAATGGTATCGAACGTACCAAGCGGCATTGGCTGCTTGATGAGACCCACGAACATGATGACGAAGAAACACACGGTTGGAATGGGCGCAGATGATCGCCAAGAGCTGCGACGCCTGATCGCTTCTGTGCTGCAGAACGGACAGGCGTCTTCCGCCTTCGAAGGCTTGGAGCTGTGCCGTTCAACGCTTGGTGAAGAGGAACTCCTCGCCGCAGTCGATGTGCTGCTGGACGGACAGCTGACCATGGGCCCCCAGACGGAGGCGTTCGAGGCCGAATGGTCGGCGTGGCTGCCGACCGGCTTCTCGCTGATGGTCAACTCCGGGTCATCGGCCAATCTCTTGATGTTGTCAGCCCTGACATTTCCCGGAAAGCCTGATGGATTGCAGTCTGGTGACGAAGTCATTCTTCCAGCTGTCGGTTGGTCCACGTCGCTGTTTCCGATCTCCCAGACCGGTTGTGTCCCTGTTCTGGTAGACGTGGATCGCGACACCCTCAATCTCAGCCCCGAGAAAGTCGAGGAGGCAGTCACTGACAAAACCCGCGCCATCCTGGCGATTCATCTTCTGGGCAACCCGTGTGACATTCCGGCTCTGCAAACAATTGCAGACCGGCACGGTCTCTATCTGTTGGAAGATTGTTGTGAAGCCCATGGAGCCTCCATCGAGGGACGCCGAGTCGGCACCTTCGGCACCCTCGCAGCCTTCAGTTTTTATTACTCCCATCACATGACGAGCATTGAAGGCGGGATGGTCTGTGGGCAGGATCGGTCTACGTGGCGCGATGGGCTCGTGTCCCAACGGGCGCACGGATGGGTCAGAGGGCGGAGCGACTATGACCAGTGGGCTCGGAACTATCCTGATATTGATCCCCGATGGCTATTCGCGACTACGGGCTACAATGTTCGCCCAACCGATCTGAATGCCGCTATCGGCCGCGTGCAATTACGAAAACTTTCCGGATTCATTGAACAACGGGTTGCGATCCGCCGACGCCTGCTGGATCGGTTGCGTCCGTATGAGTGTTGGCTGGCCGTTCAGCAGGAGCTTCCGGGACACCGTCACTCGGCCTTTGGCCTGTCGCTCATAGTTCGGCCCGAGGCGCCGTTCGGACGGAGGGCGTTTCAAGCATTTTTAGAAGCCCGCCGGGTTGAAACGAGGCCCATTGTGGGAGGTAACTTTGTGCGACAGCCGGTGATGGGATATGTCCCGCATCGTTGCAGCGGCACGCTGGCCAATGCCGATCTTGTCCATCGCAACGGCCTGATGATCGGCAACCATGCGGATCTGACAGCCGCCCAAGAAGACCACTTGATTGCGTGCATCGCTGAATTCATGGAGTCGTACGCGCGGCGCGCGGCGTAGGAGCTGGAAGCGTCCATGTTGATTCCCTTGACGAAACTTTCCATCGCCGAAGAGGAACACTCGGCCGTCGAGGCCGTCCTCCGCTCAGGCTGGCTCACACAGGGCCCTGAGGTTATGGCCTTCGAACAGGAGTTTGCCGCCGCAGTCGGTTCCGCTCATGCTTGTGCGGTTTCGAACTGCACCACCGCGCTGCATCTTGCCTTACGAGCGGTAGGCGTCGGAGCGGGCGATGAGGTTATCACTGTCAGTCATTCGTTCATCGCCACCGCCAATAGTATCCGCTACTGCGGCGCCCGGCCGGTCTTGATCGACATTGAGGAACATGGCTTCAATATCAATCCATCTTTGATTGCCGCTGCTGTGACCTCGCGTACCAAAGCGGTGCTCTGTGTCCATCAAATGGGCATGCCGTGCGATCTTGGCAGGATCCTGCCGATCGTCCGCGCGCATGGGCTTGCGTTGATTGAAGATGCGGCCTGCGCGATCGGAAGCGAAATCCTCTTCGACGAACGATGGGAACGCATCGGTCGGCCCCATGGCGACGTCGCGTGTTTCTCGTTTCATCCGCGTAAGGTGGTCACGTCCGGGGAGGGTGGCATGCTAACGACGGCCAATCCAGAGTATGACCGCCTCTTTCGTTTATGGCGCCAGCATGGAATGACTATCACCGATCGGCAGCGGCACGACACGAGTCAGGTGGTCTTCGAAGCCTACGACGATCTTGGGTACAACTATCGGATGACGGATC
This sequence comes from Nitrospiraceae bacterium, assembly GCA_052387595.1. GTDB lineage: Bacteria > Nitrospirota > Nitrospiria > Nitrospirales > Nitrospiraceae > Nitrospira_D. The sequence goes on along the minus strand of JBQTJA010000062.1, from coordinate 43,023 downwards.
TGCAAGCGGCACTCGGTCGAGCCCAACTTGCCAAACTCCCGGAGATCATCCATGAGCGGCGGCGGCTCGCCACGCGCTATCACGATCTGCTTGCGACGCACACGGCGTGCATGGCGCCGAGTGAACCAGAATGGGTCCGCAGTAACTGGCAAAGCTACTGCGTTGGCCTTCCGAAGGACTGTGACCAGCGGAGTGTTATGCAGGCGTTGCTGGACCGAGGCATTACCACGAGGCGCGGCATCATGTGTGCCCACCGGGAACCGGCCTATGCCTCGGAGCTCTGGAGGAGGGGAAGCCCGCTTGATCGCAGCGAACGGGCCCAAGACTGCTCGATTCTGCTGCCGCTGTATCCGGGCATCACTCGGGATGAGCAGGACCGGGTGGTGCGGCAGCTCGAGGTCGTCACGCGGGAAACTCTGCGGGTGGGAGGGAGCCAATGAAGATTCTATTTTTTGCGCCCGATGCCGTGCGTCCCAACGGAGAAGGTTCGTACGCGCACCACAACATCCGTGCGGGTCTGCTCCAACTCGGTCACGAGATCATCGATTTCGACTATCGAAGCGCACTGCAATCATCTGGCCAGGAGGGGATGACCCGGCAGGTCAAGGATCTGCTCACACACGTACGTCCCAACCTGTTCTTCCATATGCACTACACGGACGAGCTCTCTCCTGAACTCGCCTCCTATATTACACAGGAGACCGATGTCGTACTGGCGGTCTTTTTCAGTGACGATGATTGGAGGCTGTCCGATTCCCTTAAAATAGCGGGACGGTATCATGCCGTTGTGACGACGTGCCGCGAGGCCGTCGATCATTACCGCGAGCATGGAATCACGCAGGTCCTCTACGCGCCGTACGCATGCAATCCAGATCTGTACCATCCACTAGAGCGGCAGAAGAAGTATGACGTCACGTTCGTGGGACAGGGCTATCGCGGAAGGCCGGAGCTGGTGCAGTGGCTGAAAGAGCAGGGAGTTAATATTCGGGTATGGGGACAGGGATGGGAAGAGCACCCTGCATTGCGGGACATTGCCGGAGGTTTTCTGCCTCATCAGGCGATGATTGAGGTGTTTGCACAGTCCAAAATTGTCCTTGGTATGTCCTGGGTGTCGGGTGATGGTGTGACGCTGCAAATCAAAGGGCGCACTTTCGAGTATGCAGCCTGCAGAGCGTTCCAACTCACGACCTATGACGAGCGGTTGAAGGCGCTCTTCCGCGATGGTGACGAGATTGTCTTTTATCGGGATCGGCAGGATGTGTTGGAGAAGATCCGGCACTATCTTGCCCATCCGGAAGAGCGAGAGCACATAGCCCATGCGGCCTACGTGCGTGCGCTTGGCGAGCATACCTGGACGCAGCGGCTCAAACAGATTCTGGAAGAGATCGTCCAACCCCGCCGTGTGAGAAGGGATGCTGTCCGCTATTCTGAGGAATCGGCAACTTCCTCGGTGGCCGTGATCACGTACGTCTATAACGGTGCCAGGTATATCGAGGAACTGATTCAGTCCGTTCTGGCCCAGACCCACCAAGACTTTGAATTTCTCATTCTCGATGACGGATCTACCGACGACACGAGGGACATCGTCTCGCGCTATCTCCATGACCGGCGCATCCAGTATGTCTATCAAGAAAATATTGGTCGCAACCTCGATGCCTTTCACGAGCTGATCAATCGGAGCGTAGCGCTCACATCAGCGCCGTACGTCTGTTTTGCCGGGGCTGATGATGTGTTTCTCCCGGATAAGTTAGCGATGCAGGTGGCGGCTTTCTGCGGTAATCCGGAGTTGGACATTGTGTTTTCCGATGGCTACCACATCAATGCCGATGGGCGTACGCTGGCATCGGATTTTGACTTCGCCGAGTCGAAGACCTTCACGGCTCGCAGCCTATTGCGCACACTCTTCAAGAAAAACATCATCGCGCATCCCACGGTCATGATGACCCGCCAGTCCATCATCGATATGGGTGGATTTGAAGGCGGCTACGCGACGGATCCTCACTTCTGGCTCAAATCGGCTCCATTCCTGCGGTTTCGGTATCTCGATCGCAAGCTGATCAAATACCGAATTCATGAACAAGGTGCTTCCACCAGCTCACGCAACAGAACGGTGCCGGAAACCCTCGCCTTGCTGACGAAAATGCGCAAGCGCTACACGATCGTCGATTTGTACCCAGAGATCGAAGAATGCGCTGATAAGGGCGCGGCGCTGTACAGCGCGTACCTCCATTTTGGGAATGTGCTCTTTACCGCGAACATTCCGGTTCCCGCGCTCGCGGTCTTGGAATATGCCTGTGCGCTGGAGCATCGCCCGAGCGGAGTGGAGGCGATGAACAACGCCGCCGTCGCGCTGTGGTTGATGGGAGTCCGTGACAAGAGCTTGCGATTGTGGGCGTCATTGGAGGAGCGTGTGTCGACTTCAGCGCAAGTCGCGCATAACCTCTCAGTCGTGAAGCAGCTTCAACGCGGCGTGGAGCGTGTGCAAGATGGATTTGTCTTGCTGTCGGAACCTTCACGAGAGAGCGAGTTGCTGCGACGGCTCGATCCGCCGAAGGACCTGGCGGCGGACCACCACCAAGCAGGATGGCCGTTGCTCGGCATTCAGACGTTTCAAAACGACAGGATTCAGCAGAAGATTCCCGTGTCCTCTTGTGCAAAGCCGATGGTGCCCTCCAATGCGGCAAACAGAGAAAGGCCTGAACGTGCGCCGCTGGTTTCGGTCATCATGCCGACGCATAACCGCCCGCAACAATTACAGCGGGCGGTAGCGAGCGTTTTGGCGCAGACGTACCAGGATTTTGAAATCATTGTGATCAACGATGCGGGTTGCGATGTGGAGTCAGCGCTAGCCGGTCTGAACGACGCTGGACGGATCACATCCGTTCGACATGCAGTCAACCGGGGGTTGGCCGCCGCTCGCAATACCGGACTCAAACTCGCACGTGGGAAATATGTCGCCTATCTGGACGACGATGACCGGTATTTGCCTGACCACCTGGAAACGCTGGTCGGTTTCTTGGAAACTCATAACGAGCGGGCCGCCTATACCGATGCCTGGCGCGTGCATGAGCAACGACAGGAAGACCAGTACATTGAGACCAACCGTGACGTTCCCTATTCCTATGACTTCAATGCCACACGGCTGCTTATCTCGAACTATTTCCCGGTCTTGACGGTGATGCACGAACGGGCTTGTCTTGAAGCGGTAGGTCTGTTCGATGAAGCACTGACCTCACACGAAGACTGGGATCTCTGGATCAGAATTTCACGCCGGTATCCGTTCAAGCATCTGAAGAAGGTGACCGCGGAGTTCACGTGGCGGACCGATGGGTCGTCCATGACCAGTAGCCGGCGTCCGGATTTTGCGAGAACAGCGGCAATGATCTACGACAAATATCGTTCGGTGTCGGAAGCTATTCCCGGTGTGCAGGAGGCTCAGGAGCGTATCTTGCTGGAATTTCAGACGGATCTCAGAACGATGCCGGCCATGACCTGCTCCATTATTATTCCAACCTGGAACAAGATCGAATTGACTCGCCAATGTTTGACCGCCCTTGCCGCTTCTATCGTGGACGTTTCGTTTGAGGTGATCATCGTTGACAATGGCTCCACGGACGGCACCAGGGAGTTTCTGTCTGAGCTGAAAGGCGACGTCCGGATCATCCTGAACGACCAGAACTTGGGGTTTGCGAAAGCCTGCAACCAAGGAGCACGAGCCGCACGAGGTAAGTATCTGGTGTTTCTGAACAACGACACGATCCCGCAATCGCAGTGGCTCAATCCCTTGGTGAACGAGGTTGATGAGCACTCGGACGTCGGGATTGTGGGCAGCAAGTTACTGTTTGCTGACGGGTCCATTCAGCATGCGGGCGTGGTCTTCATGCGGTCCATTACGACCGCATATCACATCTACCGATCAGCTCCTAGTGCTGATCCTGGCGTCAATCAACGGCGTGCGTTTCAGGCAGTCACCGCGGCCTGTATGTTGATTCGGCGAGAGATCTTTGAGGAGGTGCAAGGATTCGACGAAGCCTTCATCAATGGATTTGAAGACGTTGACCTGTGCTTGAAAGTTCGCGGGAAGGGCTACCAGGTCATCTACCAGCCACGGAGCGTCCTCTATCACTTGGAAAGCCAGACTCCTGGTCGAAATGAGCACGAGAAACAGAACAGCCAGCTGCTCCTAGAAAAATGGGGCACCAGTTGGTGGCTGGGGGACGAAGATCTTCACTATTACCAGAATGGGCTCAAATTGGTGAGCGGCGTTCAGGATGTCAAATTCGCGACGCGATTGGAGCCCATGACTGATGTCTATGATCGCGCCTCGTGGGCCCATATCGCGTCGGCGCAAGCGGCTGCATTGAAGCAGGATTGGGCGGCTGTCAGACGTGAGATTCAGCTGGTGGAACATTGGCCGGATGACCGATTTGTGCTGTCCTGGGGGGCGATGGTGGCGGAGCGGCTGCAAGAACCGATCAGCCGTACCAAGTTTCTCTCGCGCTATTTGACGTTGGTCGATGCGCCGGTTGAACGGGTCGCACTGATCCGAGCCTTGCTGGAACAGAAGAATTTGGCTGAGGCAGAGGAACAGCTCCGGATCTTACTCGCGTCTTCCCCGAGTCATGCGGAAGGACTGTTGCTGAGAGGCATTCTGTGCATGCAACGGGAACAGTACGAGCAAGCGGAGATGGCCTTTGGTTCGGCGATGCGAGAGGGAACCGATCGCAAGAAATGTCTCATGGGAATGGGAATGGCGGCAATGGGACGGGCCTACACACAGGGAGCCTGGGAGCATTTTCTAGACGTGTTAGAGGAATATCCAGACGATGCCGAAGCCATCCATTGGCTCTTACGCGCTGGTACGGCACAAAACCGCTGGGATGAGCTGAGCCGGCATTTGCAAAGCTATCTGGTCCGCAATCCGGCCGACTTGGCGATCCGTTTTGCGCTGGCAGGTGCGTTGGTTCGAGGAGAGCACATCGAGGCGGCAAGTCTGGAATACAAAACGCTTCGTGCGCTTGCGCCGACGTTCGATGGTTTGAACGAACTTGGTCAAGCCATCGCAAGAAAACAAGCCGTCTCCACAATGGAAGCCGCGCACTCTTGAAGTGACTCAACGTGCCGTGTGCGCTGAACCTGAAGCGTTCTCCACTGGCTTAGAGCGAATAGAAGGTAAGAAGGAATGCCACGCGCACTTGTCATACAACTGGCCCGCTTGGGAGATCTGGTGCAATCGCTGCCGGCCATTACGCAGCTCCGCGTCCGTCATCCCGAGACGCCATTGGATCTGCTCTGCCCGTCCCATCTTGCTGAGGTGGGACGGTTACTGCCGGGGATCCAAAAGGTCATCGAGTGGGATGGGGCGGCCTGGCAGCGGCGGGCAATGGCTGCCCAGCAGGACTTACGAGCGGAGCATCTCGTTGAGGTTGACACAATGTTGATGGCGTTGGCGCCAGACCGGTACGACTGTGCCTATGTCCTCAATCAACATCGTCGGGCGCTGGTGGCCGGCTCCTTACTGGCTCGAGAGGTGACAGGACCATTGCGGCATGGGCCGCTCGGCGAGACGCTGACACCCTGGGCTGCCTACGTACGTGATGTGGCGCAGCGGCGTCTAGGGCAACGTGTGCACTTAGCTGATGCTTTCTGCGGGCTCTGTGGAGTTTCTCCGCCAGGGCAGGTCACTCCTCTCGACCCTCCCGCTGTCCGATTGCCTGAGGATTTGGAACCGATCGGCAAACATGGTGATCCATGGATCGCGCTGATTGTCGGAGCAGGAGAGACCGAGCGGTGTGTGCCCACGGAGGTCTGGCGCCAGTGGATCACCTCATTTCTCGCGTCCCTGCCGCAGGGACGTATTGTACTTGTCGGAACAGAGCGTGAACGAGCCGCAGAAATTCAATCGTTGCTGCCTCCATCGGCTCTGGGTCGGATTTGGGACACGACAGGCCGCACGTCCCTGTCGCAGCTTGCGGCCATTCTCGTTCGCTGCCATCAAGTCGTCGGTTCGGACACCGGTCCCCTGCATCTTGCCGCGGCGCTCGGCAGGCCGGTGATCGGTTGGTATTTTGCGCGGGCGCGGGTCCATGAAACCGGACCGTACGGTTTCCATCATGTCGTGTGGCAGGCCGAAGAGCGGAGAGGGAACACCTGGCCGGTCGACGAAACCATTGCCGCGATGTGTGAGCAGGGGCCTCGTGCACCGGCCGGTTGGAGTGTATGGACGAGCCATTGCGATACATGGGGTGCCTACTATTCGCCGGTTGGCCAAGCCGCCATTCCACCGCGCGAACGGGAAGCGCTCTGGCATGAATTGGAGCCGGCTCTCTCATGAACTATCTGGCGCAGAATCTGGAAGGTCTTCGTGAGCGGTTCCCAGCGCTTGTTCAGACCACGCAGGAGAACACGGGTGGTCTGCTGACCATCGTGCCTTCTCGGGAGGGGAGTCCGTCGGCGACGCATGAAGGGCGATGGGTTCATAGCGGATACGATCCGCGCAAAGAAGCCAGAGCGTGGGCCGAAGCGCAATTGCTTGAATGGAAAGCGGGCGAACTCGGAGTCGTGCTCGGGGTCGGCTTGCTGTATCACGTCGAAGCCTTGGTCGCGCTGAAACCGCAGAGGGCGATGCTGGCGGTTGTCGTGCCCAATGTCGCTGAGTTCAACGATGCCGCCTTGGCCAGGCCGATGAAGGCCTGGATCAACAGGGTCGAATGGGTCTGGGGAACACCGGCAGCCATGGCTGAGCAGCTGGCCACCCGGTCGGTGCCGCTCCGTTTTATGACCTATGGGTCGGCGGCTTGTCTGCATGCCGATGCCCATCGTGATTTGGAAGCGGAGCTTCGACGGATCGTTGCGGCCAAGCAGAGTGGCCGACTTCACGTCGCGGTCGTCGGACCGATCTACGGGGGGTCGCTCCCGATCGCACGCTACACGGTCGCGGCACTGGAGTCGCTGGGCCATCGGGTCAGCTGGCTGGATCAGAGTCCGCATCGGGCGAGTTACGATCTGTTTGCCTCCGGTCGGGAGCCGCGGCATCGCTTGACGATGCAAAGCCGGTTCGCCGATCTGTTGAGTTTGGGCGTGGTGACGAATCTTGCCGAAGACCCTCCGGATCTCGTGTTGGCCCTTGCACAGGCGCCGTTGAATCTCGCGGTACTCGAACATCTGCGCAAGAAGAAATTTCTCACCGCAATGTGGTTCGTCGAAAACTACCGGCATCTGACCTACTGGCAGCAGTTGGCGGGCGGGTATGACTATTGGTTCGTCATCCAGCAAGCGTCGTGTATCGACGCGCTCACGCGCGCGGGCGCGCGCCAGGTCCACTATCTGCCGATGGCCGCCGATCCCGCCGTGCATCGCCCCCTGGGGCTCACCGAGGCTGAACAGATCGAATATGGCGCCGATGTGTCATTCGTCGGGGCGGGGTATGCCAACCGACGCACGCTGCTTCCGAGATGGCTGTCGAAGGACTGGTCGTTCAAGCTCTGGGGGAATGAATGGGAGGGCGCGGATGGGCTTATCTCGGTGCTTCAGCGTGGCGGCGCCCGCATCGATACGGAGACCTGTATCAAAGTCTTCAACGCCACAGCCGTCAATCTGAATCTTCATTCCTGTGCCGGTGACGGGCTCGATCCAGAGGCGGACTTCATCAATCCACGGACGTTTGAATTGGCTGCGTGCGGCGCGTTTCAGCTGGTCGACGAGCGGTCACTCTTCCCCGATCTGTTCGCCCCCGAGGAGATGGTCCGCTTCACCACGGTGGCCCAAGCCCCGTCGCTTATCCGTACGTGGCTTGCCGACTCATCGGGACGGCGTGCAATCGCCGCCGCCGCGCGCCGTCGCGTACTGGCGCAGCATACGTACGCGCATCGCATGGGTGAGCTGTTGGCGGCGATCGGCATGCATCAACCGGATCGAATAGGAGCCATGGTGCGGGGGGATCGTAATGCCGGTGTCTTGGGACAGCGTGCCGATGCACCGCCCGAGCTTGCGGCACTGCTCCGGCGGTTTCCGCCAGGCCAGCGCGTGGAGCTCAAAGATGTGGCGGCCCAGATCAAGGCCACAGGCACTGGTCGGGAACTGGCGCGAGAAGAGTTGCTGATCCTGATGTTGGACAGCTATCGGGCGGAAACGAGAGACCTCGTCTGACGCGTATCTCGTGAAGCGTGCAGCGCGGAACGGAAAGCACGTGTCTCCCATTTAGTTTGCGAGATGCGTTTCACGAGATACGAAAAAGGCCGCAGTGAATCCACATATGCGGTGTACGCGTGATGCAGCGATGAAACAAGTGTTGATCATCAATATTACCCGCATGGGCGATCTCGTGCAGATGGGCGCTCTGTTGAACCGGCTTCAGGAGGAATGGCCAGGCGTGGCGGTGGACCTCGTGGTCGACCGGCAATTCGCTCCTGTTGCCTCCATGCTGAACGGCTTGCGAGAGATCATCGCTTATGATTTTCATGCGTTGATCGATGAGAGTCGTGCCTGCGTCAAGGATACCGTTGTGTTGTATCGAGAGGTCGCGGCCTGGGCCGGGGGCTTGAGTCAGCGCCGCTACGACCGCATCGTCAACTTGACGTTCAACCGGCCCAGCGCCCTGTTGGCTGAGTATGTCGGCGCCCCTGATATCCGAGGTGCGCGGAGCGCGTGGGACGGCGGGACGGTCATCGACAATCCCTGGATGGCGTACTTTACCGATATTCACCAGATCCGCCGGATCAATCGATTCAACCTCGTCGACGTCTATGCGATGGGTGGGAGCAGGCCGGGCGCGTTTGCGCCATTGCATGTGACGCTGCCGGCCGAAAGTGTGGACTGGGCCAGGCGCTTTCTGTTGGGCCCCGATGGGCTGGATCGCACATGGATTGCGGTGCAGGCGGGGGCGAGTGACGTCATGAAAGCCTGGCGGCCACAGCATTTCGGCGTGACGCTGGCCCGCTTCAGTAAACAGTGGGATGGCGGCATTCTCTTCATCGGATCCTCCTCGGAAGCGGATACGATTGCCGAGGTCATCCGGGCGTATCGAGAGGCGGGTGGGCGCAGCGCGATCAAGAATGCCGCCGGGCACACGACGCTGGCGCAGCTCGCCGCGCTCTTGGCGGACTGTAGGCTATTGCTCACGAACGACACGGGGCCGATGCATTTGGCCGTGGGCGTGAAGACTCCGGTCATTGATCTATCGGTCGGCCATGTGGACTTTCAGGAGACCGGTCCGTATGGGCCGGGGCATTGGGTGATGCAGCCGGATCTGGAGTGCGCGCCCTGCGGGTTTGAACAGGTCTGTTCGCATCATACCTGTAAGGAGCGCCTGCCGATCGATGCGGTCGCTGCGGTCATGCAACATGTGGTGGGACAGGGTCTGTTGCCCGCAGCAGTGCCGGGCTATCGGTTGTATCGATCGAGTGTCGATGCGGATCAATTGGGCAGTTTTGAACTGGTCTCCGGCCACGAAGATGCGGGGGTCGTCTGGCATGCGGCTTTCTGGCGCCGCCGCTGGTACGAGTCATTCACCGGCCGACCGAGCCGTCTGCCGGCACTCAACAGTCTTGCCCCTGGTCGTGACGAGGACGCGGCCTGTATTCGGACGATGATGCCGCTGCTTGACAGCCTCTGCCGCCGGGCCGACCACATCGTTCAGCTCACCGGGCAAACGCCGATTTCTGTTCAAGCCGTTCAGGCGCTGCAGCGCGCACAAGCGGAGGAGCGGCAGAAGGCCGCCCAGGTCGGCGTGTCAACGTGGGCCACAAAACCGCTCACCACAGCGGCCCTTCGCCTTTTGCATCAGGATAATGTGCAAGGGCTGGAGCGAATGGCGAGGCATCACGCGGCGGCCTATCGGCACTGGCGCCGTGAGACTAAACTCGTGGCTTCCCACCTTGCCTCGGCGCCGGAGGCGGACGCTCCGATTGCCGGAGCACCTATCTCGTACGCCCGTATCGAATGAGAGGAGAACGATCTATGCAGATCATGCTTGATCAAGACCACTGGGAAGTTGAGGCACCGTTGACGATGGAACATGTGCTGACGGAAGTCAGCGAACGCGCTCATGCCCGAGCTCGTATCGTCACCAAGCTGCAGCTCGACCAGCGTACGATCACGGATCGTGACTTGGACCCCGCATTTCTGGCCGAATCGGTCGTGTGCTTCCGGCAGCTGACGGCGGTGTCGCAGCCGATGCCGGATCTCATACAGGCTGCCGAAGGGTCCATCAGAAAATACGGAGAGACGCTGCGCACGGAAGGGGCAGCCTTGCTCTCGCCGTTGCGGTTCGGACCGTGGCCGCTGTCCGCGCTCGACGCCTGGCTGGGACAGCTTGCCGATTACATCGAGTTCGTCGATGGCACGTCGGCCACGATGGAGGCAGGGACCGGGGTCTCGGCTGTGGCGCCTTGGGTGCAACAGCTGGTGGAGGCGCGAGCCGCCCGAGACTTGGTTCGTGTAGCCGACCTCTTAGAGTACGAAATTTTGCCCCGGTTGGCTGTCCGGTGATACCGGCAGATTGGTGTCCGTTGGCACCGGCTCAGCCCTTTCGTGCTCGATTGGTGAGCGGCTCAAGTCCCTCTTGATTCAGCCGATAAGGCAACCAGACCCGCTCACAGCGATGAGCCGGGCACGCGCTTCTGCACGGATGCCGGAAGCGAACAGGTTGGTCAAGTTTTTGTCTCAAGGAGGAATGGGCTATGGCAATTATCGTTAACAACAATCCCGCATCCATCTCGGCCCAGCGCAATTTGGGTGTGAGTACGGGAAGCTTAACCCGCTCGGTCGAACGCTTGTCGTCCGGTCTCCGGATCACGCGCGCCGCCGACGACGCGGCCGGTCTCGGATTATCCGAAACCTTGCGGGCGCACATTCGCAGCATCAACCAAGCCGTGAGGAATTCTTCGGACGGCATCAGTTTGACGCAGATCGCCGACGGCGCGGCCGCTACGATCGGAAACTTATTGGGCCGGCTCCGGGAACTGGCGTCGCAGTCCTCCAGTGGCACGGTGGGCGCCACCGAGCGGTCGTACATTGACCAGGAGTTCTTGGCGCTGCGTTCGGAAATCGACCGTATCGCGCAGGTGACCGAGTTCAACGGGCAAGCCCTGACCAGCGGCAGCTCGATCAGCTTCAGTATCCAGGTCGGGTTTAAGAGCGGGTCGGGCAACACGTTGTCGATGGACCTGAACCAGCTGACGATTTCCTCGCTGGGTATCAGCGGCGTGAACGTGTCCTCGGCGGCCAATGCGCAGAGCGCGCTGAGCAACATCGACAGCGCCATCAGCTCCGTGGCAACCGCCCGCGCCGAGTATGGGTCACTCCAGAACCGGTTCGAATCGACGATCGCGAATCTTGAGATCTCGAGCGAGAATCTGACGGCAGCCGAGTCGCGGATCCGCGATGCGGACATTGCCTATGAAACAGCACAATTCACCAAGAACCAGGTTCTGGTGCAGGCAGGTATTGCCGTGCTTGCGCAGGCGAATACACTGCCTCAACAGGCGCTGGCATTACTCCAGTAAGTACTGGCCGTCGGGGCCGCGCCTCCTTTTTTAGGGGGCGCGGCCCCGATAAATTTATGCGGAGGCTGCCATGATACTCAGCGTTACACCAAAGGCAGATCTTCAGGTCGAACGCATTCGTGGGGACGAACCATCGAGTGCAATAGGGCAAAAGCCGAAGCTAAGAAAAGAGGATACGGAGGCGCGCTCAACTTTCCAGGCATCCACTGAGCGGTCCAGAATCGAACAGGCGGCTGCGAAAGTCAGTGAGGTTCTGAGTCAGGCGAACCCGCAGCTCAGGATCAGGGTAGATGATGAAACCGAACAAGTCGTCGTGAAGGTGGTCGAACAGGAGTCCGGCGAGGTGATCCGCCAGATTCCACCCGAAGAGTTGCTGGATTTGGAAAAGTACCTGTCGAGCCTGAAAGGGCTGCTGTTGCAAGAGCAGGGATAGGGCGATCGCGAGGAACGCGTATGGCGACGATCAGTTTTGGCGGCCTGGGAAACGGACTGGACTTTGGTCAAGTCGTGGACCAATTGGTCAAGGCGTCACGCATCCCTGTTGAGCGACTCACAGCCAAGAAGAGCACGCTTAATTCAAAATCGACCGACTACGCCACGCTGAGCACAAAGTTGATCGCTCTCCAAAGTGCGGCCGACAAATTGCGTCTGCCCTCCAATTTCGATCGGTCCAGCGTGTCGGTCAGCGATTCCACCGTGCTGACCGCGACGGGATCGTCGTCGGCCGTGCAGGGAAGCTACACGCTCAAGGTTACGCAACTGGCGCAAGCGCACCAGATCACGAATAAGGCGGTAAAGGCGGTTACAACCACGACGACTGACATCGTGAGCGGAGGCTCGGGGACGTTCACCTTTCGCGTCGGCAGCGGCACGAATCAAACCGTTAGTTTGAGCGCTACTGCAACGATTGAAGATCTCAAAACCGCTATCAATGACCTCAGCGCTGGCGTCACGGCTTCGGTGGTCAACACGGGGAGCGAATCGACTCCGGCCTATCGCTTGGCATTAACCGCCGTCAGTACCGGCGCCAGTAACGGGCTGACGATTGTGGCAGACGACACCGATCTCGATTTCCTGAACGCCAGCGGAACTGGAGGGACTGATACCTTGCAAGCGGCCCAAGATGCCGTGATCGTGGTGGGCGATCCTACGCTCAACCCGGTGACGTTCCAGCGCAGCAGTAATACCATGACCGATGCGATTACCGGGGTGACCTTGACGCTGAATAAGAAGACCACCGGTTCAGACACCGTTTCCGTCAATGTCTCGCGGGATGTAACGGCTGTCCAAACCGGCATCAAGAATCTGGCAACAGCCTATAACGAGGTGGTCACGTTCATCAACGAGCGGAATACCTACGACGTCGCCGCCAAGGAGGGGGGAATCTTTTTCAACGAGCCGACGGTGCGGACGGTGCTCAGCCAAGTGAGGAGCGCACTCTCCTCCGTCGTGCCGGGATTGACCACCTATGCGTCCGCAGGTGACATCGGATTTAAGACAGAGCGCGACGGCACGGTGACCGTCGAGGATGCCAAGCTGAGCGCAGCGTTGAGCTCGAATTACACCGCAGTCAAGAATCTGTTCGTGACTCAGACCGGCAGCGTCGGGGTGGCGCAGCTTGTCAATGTCGCGGTGGATTCGCTCGCGGATATTCAATCCGGGGCACTGACGCTCAGGAAGAAGGGTCTCACCGATCAGATTGCGAATATAACCGACGAGATTGCCCGAAAAGAAGATCTCATCGAGCAGTATGAAGCGCGGCTTCGCCTGCAGTATGCCGCGCTCGACGGGCTGCTTGGACAACTCCAGAGTCAGATCAGCTTCCTTCAGAACAATTCCTCGCTCACGAAGAAAAATTAAGGGAGTCCAGGGAAAGGACCTATGCTCACTCAATACACGAAACAGTATCAGCAGACCCAGGTGGTGACGTCGTCCAGAGTTCAGATCGTCGTGCTGCTCTACGACGCGGCTATCCAATCGATTGAACTCGCCAGGGCCGGGATCGAATCCAATGATCTAAAGGAAAAGGGCCGGTTCCTCGGACGAGCCCTTTCCATCATCGGAGAGCTCAACAGCGTCCTCGATTTCGAACAGGGCGGGGAGATCGCGCGATCCTTGCACCGTCTCTACGAGTATATGCTCAGCGAACTGGTCACGGCCAACGTCCGCAATGATGCGCGCCGGCTCGATGGCCCCCATCGTTGCCTGACCACGCTTCGCGAGGGGTGGCGGGAGATCGCGGCGCAGCAGACTTGTGTGGCTGGTGTACGATGAACCCCACAGGCGGGAATAGTCAGGCGGACATCGTGCGGCTCACGACGACTGCGGTGGAGGCGGCTGAGCGTGGGCAATGGGATGCCGTGGCGCAATGTTATGGCGAGCGTGGTGCCCTCTTGGCACGGCTGCAGACACCGCTGCAAGAGGCGGGCGATTTGCTAAAGCTCGATGAACAGATCCGTGATCGTGTGCGTACGGTGCAAGCTGTAGTGGTATCGTTATTGGGAGAGGCGGCGGCGACGAAACAGCGTCTTCACAGTCTTCAGCATCGACTCGGAGGGCAGCCTTCGACCCCAGTGACCGTATCCATGAAGGCGTAGCAGAGGAGAGCAGGAACGGGCAATGGCCAAGCAGACACCTTCCGATGCGAGCAGGCTATCCGATGCATTGGCCAGGGTCACGCAGGAGTTGGCGCATGCTCAGGATGAACTGCAACAGTACCACCAAAGGCTGACCGCGTTGCATCGTCTTACCGATGCACTGGCGTCCTCACCGGACGAAGAAGCGATTATCAAAGTTCTGACGAAAGGATTGCCGTCCCTGGTCGATCCAGTCATGGTTGGGGTTGCGAGATCACATCGCAACCACGCATGGGTCTGGTCGGACCTCCAGAATCGGGAACGGGAGGCACAGGTGCGCCGGTACCTGCTTCGCAGACTCGGCCAATCTCCTTCTCAGGACGCTGAATCGAACGCTCCGCTGCGGGGCGGACGTTCCCGGCATCTTCGACTCGTTTCCCCGTCGGCGTCGCATGCGCCTATGCAAGAACAGGATTCGACATTGGGACAAGAGGTGTCTCTTGCTCTTGGATCGGAGGAGAGCGGTCTTCTCCTTATTCAACTAAAAGATCCAGATCATTTTACTCCGCGCGAACGAGAAGCGCTCGAGACAGTCGGTGCTGCTCTGTCGCTTGCCCTGCGTCATGCCACGACACATCAACAAGCAAGGACGAACGCTCTTCGCGACCCACTCACGGACTTGCTTAACCCTCAAGCATTCGAGAGTGCACTGATGCGGGAGTTGAGTGTCGGACTTCGTTACGGTGTGCCGGCTTGTCTCTTGCTGCTGGACTTGGATTTCTTCAGGATCGTCAATGACCGCCTTGGCCATACCGCTGGGGATCAGGTGCTCAAGATGGCAGCGGATCTCATACGAGGGACGGTGCGTGACAGCGATATAGTTGGTCGATACAGAGGCAACACCTTCGCAGTCGTACTGCCTCATACCGATAGGCAACAGGCGTGTGCTCTTGCGGAGAGGTTGCGAGAGCGTGTTGAGCGATACCCCTTTACGATTGAGGCTGGGCAGGTCCGTACCACGGCAAGTATCGGTTTGGCCGCGGTTCCAGATAACACTGTGGTGTCAGTTTCGGAGTGGATACTGGTTGGCGACGTCGCTCTGAATGATGCAAAGTCCCAAGGACGGAACCGCGTGATTCTTCATACCCCGAAACCGCCGGGAGTTGCGTGCGCGGTGGCACTGAGTTGTGCCGCCTAACCGTGAAAGTGACCTGACCATGGCATCTTCTGTCACGACACCGTCCGTCCCATCCACGAGCGCCACCGATGAACGGCGCGAATGGATCAGAATCGATGATCGAGTGCTGATGGAATATCGCGTGCTGGCTGAGACGGGAGCCGCCGTTCCTGTTGAATCCATTAATGCCACTCCAGAGACGATTTCCGAGGTCGTTACACAGCCAACTGTGGATCTGTGCACGCGCGCAGGAGAGTCATTGATTGACTCACCGGTGCTTCCATGGATTATGAAAGTCGACTATTTACTTGAAGTTATCCTCAACTCTTTGGCAATCAGCCATCCAGCAAGTGTGAACATGGTGCAGCCGATGGATGTCAATCTGAGCGGGGGAGGAGTAGGATTCGTCGCCTCTCGGGAATTCATGGCCGGTGAGCAGCTGGCAATCAAGATGATTCTTCCGCCATTCAGGCTCATCCAGACGCTCACGAAAGTGATTCGTTCGGTTCCTCAGGCAGACGGCCAAGGGTTTGCTATCGCCACTGAATTTATCGATCTGAAGGCGGATGATCAAGAACATCTGATCCGCCACATTCTTCAGACACAAGCCGAGCGATTGAGAGCCCGCCGGAATTCCGTTCAGTGAAATCCGATCATCGCTGGGAGGACGGCTATGCCGCTTGGGCAGCAGGAGCCGTAAGGAGTTGGAGCAGCGTCTCACCCGTCTTCACCAGTGCAGTGGCAGCAGGAGAAGTGGGAGCGTGCTGAACCACCGGGACATAGGCTCGCACCGCTTGTTCCATTGCTGGGTCGTCTGGAATCTCACCAAGCAGAGTTAAGTCCCCGCCAACATACTCTTTGAGCAGTTTCTTCAACTGGAGCACGTTGACGCGGGCACGTCCCGACACGCGATTGAGAATGAGAGCTGGTTGAAACGCTCGCAGCGTCGCTTCCGCGATCGTGCGACCGGACTCATCCGTCTTGCCTGCGACATCCAATACTTCTTCCACGCTGCTGTAATCCCGGTTCGCAAGACCTTCCGCCAGGACATCCCGCATCACGAACATCGACAAGACCCGGCGAATCGCCGCCAGTTTGATGAACCGGTAGAGATCCAGGACGGAGGTCGGGTCCGGGGTTGCGACTGCGACGTGATGGTCGGCCATCAGAAAAAAATCGAGTGTATGATAACTTGCTCCGGCTCCGATATCGACGACGATCACGTCCGCGCGGATATCCTGAAAATTTCGGATGAGGCGCTTCTTTTGCGAATAGGCCATGTTGGCTGTCGCCAGGGTGTCGCCGGTGCCGGGAATAATCCGCAAGTTCGGGTGAATGGGGAGCGGGTGAGCCAGATCATCCAGCTGCTCGATGCGATGGTTGAGGAAGTCGGTCAGGGTAAGTGGCGGATTGAGGAGGCCGACCAGCACATGCGCGTCGGCGCCGCCGACGTCAAGGTCTACGAGCACCACCTGTTTCCCTTTCTGCGCCAAGACGAGAGCCAGGTTGGCCGACACCACACTTTTCCCCACGCCACCTTTTCCTGATGCGACGGAGATCACCTGCGCCATTGCGTTCAGTTCCTATTGGGTTGGGCCCAGTAGCACATCCTTTGTCGGTCGGAAGCAGAGAAACATGAATAGACATCGGTCATTTGAGTTAAATAGGCGCGAACCTTGCCTTGTTAGCTGAGATCCGCTTCTATCGAGTCCTCAAGTTTTCGAACCGCCACACCGATACCTCAGTCGTCATGAATAATGAAGTATCTACAGCAACAGCGAGTCAGACCGGGGAGACCACGGCGCGGGAAGGAGAAATTCTCACGGTGATGGAGGTCGCTCGGTTTCTTCGGGTGCCAAAGTCCACGGTCTATAAGCTCGCCCGAGTCGGTGAATTGCCAGCATCAAAAATCGGAAAACACTGGCGGTTCCTGCGCCGTGATATCCATGAGTGGATGCATGGCCGGTTCCGGCAAGGCTCGTGATCCCAGAGTGACTGCCTGGTTGATCTGCAGAAGGACTTAAGGGTCCCTCTCTCCGACGGCACGGCGCTACAGTCATGAGTGGTGGCATGATCCAACCAGAGACCGCCGCTCGAGCACATGTCTTCATCCACACACGGCGATGCTCTCTCACCTCTACGATGAAGGCCGTGCCAATGCGGGCCGTTCCGGCTTAGGTCGCTGGGCGAATATGCCGATATCTGATGAAGCGTCGAAAGGCTGTGAAACGGTCCGATCATCCCACTATGGACAGGCCGTGCGTGATCGCCGTTGTGTCAGTCGAGCAAGAGAAAGGAGGTAGTATGCCAGCCGATCTAAACATGAAGGTCCTGGTGGTCGATGACATGGTGACGATGAGGAGAATCGTCAAAAACATCCTGAAACAGCTGGGGTTTGGCAACGTGGATGAAGCGGAGAACGGACAAGAAGCGCTGCAGAAGCTGCGGGCCGATACGTTCGGGTTCGTGGTGTCCGACTGGAATATGCCAGTCATGACCGGCATCGATATGCTCCGGGCCATTCGGGCGGATGAAAAGCTCAAGACCCTTCCTGTGCTGATGGTGACGGCCGAGGCGCAACAAAGCAATTTGATCGAAGCGGTGCAGGCAGGCGTGAGTAACTACATCGTCAAGCCCTTTACCGCTGAGAGCATGCAAGAAAAGATTGGGAAGATCTTTAAGTAGCCCGTGATTACGCGGATTCATCCTGACACGGAGTAGAGAGAGGGACTGTGTACAAGCCAGACGATAAACTCTATGAAGAACTCGGCGCATTGGCCCGTTTTGTCGACAATGCGAGGAACGCCATTTCGATGGCCAGCCCCCAACTCATTTCCAGCAGTACGCAACTTCCGGCCGCGGCCTCCCAGTTGAGTGACCTGAGCAAGATGACGGAGGACGGCACGCTCGAAGTCATGCGGTTAACGGAGATGATGCAGGATAGTCACGGGAAGATCGCCAAGGATCTTTCCGCGATCGTTGAGATTCTGCGGGCGATGGATTGCGGAACTCTTGTCGGACGCCTCGGGAACGTCACCTCCGTTCTCGCGCAGGACGATAAATATCTGATGGAAATCATGACGGCTCTCTCCTTTCAAGATCTGGTGGCCCAGCGAGTGAAGAAGCTCGTGACCATTCTCGACGAAGTGCAAGGAAAACTGATGAAACTCGTCGTCGTGTTTGGCCTGCAGGAAAGCCCGGAAGCGGCCAGTGAGGCGGGGACTTCTGGGGATTTGCTGAAACAACTCGAAGAATCCAAGACGACGGCCATGAAACAGAAAGTCGCCGACGATATCCTGGCTCAATTCGGGTTCAAATGAGGCGATCGCATAATGGATATTGCAACCATACTCGGGCTGGTGTTGGCGTTGGGCTCCATTATCGGAGGCCAAATCCTCGAGGGTGGGCACATTGGCTCGATCATGCAGCTCACGGCCTTCATCATTGTGATCGGGGGGACGTTCGGCGCGGTTTGTGTGCAGAATCCGCTATCGGTGGTCATTAAGGCGTTCAGTTCCCTGTCCCTGGCGATCACAGGCCCCCATATCGACAATAAGGGAACCATTAAGCTGATTCTGGACCTTGCGAACGTGTCACGAAAACAAGGCCTATTGGCGCTTGAAGGGAAGCTCAAAGACATCAAAGATCCCTTCATGAAGAAGGGTATTCAGCTCATCGTCGACGGCACCGATCCAAAAGCCGTGCACGAGATTCTGGAAATTGAAGTGGAGCACCATGAGGAGCAAGGTGTTCATGCGGCTAAAGTGTGGGAAGCCGCTGGCGGGTATGCACCCACCGTCGGCATTATCGGGGCCGTGCTTGGGCTGATTCATGTGATGGAGAATTTAGCCGATCCTTCCAAGCTGGGCGGTGGTATCGCGGTGGCCTTTGTCGCGACGGTCTACGGCGTGGGCGCGGCCAACCTCTTTTTTTTGCCACTGGCCAATAAGATCAAGTTCAAGCTGAAGGAGGAAGCGGGATCCCGCAACGTCATCATCATGGGGCTTGTTGGACTCGCCCAGGGTGAAAATCCACGATTGCTTCAGGAAAAGCTGGAGAGTGTGCTTCCACACAGCGAGCGTACGCACGAGAAGAAAAAATGAGGAGTCCCGTGTTTCTAGTGGCAAGTGCCTGTTCGCCAGAAACTAGAAACTAGAAACTAAAGCATGTCCAAGAAGAAGCACGAAGAGCATGAAAATCACGAGCGGTGGCTGGTGTCGTATGCCGACTTCATCACATTGCTGTTTGCATTCTTTGTCGTGATGTATTCGATCTCTTCTGTCAATGTCGGAAAATATCGAACCGTCAGTGAGTCGATCAAAGCCGCACTGAATCCAATCGTCAGTCCTCCATCCGCACCAACGCCCTTGGCACTGAGTGCAAGCAAAGCTGCGCTAACGGCACCAGACTCCCCTGGGAGCAAAGAGGTCGCCATCCGCAAACTGAGGAATTTAGTGAAAAGCATCAAGGCGTCGCCTCAATTAGCGATAGTGCGGATCACCGAAAAGGTGAATGGGGATATTGTGATCACCATTCCGGACCAGCTTCTCTTTAACAGTGGAGAAGCCGCCGTGCGTCCTGAGGCGTTGCGGTTTCTTGAGGGGCTTGGCACGGCCATTGTTGAATTGAACCGGCATACCAGGGTCGAGGGACATACGGACAATGTTCCTATTCGCACAGCGCAGTTTCCATCCAATTGGGAATTGTCCTCAACACGGGCGGTGATGGTTGTGCGAGTGCTGTCGGAGCTCTACGGCGTACCGGCTGATCACCTCGCCGCGGTGGGGCATGCCGAGACTAGGCCTGTGACGGCGAATGCAGATGTCGAACAGAGGGCGAAGAACCGTCGAGTGGAAGTGGTCATTCTTGAACAAGCCCCGCCCGCGCCTATTGTGCAAGCGGAGACCGATTCAGATGTGCTTGGGCGATCGATGGGCGATGGGCCGGAGAACGCGTCACAGTTGGTTCCGGAACTATCCGGAGAGGGACGAGTGCCAACACCGTAGGTGGGGTCGGCGCGTCCTGCGGTCGGCACTCAAGTCCTCATCTTCAGCAGCCGACAAGAAGACTCAGTACGTTCAGTCAGGAGAGGCTTGTACGATGGCCACAGAATCATCATCCCCGCAACCAGCTCATGCGGATGATCAGACTCCCAGACATCTCGCCCCCAAAGGGGATATCACAATATTTGAGGCAGGGGAATTCAAAGACTCGCTGACGAAGCTGTTCAAAAACGATGGACTAGTGTCATTAGACCTCAGCGCCGTCGTCAGAGTTGATACGGCGGCGATTCAGCTCTTGCTGGCCGCCAAGAAGGAGAGCCGGATGTTCGTGTCAGGGATCTCCGAAGATGTGCAGGGAAGATTACAACAGCTCGGATTTAATGGCTCACTCAGCGAATGATGGCGATTCCCCCTGGCATGGGAAACTGGAAAGCCAGCGGGCCAGGCCTGGATACGGAGCGGCGTGTGGCTGTCTGAAGAGTGTGCGGCCATACAAGGCTGTCTCGCGGGAGGGAAGCAGAACACAATGAATGCAGGAAGTGTCCGCAAAGAGGATGCCGATGAATCGCTCACAGTTGAGAATGCAACGGTGCCAGTGCTGCAGGCTTGTCAGCAGGCATGGGAAAGCTTCGGGGCGGAGGCGGTGCAAATGATTCCAATCTTGCAAGCCCAGATGGCCTCGGTCACTCACGAAACCGAGCGAGCGGCGATGGAGTTGATGGGGCACCTTCAAGCCTTGGGTTCGCCCAGCGAGACCATCACGGCCAAAGATCGAGCGGCCAGTTTGTCGAATGTGGTGATGGCGATGCAGTTCCAAGATATTACCCGCCAAAAGTTGGAACACGTAGGCCTGGCCTTAGATCAACTCCAGCGGCATATACAGGCTTTGATGAAGGGCCCACTAAACCAAGAGGCTCAGGAAGAGATCGCCGCGCTGCAACGGGTCGAGCGGAGCTACACCATGGATTCCGAACGCCGTTTGCACGAGGCGGCCGTGATGTCCGATTACCTCGATCCAGTCCCAAGCGACATGGAGATCGCCGACGGTGAGGAAGACCCAGTGACGCTCTTTTAGCAGGAGCGTGGAATGGATAGAGCGCGAGAGGCTGAAGCCGGAGGGATACTATGAGTAAGACTGCACTGATCGTCGATGATTCACGCACCATGCGACAGATGGTCGCCTTCACCTTGACGAACGCGGGCTTTGTCGTCGTTGAAGCTGAGGATGGAAAAGACGCGGTCAAGAAAGTGTCCGGTGGTCCGAAGATGGATATCGTCGTCACAGATCTCAATATGCCAGAAATGGATGGCATTACGCTCATTAAGGAGTTGCGAAAAATGGGCGCATTCAAATTTACGCCAATTCTGATGCTGACGACGGAGTCGGCATTGGAAAAGAAGAAAGAGGGCAAAGAGGCTGGTGCAACGGGATGGATCGTCAAGCCGTTCAACCCAGAAGTCTTGCTGAAAACGATCGCCAAGGTGCTGCCGGCATGATGCGTGAAACGTATTTCGTGAAGCGCAAGCATTCAGGAACAAGAACGTTTCACGAACGACGAGGTTCAAGATGAGTAACGACTTCGCGCAATTTCAAGAAGCTTTTTTCGATGAAGCGGCGGAACATCTGGCCGTCGTCGAGGAGGGGTTGTTGGAACTGGAACAACATTCGGAAGATCGGGATCTCCTCAATAAGATCTTTCGCTCGGCCCATTCGATCAAGGGCGGGAGCGGCATGTTCGGCTTTAATGCCGTGGCCCAGTTTACGCACAAGATGGAGACATTGCTCGATTTGCTGAGAAACGGGCAGAAGGACGTCTCTCCGGCGATCGCGGACCTGCTTCTGAAATCGACCGATTGCTTGAAGACCTTGATCGAATCGGCCAAGACGGGCGCGGCGGTCGACAATGAAACCGTCCAGCGACTCACTGTCGAGTTGGCATCGGCGAGCGCATCGGACTCGCAGCCGTCTGTCGTGAGTCCTAATAGCAAAGTAGCACCTCCTGTTGCGGTCGAGAAATGCGATGAAGATCAGACATACGTCATCGCGTGGACACCGCCTGAATGGCTGTTTCAACGAGGCCTCGATCCGCTGCAGACGTTCAGGGAATTACAAAGCCTCGGTAACTTAAGCGCGGTGACACTCGATATGGCTCGGTTGCCCGATCTGGCTGAAATCGATCCGGAGAAATGTTATCTGTCCTGGAGTATGCAGCTGACGACCGGTAAGGATCAGAAGACGATCGAGTCCGTCTTCGAATTTGTCAGAGAAGACAGTGCGTTATCAATCAAGCTGGTTGAGGACAAGAGGGAGTCGGCACAGAAACCGACAGCAGAGGCCGGCGCATCGGCCAAAACGGAAGGCCCCAAACCAATCGGAGAAATTTTAGTGGAAAGCGGTGTCGTTTCGCGTCAGACGCTGGATCAGGCGCTGGCGCAACAAAAACGCGTCGGCCAAATTCTGGTCGAACAGAAGGCGGCGACTCCGCAACAAGTCGAGCAAGCGTTGCAGAAACAACGACAGCAGGAATCCGTCGCGCAGGCCAAAAAAACCGACACCACGTCCATCCGAGTCGATACGGAAAAGATCGACAAGCTCATCAACCTGGTCGGTGAGCTGGTGATCACGCAGTCCATGCTGAGCGATCTCGGGTCGCGCTTCGAGATGCAGCAATTGCCGGTCTTGCTGGAGCGTATGGCGGAGTTGGAACGAAACACCCGAGAGATTCAAGAACGTGTCATGAGCATTCGGATGCTGCCTATCGGGACTGCATTCGCCAGGTTTCCTCGGCTCGTGCGCGACCTGTCCGCCAAAGCCGGGAAAAAAATCAAACTTCTTCTGTCCGGAGAAGAAACGGAGCTGGATAAGACGGTCATTGAGTCGATCGGTGACCCGCTCACGCATCTGCTTCGGAACTCTGCGGACCATGGGCTGGAGCCGCCGGAAGAGCGTCTTGACAACAATAAGCCGGAGGTCGGAACCATCCGGCTCAACGCGTTCCATGAAGGAGGCACGATCTGCATTACCGTTGAGGATGATGGACGTGGATTGAATCGCGACAAGATTCTGGCGAAGGCGGTGAAGCAGGGCTTGATCAGCGAAAACGATAAACCCTCCGATGATCAGATTTGGCCGTTGATTTTCAAGCCGGGATTTTCGACGGCGGAGAAAATCACGGACGTCTCAGGGCGTGGCGTCGGTATGGACGTCGTCAAGCGGAACATTGAAAACCTGGGAGGGACGGTCACAATCAAGACCTCTATGGGAAAAGGCACGACGTTCACGCTTAAGCTTCCGCTGACGCTGGCAATCATCGACGGCATGACGGTGCGAGTCGGCAAGGAAACGTACATCATCCCACTGTTGTGTATCTTGGAATCGATCCAGCCCAAGGCTGAATTGATCAAAACCGTGGTTGGCAAGGGCGAACTCATCAATGTTCGAGATACGTACATTCCGATGGTGCGGTTGTATGAGGTGTTTGCGAGTGAGCCAGAATATACGGATCCCAAGGAGGCCATTCTTCTCATCCTGGAGACAGAAGGGGAGCGGGTCGCGGTCATGGTGGACGAAATTCTCGGGCAACAGCAGGTCGTCATCAAAAGTATGGAGCAAAATTTTCACAAGGTCGAAGGCGTCGCCGGTGCCACGATCCTTGGCGACGGCAGGGTTGGGTTTATCGTCGACGTGCGTGGCGTGCTCGAGATCGCGCGCCATGGCAGCCCGGTTGCGGCGTGAGTTCTCTCACCTGTTCCGAGCTGATGCGCGGGGACATTTGTCGAAAGCGTTGCGGGCAACGACATACGAAATGCTCCGTCAACGTCGGGGTAAGTCGTTGTTCCGTCCGCCGTCGGCGATCGTGGCTCTCGACCGACGACCGATAGGTGCTAGAAGGTAGAGGCATGACCACCCCTTGCCGCCGGGGCGGTTGTCTGTTGGATCGAGCAGCGGGCACGGAAGACGTGGCGCGGCGGGAAAGGAGCCAGCAATGGCCGGCGCGATTATGGATAAGGAAACAAACGATCTGAATCAGCGTGTGGGGGTTGGCACGGATGCAAGCCAGTTCCTGACCTTCTGTCTCGGGGATGAATTGTATGGGGTCGATATTCTTCGCGTCCAGGAGATCAAGGGATACACCGCCGTTACCAAGATACCCAATACCCCTCCACATATCAAGGGTGTCCTGAATCTCCGAGGAACCATCGTACCTATCGTGGAATTGCGGACCAAGTTCGGTATGCCGACGATCGATTACACGGCGTTCACCGTCATCATTGTGGTGGTGGTGCAGGATAAAGTGATGGGGTTGGTGGTGGATACGGTGTCGGACGTATTGGACATCGGGAAAAAAGATATTCAAGCGGCACCGGATTTTGGGAATAAAGTCGACGTGACGTTCTTAAATGGGATCGGCAAGTCCGGTGACAAGCTCGTATCGCTGCTGGACGTCGATCGGTTGCTCCTGGATCTAGCCTTGAAGGATCCATCTGCGGCGGCTGCAGCGTAAGGCGTCACACTGAGTGCGAAGTCAGACCAAATGGCGAAGACATGGGTGACGCACCGGGCACGGTGTGAAACGCAAGGGATGTCTCTTTCCTTGAGAGAGGAGAATCGAATTCAACTTGTGATTCCCCATAGCTTGCTGCGGGGAGCGTCATCTTCTAGCGTGTAGGCACAGGGTGTTCGATCGGCTCGTTTGTCGGCGACATGCCCGGTCAATGGCATCCATAAATACTTCATCCGAATCTCCTATCACGACTCGATTTCGTCATCACAGAGCGGCTTGATGTCGGCCGAGGAATCAACGGTAGGCATAGGCACGCCTCTTCTTTTCTTCTATACCGGGTTATCTATTAATTGATATGAACAGGGGCTTGAGTAGAGCCATATGGATTTGACGGACGATACATGACGCGTTATTCTGCCGCTCCGTGAGCAATCAAGGCTGTCAGACGATCACTGAAACCGATCTCAATTCCTCTCCAGGTTATAGATTTTCATTGCCATGCGCTGGAACGTCTCGATGCCTACGTGGCCAAGCGAATACCGGAATTTCGAGAA
This sequence comes from Nitrospiraceae bacterium, assembly GCA_052387595.1. GTDB lineage: Bacteria > Nitrospirota > Nitrospiria > Nitrospirales > Nitrospiraceae > Nitrospira_D. The sequence continues at coordinate 17,704 of JBQTJA010000062.1, read as the reverse complement.
GAGTATCGGGTGCGACGGAACGATGGGTCGTACATGTGGATATCGGGACGAGGCGTGGCCGTTTTGGATGAGCAGGGAGGGCCGATTCGTATGACAGGGTCCGACTCGGATATTACCGAACGGAAGCGGGAGGAGGCACTTCAAACGGTGGAGAAACAGGCGTTGGAACTGGTGGCCAAGCGAAACGCACTCAACGACGTGCTGGCGTTCATCTGCCAAACGATTGAAACACTTACGTCGCCGATGCTTTGCTCGGTCATGCTTGTCACTGAAGATGGGATGCATCTCACAGCTGCCGCGGCGCCCAGCCTGCCGGACGAATATAATCGGGCTGTCGACGGAATTCCCATCGGCCCAACGATCGGATCTTGCGGAAGCGCCGCGTACTTTCGGAAACCTACGATCGTGTCGGACATTGCGACTCATCCGTTATGGGAGAATTATGCACCAGTGGCGATAGCCTCTGGGCTTCACGCCTGCTGGTCACAGCCGATCGTCAGCGCCACCGGCAATTTGCTGGGCACGTTTGCCGCGTACTATCGAGAGACGCGGGAACCGCAGCCGAGCGATCTTAAAGTGGTGGAGCGGGCCAGCCACATCGCGGCGCTCGCTATCGAACATGCCAAGATGACGGAAGCGCTGAGAGAAAGCGAGTCACGATTTCAAGCGTTCATGCGCCATAGCCCGGCGGTCACGTTTATCAAGGATGCGGTCGGTCGCCACGTCTACATTAATCCTAAGTTCGAGGGGTTGTTCGGCGTGTCTCGAGAAGAGGTTACGAACAAGACGGTCTTCGACTTCATGTCGGCGGATATCGCAACAAGGTTGCATCAGAATGATCATCTGGTCTTATCTTCCGGTCAGACGCTTGAAATTGAAGAAAATGTTTCGATGCCGGACGGCACGGCTCAGCATTGGCTCGTCATCAAATTTCCTTTAGACACGAGGGAAGGTCGGCTGCTCGGCGGTGTTGCGATCGACATCACCGAGCGGAAGCGGACGGAGGAGTACCTCCGGCGTACGCGGTTTGCGATGGATCAGGCGGTCGATGCGGTGTATTGGATCGATCCCCGCGCCAGGATTTTATATACGAACGATGCGGCCAGTGCGATGCTGGGCTATACCGCGGATGAGTTTCTGCGTATGACGGTCCACGATCTCAATCCGAACTTTTCCGCGGAAGTGTGGCCTGCATTTTGGACGGAGACCAGAGAAAAGAAAGTGGTTTCGCTGGAGACGATCCATGTGACGAAAGATGGGCGACGGATTCCCATCGATATTCGCGTCAGTTTCCTGGCCTATGAGGGTCAGGAATTCCACTGTGCCTTTGTTCGAGATATTACCGAACGAAAACGAGTCGACGAAGCGTTACGTGAGAGTCAAGAACGATTTGAATTGACTGCCTATGCCACCAACGACGGCATCTGGGATTGGAATATTCTGACGGGAGAGCAGTATTGGTCGGACCGCCACCTTGAACTGTTCGGGCTTGAGCCACGTGCCGTCAGACCCACCTATGAAACGTGGATTGCGCTGGTGCATCCAGATGACGCCGATCGGGTCCACCACGCCACGTGTCGTCATCTTGAGACTCGTGAGCCGTACGATATCGAAGTGCGGGTGAGGATGAAAGACGGCTGTTATCGCTGGTTCCGCGATCGAGGTCAGGCGGTGTGGGATCGCGCCGGTCGACCTGTGCGCATGGTCGGGTCGATTTCCGATATCACGGAGCAGAGGACTGCCGAGCAGGCCTTGCGGGTCGCTCATGCCGAACTCGAACAACGAGTTGCCGAGCGCACGACACAGCTCGCGCTGATGAATCAGTCCCTCCAGGAAGAGATTGCTGAACGCACCAAGGCAGAGGAGACGATCCGTGAGAGTGAATTACGGTACAAATTATTGACGGAGGCGACGTTTGACGGTATTGCTATTCACGATCAGGGCACCTTGTTCGAAGTGAATACGGGCTTAGAGCGAATGTTTGGATATGAACCTGGCGAACTCATCGGCCGATCGCTCCTGGATCTCGTTGGCGATGAGTCCCGCGAGCAGGTTATCGCAAATATGCTGGATGGCGTGAGAGGACCTTACGAAGCTGTCGGTCGCCGCAAGGACGGCTCCACCTTTCCTGGTGAAGTCGTGGTCAGGCCCTATCGGTATCGCGGGAAAGACGTGCGCCTGGTAGCAGGGCGAGATCTTACCGAACGCAAACATTTGGAGGTGGAACGGGCCCGGTATACGGAAGAGCTTGAACGCCAGGTTGCCCAACGGACTGCTGAAATCGCCACGCTGGAGTCGCGACGTGCACAAACGGAAAAGTTAGCGGCAATGGGTCGTCTTGCCGCCGGCGTCGCGCACGAAATCAACAACCCAATCGCAGGCATCAAGAATGCTTTTACGCTTGTCAAACAGGCGGTGGATCGCTCGCATCCCCATTACGAGTTTGTCGAGATGATCGACCGGGAAATCTCCCGCGTGTCTTCGATTGTCCAGTACATGTATCAATTATATCGACCGGAGTCCGGGAAGGGTGAGGTGGTGGAACTCCGGACGATGATCCAGGATATCGAGTCGCTGTTTGTCAAGCAGTTGCAGCAGCGTCGGTTGACGCTGTCCGTCAGCGCGGACCCCCGCCTCGACCGGCTCTGCGTGCCTCGAGGGGATTTGCTGCAAGTGTTGCTGAATCTATTGAGCAATGCCATCGATTGTTCCAGCGAAGGAGGGACGCTCACACTGACCATCCATCTGGAGCAGGATGTGGTCCGAATGGCCGTGTCTGACCAAGGGCCAGGCATCGCGCCCGAGCACCTGCCGCATATCTTCGACCCCTTCTTTACGACAAAAACAGAGAGCGAGCAGAAGGGGATGGGACTGGGCTTGTCGATCTCTCAGAGCCTGGTGCTGGCAATGGGGGGCACGCTCGAGGTCGATACACAACTGAATCACGGATCAACGTTTTCCGTTCTCTTACCGGGCCACACGGCGCTTGCCTGCGTCCAAGACTGAGTGGCTCTCAACGAGGAGGTCGTGACCCATGACTGCTGATGCCCTGCGAATTTTGCTCGCTGACGATGAAGAAACCTTCCGTCGTTCGACGGCAAGACTGTTGGAGCAAGAGGGGTATTGCTGCGATTGTGCGCAGGACTCGCAGGAAGCGAGCCGGCTGCTGACGAAGGAACACGATGCCCTCATTTCCGATATTCGGATGCCGGGCAATATGCAATTCGAATTTCTCCGGGAGGTCCGCAGCCGGTTCCCGATGCTTCCGATCGTGCTCGTGACCGGGTACCCCTCGGTCCAAACGGCCGTCGAGGCTCTTCGCTTGTCCTTCGCTGATTACTTGCTCAAGCCTGTGGACTGGACGGATTTATGTCGTGCGGTGAGCGAAGCCGTGAGAAAGACCACTGTGCTGCGCATGACGGCAGCGGTCCGCGAAGAGGCGGGTCGGTTGGTCGCGTCGTTGGGGGATTTGCATGAACACTTGCCGCGGGTGGGAAGCGGCGCGAGTGAGCCTGAGTTGGCATGGTCGCTGGATACCTACCTCTCCCAGAGTTTTGCTCAGATGGCTGTCTTGTCCGATAGGATCCGATCCGTGTTGACGCGCCAATTCGATGGGAGCGCCAAGGTTTCTACGGATGTGTGTCGGATGATGGAATGTCCCAGACTCGATGCGTACCGGGAAGCACTTGAAGCGACAGTGGAGGTGCTCGCGAAGACCAAAAACTCGTTTCGGTCCAAGGAATTGGGGCTTCTCCGGGCTAAAATTGAACAGTTGCTTCATGCAGATGCGTGATCCGCGTCTGGACGCCCGTTCTGTGTGAGGCCTTTCTCAGGGGCTGGCGCCCTCAAGATTTTCTACCCTCAGCCGATAGAGCTACAGTCCAGCATTAGAATGTCAGTCGAGCCTGAAGGCGCGATTGCCTGAGCGGGTCAGTGTGAGGCTGGTCCGTTGAAGGCACACCCAAGAGACGCTCGAAGCAGAGTGGATAGGGGTGTCGGTAGCGAATGGGCCGGCGCGGCATGGGGATGAGTGCACAACACATTAACGCAGAGGCGGGAGTCGGTGCACAAATCGAATGTACGTTGCAACAGGACTGTTGCCGGACAGAGGGACAATCAGAGGAAGCGAAAATCAACGAAGGCCTCGGTCGAGGTAGCTTGAGGGGGGTCCTATGATAGAGCGATTCAAGAATTTCAGGATTAGAACGAAACTGCTGTGTGGATTCGGGATCATCGGACTCCTGCTTGTCCTCATCGGTGGCTTGTCCATTGTGGGCATGAATCGGCTGAACGGGAACGCGGAGTTTATCTATAAGACGAACTTGCTCGGGGTCACGGTCATGAGTGATCTACGCGCGCAGATGCTGCGCAGGAGCAACTTGGTCGTTTGGCACATCCTGGCGAACGATGCGGTCACGATGACCACGCGGGAAAAGAGCATCGCCGAACTCGACAAGGAAATAGAGGAACTGTTGGCGAAGTATGCCCCGCTCATCGTCACGGAAGAAGAAAAAAAGGTCTTTGAAAAATTACAAGCCGGGGTACCTGAGTATATGGAAGTCCGCAAGAAAGTGTTGCAACTCAGCAGAAATTTCAGCAAGGACGCTGCGTCAGAAGTTCAGAAGACCGAACTGGCCGAGAAAATTGGCGTGTTCTATGACGCGGTCGACTGGTTGGTTAAAGAAAATAATAGACAGGCGGAGGAAAGTTACCAATCCGGCCACGATCTCAGCACGAGCCTGAATTGGGGCATGAGTGTATTGAACCTCAGCGCGTTCCTCATCGGTGCATTCACGGTATGGTTCATCTCCAAGATCATCAGTCAGAACTTGCTGAATGTGCTGGATGCGGCCCATAAGCTCCAGGGCGGCCAATTGACCCACCGCTCGACGGTGGCGACACAGGACGAAATCGGGCAGTTGGCCAAAGCGTTCAATCAAATGGCCGATTCGCTGGAAAGTGCGTCGGCTAAACAGGAGCAGGCGTTGAAGGCGCAGGCGGCGGAGATGAGCGGTGTCACGAACGCGATTGGAAGAGTGCAGGCTTGCATCGAATTTAGTCTCGATGGAACGGTCATGACGGCCAATGACAACTTTCTTAGCTGCCTGGGATACAGCTTGCATGAGATCAAAGGTCAGCACCATCGAATGTTCTGCGATCCGGTGTACGCCAGCAGCGGTGAGTATGTGTCATTTTGGCAGAAGCTCAACCGGGGGGAGAGTGATGCGGGGCAGTACCGACGGATCGGCAAGGGCGGCAAGGAGATCTGGCTTCAAGCCTGTTACAGCCCGATCCTTGACGTAAACGGCAAACCGTTCAAAGTGGTGAAATTTGCGACGGACATCACTACCCAAAAACGAAGCCAAGTGGAGACGGAGAAGTTGGTGGCGGATGCGCAGGCGGTGCTTGGACGACTCGCCGTCAACGATTTGACCGGGGAAATGAGCGGTGCGTATCAAGGGGAGCTGGACAAGATCAAGCTCAGCATCAATGCCGTGGTGCAGAACCTGTCTAAGACGATGGTCACCGTGCGGGAGGCTGCGGAGAGTGTGTCATCCGGCGCGGAGGAGATCACCAAGGGTAATGAAGATCTGGCACAACGAACCAGCCAACAGGCCTCTGCGCTGGAAGAAACGTCGGCTTCGATGGAAGAAATGACGTCCACCGTGAAGCAGAACGCCGATAACGCCAAACAGGCCAACCAGTTGGCGGCTTCGGCCCGCGACACTGCGGATAAGGGCGGGGCCGTGACCAAACGGGCTGTCGATGCCATGGGGGAAATCAACAAGAGCAGCAAGAAGATCGCCGATATCATCACGGTGATCGACGAGATCGCATTCCAAACCAACCTCTTAGCTTTAAACGCTGCGGTAGAAGCGGCGCGGGCGGGCGAACATGGGCGAGGCTTTGCCGTGGTGGCGGCCGAAGTGCGGAATCTGGCGCAACGGTCGGCGACGGCGGCCAAAGAGATCAAGGGGTTGATCAATGAGTCTATTCAACGAGTTAACGATGGGTCGGAGCTCGTCGATCAGTCCGGAAAAACGCTGGAGGAAATCGTGACCGCGGTGAAACGAGTGAGCGACATTATTGCGGAGATCACAGCGGCGTCCCAGGAACAGGCGAGCGGGATTGATCAGGTGAACAAAGCCATCATGCAGATGGATGAAGGCACTCAACAGAATGCCGCCCTTGTGGAAGAAACGACCAGTGCCAGCCAGTCGATGAAGGACCAGGCAAAAGAGCTGATGCGGCAGATCGAAATATTCAAGATCAAAGAAAGCAGCGGGGGAGCGTTAGTGAGGACTGAAGCTCGTATGACTCGCAGTGTGCCGGACTCCAAATCGAGGTCCTCAACGCCTTCTGCATTTGCAAAAGTGTCGCCCAGTAAAGGACAAGCCGTGAAGTCGATGGCCGTCGCCGGCGGCGGGAAAGCCCATCATAATTCTGGCGACGACTTTGAAGAGTTCTAGCTGGTTGCTCAAGGTCCTTGCGGGGTTCTGTTCCGTAGCCGTTCTCTCAGCTCTCACGAGTGGATGACAGGAAAGTTTTTTCTTGCTCCGGTTAGGCTATGTTCTGCCAGTATTTCAGCCGATGGCCCACTGAAATCATCGTTGAATCACCAGATAATCCATCCTCTCTGACTCATTTATCGACGATTCTTTTCCAAACGACGCCATAGCAGGCCGCCAAAGACGATCAAGAATTAACCAGAATCAACCGATAAGATATTCGACTCTTATAAAGGGCGCATCGCTTCGAAAGTGGAATGTGTGACATGGACTGCCCGATCACTACTGGAGAATTTAATCGCTTTCGGACGTTGATCTACAGCGAGAGCGGGATTTCGCTCGGTGAAAACAAACAGTCGCTGTTGGCATCTCGTCTGTCGAAACGGCTGCGGGATCTTGGGTTGCAGAACTTTTCAGAGTACTACGACCACTTGATGCGCGACTCCGGCCGAGACGAATTCACACGCATGTTGGATCTGATCTCGACTAACAAGACGGACTTTTTTCGTGAGCCTAAGCATTTCGACTATCTTCGTGAGCGAATCCTTCCCAATTTGGAGCAGGAGAAGCGGATTCGGATCTGGTCTTCCGCTTGCTCGACAGGAGAAGAACCGTACACCATTGCCATGACTTTGTTTGAGCATGTCAACGATCCATCGCAGTGGGAGTTTAAAATTCTCGCCTCTGACCTATCGACCCGTGTGCTGGCCAAGGCAGCGGCCGGTCTGTACGACGAAGACCGGTTTCGCGGCGTGCCGCCTGATATCATCAAGCGACACTTTCTCCGTGGCCGAGGAGACCATCTGGGGCAGTTCAAAGTGAAGCCGCACTTGTCGGAGATCATTCAATTCCGCCGACTGAATCTGATGGATGAACGGTTCCCTATCAAAACCCCGCTCGACTTAATTTTTTGCCGGAACGTCATGATTTATTTTGATCGCCCTACTCAAGAGCGATTGGTCAACAAGTTCTACCACTATTTGAAACCTGGGGGGCATCTGTTCATCGGGCATTCAGAAAGCCTGCAGTGGGTGAATCATCCCTTCAAGGTGTCGGCGCCGACCATCTATCTCAAGGAGTGTTGATCACATGCCTCAGGTAGATCTAGAGCAGTTCGCTCATATTCGTCGCATGCGGGACAACCGATTTCCCCATGAGATTGCATCCATTCTTCCAGGCGAATTTTTTGTGAGCGCCGATCCCATGATCGTGTACACCGTGCTCGGGTCATGTGTCTCCGCTTGTGTCCGCGATCCGATCGCCGGCGTGGGGGGGATGAATCATTTTATGCTGCCAAAGCCGAAAGAAGAAGGCTGCGACTCATGGGGGGAATCAACCCGGTATGGTTCCTATGCCATGGAGTCGTTGATCAACGGCATTCTCAAGCGAGGGGGAAGCAAGAGTCGCTTGGAGATTAAACTGTTCGGCGCCGGAAAAATTTATGACGGTACTATCGATGTCGGCGCCCGCAATGCCGAATGGGTCCTGGAGTATCTCAGGGCCGAAGGATTATCCGCCTCCAAGACGGATTTGGGCGATGTGTATCCGCGCAAAGTGTACTACTTCACCGAATCGGGTCGTGTGCTGTTGAAAAAACTTGAGCGGTTGAAGAACCGAACGATCGAGGTCCGTGAACAAGAGTATGCCGCCACAATTCAAACACGCAAGCAGGTGGTGGAGGAAGATGTCACGCTGTTCTAGAGTTTGGTGCCGGTGTGGTGCGAAGCGCGTCAGTGCGCATGGTGCAGCACCTTACTATGCTCCTGATATGAGGAATGCATGAAAAGGATTCGTGTCTTGACAGTCGACGATTCCGCGTTGATGCGCCAAGTACTGGCCACGTTATTGGCCAAGGATCCCGACATCGATGTCATCGGGTCAGCCCCTGATCCCTACATCGCTCGAGAAAAAATTAAAGCCTTGAACCCCGACGTCCTTACACTCGATGTCGAGATGCCAAAGATGGACGGCCTGACGTTTTTGGAAAAGTTGATGCGAGGGCATCCGATGCCGGTGGTCATGGTGAGTTCATTGACCGAGGCCGGTTGTCAGACGACGTTACGTGCGCTTGAGCTGGGCGCCGTCGATTTTATTACGAAGCCCAAGCTCGATCTTCGGGAAGGGATGGAAGAGATCGCACAGGATCTTATTGCCAAGGTCAAAGCCGCTTCGGTGGCTCGGCTCAGGGGCCAGGGCGGAGGAGGGGGATACAGCGATCAGAAACCCCGTACCTCGCAGCCGGTGCCCCGTTCGCCTTCCAACGCCATGATCAAAACCACCGATATCATCATCGCGATTGGTTCCTCGACCGGCGGGACGGAAGCCGTGAAGGAAGTGTTGGAAAAGCTTCCGCCGGATACGCCGCCTATCTTAGTGACGCAACACATGCCGGAACGATTTACGAAGACATGGGCGGATCGGATGAACAGTCTGTGTCGGATCTCGATCAAGGAAGCCCAAGACGGAGATAGTGTATTGCCGGGTCATGTCTTGATCGCACCGGGGGGCTCTCACATGATGCTGGTCAGGAGCGGGGCTCGGTATACGGTGCGGATCAACCAAGATCCACCTGTGAATCGCCATCGGCCGTCGGTGGATGTGATGTTTGCGTCGGTCGCTCGTTATGCCGGGGCCAACGCCGTGGGCGTGATCCTGACCGGGATGGGCAACGATGGTGCGAAGGAAATGCTGACGATGAAACAGGCTGGTGCGTTTACGATCGCGCAGGATGAAGCGAGTTGCGTTGTCTTCGGCATGCCGAAAGAAGCCATCAAAGCGGGTGCGGTGGACAAAGTTCTGCCGCTGGATGACATTGCCGGCGCAATACTCACCCAGGTGGGCCGTTCGTAATTCTGGAGGCTGTATGTCAATTACCCAACGTTCTTCCCGTAACGCAACCGTGATCCATGTCCATGATGTTTTCACGCATCGTAACCGCAAAGACTTCTCGTCTGCGGTGACGGCCTTTCGAGCCTCCGGCGGCAGGCATCTCATCGTCGATCTGCACGAGGCGACGTATATGGACAGCGCCGCCCTGGGCCTCTTGGCCCTGACGTCTCAACAGTTGTCCGTGGAGGAACGGTGGATCAGCCTTGTGTGCCCGCAGGGCACGGTGAAGCAGCTGTTAGAGATGGCCAATATCGACAAGATGATTGCGGTGTTTCCGACGGAAGATGCCGCGGCTGCTGCTCGAGCCGCATAGTGGAATGATACAAGCAGGTCAGGACGTATCTGAATCAATAAAGGGGGGAGTCATGGCGATGCAAACAAAAGAACGCCCCGTGTCGAACGGTGTGATTCTTGAGATGACGGGAGATCTCACGTACGCCAATCGCGAACAGTTCAAAACAGCGGTTGAAGCGATCCGACAGAAGGGCTGTCGTCATCTAATTTTGAATATGGCCGAAGTGCGTTTTGTGGACAGCTCCGGCCTCGGCTTGCTGGCGCTCGTGTCTCAGAACTTCAAGCTGAGTCAGGCGAAAGTAAGCATGTTGAAGCCGCAAAGTTACGTTCGGGAAATCATGAGCCTGGCTAATATTCAGAAACTGATTCCGGTCTATGACAATGAGCAGGATGCCTTGACCGGACATCAGCGCGCGGCCTAGCAGGATGTTCAAACAGGCCGCTAGCGTCGTTCTCGCATCGCTCAGAGGCTCGACGTACCAAAACGTACGCTTCGCCTCTTCGCTCGCTGAGGCCTTGCTGGACAGCCTATTTGAACATCCCGCGGGAACCTGCACCTCACAGCCGCAAGTCTGGATACTCAATGCCGTCAACGTCAGTTGAATACACAACTCAGGCGGCACCGCACACCGTGCTCGTTGTGGACGATGAGCCCACGGCACGGCTGGCCTTGGCGGCTCGATTGAAACGGCTCGGCTATCGAGTGATCCAAGCGGGCGACGGGAAAGCCGGGTTGGAGGCGCTTCGGCGCGAGCGGCCCAGTCTCACCATCCTGGATTGGATGATGCCGGAAATGGACGGGCCGTCCTTCTGCGAATATGTTCGGCAAGATCCTGAACTTCTGACGAGTCAGATCTTGATGATGACGAGTCACGATCAGCCGGAGCAGATCGCTGAAGGCTTGGTTCGCGGCGCCGATGACTTTCTGAGTAAAGCGGCCAGTAAGTACGAAGTTACGGCCCGTGTGCAGGCCGGGATACGTGCGGCAACGTTGGTCAGAAGGTTGAGAGATGCCACCGAGGAGATCCGCCAGAAGCAGGAGGCGCTCGAACAGGAGTTGCAGTCTGCTGCGCGTTATGTGGAGTCGCTGCTTCCTCCCCCGGGGGCCATCTTGCCGGGTGTGCAGATGGTCCATGCCTACAGGCCATCTCTCGCCTTGGGCGGCGACCTCTTCAACATCGTTCCGTGGAGCGACGATTTCTTGGGGCTGTATCTGTTGGATGCGTCGGGCCATGGTGTGTCACCGGCGTTGCGATCCTCATCATTCGCCACCTTTCTTCGAAGAGACAGTTTGCTTCGTCATGTTGGCTCGAATGACCCTGGAGCCATTCTGACGGAAGCCAATAAGCAATTTCCACTCACGGAAAGTGGACATTACTTCACGATTGTCTTCGCGAGTCTCAATCTCCGATGCCATACCCTCTCCTATGCGACAGCCGGGCACGGCGGAGCGTTGCTTCACCGCCGGTCCGGTGAAATCTGTTGGATGGCCCAACCAAATTTGCCGCTTGGGTTTGACCCTTCAACAAACTATGTCACTGTGACCCTTCCTATTAGTCCAGGCGACCGGTTGTACCTGCTCAGCGATGGACTGTACGAATTCCCTGCGGCGAACGGTGAGTTGTGGGGACAGGATCGGTTGGAAACGACGATTCAAGCACTGGGTCAGCAACCCTTAGAGACCGTCATCAGGGAAATGATCGCAGAGGCGGTGCGCTGGCAGGGGCATGACCAATTTCCTGATGATGTGGCCTTAATGGGTGTCGAGGTCTCCATTTGATCACAGAGACAGTTCGGGAGGAGTGATCTTATGAGTCAGGATCGTGTCTTCAGCTTCCATGAGGCCCTCGCCCGTGTCGATGATGACCGAGAAACGTTCCAGATGATGATCGAATTGTTTATGGAGCATGGTCCGAAGGACTTGGCGGATGCTCGATTGGCCTTGGACGCTGGGAATGCGCCGGGTGTGGCACGATCGAGTCACAAGTTGAAGGGCGCCATTCTCGAGTTTTGCGCTCCGGTTGCCCTTCATGCCTGCAAAGAATTGGAAGAGTCGGCGAAAGCAGGAAATCTAGCGGACGGCGGACAGCTGTATGCGACCTTGGAGCAGGAAGTTCAACGGCTTCTCGACGCGCTCCGCCAGGTGGACGACAAAGGGATGGCCGCATGAATCCGCTTGAGACGTCCGATCATCTCTTGGTCATCGATCCTTGTTGGGACACGCAGGCGCGTATTGCCGAACAGTTGCAGGGGAGAGAGTTTTCAGTTGTTGCGGCGTCAGACTTGACCACTGCGTTGACCATGATCGACATGGCGGCACCGGATATTGTGATCACCGACTTGTTTCTTCCTGAAGCAACGGGCTTGACCGTGCTCAAAGAGTTGAAGGCTCGGCATGAACTCTGTCCCGTGATTGTCATGGCGAAGAATGCACCGGAGCCGATGATCATCCAGGCGCTTCGGATCGGAGCCGCCGACTATCTGCACAAGCCTGTGACCGGAGAAGAGCTGGTACTAGCGTTGCAACGCGCTCAGAATCTCATGCCTGGAGATCTCGGAGATATTCCAGGAGTGTGCCGAGCAGAATATCGGCTGACTGTCGACTCCGACCCAACGCATATTCCAGCGATGATCTCTTGGCTTATCAAGACGACGGCCTCGACCCTGCCTCCTGTCCGACGGTTGCATCTTCGGGGAGCCCTGCAAGAACTGCTCTTTAACGCGATTGAACATGGGAATCTCGAGATCGTCTATCGGGAAAAACAGGAAGCGCTTACCGAGGGCCGCTATGAGCAGCTGCTCGCGCGGCGACTCGCTCAAGCTCGGTTGAGGGATCGTCGAGTGCATATTCATGTAGCCCACGACACGGATGCCAATAGTCTGGTGTACAGGATCACCGATGAGGGCAAGGGGTTCAAGTGGCAGAGCTTGCTTGCGCGCTCCCAAGAGATCTGCGAGCCGGAAGGCGCGAACGGGCGGGGTGTATTTTTGGCTCGATCGTTTTTCCCCTCCTTGACATACAACGAGCTGGGCAATGAAGTGACACTGACGGTGTCGCTGGGCTGAGTTGGAAGTTCAACGTTTCACGTTTCATGTTGAGAGAGAGGCCTCGAAAACCTGAAACATGAAACCTGAAGATTCTAAAGAATCCTCAGATATTCGACGGTAGTTTCGCCCTTGCTCGCGTCTCGCTTCAGGACGGCCCATGAGGCCTTGGTCGTTTCATTCACGGTGACGGCGAGGCGTGCGGAGAAATAGTCAGATTTAATGTCATAGTCGTTTCTCAGTGTCCGGCCGATCTCTTGAAAGCTGCTGACTCGATCGAGGTCTACTTTTGTTTTGTAGGGGCGTCCTTGAACGATCTCTATCGCCATCGATTGGGTCACGTTTGGATCCAGGGTCTGAATGACGATGGAATCCGCGGTGTTGATGTTCATCGGCACGCCTCCCTCTTGCGGGAAGACCGTCACGTAGGGAGAGAGCCGTTCGATGACCTCCAGCGTGAACCCCTTGATGAGCCGGAGATCTCCCATTCCAGGCAGGGGACTGTTTGCGGCGCGGTAGGGCGGTCTCAGTGATTGGTAGTAGAGGCTCTCAGCGCCGGCCGGCTGAGGCACTTCATCCTGGTCGATCCAATCGATGAGCGCATCGACGAGGGTGGGGCTGACTCTGAGCAGTTCAAACAATCGCTTGGCTCGGAGGATTTTCTTCTTCTGCTCAATGTCGCCTCCCGTAGCCGATGCGAGGTCGTTCAGGTTGAATTTTCCCGTCTCATCCTGGATCTGCGCGGTCAGTAATCCGTCCCCAATCGGATAGTTCTTGATGGGCATGGCCCAGATATCGGTCGGCGCATCGTATTTCTGTCCCGTCATCTTTTCACGCAAGAGGTCCTGCAGCAGCACGGCTCGCGCGGCCTGCACGGCGGCTCGGGTCAGCATGCCTGTTTTGTAGTCGTCCCGAAAGGCTGCGGCGGCTCGGTATTCACGGCGCGCTTCCGCATCGAACTCAAGAATGAGGGCGGTGAGCAGTGTCAGCACCAGGAGGGCTAAGAGCAGCGCGATGCCTCGTTCATCAGCTCTTGGCATAGCTCAAGACCCGCACGGTTGCGTCGAGATTGACCGGATTATCGAATTTGGGGCGGATCTGCAGGTGGCGAACCTGAAGATCGTACGGGGCTTGATCAATGGCCACGAGTAATGCCAGCAAGTCCGGCAATTGGATGCCGTCCAATCGGAGATCGACGGCTGTTTCTTCGTAGCCTTGCGCCAGCGATTGGACTTGCGGCTGCATGCTGGTGATGCGCTCGCGCACATGGGCGGTGGTGGCCGCTTCCTCCATGAATGTCAGCAGGGAGAAATGGCTGTTGGCTCCCGGCATGCGGCTTTCGGTCTTGGTCAGGCGCTCCTGTTTGGCGAGATAGGCGTGGCCGAGCATCGTGAGTTCGGCCAGCTCTTTTTGCTTTCGAACCTCTTGGCGTCCGAGGCGGTCCAGGGTGTCCAGCAGGGGGTCGACGATCAGGACAAAGAGGAGGCTGAGTCCGATCACGATTCCGCCTGCCAGCACGAGAGTGTGCTCACGTTGCGACATCTGGCGCCAGCGTTCCCGAAAGCTCTGCGTCATGATTTCTCCACCGTGACCGTGATTCGAAAGACGACTTGATTGGGGCCCGCGCCCACTCGGGTTTCCGTCACCGCGACGTCCTTCAGACGCGGGCTTGAGGCGAAGGTTTGCTTGAGTCGCTCCACGCCGTCGAAGGAAGTCGTCTCACCCTCCATGAGAACGGTCGCTCCGTCAACGGTCAGTTCGCGCACCTTGACCGTCGTTCCGGGCGGGAGTTGTTTCACGAACGTTGAGAGCGTGTGCAGGACCTTGCCCTCCGCCGTATCGACGGCGCCGAGTGCTTTATCCAGGACTCCGATGCGGTACTGGGCTTGATCGATCTCTTCCCCGGGCGCCGCGCCCGGTCCAAAGAATTGCTCGTACTGGCTGTGCAATGCCGCTTTCAGCCGTGCGACCCGCTGGTCGTGCAGCCAGAAGTGAATCGAGAAATCCACGATCGCCAGGACCGCAATGACCAGACCGGCGGTGATCGCCAGGTGGCGGTCTTGCTTGGTCGTGGCGCTGTCTGGTGACGCCGCGTCGGTGACGCTTTTGAGATCAAGCGCGAGCTCCATGGGGGCCGATGTGAATCGCCATCGGGGTCGGATGATCTTGGGGTGAATCGCCAAACCGAACGCGATGGAGAATGCCCGTGGGGTGTCGGCCCCGAATCCCTGTCGCGGTCCGACCGGATAGAGTCCCAATTGTCGCGAGAGGTAGCCGCCAACTTCTTGAAGTTTTGCCCCGCCTCCGCATACCCAACAGTGAGTCAAGCGGCTGCGCTCGTTGCCCAGCTGGGCTTGCAAGGTGATGCGGAGCTCTTTCAGGATCGGCTCCAACAACCCGTGGACCTGCTCCACGGCCATCGCCCGTTTCAGTCGCTCTGCGTCGGCGAAACTGCAGGCGCGCTGGACGGCCAAGGCATGCGTCAGATGATTGCCGCCCCACAGAATCGTTCGGAGGAGCAGGGGGCGTCCTCCCTGCACCAGACAAAGCGTTGTCTTCGAGGCTCCGACGTCGATGATAGCGAGATCTTGCGGGACGGCGGCTCCCTCTTCTTGCAGATATTGCGTGACGGAGAAGAGGGCCATGGCGTCGACATTGATCGCCGAGGGTTCCACATCGGCTTGGGCCAGAAATCGGAGATGCTCCGCGACCTTGTCTCTCGGCGCGGCCGTGACCAGGACCTCCGAACCCTTGCTTTCGCGGGCCAGTCCTTCCGCAGTATGTCCGGGTGGCAAGATCAGGCTTCCGATCGCGAGATCTTCGAGCGGCATCGGAACGAGATTCTCGACCTCAAAGGGGACGACTTGAGCGAGCTTGGTCGAATCCTTGAAGGGAAAGGAGAGCGTTCTGACGAACAGATCCTGACAAGGAATCGCGGTCACCAACCGGTCGGTGGCATAGAGTCCGTTACGCCAGAGGAATCCGCGCAGCGACTGCACGCGTCGAGCCGGTTCGAGATCCTCGGGACGGGAAAACGGCAGGGGCTGTTGAAAGTAATCAATCGTTTCGCGCCCGCTCAGACGTCGGCGGAAACGCACGGCCTTTAAGCCCGTTTGTCCGATGTCCAGTCCAACACATTCGTTTGTGATCGACATGAATCTACTGTGGTTTCCAGTTTCAGGTTTTGAGTTTCATATTGTCGGAATGCGTGACGCTTGAAACTTCCGTGCCACTTTACAATGCAATCCTCGCCTGTGCCAAGGTCCCGACAATCTTGATGGTCATAGGCGTTCCAGGCGGCGGCGCAGGAAAGCCCAGGGTGCCGGCCTTCGAGGCAAATCCGGGGCCGGGGACGACCGTCACCGTGAGGTTCAGGTGGCTCTGTTCCATGGGCTGCTGGAGGGTGAGGTATCCGTCGCCGGTAAAGGAGCCGTCGATGCCATCGCCCTTCAGCTGTGTCACGTCGCAACGGAGGTCGCGGCATGCCAGTCCCGCCGAGACCTGGCTGAATGTGAGCGACAGAGTGCGCCCGTTTCCGAGCGGAATCTGATCGATCACCAGGTCCGTCGCGTCGGCGGTCCACGTGCCTTCCC
This sequence comes from Nitrospiraceae bacterium, assembly GCA_052387595.1. Classification (GTDB taxonomy): domain Bacteria; phylum Nitrospirota; class Nitrospiria; order Nitrospirales; family Nitrospiraceae; genus Nitrospira_D. Next base: position 1,374 of record JBQTJA010000062.1, on the reverse strand, counting down.
CCCTCATCCCGGTGACGGTCGCCTGGCCGGAGTCAACGCGGTGGGAGAAGGTGCCGGTAAGCGTGCCGTGCGTGACGTAGCGGCGGAGGAGTTTGGACAGGTCTACGTGTTGCACCTGTCCCTTGATCGTGATGGGGCCGTCCAGGGACAGCGACGAGGCCGTGAGGGTGCCTTTCGCGAGATCTGTCGAGGACGCGGTCTCCGTGAGTTTGGCCACAATATCAAGCCCAAGCGTGCCGCCTAACGCCGATGTGACGCCGAGCTTGGCCTGCAATGCGGCCAATTGGATCGGGGTCCAGGTCGGTTTTGATACGGTGACGTTCCGCCATTCAAGGCTCGCTGGGAGCCCCACGGTCCAATCGGCCACTCGGACGTCCATCCCCGTGGCCCGCGTGAGTTCCGCCACGATCCGCGCCTGGAGCATTCCGTACGGGAACGTCGCGACCAGGCACAGCACCAGGATGGAGACTCCTCCTCCCGTCCACGCTAGGATCTCTCGCCATGCGTCTGGCCATTTGATGGTCATGATGCGCCGATCGTCACCCATTCCCGCACCGTCCATGGCTCGGCAGCGGGGTATTGAAACGTCACTTCGATCACCAAGGCCTTGGGAATTTTGGTGGCCGCCGGCCATTCGTCGAGCCAGATCCGGTTCTGGTCGTCGTAATAGCGGATATTGAACGCGTGCACGCGGTCGGCCAGTTCCATCTGGCTCAACGACTCATGGGTATCGGTCAGCGTATAGAGATTCCGGCGGACGAACCGAATCAGCCGGTCCCGTTCACGCGTGTACACCACGCGAACCGTTTCGCTTTCCTTGGCGGCCGACGTGCTCAATTCCTGACTCATCGCGAGGATGGCGAGGATGTCGGCCGGTTGTCCGTCCTGCGTCCCGTTCGTTCCCACCCATGGGTACTGGGGAGTGCGTTTGCTGAGCGCGATTTCTTCGGCCATGAGACGCAATATTCGTCGGATCGTTTGTTCCTTCGCCACATGGTCTCGCCCGGCCTCCATGGCTTTCGTCGTCATGACAAGCGACCCGAAGACCATGGCGCCGATCATGCCCAGCAAGGCCACGGCCACCATGACTTCGACGAGCGTAAAGCCCGCGCCGGACTTAAAAGGTGGAACGGCCGGCAAAGACATAGGTGCTGACCTCTACTGATTCTTCAAACTCGCCCCGCAGCCATGAGATCTTGATCCGAATCTCTCGAACCAACTCCAGTGGTGTGGGGGCGATCGTCCGTTTCCATCTGTACCCGACCGCTCTCGGAACCGCCTGGATAGTGGTTTGTGCCCCGAGCGGGATGTTCAGAAACTCTCCGGCGGTTTCTCCGATGGCATATTGTCCCGAGAGTTCGGTCTCCAATAGTT
>JBQTJA010000061.1:0-7100 GCA_052387595.1 Nitrospiraceae bacterium | reverse complement strand
CCGATCGTCACACCTTGCCGCCTGAAATTTTCACTCCAAGCAGTCATGGCTCGTGGTGAACGAATGACCTTCATGAGCCGAGTGGTGAACTACAGGCAGGACGTGACCCGTATCTGGTTGAAGGCTGAGGGAACAGGAGACGCACTTGAGACTGGTCCTTGGCCGCCGTCAGTAACTGTGCCACCGATTGGTCGAGCGTCGGATGGACCCAGAGTGGATCCAGTTCATTCATCGGCATGAGGACGAATCGGCGTTGATGGAGACGAGGATGCGGAATGGTTAGCCCTGGCTCCTTGATCACATGCTCCCCATAAAAGAGGATGTCTAAGTCGATCGTACGAGGACCAGACCGATTGTCTTCATCTCGATCAAGTGCCCGTTCGATTTCCTGGAGGGTCGTAAGGAGGCTGCGGGGAGTAATGTTCGTTTCAAGCTGCACCACCCCGTTGAGGAACCATCCCTCTCCGGGATCGATCTGGTCGCGTACCGGTTCTGTTTCATACAGCAGTGAGACGCCTTGAAGTCGAGAATGTGGGAGGAGGCTGAGCAACGTCACTGCTCGATCGCAAAAATCGACTCGATCGCCGACGTTCGATCCAAATCCGATGAAGACCGTCTCTTTCATGCGCGTATCTCGTGAAGCGTCATTCGTGAATCGCTAAGACATCGAAGCCTTCTGCGAACGACGCTTCACGAACGACATGGTCAAAAACCTATTTCCTTGATCCGCTCGACCGCTTCCGCTAACCGCTCTTTGGTCGTGCAGACCGTCATGCGGATATAGCCTTCGCCCGGTGCGCCAAAGCCGTTGCCCGGCGTCGTCACGATCCCAGTTTTTTCCAGCAGATGGGCGGTGAAAGAGGTGGAGGTATAGCCCTTCGGCACCGTCACCCAGATGTAGAAGGCGGCGGGTGGCGCATCCACTTCCAATCCCAGCTGCTTGAGCCCAGGAATGAGCGTATCGCGGCGCTCCTGGTAGATCGTTCGGATGCCGTCGGTGATAGAGTCGTCCAAGCCCAACGCTGTAATACCAGCCTCTTGAACGGCCTCAAAACAGCCTGAGTCGAGGTTGCTCTTCACCTTGCCGAGGCCTGCCAAAACATCCTTGTTGCCGACGACAAACCCTAGACGCCAGCCAGTCATGTTGTACGTCTTCGAGAGCGAGTGGAACTCCACGCCGACATCCTTGGCACCATCCACTTCCATAAAGCTCGCAGGGCGCTTGCCGTCGTAATAGATTTCCGAGTAGGCCGCGTCGTGGCAGATGATGATCTGGTTGTCCTGTGCGAACTCGATGGCCCGCTTAAAGTAGTCCTTCGTCATAATCACGGACGTCGGATTATTTGGAGAGTTCAGCCACATCAGCTTGGCTTTCCTAGCCACATCCTTTGGGATCGCATTCAGATCCGGCAGGAATCCATTGGCTTTTGTCAGCGGCATGATGTGCGAGACACCACCTGAAAATCCGGTACCGACGGGATACACCGGATAGCCAGGGCTGGGAACGAGCACGATATCGCCGGAATCGACAAAGGCAAGGTGGATATGCCCAATGCCCTCTTTTGAACCAATGAGGGTCAGAACCTCGTTGGTTGGATCGAGCGTGACCTTGAAGCGGCGCTTGTACCAACCAGCCACGGCTTTTCTGAACGACAGCATCCCTTCATAGGAGGGATATTGGTGATGCTTGGGATCCTTGGCCGCTTTGGCCAAGCTGTCGATGATCGCCGCAGGCGTCGGCAAATCAGGGTCGCCGATGCCGAGGTTGATGATATCCACGCCACGTGCGATGGCTTCTTGCTTCATTTTGTCGATGGCGGCAAACAAGTAGGGAGGCAGCGTCTTGATGCGTGCCGCAACTTCAATCGGAAAACCGGCCATTCCTTTGGCTCCTTTCAAGATAGATTCACATATTGGAACGTGACAAGGTTAGAACGTGCGGGGAAGAAGCTTCTCACTGTTACACGTTCAAACTGAAGCCGTTAGGTTACTTCAGAGCAGCGCCGGCAATCAACGTGTAGGGTTAAGAAGATGGCCGATGAGTCGATCAGCCATCTCATGAAGTTGTGGGAGTCGCGGCAGTGCGGTGGCCTTGACCTGATGGGTCGTAAGACGAGCTTTCATCAAATCCTGGGCACATTCTCGGCACAACGAGTCGATACCGACTTCCTCCATTTCCACATGAAACAGAAGGCCATAGGCCCGATCGCCATAGCGAAACGCCTGCAGTGGCGCGATGTCCGATCCGGCCAATGGCACACAATCCTTCGGTAGATCAAAGATCTCTCCGTGCCATTCGAAGACCTCGAAGGACTCCAGACCAGCCCCAAATACAGGGTCTGTTTTCCCCTCATCAGTCAACCGAACAGGCGTCATACCGATCTCCAGTGCCTTGCCTGGTCGCACGGTCACACCGAGTGCCTTCGCCATGAACTGGCTCCCAAGGCACACCCCGATCACCGGCTTACCTGCCCGCAAGGCTGATCGGATGAAAGCCGTCTCCTCGGCAATCCAATTGTCTGAGTCATTTACTGACATCGGTCCACCCATCACAATCAGGAGATCCCCTGTATCGTGAGGCAAGCCTTCCTTCGGGACGAGAGAATAGTCAAGACTCACGCCACGCTTTGTCAGAGCAGCTGCGAAGGCTCCCGGACCTTCGAAGGGAACGTGTTGGAGACAGATGGCCTTTAGCATGTACGCGTCCGGCTGAATGATCGTGACCGAGCATCAGGACCTGGACTTTCGCTACATGGATACATACACTGTCTCTACAAAGGCAGCAAGAGAAGAATCCCTCGGATAGATAGACGAGAGACCCGATGCCTACCCCCGCTGCTCACGCTCTCCTTAGTCAGCTAGTACCTCGGAACCTCACGGACATCGCCTTCCCACGGCGCATAAAGTTTCACTCGTCGCCCGGAGACTGGCGCGACGAAGTCCTCTACTTTCTCCTAGTCGATCGATTCAGCGATGGGCAGGAGGCATCCAGGCCTCTCCTCGATCGATACCGCCGCTCCACATTTCGGCCGGATGGGCATGATGGACAATCCTGGCGGTGGGATCGCTGGGCTGAATCAGGCGCACACCGGTGGCAAGGGGGAACGCTTAACGGTGTGGAGTCCAAGCTTGGGTATCTGCAGGACCTGGGTGTCACGGCACTCTGGCTGAGCCCCATATTCAAGCAACGCGGACACCTCGATACATTTCATGGTTATGGGATTCAGCATTTCTTAGATGTGGACCCTCGATTCGGGACAAGAGAGGACCTTGTCGCGCTGGTCGAGGCGGCTCACGGCCGTGGTATGCGGATTATTCTGGATATTATTTTCAACCATTCTGGGTTCAATTGGGTCTATCCGGAAGGAATCAAGGAGCCTCCGTACAAGCCGTTTCCAGATCACTACCCATTCGGTTCATGGCTTGGCCGGAACGGCGAGGAAATAGGCAATACCGTAATAGATCTCGAAACCGGTGTCTGGCCAGCTGAACTACAGTCCATCGAGTCCTACACAAGAGCAGGCGTTGGAAGTCTCGGGGCCGGCAGTCTTGACGACCCCAATGCGGAACATAAACGAACCGATTTTTTCACGCTGCGCGACTTCGCTCTCAGCTCACGAGGGACACTGGATCATCTGGCGGCTTGTTATCGCTACTGGATCACCCTGAGCGACTGCGACGGTTTTCGCATCGATACTCTCAAGCACGTCTCGTTTGAAGAAGGACGCAATTTCTGCGGGGCGATCAAGGAATTTGCCGCCAACCTCGGCAAGACAAACTTCCTACTCGTCGGCGAAGTCGCCGGAGGTGATTACGCGCAAGATCGTTACCTCGATGTGCTTGGTCGCAATCTGGATGCCGCTCTCGATATCGGCGGGATGCGGATGACCCTTCAGAATGTGGCGAAGGGGCTGGCCCCTCCGCAGACCTACTTCAATGGCTTCGACCCCGGTAATGCGGAGATGGGATCTCATCGGAATATCGGCCAGCGGCATGTCTCCATCTTGGATGATCACGACCATGTCTTCGGTCAAAAGATCCGTTTCTCGAGCGAAGCGGCATCAGAGGAGCAGGTGGTCGCCGGCGTCGCGCTGCAGCTATTTACGCTGGGCATTCCCTGTATCTACTACGGAACCGAGCAGTCGCTCGCCGGACCGGAGGAGTCGGAGCGCGGATTTCTCCCCGGTTGGAAGGGTGGTGACCATGCTGATCGGTACCTGCGCGAAACCATGTTCGGCCCGGAACATCCTCGGGCTGCTGGACTGGCAGGCTTGTCAGTGACCGACGGGCTGGACCTAACCCTGCCGGGATTCGGTCCATTCGGAACGGCGGGCGTCCACTGTTTCGATACGAACTTTCATGCCTACCGTCGGATTGCAGCCCTTGCCGCCATTCGCCAACATTTTCCGGCGCTGCGCGTGGGACGGCAATATTTACGGCCGGTCTCGCTGTTCGACGGACCGTTTCTGTTGCAAGGACCGGGGGAGCTCGTCTCCTGGTCCAGGATTCTCAGCGACGAGGAAGCGCTGTGCGTGATCAACGCCCATGGGACTCAGACGCGTGGCGGCGATATCTTGGTGGACGCGGATCTCAACCAGCCCGGCGCGGCATTTGGGGTCATTGCGAACAGTATGGAAGCGGGAGGGGGAACACTCGCGGGGATAGCCCATCCGGTTGGATCACAGCTCCTAATCAAGCGCCGCTCCGACGGCACCGCGTTTGTGGAGATCCGCAATCTCGCACCGTCTGCCATAATCGTGGCCGTGAATCATCCATAGGAACACCGAGGTCTCCCCAATCCTATCGACATCACCAGCACGAAGGAATTGTTCATGGCATCCTTCACGTGCTCAATGAGGCTCGAATCCCACGTTGACCATTCACATCAGACTCGCGTCGTGGAGTTCGCCCACGACCAGCCTTCCGGCGATCAGTGAAGTGACATTGTGTTGTTTTTCTCCTCATGACTTGGTGGTGTGCCACACGGTACCTCTCTCAGGCCTGACGATTGACCTCTCCGCCCCTCATTTCCGTCTTTAGTCCTTCCATCGACCGACCGACAAGTACATATCATGGCTCTTCCAGCAGCCGATGTAGACCCCACACTGTGCGCTGTCCCTTTGACCCGCCCCGAAATTACTCTGGATACCCTTCCTCGTTGTTCATTTCAGCAGAGGGTACGCTCACACTATCACGCATTCTGGTACCACCTTGGGGAACGATTCGCCTGGTCTCGAGGAGCGTATCGTGAACGACCGGTCAGGCGGCTTTCTCAACTGAGCGGCATTCAGCAAGCACGTATCGCCTCGCTCCAACGGCGCTTCCGTGTAGGATTCGAACAACAGGCGGAACAGTCGACGGCCCTGAAGCAATATGACTATCTTGAGGTGCTGGAACGAACCTGGTCGGCGCTCGGCTTACCCTATTCAGTAGGTGGAGCCGTTCAGGATATGGGGTCGAGTAACTTCTGGTATGCAGCCGCCTTGCATGCGTTCTTTCAGCCATCGGAACTGGTCGGCGTTGAAGTGGAAGGGTACCGGATCTATACCAATGGGTATAGCCGCCTCGACTATGCCCATGGCTATATCCAACACCTGCCGAACACACAGTTCATCGTTGGCGACTATGCCGGCTATGATCACCTAGCTGACGTCATCACCGCGTGGTATCCCTTCGTGACGCCGGACCCTGTGCTGGCCTGGCGGATGCCGCTCTCCGTGTTAGCGCCGCACACATTGTTTTCTCGGGCAGCACGCAACCTCACCCCTCATGGCTTGTTCGTCATGGTCAACCAGGGACAGGACGAAGCGGCAATCGCTGCCGCCTGGTGCGAGAAGGCCGGCCTCGTACGGTACGGCTCCTGCGGGGTCAGAACCCTGTTGCGTTCTCGGCGTCCCGCTGTGGTATCGTGCTGGACGAGCTCACACCTGTCACACGTGCGTCCATACCAGAACTAGAATTTGTCACATGAAGCACTCCATCAAGACCACGGAAGACCTTCGGTGGTTCATCGGACATACGGGCGGTTTTCGCTCAGGGTATGTGACCGACCTGCAGATTTCCAAACGCCGTCTCTTCGACGAAGGATCTGCACGGGAGGTACCGGCCGGCACGACCATTTCGCTCACAATCCGTTATGAGGTTCGCGGATACGTCCGGGTGGCCAAGCTCACGATGACCGGCGTCACGGATTTCTCCGTCTTCGAACAAGATGGGACTGATTGTTCATCCCTTGGTGTGATCCAGACAGAATTCGATGCGGGGAAAATGCGCTTCTGGTTTGATCCCCAGGGAGAGCTCTACGTGGTGTGCGATGAGGCCACTCTGGATGAAATCGCCACGCCATTCGTGACGGCCGATCAGGCGGCTGAGTTCGCTCGATGGATATTCCAAGGCCGAGCGGCCGAAGGCCCCACGGTGGAGTGGCTGTTACACCAACTGGATCGAGCCGGTCTGCCTTGCACATGGCGTGACGCGACGCGGGCTGCCGCGATTCATCCGGCGGTGCAGTGGGAGGGCGATCTGATTCCAGCAGGCGAATCTACGGCCAGCGAGGGGCATAGGGTCCACGTCATGGGCTATGGTCCGCTGGAAGGGCAAGGCTTTGGTGTGATGCTGCGGGTGATGGGGATTCAGGATCGGCGAATGAGCCGGATACTGGAAGTGCTGGCTGATCAGATCACTCAACAATTCGTCGGTGACTGTCTCGTCGGCACAACGATCATCCCCGGCCGTGAGTGGGAGGGCTGGTTGATGCGGGAACACCAGACACGACACAGTCAATAAGCCGCAATGAGGGGGGACGCTGATTAGTGCGCGTGCTCGGGGGAGTACCGCCCGTTGCCGTTCCCATTTGCAAAACCGGCTGTGCCGTTGCCGTTCACATACCCTGCAACAGAGTGGGACGCACCATTCCCATTTGTCTGCTGGTCCTTGCCGTTGATGCACTCCACCAAGGCCCAAAGCCGTAATGGGTTCACGCGTTGATTCCGAGCGATGCGGAGCGACGTCCCTTCCAACACGGTATTGAGCGACAGATCCGTCCGCCAGCCCAGGTGCTTGGTCAGCGGGGAGATCACTTTTTCCACGGCTGCAATCAC
>JBQTJA010000060.1:0-79559 GCA_052387595.1 Nitrospiraceae bacterium | reverse complement strand
GGCAGCGCCTAGAAAGAAGAGCAGCGTCACAAACAGTTTCACCAGTATCTCCTCAGTTACGAATGAAGGTCGCGGAACAACCAAGGCGCGTCAGTCTTTCGACGCGACTCATAGGCCGTGATCTCAGGCTCATGCTGGAGTGTGAGGCCAATCGAATCAAGTCCTCGATAGAGGCAATCCTTGCGGAAGGGGTCGATTTCGAACCGGTATGTTGTCTTCTCGGGCGTGGTGACCGTTTGACCGCCAAGATCAACGGTGAGCCGGTATCCCTCGGTACCGACGGCGTGTTTCATGAGAGCCAGCACTTCATCTGCCTTCAGCACTACGGGGAGAATGCCGTTCTGAAAACAGTTGTTATAAAAAATGTCAGCAAAGCTTGGGGCAATAATGCAGCGGAACCCCTGATCCAACAGGGCCCAGGGGGCATGTTCACGAGAGGAGCCGCAACCAAAATTATCGCGCGTTAATAAGATCGAGGCCGATTGATAGCGAGTTTGATTCAAGAAAAAGTCCGGATCCGGCGATCCATCTTTTTTCTTTCTCCAGTCAAAAAAGAGGCCTTCGCGGAGTCCTGTCCGTTTGATCGTCTTTAAAAACTGCTTCGGAATGATCTGATCCGTGTCGACGTTGATGAGATCCAATGGGGCAACGAGACCGGTGAGAAGAGTAAACGGTTTCATAGCGTCCTCAGCTCCAATGTCGAATATCGACGAAGTGACCTTCGATGGCCGCGGCGACCGCCATCGCAGGCGACACCAGATGGGTTCTCCCGCCTGCGCCCTGACGGCCTTCAAAATTTCGATTGCTGGTGGACGCGCAACGTTCCCCTGGCTGCAGGACGTCGGCATTCATGGCCAGACACATGCTGCATCCAGCCTCTCGCCATTCGAATCCTGCTTCACGAAATACGTGATCAAGGCCTTCCGCCTCAGCCTGTTGTTTGACGAGTCCGGACCCTGGGACCACCATGGCATGCACGGACTTGGCAACTCTTTTCCCCTTGGCAAGGCTGGCTGCCAGCCGGAGGTCTTCAATCCGTGAATTCGTGCATGAGCCGATGAAGACGCGGTCGATTGCAATATCCGTAATGGGTGTGTTGGGCGAAAGTCCCATGTAGGTCAAGGCACGTTCCGTCGCGCTCTTCGTGTTGGCATCGGACATCGTTCGTGGGTCTGGGATCTTTTGATCGACACCCAACACCATCCCCGGACTCGTTCCCCAACTGACCTGAGGCGCGATGTCTTCAGCCTGTAACGAAACGGCCGCATCGTATTTCGCAGATGGGTCAGTGGTGAGCCGCTGCCATGCCTGCACAGCTTGTTCGAATAGATCCCCTTTTGGAACGAGCGGCCGTTCCTTCAGATAGGCGATCGTCTTCTCATCGGGGGCCACTAACCCGGCGCGGGCTCCCCCCTCGATCGACATATTGCAGAGGGTCATGCGCCCTTCCATGCTCAGAGCGCGAATAGCCGACCCTGTATACTCAATTACGTAACCGGTTCCACCGGCCGTGCCAATTTTCCCGATAATCGCAAGAATAATGTCCTTTGCTGAACAGCGATCGGAAAGGGTCCCCTCAACCCGGACCTCCATCGTCTTTGGCCGCTTTTGGACGAGGCATTGAGTCGCGAGCACATGTTCGACTTCACTGGTCCCAATACCGAATGCCAATGCGCCGAATGCCCCATGGGTCGATGTGTGAGAATCTCCGCACACGATCGTTGTCCCTGGCAGGGTGAATCCTTGCTCGGGGCCAATGACGTGCACAACGCCTTGTCGGATATCATCCATGCCGAAGAAGGTAATGCCGAAGTCGCGACAGTTTTCCTCAAGGGTCTGAATCTGCTTCGCGCTGATCTGGTCGGCGATCGGCAGTTTCCGGTCGGTCGTCGGAACATTGTGATCCGGGACGGCCAGGGTTGCGGCCGGTCGTCGAGGCGTTCGCCCAGCCAGCTTCAACCCTTCAAACGCTTGAGGAGAGGTCACTTCATGAACCAGCTGTCGATCAATATAGAGGAGCGTGGTCCCATCTGCTTCCGCCCGCACGACATGCGCATCCCAAATTTTATCGAATAGTGTTTTGCCTGCCATGGCTACTCCCGTCTTTATGAATTCCAACCGTCATTATACAGAGAAGTCCTGTGGTCTTGACAAGTGCACGTCCAGAGCTTGCCCTGCTACTCGAGACGTGGTACCACCGCACCGATGAAATCCAGGCCCTGGAGCGAACCGTGCATTGTTGAGTGGAGTCACCGACTGCTGGAGAGCTATCACTATTGGATCGGACAAAACCTCATTGATCGGGCAGGCGATCGAAAGGCACAGGCCCTCCGGTTATTCGAAGCATCCATTGTCGTTGTGTCGCACGGTGTGGAGCCGGACCCGATCTTAAATTATGGCAATCAAGCCGCCTTGGGTCTGTGGGAGCTGTCCTGGGAGCAATTCATCCAGACACCATCGCGACTCACAGCCGAAGCGGATGACCGTCCTGAACGAAAGCGGATGTTGATGCAAGCCAGAGCCAAGGGTTATTGCGATGGATATCGGGGGGTGCGAATTTCCTCAACAGGGAGGCGATTTCTTGTCGAGCAGGCCTTGATTTGGAATGTGATCGATCCTGCCGGACACCGCATCGGTCAAGCGGCGACGTTCTCTCAATGGTCATACTTGTGATGATCGAGGCGAGGAGTGGCCTGCACACCTTCCGGATTGGCTAAGACGACCCCAAACTGGTCGGAGAGACACAATCGACGATAGTCTGTCTGGGAAGTCATCAACGGAGAAGTCAGGTCCAGAGTTCGAGAGGGCCGTGGTTCGCGATACCCCGCAGCAGATCTTGGGTAGCAAGAATGCCGACCAGACGGCGATGGTGATCCAAGATTGGAACCGCATGAATCTGTTCATCCAACATGACGCGGGCAATTTCACGGACCTCTGTTACGGGAGTTGCCGAAATAACTCGGGACGTCATGATTTCAGCCAATCGCCGTCTGGAGGCCTGTCTCGTATCGGCCGCCGTGATCAGTTCAGGAGCATGGCGGAGTAAGTCGCGATACGACACCATCCCGACGAGGCTGTCGTGCATCGACGTGATGGGGATATGATGGAATCCCTTGTCTGACATGCTGGTCCAGGCGTCAAGCAAGGTGCTGTCGGATGGAAGAGAGATAACCGGAGCACTCATCAGGTCGCGAGCGAGGATCGCCGGTTTTGGGTGTGATTGTTCGATGCTCTGCTGTTGATAGGCTGTTTGTGCCGCCAAGGCTGAGTGATCCAGAGAGGAGGCATGTTGGCCATGATGCTCTCGCTCCCTCGCGGATTCCGCTCGGCCAATTCGTGGCCCAACCGGTTTGATCGGATACGTTTCCACGATTCCGTTGACCGCCAGAATGATGGGCATGCTGCAGCTCCTCAACTGCCCTATCGGAGTTTTCGGGAAATACTTAAGCGAGGCCCTGACCAAGCGAATATTTAAGGCGAGTCGAGTATGGGGTGCTCTGCCACAAACGGTGGGAGCGACGGTTCCTGCAACTTCGACAATTCCAATGCGATTGCTTCCGTTTTAACCCGTGTGTTATAAAAGCAGGCTTGTGGCCTCCAGAATGTCGGGAAACACTGTAAGCAAAGGGTGTACAGTGTCAGAAGTGGTGGCATTCTCCGCATATTTGGCGGTACATATTCACAAGCTTCTTTTTGTTTCTTCTTAATACTCGCAAGGGGGTAGTCATGGGCAAGACGATGTTGGCGGTCTTCTTTGGCCTTGGAATGGTGTTGGCTGGGGCTTCGAGTTCGTATGCGCTTCAAGCGGGCGGTGTAGAGACCGGCGATCTGGAAACGGGTTCTGTCGTCGGCCAGCCGTTTAAGGAGCTGAGCGTCGATGTTTCGTTCTTTGCTACTGAAATTGGAAACATGAAGGTCTGGTATCCGCCGATGACAGTCCTCGATTTTAAATCGCGTCCCGGTGCTCCAGTGTTGTTGAAAGTGACGAATAATGCAACGGCTGAACACGGGTTCCAGCTCAGCGCCGCTGTGAATCAATCTGCACCGACCGTCTTGCATACCAAGATCGTGCTCAAACCGGGGGAGACGCAGTATATCGGTATTCCAACCAGCGATCTGTTTTATGCATCGGGGAGTGTCCTCGAATATCGTTGCCACTTGCACCCAGGTCATGTGGGTGGCAAGTTGCTAATGCTGAAGTAACCTCATTTGGTTCAAACAGTGAAAAGGCCTCGGTGGACTGCACCGAGGCCTTTGTCATTGTTCGGTCACAACAGCCCAAAACAAAGGGCCCTGGTTCTGGATGGAACCGGGGCCCTTAAAACACGTCACTTAAAGGGAGTTAGTTTCTCACCCCGCTCCATATTTTGGCAGGATCAATTGTTTTATCTGGATTCAACGTCTTTGCCCTGTCCAGCAGCACATCCGTCGTTTCAGGATAGAGAGGGTCTGAAATGCAGCAGTTGTCGACGGGGCAGACTGCAGCGCATTGGGGCTCGTCAAAGTGGCCAACGCACTCAGTGCAACGGTCATGTGCGATGACATAAATATTGTCGCCGACTCCCTGCCCATCGCCAACGTGATTACCTTTGGTCTCAGCGTCACTTCTGGTTTCAAAGATCGCTTCATTGGGACATTCTGGGAGACATGCTCCACAAGAGATACATTCATCCGTAATCAATAATGCCATGACCCAAGCCTCCTTCTCACTCCAAAAGACTGACTAATTCATAGCACGTTGACAAGTTCACGCAGCTCACACCATAGTGCTCCAATCGACATGTGGTGAGCAGGTACCCGAAGTGATATTTTATTCCGTGATTCTTTTCCAAGTCAATCGAACGGAATCCGGTCAGAAGACCTAGCTTACGCTTCTGCATGGGGCATTGGGCCCAGCAACGAAAGAGACCGTCGAATACCATCAATGGCAGCTGATCAAGCCCAGGCGAGCAATCGAGAGCAGCAAAAGAAGCGGATCATCATGATGATTCTGCTCGCCCTTCTTCTGATGAGTGTGTCGGTGTTCCTCATTGAGCGCAAGGAATCGGACATCATCGTCGTCACATTTCCGAGCGGTGTTGAGCTCGAAGCCGAAGTGGCGAACACGCCGGAGAAATTGCTCTTTGGACTTGCCTTCCGTGAGGCCTTGCCCCCAGGCGGCGGCATGCTTTATATCTTTGAGCAAAATGGGATGCATCGCGTGACAACTAGGGAATATCGATTCCCTGTCGATATTCTGTGGGTGGATGAGGGGCATCATGTCGTGCATATGCTGGAGCATGCAGAACCATGCGTAAAAGACCCGTGCCCATCTTTCGGGCCACCGCCGGAAGAGGCGCGGTATGTGATACAGGCAGAATCGGGGTTCATTAAGACAACAGGAGTTGCAAAAGGCGACGAGCTCAAGTATGCCCTTCGTATGTAGCGTCTACGATGAGGGTCGAGGAATCACGCATGATGGATGGGTTTCAGAAAGTTGCACAGATCGATGAGGTACCTCCCGGAAAGTCAAAGATTGTCACGGTTAATGACCGTCCGCTCGCGTTATTCAACGTCGAGGGGAAGTTGTACGCCATCCATAATAGCTGTCCCCATGAAGGGGGTCCGCTGATTGAGGGGAGACTCAAGGGGTATGTCATTGCCTGCCCTTGGCATGATCTGGCGTTCGACATCAGAAATGGGCAAGGCACCGACGGTGGCGGTTATTGCATAGGGAGCTACGAAGTCCGGGTGGACGGGAATGATATTTTGATTGGTCCTCGGCGGAAAGCCTAAAAAGGGAAATCAGGTGGAATGGGTGTCTTCGCGACACGGATCGGGATATCGACGTGAGTATTTCCAGTGCCGATCACAATCCTACGCTAGACAGCAGTGATTGTCGCGTGGTCACGGTCGATCAGCCATTCGTCATCCATTTGTGGGAAGATCGCACCAGAGGTGAACAGTGGGTGCCGTCCTATGATGCCAAAGGGCTTGCCCTTCTCAACGATGAATTTCTCCGCATCGCGAGTAATAACGCCGTGGAAAATGGGCAACGCATCTTCGAATTTCAAGCCGTGCAGTCCGGGGTCTATCAGCTGATTTTTGAAAAGCGCATGGGGTGGAAATTTACCGCGGAAGACCGGCGCGTATTCAGAATCGAATCGGGACCACCATCGAGGAATTGAGCGAATGCCGGATGTCGCGTTCATCAACGGGCGTTTTTTGCCTTGGGGGGAGGCGACCGTTTCCATCGATGATCGAGGTTTCCAATTCGGAGATGCCGTCTATGAAGTCATTCGCACGTATCGAGGCGCGCCGTTCGAGTTTGCCGCGCATCTTGCCAGGCTGAATAGGAGTGTAGGGGAACTGTCGCTTCGCCAACCCTATACCAGGGAGCAATGGACCAAGTGGATTCAACAGGGACTTAGTCTGGCTGGATATCAAGATGCCAAGATCTACATCCAGATCTCCAGAGGGGTGGCTCCCCGCGAGCATAGCTTCCCCACCGATACTCTTCCAACGGTTGTGATGACCATCAGGGAGTTTCATCCTCTGGCGCCGGATATCCGCCGCACCGGCGTCAGCGCATGTACCAGAGAGGATCTCCGGTGGGGGCGCTGTGATATCAAGAGCGTCAATCTTCTGGCCAACGTCCTTGCCCGTGAGGAAGCGAAGAAGGCCGGCGTCTTCGAAGCGATTTTAGTCAGAGACGGTTTCGTCATGGAAGGTGCGCTGAGCAATGTCATGGCGATTCAGGATGGGGTGGTCATGACGGCTCCCGAGGGTCCTCGAATTCTATCCGGGGTCACGCGAACCGTGGTCTTGGAGTTAGCGAAAAGGGACAACATTGTCATCGAAGAACGGTTCATACCGGCCGATGCTCTATATCGCGCAGATGAAGTATTTCTGACGGGAACCACACTCGAAGTACTCGGTGTTGTCCAGATAGATGGAAGAACCATTGGCTCTGGCCAGCCGGGGCCCATCACAAAAACACTGGCCGCTCGCTGGGCCATGTTGACCGGCTAGTGCTCTTGCTTTGCACCGGGGTGCATGGTATGGTGCTGCCTCTGTAAGTGGGCTTATGCCCACTTTTTTGTTTGGATACATGTCAAAGGGAAATGGGCTGAGTATACCGGGTAGTCGTCATCAGCCGGTTGCCGACCGGTTGGACAAAATCATTTCGCCGATCCTATGGACGCTCGGGCTTGAATTGGTTGAGGTAGTGTGCGTGGGGAAAGGTCCTCGTTCGGTCGTCCGAGTTCTGATCGCTAAATCGGATGGAGTCAGCATCACAGACTGTGAGCAGGCACATAAGGCTCTAGGGCCGGCGCTTGATGTGGCCGATCCATTTCCCCATGCCTATACCCTTGAAGTCTCTTCTCCGGGTCTTGATCGACCCTTCAAGAGATCCCAGGATTATCAACGGGCAATTGGAAAAGAGGTGAGTCTCAAGCTTCGACAGCCTCTCGAAGGCCAGTGGAAGATTGCCGGTCAACTCATGCAGGTGGATGAAGAGGCGGTCGTGCTGACGGTGGTTGCTGCACGGACACCTCAGACGGTGAAGCTGAGTCGGGACATGATTGCTGAAGCGAAGCTGGTTGTGAAGATCTAGAGGGGCGGAACGTTGGAGCGTGCGAGTGGTAACCCGATGCAGGAGCGTGACGTATGAATCGTGAACTGATTTCCGTGATCGACGAAATCGGGCGTCAGAAAGGGATCGACAAGGCCCGAGTCATTGGGGCTATCGAATCCGCTCTGCAGACCGCCGCGAAGAAACGCTTTGGTCAGGCCGAAAATATCCAAGTGGAGATCGACCCCAAAACCGGGGAAATTTCCGTCGTCTCCAAGAAGATCATCGTAGAAACGGTCAGCAACCCAAAGGCGGAGATCTCTCTTCAGGAAGCTCGCCAGTATGATAGCGAGGCGGAGGTTGGGGATGAAATTGGATCGCTGATCGAAATGAACGAATTGGGAAGAATCGCCGCGCAAACGGCGAAGCAAGTGATCTTCCAGAAGGTGCGCGAAGCGGAATGGGAAGCGGTTCAAAAGGAATATTCGACGCGTCAAGGAGATCTCGTGACGGGAATCATTCTCGGCATGGAGCGCCGGAATTACCTGGTGGACCTCGGAAAGACGGAGGCCATCCTGCCGATCCAAGAGCAGATTCCTCGTGAAACCTATCGGCGCGGCGATCGTGTGAAGGCGATGTTGTTGGAGGTGCGTCGTACGCCTAAGGATGTTCAGGTCATTCTGTCTCGTAGCCATCCGCAGTTCGTGGCAAAGCTCTTTGAGCTTGAAGTGCCTGAAGTCATGGAGAAGATCATTGAAATTCGATCGGTCGTTCGAGAGCCTGGAGACCGAACAAAGATTGCGGTCACGTCCCGTGAGAAGGCCGTGGATCCGGTGGGAGCCTGTGTCGGCATCAAGGGCTCTCGCGTACAGGCAGTCGTTCGTGAGTTGCGGGGCGAGAAGATCGATATCATTACCTGGACGCAGGATCCGCGAGTATTTATCGCCGAAGCCTTAAACCCTGCAACAATCGAAAAGGTCGGGATCGACGAAGAGAAGAAGTCGGCGCTCGTGGTCGCAGCCGACTCACAATTGTCGTTGGCAATCGGGAAGAACGGTCAAAATGTCCGGCTTGCCGCGCGCTTGACCGGGTGGAAGATTGACATTATCAGCTCAACGGAATACGAAAAAGAGAAGGTCGAGCGGGATAAGGAAATTAAAGCCGCACTTGCGGAGGAAGCTGAAGCACAACGACTGCAAGAGGAAGCTCGGCAAGCTGCCAGAGCTGAGGAAGCAACGAGCGGATAGAATACGGAATCGTTCTCATGGCTATGCGTGTATACGAACTTGCGAAGAAGTTAGGCATGGAAAATCGAGTGCTTATTCCCGAGCTCAAGAAGCTGGGGGTCTCGGTTTCATCTCACAGTAGTGCGCTCGAGGAAGAAATTGTTCAGAAGGTGTTGGATAAGTTGGCCGCAAAATCGAAGAGCCAAGGGACAGGAATCGAGAGAGAGGTCGGTGCAAAGTTGGCAGAGCATACGAGTCAGGGGAAAACTGTGGCGGCTAAGGGCCTGGTCGTCGAAGAGCCGCTCAAGCCAGATAAGCGGCGCATTCTCATCAAACGAAAGAAGGAAGAGGAGCCGATTGAGGCCATTGCGTCAGTCGCGATCGCTGAGACTGAACGTTCAGCGCAACCCGAATCCTCAAGCATTGTGTCGATACTGACTCCAGCGGTCGACCACCTTGCGAGCGATGGCCCAGTCGACCGCAGTCTTCCCGTGGAAGACGGTCCGGGCGAGGTTGCTCCATTCGTACCGGTACCACTCGTTGCGAAACAGGAAGCGCCGACGGCTAAGCTAATCATTGCGCCGACAGTGCCCGGGGTGGCGATTCCGGAGTCTGTCACTAGTAAGAAGAAAAGCATGGCATTCGAGGCCATCGAGGCAGAGGCACTCAAAGAAAAGCTCAAGAAAGCGAAAAAAACAGGCCGTCCTAAGGACGAGCAGCAGGATGTGAAGTTACGTGAAGACGCCGCCCGCTGGCAAGACCTTCGTGCCATTCCGGTGCAGCGCCGCGATGACCGATCGAAGCATGTCCACCATAGCACCCCGGGGGAAATCACCAAGCCACGTCGCAAGAGTGTGAAAATAACCCCTCGGACAACGGTCAAAGAATTTGCGGAGCTGACCGGTCAACGGCCGGCGGACATCGTTCGGAAACTGATGGATATGGGGCAAATGCTGACGTTTCATCAACCGATGAGTCTGGATGCTGCATCGATTTTCGCCGAGGAAAGCGGAGTCAAAGTTGAAGTCTCGGTCGAGAAAATTGGGGACGAGTTGCTGCACGATATCATTGAGACGGGGGATGATGAACGGCCGGAACCTCGACCACCGGTAGTGACCATTATGGGGCACGTCGATCACGGGAAGACGTCGCTCCTCGATGCCATTCGCCAAACAAAAGTAGCCGAAGGGGAAGCCGGTGGCATTACCCAGCATATCGGTGCCTATACCGTCTCCGTGCGCGGCAAGCAGGTAACCTTTCTCGATACTCCCGGTCACGAGGCGTTTACGGCTATGCGATCTCGTGGCGCGAAGGTCACGGATATTGTCATTTTGGTTGTTGCGGCAGACGACGGGGTGATGCCGCAAACTATCGAAGCGATCAATCATGCCAAGGCGGCCGGGGTGCCGCTGATCGTGGCGATAAACAAGATCGACAAGCCAACCGCCAATTCTGATCGGGTCAAAAACGCTCTCTCGGAACATGGGCTGATTTCCGAAGCGTGGGGTGGCGATACCATTATGGTCGAGGTGTCTGCCAAGCAGAAAACTGGCCTTGATACCATCCTCGAGATGATTTTGCTTCAGGCGGAAGTACTGGAACTCACGGCGGATCCACACAGGCAGGCGAAAGGCACCGTCATCGAAGCCAAGATTGAACGCGGGCGGGGTCCGGTTGCGACGGTGTTGGTCCAGAGCGGGACTCTACGGGTTGGGGACGCCTATGTCGTCGGAACATTCAGCGGGCGTGTTCGGGCTCTCATTAGCGATCGCGGTGGAAAGGCGCAGCAGGCAGGGCCGTCCATTCCGGTGGAGGTCATCGGATTGCCGGGCGTTCCATCGGCGGGGGATGTTTTCCATGTCGTCTCCAATGAGCGAGTCGCCCGCGAGATCGCGGAAGAACGAGCGCAAAAGCGTCGGGCGGCAGAACTCACCGGCCCTGCGAAAGTTACCCTGGATGATCTCTTTGCGAAGATTCAAGAAGGATCTGTGAAGGAGTTGGCCATTGTGATCAAGGCCGACGTGCAAGGATCTTCGGAAGCATTGGCTGGCGCGGTCGAAAAGCTGTCGACGAATGCTGTGAAGCTACGCGTGATTCATAACGGAGTTGGCGGGGTTATGGAATCTGATGTGTTGCTTGCTTCCGCGTCGCGAGCCATCATCATCGGTTTCAATATCAGGCCAGAACCAAAGGCAGCTGCATTGGCGGAACAGCAGGGTGTCGATATCAGGCTCTACACGATCATTTATGACGCCATTGCGGACATCAAGGCTGCGATGGAAGGCTTGCTTGAGCCGACCCTGAAAGAGCGGGTGTTGGGACGAGCGGAGGTACGGCAGGTCTTTACCATTCCAAAGGTCGGAGCCGTGGCCGGGGCGTATGTGATTGATGGGACGATCTCTCGGTCAAGCGTCGGAGTCCGAGTGATTCGGGACAATGTGGTGGTCTATCAAGGTAAACTTGGTTCGTTGCGGCGGTTTAAAGATGATGTGCGTGAGGTGCAGCAGGGGTATGAATGCGGATTGAGCGTCGAAAACTTCAACGATGTCAAATCCGGCGATATCATCGAGGCCTATGCAGTCGATAAAATCGCAGCGAAGCTCGAGTAGCAGCCGAATGATTTTTATTGCAGCCTGTTACCTGAAAGGCCTCATAAGCTCATGAAGCTGAATCATGGAACCTCTATTGTGAGCCGACACTAACCCGAACCCTGGCCATGGTCGTGGGGCTATGCACCGTCGAGTTATTCATCTCAGGGAGCCAGTCGCTTAAAGACAAGCGCCAAGTCCTTCATGGAATCAAGGACAGGCTTCGTGGCAAGTTTAACCTCTCAGTCGCCGAAGTGGATGGCCAGGATCTCTGGCAGAAGGCAATTCTTGGAATGGCTTGTGTCTCGAATGAGCGTAGCCACGTGAACCAGGTGCTTGAACAAGCGTTGAATCTAATCAAAAGCATGCCAGCAGTTGAAGTGTCACGAGCCCAGCTGGAATTACTCTAATTTCCCTGTCATGCTTGCGACTGATAATGCTGGGTAAGGAAGATGTCGAAGACGGCCTATAAAAGGGCAGACCGAGTGGCTGACCAGATTCGCATGGAAGTGGCGGATATTCTCATGCGAAAAATCAAGGATCCTCGGGTCCATGATGTCACGGTTACCGATGTCGAGCTGACAGCGGATTTGCGCATCGCGCATATTTTTGTCACGACCCTGGAAACGGGGGAAGCCGAGCGCGATGTCTTTACTGGCCTCTCAAAAGCCAGTGGGTTTGTGCGGTCGGAATTAGGACGGCGGCTCTCGCTCCGCTACCTGCCGGATGTGATTTTCAAGAAGGATATCAGTGGACCTCGCGGTGACCGGATCATGCAGCTCTTGGAAGGCCTCCATGGGGAGTCTGAGCAGCAGGAGACACAGGATTCTCCGAGCAGCGATCAGAGGATCACGGACTCTTAAGGGTATGGACCGGACAGATATCAGAACGGACATGGGTGATGCCCTGGAGGGAGTTCTCGTTGTCCATAAAGAGGCCGGCTGGACTTCGCACGATGTCGTTGCCAAGATCCGGAGCTTATTGAGGGGAAGCAAAGTCGGTCATGCTGGCACGCTAGATCCTAGTGCCACGGGTGTTTTGCCGATCCTGGTCGGACGGGCTACGAGAATCGCCGAGTATCTGATCGATTGGGATAAGGAGTACCACGCCGTCATGCGCTTGGGGGAAACGACCGACACCCAGGATGCAACCGGGAAGGTTTTGAGCCGGGCTGATTCAGGTGTGATCACGGAGGGTATGCTTCAGGCAGTGATCGCTCGATTCCGAGGAGTGCAGCAGCAATTGCCACCGATGTATTCAGCCGTGAAAGTTGGCGGACAGCCGCTGTATAAAGCAGCCAGGGCAGGCAGGACGGTGGATCGGGCAGAGCGGTCGATTACTATTCATCAGCTGGAGATCGTGGTCGTTCACGGTCGTGACGTGGCCCTGCGCATTGTGTGTTCCAAAGGCACATATGTACGCACCTTGTGTGCCGACATCGGACAAGCGTTAGGGGTCGGCGGGCATCTCTATGCTCTCGAGCGTCGCCGTGTTGGCCCACTGTCAATCGAACAGGCAGTGACGATTGATCAAGTTGCCAGCCATCTCACGCTGGGAACTCTCTCGAGGCAATTCATTTCGTTGGATCAACTTCTCGTCCAACTCCCAGCAGTAGTCGTGAACGCGGAGCAGGCGCAGCGTGTCTTGAATGGCTCACCAATTTTTCCAGAGCGAGTCGGGCAACTCCCGGCTGCCCATTCCACGGTTTCAGTACGTCTCAAGGATGAAGCCGGTCAGTTGTTGGCCATTGGAACTCACGATGCCAGCCGCGTGGGGTCGATTCGAATTCGCAAAGTCCTGAGTCTCTTGAGTCATTAATACGGAAGGAGTCAGTATGGCATTGTTAAAAGAAGCAAAGAGTGAACTCATCAAGCAATATCAGCAGCATGACAAGGATTCCGGATCACCGGAAGTTCAGATTGCGGTATTGACCAACCGGATTACGTACCTCACCGAACATTTCAAGACCCATAAAAAGGATCACCACTCGCGGCGTGGGTTATTGCAGCTGGTCGGACGCCGGCGTCGTCTTCTGGACTATCTCCGGGGTGTGGAGGAAGCGCGTTACAAAACCGTGATCGACCGACTCAATATTCGCAAGTAACCGGTCGTGCGAATGGCGGCGTTGACCGGCGCCATGGCATCGTTCGAATGTCCCACAGATGAACACCGACATGCGCTCACACCAAGTGTGCGGTGTAAGAGTGGAAAGTTGTCAAGCTGGCGAGAAGTCGCCGATTTCAGTTTTTCAACTACTCACTTGTCGTTGAGCGTATCTCAGTGGGCATCTGTGGATCTAACCAGAGGAGACCATAGATGATACACGTCGTAGAAATCGACATTGCAGGTCGAACCCTTCGCCTCGAAACCGGCCGTATCGCAAAGCAAGCTGACGGATCGATATGGGCCTCGTATGGCGACACGGTCATACTTGCGACGGCCGTGGCTGCGCAAACGGCTAAGCCTGGGATCGATTTCCTTCCCTTGACCGTCGATTACCAGGAAAAGGCCTACGCGGCCGGGAAAATTCCTGGAGGCTACTTCAAGCGAGAAGGTCGGCCGGCTGAAAAGGAAGTCCTGACCAGCCGCTTGATTGACCGGCCGCTCCGCCCGTTGTTTCCCGAAGGCTACTATTTCGAGACGCAGGTCATTGCCTCAGTCCTATCGGCGGATAAGACCGGTTCCTCCGACGTTATTGGAATCACTGCGGCATCAGCTGCCCTCGCGGTATCGAACATCCCATTCAACGGCCCGGTGGCCGGTGTGAGGGTCGGTCGGGTCAATGGCCAGCTCGTGGTCAATCCTGATCTTGAAACGATGGAGCAGAGCGATCTGCATCTGGTAGTTGCAGGCACAGCGGACGCGGTCATGATGGTGGAGGCAGGTGCCAATGAATTATCCGAGCAGATGATGCTCGAGGCACTGGAATTGGCTCACTCCGAGATTAAGAAAATCGTCAGCAAGATTAATGAATTGGCCAAGAAGGTTGGCAGAGTGAAGCGGGTAGTGGTTGAAGAGTCGATCGATTCGGCGTTGCAGGCCGAGGTCAAGGCGTTGGTGGCGCAACCCATCCGTGACGCCATCATGATTGCCAACAAGACTGCCCGGCAGGAGCGGTTGGACCAAATTCTGGCCGACACCATTGCCAAGCTGAAAAAGCCAGATGATTCCTCAAGGGAACGGCACATCAAGATTGTGTTCCATCAATTGGAATACACGGAAGTCCGGAAGATGATTTTAGAGAAGCGGTCTCGCGCCGACGGACGCGGTCCTGCGGATATTCGTCCGATTACGTGTGAGGTCGGTGCCCTGCCGAGAGCCCATGGTTCTGCGATCTTTACCCGCGGGGAAACACAGAGCCTAGCGGTGGTGACGCTAGGGACGACCGACGATGAACAGCGTATCGATGCGTTGGAAGGCGAGTACATGCGGACCTTTATGCTGCATTACAACTTTCCGCCATTCAGCGTCGGTGAGGCGAGGCCGCTTCGCTCGCCCGGACGGCGTGAGGTTGGGCACGGCGCTTTGGCGGAACGGGCGTTGAAGCCTGTCATCCCGGGCAAGGACGTTTTTCCCTATACCTTACGGATTGTGTCTGAGATTCTGGAATCCAATGGGTCTTCCTCGATGGCAACCGTGTGCGGTGGGACGCTGGCCATGATGGACGCAGGCGTTCCCATCAAGGAGCCAGTCGCCGGCATTGCCATGGGATTGATCAAAGAAGGGGACGACGTCATTATCTTGTCGGATATTCTAGGCCTTGAAGATCACCTGGGTGATATGGACTTCAAAGTGTGCGGGACCAAGAACGGTGTGACGGCACTGCAAATGGACATTAAGATTGGTGGCATTACCACAGCGTTGATGCAGCAAGCCTTGGAACAGGCCCGGGTGGGACGCCTCCACATTCTTGGCCATATGGCGAAGGCCCTCAGCAGTCATCGCGCCGACTTGTCGGCGTTTGCCCCTCGCATCTACACGATGAAAATCAAGCAAGATAAGATTCGTGACATTATCGGACAGGGCGGCAAAACCATCCGCGGCATTCAGTCCGACTGCGGCGTCAAGATCAGTGTCGAAGATACCGGAACTGTGACCATCGCTTCTGCTGATGGTACATCCTTACAAAAAGCCAAAGAGATCATCAACCGCCTGACCGAGGAAGTCGAAGTCGGGAAAATCTATACGGGAACGGTAAGAAAGATTATGGACTTTGGTGCTTTTGTAGAGGTGCTCCCAGGCACCGATGGCTTGGTTCATATCTCACAGCTGGCGCATCACCGAGTAAAGGCTGTGTCTGACGAGGTGGCCGAAGGCGATCAAATCTTTGTGAAAGTGCTGGAGATCGATAGGCAAGGCAAGATCAGGCTTAGCCGAAAAGAAACCCTCCCCGCACCAACGGGCGGCGGTGCAAACGAGTCAGCGGGCGGGTAACACTTGTACCGTAAGCTCATCCTCGAGAACGGGATTCGCTTGGTTTCCGAGCGAATCCCGACCCTCAAATCCGTCACCATAGGCATCTGGGTCAATACGGGCTCTCGTGATGAAAGCCCAACACAGGCTGGGTACGCTCATTTCATCGAACATATGTTCTTCAAGGGGACGACCACTCGATCGGCCACGGAGATTTCTCGTGAGATCGATGCGCTGGGGGGCGAGATGAACGCCTTCACCACGCGCGAAACCACAACCTACTACGTCAAGGTACTGGATCAGCACCTCCCCAAGGCTCTCGACCTTTTGGGGGATCTGTTTCTTCGCTCCCGACTCGGGAAGAAAGAAATTGAAAAGGAAAAGCAGGTCGTCCTTGAAGAAATTCGAATGGTTCAAGACGATCCCGAGGATCTCGTTCAGGAGTTGCATACCAAGTTAGCAATGGGCCGACATCCCTTGAGCCGTCCGATTCTTGGCCGCGAATCAACGATCACCCAGATCCGACGGCAGGATCTTCTTGAGTACATTGATACGCACTATCGTCCCGAAGAGATCGTGCTTGCTGTAGCCGGGAACTTCAATCAGCAGCAGCTGGAAAAGACGATAGCTCGGACCTTTGGAAAGTATCGCCCTTCATCAGGCGTCCTTCCGCGAAAACGTTGGCCTCCGGAGATCTGTGGTGGCGCCATCGTGAAACACAAATCATTAGAGCAAGTGCACCTCTGTCTGGGGTTCAAGGGCGTTGCAGCTGGTCATAAGGACCGTTATGCGGTCTATGCTTTGAACAGTGTCCTCGGCGGGGGTGTCAGTTCGAGACTGTTCCAGGCGATCCGTGAAAAGAGAGGCCTATCCTATTCGATCTACTCATTTTTGTCGGGTTATTCCGATGGCGGTACGATTACTGTCTATGCCGGCACTCAAGCTCGGGAGGTTGAGCGGGTTCTTGAACTCGTCAGTCTGGAGATCCGGCGCTTGAGCAGGGATGGAATTGATCGACATGAGCTAAAACGGACAAAAGAACAGATGAAAGGCGGCCTCATGCTCAGCTTGGAAAGTTCGCATAGCCGGATGAACAAGCTTGCAAAAGACGAATTGATCTCCCGTTCCCACACGACCCTGGAAGAGATGATTTTTGAAATAAACGCGGTTACACCACAACAAATGAGTCAAGTTGCACAGGATCTCTTTGCCTCTGAAAAAATAGCCCTGACAGGATTGGGGCCATTTTCTTCACAGCAAGTGAAGGCGCTAAGCGGGCAATTCCAAAAAAGCCCGGCCTGACCACAGCATATTTTCCAGTCCGAGAAGACTTGTAACTCATTGTTTTTTATATACTGTAAGAGTTGTATATCCCTCTGTGACAAGTCTGGCAAACATTTTCTTGACAGGGCCTCGTAGTTTCAGTACCGTTCCGGTACCAACCGGACGGTCTTCCGTTCATTTTTTGGTGTGGGCTATCGAAGAACTCTAAATTTTCAAGAAGATTTGCGAGCTATCTTAAGATTAGGAATTAGGAAGAACTCGTGTCTCATCGGAATATCGGCCTCAAATTGACGAAGGAGGGATTACGTATGAAAAGGGCTGTCGTTTTAGCTGCAGCGGCGGTTTTTTCGTCTTTCGGTTTGCTAGCGGCTGATTGGTCATTTGCTGCAGGGGCCATAGAGCACCTAGGCCTCGCTGATGCGGTCGTTGGCGGGAAACCCCTAAAGGCTGCCGAGGCGGCCAAGAAACTGCAAGGCCGTGTCTGGTCGCAGTGGGCGGACAACCCAGATGGGGAACTGTTGTTTGGCATTCAATATTGGAATACGGGAGAACCAGGGTCCGGTGACAGTGGAGGCCGATCATCAACGATGCTTGACGTGAAGCCGCCTGATCCATTGTTCAGTTGTTGTGCCTGGGGATTCTCCGGGGGCAGTGACAAAAATTCAACCTATTCTGGTTGGTACCATGCCGCCACTACGGTTCGTCTGGCGGTCAAGGATAAAGCCCTGATGGACCAAATTATCAAGGCCTCTCAAGAATTGGTTGCCATGGAGGTCACTCTGGACGGCAGAACCATCACTGGCTTCAAGGTGATTAAAGACTAGCCGATCTCAATGCATAAGATGCTGAATATGTTCTTCAAGGAGGACGCGAACATGATGTTGCAGAAGCGAGGAGCAGCCGCTCTGGCAGCCGTTGCGCTGGTAATCGGTATGGGTTCGACTGCCTCGGCTATTGAGTCATTTCAAGAACGATTTGAATGGGGCGACATGAGCAAACCGACCACCATTCAAGGTCGGGTGATCATCCTTGATCCCTACGATGAAGCTGTGTGGATTAACACAGCCGTTTTTGGTGGTAATGCGGAGAGCGGGTTGTACTGGCAAAAAGTTCATCCGGGCAAAACGCTGAAGTTCTATGCCGATAAGTCAGCCTGGCAAGAGCTGAAAAAGATGGGACGGTCTCATGCTGGACCAACAGCAGCGAAGGAAGTTCCTCCCGGCAGCACAACGGACTTGATCGAATTCGTCGCAACGGAAACCGAGCAGAATCATCGGGTGATTTCATCGGTGAAGAAAATACCCGAGGTGTCTGGTTCGGTGGGAAAGCCTCTGAGCATTTCCGCGCTTCGTCTTAGGGAATGCGCCGGCAAAAACGAATTCGAAGCAGGTTGTGCAAAAGGCATGGCTGGTCTCAACAGCTCGCCAGTGACGCCCGATGGCAGCAATGTGGGCATGCAGTACGATGTGATGCTTCCAGGCGGGAAAACCGTTGGAGGCTTGATTCATTCGACCGCACAATATAATTACGCGCACTGAAGAATAGTGCGAGATGTGAACGGGCGGCATTCCCGAAAGGAATGCCGCCCGTTTCATTTTCATCATCTGGCCAGTACGGCTTCTCACTCGGATGGATCGCTGTGTTCCGATCTCAGCATGCGTTGCAACTCGGCGAGACGATTCAGTGCATCGAGTGGTGTCATCGAAAACAGATCGATCTGCTTGACCTCTTCTATGATCGGATGGGGATGAGGAAGGAGTGCCGATGTCGGCGGGTGTTCATCCTGATTCAACCCGCAACTGACAGACTCCGGTTGTTCCAGCTGTGACAACACCGTTTGTGCACGGGCAATGACATCCTCGGGGAGCCCTGCCAGTTTAGCCACATGGATACCGTAGCTTCGGTCCGCCTTGCCCGCGACGATTTTTCTCAGAAACACAACATCGCCACCGCATTCCTGAACAGCGACACGATAGTTCTTGATGCCGAACCGTTGTTGCTCCAATTGCGTCATCTCATGATAGTGGGTTGCGAATAAGGTGCGCGCGCCCAACCTGCTGCCGTCGTGAATATATTCCGCAATTGCCCATGCGATACTCAGACCATCGTAGGTGCTTGTGCCGCGCCCGATTTCGTCCAGCAGAATGAGGCTGCGGGAAGTCGCGTTTTGGAGAATGTTCGCGGTCTCCACCATTTCGACCATGAAGGTGCTCTGCCCCCCGGCCAGATTATCCGAGGCTCCTACTCTTGTGAAGATGCGATCGGTTAATCCAATCGCCGCTTCCGCGGCTGGTACGAAGCTGCCGATCTGAGCCATCAAAACAATCAGTGCGACCTGACGAAGATAGGTGCTCTTTCCCGCCATATTCGGTCCTGTCATGATCAGGAGGCGGTTCAGTTCAAGGTCCAACACGGTATCATTCGGTACGAATACTGAATCCGTACAGAGTCGCTCGACCACCGGGTGACGACCTTCCCTGATGATAATGGCACCGCCTTCAGTCACCGTCGGCTTGGCATACCGGTACAGAGCGGCCACCTCGGCCAACCCGGCAACGACATCAAGAAGCGCAAGGCCGGTCGCCATGGCGTCTAATCGATGGGCTTCTTGAGCCAGCCGAGAGCGAAGCTGGATAAAAACCTCCTGTTCACGAGCCAGGAGCTTGGCCTCAGCTCCGGTGACACGTTCTTCCAGATCTTGCAGTTCGGGGGTCATAAATCGCTCGGCATTAACCAGGGTTTGCTTGCGAATATAGTCAGCGGGGACACGGGCAAGATTGGCTTTGGTGATCTCGATGTAATAGCCAAACACCTGATTGTAACGGACCTTCAATGACTCAATGCCCGTTCGGTCACGTTCCTGCGTCTCGATTGCAGCGATCCAATTCTTTCCCTCTTTGCTGGCTTTGCGCAACTCGTCGATGACCGGGTCATAGCCATCTGTGAAGATGTTCCCGTCTCGAATGGAAGGCGGAGCATCTGGTCGGATGGCACGCTCAATCGTGTCGTAGAGATCCTGGCCACTATCCCATGATGTTCGCGCCTGACAGAGCAGCAGACTCTGGAGCGGTGCAAGCTGGACACCAATCTCGGGTAAAACCGAAAGAGATTGCTTGAGGGCCAAAAGTTCTCGTGGACCGGCCAAGCCGAGTACGATGCGACTGCCAAGTCGTGCGATATCCTGGATCTCTCGCAAGGCGGTCCGTAATGCGGTTCTGACTTGCATGTGGTCCTTTAGCTCTTCGACCGCATCCAGCCGCTGCAGAATCTGGCGGCTTTTGAGCAACGGCCGCACCAGCCACTGGCGAAGAAGTCGACTTCCCATGGCCGTGGCGGTCCGATCTAACACGCTTAGGAGCGTGGTAGGCTTCGAAGCCGACACGTTCTCGTTCGACAGCAATGGTTTGAGAAGTTCCAGGTTACGGATGGTGGTGCCATCCAGATGCATGTACTCATCATTGCGCCGGATCGTGAACCGGCGAATATGATCCAGCGGAACCGTCGGTTGAGTCTCGCGCAAGTACGATAAGACCGCGCCTCCCGCGCAGCTGGCGGCGGGGCTGTCGGCACAGCCTAAGGCGTCAAAGTACAGTACGTGGAAATGCGCCATTAAGGTCTGAGCAGCAGATTGCTGGCCAAACGATGCCGGGGGACGTTCACACAGCCGCGTTCCTACGATTTGCTGGATCCAAGCAGAGCATTCAGGGATCAGGCTGGCAGGAAAAAGCACTTCTCGAGGGTCCAATCGAGAGACTTCATTCAGTAGTTGCGTGACGGCGTGGGGACCGTGAAACTCCATCCCCCAAAATTCACCAGTTGAAACCTCAAGGGCGGCCAGGCCTACGGACCTCCCATGAATCGTGTCTGATTGAACGACGAAAGCGGCAAGGTAGTTGAGCTCGCACGGGGCAAGAAATTCTGTGTCTACGAGTGTGCCCGGAGTATAGAGTCTGACAACTTCACGGCGTACCAGACCTTTGGCGACCTTGGGATCCTCGACTTGCTCGCACAACGCTACGATACGGCCAGCCTTCAACAACTTTGCGATGTAGCTGGTTGCGGCATGATAGGGAACTCCACACAGAGGAACAGGATGGGGGCTGTTCTTGTCGCGAGACGTGAGGGCGATGGATAAGAGTCGGGAAGCCTCCTGAGCGTCCTCGTAGAACATCTCATAAAAATCTCCGACCCGAAAAAACAGTATGGCTCCAGGGTATCCCTGCTTGATCTCCCGATACTGCCGCATCAGCGGGCTCAGGGTCGGGTCACTCATCAGTAAAGTTCCTCGAAGACTCCATCGGTGTGGGGGCTTGGGTGTGTCCAGACATCTTCTCAAGAGATTGACGAAGTCGCTCTAAGTTCGCTTCAGCTTCCTGCAAGGCCTTCGTCTTCCGTCGAAGATCGATACGTCCACGTATCCAGGGGGGAAACAACAAGATGGCTGCGACCAAAAGGCCGATGAGAAATCCAGCCATAATGGGTTTGTAAATGGGAGTTGAGGCTTGGAGCAATCCAAAGAAATAGCGGAGTGTGACTTCCTGCTCTTGGTTTTGAAGGAAGAAGGCCAACGAAAGGAGCACAAGAATGCCGATCAGAATCAGTCGTGTCATCGCGGCAAAGTCTTTCTGTCTGGTTGCAGGATTGGCTGGGATGATCGAGGGGCTCGACGTAAAATCTTCTTAATGCGAGCGAGAAGTAAGCGAGAGCGTGAACCTCGTGCCGCCAACTGAGCTCTTCTGGTCATTCTGGTTCGATGGGCGAGCCTCACTTCAAGTCGGTCATCCGGAAGCAGCTGGGGAAACCGATCTGCCCACTCAATGGCGACGGCCACGTCATCCGCAAGGTAATCGGATAGTCCAATCGATTCGGCTTCTTCAGGTTTCTGCAATCGGTACAGGTCGATATGAATGACCGGAAGCCTCCCTTGGTATTCATGGACTAGCAGGAACGTTGGACTTGTGACAGAAGCTGCTGGGATTCCGAGGCCTGCCACGACCCCGCGGACCAGGGCTGTCTTACCAGCTCCCAATTCACCGATCAAGGCAAGTACTTCACCTCCATGAAGCACTTGGCCAATGGCGTATCCGAACGATTCTGTCTTGCCAGGAGATGAGAGGAGAAGGTCCAGAGAGCTGACAGAGGTAGCCATGAAGCGTCCTCACATGGGATCGTTCCACATTTTCTCATTGGTCTCGCTTGATGGAGCCTGATGCATGAGCTTGAGGGCATAGGGAATCTCCTCGATGACATCGCTCGAAATCAAGCCGGCTTGTCCCTTTCTCGCTGAAGCCAAATCCCCGGCGACACCATGCAGGTAGGTGGCGGCGCAGGCCGCTTCCCAGGGGGGTACTCCTTGAGCCAAGAGTCCCACGATCATGCCGGTCAATACATCGCCTGTTCCAGCAGTCGCCATGCCAGGATTACCCGTCGGGCAAATAGCGACGACTCCATCAGGTCTGGCGACGACGGTCCGAGCCCCTTTCAGAACGACGAGCAGTCCCCGTTCCCGTGCGAAGCGGGTGGCAGTACCGATCCGATCGCTGTTAACGGTCTGAGGTGTTGCGTCAGCCTCCAGTCGTGCCATTTCACCAGGGTGGGGGGTGATGATTGGCGGTGTTTTACAAGCCCCCAGAAGGGCAGTCCGTCCGGTCAACGCATTTAGGGCGTCCGCATCCAACACAGCCGGCCGGTCCAGCTGTTTCGTCAAGGCCCGGACCAGTTCCACCGTTTCAGGGTGAGTTGATAGACCGGGACCAATAGCGATAGCAGTTCTCGCCTCCATGAAGGCGACGAGCCGATCAAATGCGGTTCGCGCCAAGGTGCGTGCTTTAGTTTCAGGCATCGGAATCGTCATCGCTTCCAGTAACTTTGCTTCCAATACATCATTCACACTCGCAGGGATCGCAACAGTCACGAGGCCCGTACCGACACGCAGGGCCGCTCGAGCGGCCATGGCGGCTGCGCCGGTTTTGCCGACGGATCCTGCGATAATACCGGCATGGCCAAATGTACCTTTGTGACTCGATGGCTGCCGTTTCGGCAGGTATGTGCGCATCACATGTGGTGTCATCAAGGTGGTTCGGCTCTGGACCGTGTCAATATAGGCCGGTGGAATTCCAATGTCGACGAGTGCTACCTTTCCGGCGAGGTCGATCCCATCATTCTGATAGAGGCCTAATTTCGGTAGCCCAAAGGTCACGGTAAGGGTGGCACGAATGGCTCGGCCAAGGACCGTTCCAGTATCGGCATGGAGTCCCGATGGAAGATCGACAGCCACCACGGGACGACCGGTTTCATTGATGCTGTCAATGGCCTCGGCATAGCGCCCGGTGACAGTAGCGGAGAGGCCTGTTCCGAGCAGGGCATCAATGAGGATATCACTGTCCTGAAAGAGTGCCTGCGCCTGGGCCTTGGACGCATAGAGGTAGACGGAGGACTTCCCCGCGCCACGAACGAATTGCTTATACATGGCGGCAGCATCACGACTCAGTTCGGACGTGGGTGTCAGGATGAGGACGCGCACGTTCACATGGCGTCGACGGAGGAGGCGCGCAACAACGAATCCATCCCCCCCATTGTTGCCTTTGCCGCACACCACGGTGATTCTCTTGTCCCGTACGGGCCCCAACCGTTGCTCAAGGCAAGAGACCACGCCCGAGCCGGCGCGTTCCATCAATGTGGTCGCTGGGATACGAGCCTCTGAGATCGTCCGGCGGTCGAGTGCCTGCATCTGTGCAGCGGTAAGAATCTTGGTCATGGTGAACCAACGAGAAGAACGGGTGGCGTCAGCAGGCCGACGATCTCAACTCAACTGAGTAGGGCCTTCATTTCCTTCACGGCTTCTACGAGACCGACGAGGACCGCCCGTGCGATGATACTGTGCCCGATGTTGTACTCGACGATTTCTGGAATATGCGTCAAGCGTTTGATGTTGCGGTAATTCAATCCATGCCCGGCATTGACGCCGATCCCAAGCTTGTAGGCCAGCTTGGCGGCGTGGGTAATGGCTTCGAATTCCGCATCGGCTTCTTTAGAGCGGGTGGCATTTGCGTACCGGCCGGTATGCAATTCCACGAAGTCAGCGGCAACCTTGTGCGCAGCCCTGATCTGATTCAGATCGGGCTCAACAAAGACACTGACGGGAATCCCACCGTTATGTAACAGAGTTACAATGCTCTGAATTCGGTCACGATGCCCGGCGATATCGAGGCCCCCTTCGGTGGTAAGTTCCTGCCGTTTTTCTGGTACCAACGTGACAAGGTCGGGTTTGATGTTCAGGGCGATCTTCGCCATTTCTGTGTCGGCCGCCATTTCAAGGTCGAGCTTTGTACGGGTTATTTCACGAAGGAGTTGAAGATCTCGATCTTGGATATGGCGCCGATCCTCCCGCAGGTGGACGACCAGGCCGTCTGCTCCTGCCAGCTCGACCAGCACCGCAGCTGCCAAGGGATCTGGATCGGTTCCTCCACGTGCTTGCCGCAACGTCGCCACATGGTCGATATTCACACCAAGCCGGGCCATCCCTCCTCCTTACATCCAGTCAGTCCGAGAACAGATACGTGAAACAGGCTAGAGCCATTAATCTAGCGATAGTAGTAGCAGAAAGGAGCGAGAGGGGGCAAGAACGGGTTCGTGGATTGGTGAAGAACCGGATGAGGAGCAGGCGCATCTGACAACATTCAGAACCCCATAGAAAATTGGGTAAATTGACTCGACCAAAGCCCTCCATTAGAATAGGGCCCTTCAGAATCCCTTCGCTCATTATGTTGGGATAAGTTAGCTGTGGGCAATATCTAAGAGCAGTCAAAAGGAATTTCATGGGGCTGGGCGAAGGTTTTTATCGAATCAAGCGACTCCCGCCGTACGTGTTCGCGCAAGTTCAATCACTCAAGCTTGAGGCTCGCCAACGTGGGCACGACATTATTGATTTCGGGATGGGGAATCCCGATCAACCGACCCCGCCTCATATCGTCGAGAAGATGATCGAGGCCGCCCGTAAAGGAAAGAATCATCGGTACTCGGCCTCGCGCGGCATCACGAAACTACGGCATGCGATCTGTGGGTGGTACAAGCGAAACTACGGTGTTGACCTGGATCCGGAGACTGAAGCGATTGTCACCATCGGATCAAAAGAAGGTCTCGCCCACCTGGCCTTGGCCCTGATCGGCCCGGGCGATGTGGTCCTGACCCCGACGCCGACGTATCCCATCCACATGTATAGCTTCATCATTGCGGGTGGTGAGGTCCGCGGTATCGAACTCCGTCAGGATAGCGATTTTTTCGAAGATCTGACGCGCGTCTATCGGCAGACGTTTCCGAGACCGAAGATTCTCGTCATCAATTTCCCCCACAATCCTACGACGGCCGTTGTGGATTTGGGGTTCTTTAAGAAGATCGTGGCGTTCGCCAAGGAGCACAACGTCATTGTTATCCACGACCTTGCCTATGCCGATTTGGTGTTCGATGGGTATAAAGCTCCAAGTTTTCTGCAGGTCCCGGGAGCAAAAGATTGTGGCGTAGAGTTCTACACGTTATCGAAGGCGTACAATATGCCAGGCTGGCGGGTAGGATTTTGTGTGGGTAATCGAGAGGTCGTCGGCGCGTTGGCAAAGATTAAGAGTTATCTGGACTATGGTATTTTTCAACCCATTCAGATCGCCAGTGTGATCGCCTTGAATGGTCCTCAGGACTGTGTCAAGGAGACGGTGTTGCGGTACCAGAAACGCAGGGATGTGCTCGTGGGCGGGCTCAATCGGATCGGCTGGCAAGTCGCAAAGCCCCTGGCAACGATGTTTGTGTGGGCACGTATCCCTGTGTCCTATCGCCATATGGGATCCTTGGAGTTTTCAAAGCTCTTACTCAAAGAGGCCAAAGTAGCCGTTTCTCCGGGGATCGGATTCGGTGAAGGCGGTGATGAATACGTGCGGTTTGGGCTGGTGGAAAACGAGCATCGCACCAGGCAGGCCGTCAGAGGAATCCGGAAAGCCCTCAAGCTCGATGGAGATGAGGAATGAGATCGCGTATCGGAATCGGGATTGTAGGGTTCGGTACGGTCGGCACTGGAGTCGCCAAAGTCCTTCTCGATAATGCCGCCCTCATTACACGGCGTGTCGGTGTCCCGGTTGAACTCGTTCGCGTGGCAGATCTGGACGTCGTCAGGGAGCGTGGCGTCGCCTTGGCTGCCGGGGTGTTGACGACCGACAGCAGACAGGTTCTAACTGCTCCAGACATCGATATCGTCGTTGAGCTCATCGGCGGATACGATACGGCTAAACGCGTCATTCTGGATGCGATCGCGGCCGGGAAGCATGTGGTCACGGCAAACAAAGCGCTCCTGGCGCTTCACGGAGAAGAAATTTTCGACGCCGCCGTGCGCAAAGGGGTGGATGTAGGATTTGAAGCCAGCGTCGGCGGCGGGATTCCCATTATTCGTGCGTTGACGGAGGGCTTGGCCGGGAATACGATCGAATCCATCTACGGCATCATCAACGGGACGTCCAACTATATTTTGTCGAGAATGACCCGTGAGGGGCACAGTTTCGAGGAAGTGCTCACGGACGCACAACGAGCCGGGTATGCCGAAGCTGATCCGACCTTTGATGTGGCCGGAATCGATTCGGCGCACAAGCTGGCCATCCTCGTCAACCTTGCCTATGGAACCCCGGTCAACTTCAAGGACATCTATACGGAAGGGATTACTAATATCACGCCGATTGATATCGCCTACGCGAAGCAGTTTGGTTTCACGATTAAACTGCTCGGTATCGCAAAATTGGTGGATGGAGAGATTGAGGCGCGGGTTCATCCTACGATGCTCCCCTCGGCGTCTCCGATTGCCCAAGTTGAGGATGTGTACAATGCCATCCAGCTCGTCGGTGATGCGGTCGGTGACGTCGTCCTCTATGGCCGGGGGGCCGGATCCATGCCGACCGGGAGTGCCGTGGTCAGCGACGTGATTGCGATCGGACGGAATCTTTTGAAAAACAGCGCCGGCCGTGTCCCCGTGGCGTCGTTTCAGCCGGATCAGCGATGGCCGCTCCGGCTGAGAGCGATGGAAGAGATCAGCTCACTCTATTATTTGCGATTTATGGTCGTGGATCGGCCTGGCGTATTGGCGCAGATCGCCGGTGAATTGGGGCATTGCGGAATCAGTATCTCGTCAATGGTGCAACAGGGGCGCCGCGAAGGACAGACCGTGCCGATTGTCATCAAGACCCATATGGCGAAGGAGCGGGATGTCCAAACCGCGTTGCGTGAAATCAATCGGAAGGCGTTCGTCTCAGAGCCGCCGACGCTGATTCGTATTGAAGGCAAGGATGAGTAATTGATGAACCCTTGGCGTGGTGTGATTGAGGAGTACCGTAAATTCCTCCCCGTGACGGAGAAGACTCCTGTGATCAGCCTGGGAGAGGGCAGCACTCCTCTGATTCGGGCCACGAGATTGGCTCAGGCCATCGCGCCAGGAGTCGAACTCTATCTGAAGTTCGAGGGGGCCAATCCAACCGGCTCCTTCAAGGACCGCGGCATGACATTGGCCATCTCGAAGGCAGTGGAAAGTGGTGCTCGGGCGGTGATGTGCGCGTCGACCGGCAATACCTCTGCCTCAGCCGCCGCGTACGGGGCGCGCGCAGGATTGTCCGTGTTCGTGTTGATTCCAGCCGGCAAGATCGCGATGGGCAAGTTGTCTCAGGCGATGATGCATCAGGCCACGGTGATTCAGATCGAAGGCAATTTTGATCAGGCCCTGACGCTCGTCAAGGACCTTTCAGCCACACTGGCCGTCGAATTAGTAAATTCGGTGAATCCGTTCCGGATTGACGGGCAGAAGACCGCGGCCTTTGAGGTGTGTGATCAACTTGGCGAGGCTCCAGCGCTTCATGTGTTGCCGGTCGGAAACGCAGGAAATATTACAGCGTATTGGAAAGGGTACCAAGAATATCGTGCGGCCAATCAGGTTACGAGGGTGCCCCGCATGATGGGATTCCAGGCCGCTGGTGCCGCTCCGATCGTGTTGGGCCGTGTTGTCGATCAACCGCAGACCATCGCCACGGCCATTCGAATCGGCAATCCCGCCAGCTGGGCTTCCGCATTGAGGGCGGTTGAGGAATCCGCGGGCGCGATCGATCTGGTGACAGATGAGGAAATTCTCCAGGCCTACACCACGGTGGCGGCCACCGAAGGGGTCTTTTGTGAGCCGGCTTCGGCCGCGTCGGTCGCCGGCGTGGCCAAATTGCATCGAGCTAATGCGCTACGAGAAGGAGAGACAGTCGTATGTACGTTGACGGGGCATGGGTTGAAAGATGCCGATACGGCAATCAGCGTGTCGAAACAACCGCAGACGGTCAAGGCGACGCGCGAGGACGTGGCTCGTCTGTTGAAAGTCTGAGAGACGTGTGGATCCTATGAAATATGTGATTGTGCATGCCGGTGGAATGGCTCATCACCCACAGGAAGAACTGGGCGGCCGGACACCGCTCCAAGCGGCGGCGACTCCTCATCTCGATCGTCTGGCGCAGAGCGGAGAGCTGGGCCGGCTGATGATTCCCGCCGACGGGGTGCACCAGGGAGGTGGATTGGTCGGCACCGCGATCCTTGGGTACGATCCCAAGAAGTTTTATCCAGGTCCTGGACCGCTTGAGGCGGCAAGTTTGGGTGTGTCCGGGACGGAACAGGACGTCGTGTACCGCTGCACGATGGTCACCGTGGTGCCGGAGAGCGGGAAGGGCGGTGAGATCAAAAAATTAGGTCCGCACGTCATCATGGATGATGGGACGGCTGGGCTGATCGAAACCGAAGAAGCCCGCGAATTGATCGAGGCAATCAATGAGCAGCTTGGCTCGGAAACCATCCAATTCTATCCGGGGTCGGGTCACCGCCACCTGATGGTATGGGTGAAGGGGAAGCCGCGAGCGATCTGCACCGATCCGCAGACGATACTTGGTCAATCCATCGCGGATGCCTTACCGAAAGGCGATGGAGCCGATATTCTCCGCAAGTTGATGGATGCGGCCTATTTCATCTTGCGCGATCATCCTCTCAACGAGGAACGGATCGCCGCGGGGAAGAAACCGGCGAATTGTATCTGGCTCTGGGGCGAGGGGCGAGCGGTCACGTGGCCGAGTTTGGTTGAGAAATACCAGGTCACGGGGGCGGTCGTGGCGACCAACGACGTTCATCGCGGTATTGGGATCTGTGCAGGTCTGGATGCTGTGGACCTCGATCGGCTAGCCAGCGGTGATCTCCAGGCAAAGGCGACCGTGGCGTTGGCGGAATTGGCCAAGAGAGATTTTGTGTATGTGCATGCCAAGTTGGCGGATGAGGTCATCCACGGCACTGATATCAAAGCCAAAGTTCAGGGGATCGAAGAGTTCGATCGTGATCTCGTCGGTCCGTTATTCGAAGGCTTGTCTCAACAAGGCCCCTATCGTTTCCTTGTGATCTGCGATCATCCCGCGGGAATCGAGGGTCCGGCGTTCTATGCGTTTGGTGAAGGCGGCGGAAAGGGGTCCGAGACCGCCGGCCGGCGATTCACTGAGACTGACGCCTTTGCCATGAATATGCCTGCCCGTGATGCCACGAAGTTCGTCCATAAGTTCTTCTCAAAAAGCTGATGGCTGTGGCGCTGATCGTCCAAAAATACGGCGGGACGTCTGTCGGAACGATCGAACGAATACACCGTGTCGCCGACCGTGTGGCTCACACGCAGCGGGAGGGGCATCAGGTTGTCGTCGTACTCTCGGCGATGAGTGGGGAAACGGATCGACTGCTCAAGCTCGCCCATGAAGTGTCCGCTGTTCCGGATGAACGCGAATTGGACATGCTGCTTTCGACAGGAGAGCGGACTACCATCGCGCTTCTGTCGATGGAATTACGGGGACGAGGGATCAATGCCCGATCCTTTACGGGACGCCAAGTCGGCATCATTACCGATAGTGCCCATACCAAAGCGCGGATTGCGCGAGTCACGGCGGATCGTATTAGGGAGGCCTTGAAACAGGGCGTCATCCCGGTCGTAGCCGGGTTTCAAGGGATCAATGAGCAATCTGATGTGACCACCCTCGGCCGTGGAGGGTCCGATCTCTCCGCCGTGGCGCTGGCGGCGGCCTTAAAGGCGGATCGCTGTATCATCTTCACGGACGTCGATGGGGTGTACACGGCGGATCCCAATATCGTGCCGGCGGCGAGGCGGATCGATCGGATTGCCTATGAAGAGATGCTCGAAATGGCGAGCCTCGGGGCGAAAGTTCTCCAAACGAGATCGGTCGAGTTTGCGGCCAAATTCAATGTCCCAGTGGAAGTCAATTCCAGCTTCAAGGAAGGGAAGGGCACGCTTGTGACAAAGGAAGATACGGACATGGAAGCGGCAGCCATCGC
Organism: Nitrospiraceae bacterium; assembly: GCA_052387595.1. Classification (GTDB taxonomy): domain Bacteria; phylum Nitrospirota; class Nitrospiria; order Nitrospirales; family Nitrospiraceae; genus Nitrospira_D. The sequence goes on along the minus strand of JBQTJA010000060.1, from coordinate 49,119 downwards.
TGGAGTCACCGGAGATCGTAATCAAGCGAAAATTACCATCATCGGGGTGCCGGACAAACCGGGGATCGCGGCCAGAATTTTTGGACCCGTCGCGGATGCGCACATCAATGTCGACATGATTATTCAGAATATCAGCCAGGCCGCTCTGACGGATCTTTCGTTTACCGTGCCCCGCGCTGATCTTAAGAAGGCCGTGCCGCTCATTCAGGCCGTCGCCAAGGATATCGAGGCCAAGTCTGTCTCAGTGACTGAAGCCATCGCCAAAGTCTCGTTGATTGGGGTGGGGATGCGGTCGCACTCCGGCGTGGCGGCGAAGATGTTCGAGGTGCTGTCCCGAGAAGGCGTCAATATCATGATGATCAGCACGTCGGAGATAAAAATCTCCTGCGTCATCGATGAGAAATATCTTGAACTGGCCATGCGCTCGCTCCACTCGGCGTTCGATCTGGACCAAGCGCAGTCCTGAAACGGTTCCCCAAGGTCTGACGCTCGGTCAACCTCAGTAAGCCTCTTGACCTCCTGAGATAAGCCCCCAGCACATCAACCGGACATAGCCTATCCGCTCTCCGGACGAGTGACACCATTGTCCCCAATTCACTGATTTCTGGGGTGATATCTCTTTAGGAAAAGGGTATCCTTCGGCGCAAAATCCGTTATCAGGTACGAGTCTGATGTATGGCAGACCTCGACAAGAAATCTCTCACTGAGCGAGACATTTGCACCAAGTTCATCACCCCTCCCTCGCCGAACAGACCCGCATAGTGGCGAAGGTGGACGAATTGATGGCTTTGGTGGACGCGCTGGAAATCCAACTCGCGACCGCTCACACCACTGCCGAAAAGCTCATGGAAGCCGTGGTCGCCGAACTGACGCAGGGGCATGTGAGAGAGAAAAGGGGACAGGCTGAATTCCTCTGCTGGCCGTAGCTGGCAAATGTCGTGAGGACTGGGCAACTCGAGGTGAGGCGTCGGCTGAAACGGGCCGCACAAGCCCTGTGTGATCGCAAGACCCGTCGAATGGGGGGCTGAAGTGCCAGGGTCACGCTTCGCCTCACTTCCGTGCGGCTTGGCCATATGGCTGCGACTGATAAGCAGGGAGATTACGGCATGAGTCTCGAAAGTCAGCAGGTCGACCGAAAATCGCTGCGTTCGGTTACGGGCAGGACGGCGGACTGGGGCGCGCTCGCGCATGATTGCGTGTGTTTTGCCAACGGTTCTGGCGGCCGGCTCTTGATTGGCATCGAGGATGGCGAGGCATTGCCGCCTCCCGATCAAGTCGTCCCGCAGGAGTTACTGGACCGGCTTCGCAAGCGTATCGGCGAGTTGACGGTGAATGTTCAGGTGCTGCCAAGTGTGCAGCGAGGCGCGAATGGCGGTGAGTTTATCGAGTTGGTGGTGGAACGTTCTCCCGCGGTGGCGTCAACGTCCGACGGACGGTATTTCCTGCGAGTCGGCGATACCTGTGTGCCGGTGCTTGGTGACGATGTGCTGCGGCTGGCATCTGAACGGTCCGGCCGGCCGTGGGAAGCGATGGACAGCGGTGTCACACGCCAGGTGGCGGATATGGATCAGGTCACCAGGTTTGTGCAGGGCATCCGCACCTCAGACCGTGTGAAGGACTCGGTCAAAGAGAAAAGTGACGAGGAGTTGCTGACCCACTATGGATTGGCCCAAGATGAGCGGCTGACCAGGCTCGGTATTCTGCTGCTGGGGCGCACGGCCGACCGGAGGGCGCTGGGGACGGCTCCGCTGGTGCAGGCGATTAAGTACGACGAACAAGGAAAGAAAATCAACAAGTGGGTGTGGGATGACTATTCGCTGTCTCCGGTGGATCTGGTCGATGCGATCTGGCGTGAGGTCCCGGATTTCCGTGAAAGCTACGAAGTGGCGGAGGGACTCTACCGCCGCCAGGTGCCGGCTTATGACGAGAAAGTGGTGCGGGAACTGTTGGTGAATGCGCTAGTGCATCGGCCCTATACCCAAGGGGGTGATATCTATCTCAATCTGTATCCAGACCGGCTGGAGGTCGTGAATCCGGGACGGCTGCCGTTAGGGGTGACCCCACGCAACATGCTGCATGCCAGCCGACGCCGCAATGAGAGCCTAGCGCGCGTCTTTCATGATCTGGGTCTGATGGAGCGAGAAGGGAGCGGCTTCGACCTGATCTACGACCGGCTGCTGTCCCAGGGCGGCCCGCGCCGATGCCGGAGGAAGGCCCCGACTGGGTGAAGGTGACGATCCAGCGCAGAATTGTGAAGCCAGGAATCATGCGCTTGATGGCGGATGCGGATGATCGGTTTCAATTGACGCAACGGGAGCGGATCACACTGGGTGTGTTGGCCCAGACGGAAGGGATGCGAGCCCGTGAACTCGCAGCCTTGCTGGAAACGGGTAGCGTGGAAGCGCTTACCCCGTGGCTGGGGCGCCTGATCACACTCGGCGTGATTGGAACAAGCGGCCAGACCTCCGGGATGCGGTACTTCGTGGCCCCAGGCCTCTTGCGAGAGGTTGCGCTGGATCGCAAAACCACGTTGACCCGTATTCCGCCACATCGTTTGCGTGCCTTGATCTTGGAAGACTTGACCCGCTATCCGGGTTCCTCAACCTCTGATGTGAACCGGCGAATTGGGGTTGAGATTTCGGCTAGGACGGTCAAGCGGGCTCTTGACGTGTTGGTGGCGGAACATGTGGTGAGGTTTGAGGGGGAGCGCCGTTGGCGGAAGTATTGGCTTGCCGATTCAAGCTATAGCTCTAAAGGACAGGGCGGTGAATAGATGCGGCGCGACGTTAATGACACTTTCCATCATGCGCGCAACTGATCGCTTTTATATGAGATTTATAAACGACACCAAGCAGAACTGTCCTTTAGAGTGACCCGCAGTGTCCGATAGGGGACCTACATGACCCTCACCGACATCAACAGTGAAGATCGGCTTCCGGCGAGAAAAGGGGGACACCCTGCAACAAAGCTACTGTGGTTGGCATGAGGGGAAGCACAACCTCATTCGGTTGATCGTTCTGGATTTGGGCTTCGGTGAACTGCCTGGACCTTGAGATCTCGACATCACGACCTCGCTCCTGGTACCCTCTCTTCCCATGGCTCGCAAAACCGCACCGTCTCGCTCCCCCCGTGAGCAGCGCCCATTCCCTGTAGTGAAGCCGCCTGCCGATCGGGCTGCAGCGCTGGAGATCTACGACACCACGTTACGTGATGGGGCCCAGGCTGAGGACGTCAGCTTCTCCGCTGAAGACAAGGTCCGCATAGCGCAAAAGCTGGATGATCTCGGCGTTCATTTTATTGAAGGCGGTTGGCCTGGGGCGAATCCGAAAGACATTGAGTTCTTCCGGATGATCAAGACGATTCCGCTGAAGCATGCCGACGTCATCGCATTCGGTTCGACCAGAAAAGCCAGCAATACCGTCAGGAAAGACCCCAATCTCCAGGCCTTGCTCGCCGCCGAGACCAAGACCATCACCCTCTTTGGGAAAACCTGGTCGCTCCACGTCACCGATGCGCTTGGCATCTCGCTGAGCAAGAACTTAGCGTTGATCGCCGATTCCATCGCGTATCTCCACGGAAAAGGACGCCGGGTGTTCTACGATGCGGAGCATTTCTTCGACGGATACAAGACCAATCCCGAGTATGCGCTTGCCACCATCAGAAAAGCGGTGGAGGCCGGAGCTGAGCGGGTCATCCTCTGCGACACCAACGGGGGGGCCATGCCGTGGGAGATCCGTGAGATCTGCGGCGTGGTTCAACGCGAGTGTCGGGTGCCGCTCGGCATTCATGCGCATAACGACTGTGAAATGGCCGTGGCCAACTCCCTTGTGGCGATCGAGATGGGCATCCTGCAGGTCCAGGGGACGATCAATGGAATTGGAGAGCGGTGTGGGAATGCCAACCTCTGTTCGATCATCCCGAATTTAGAACTGAAGATGAAGCGTCCAGCCTTGACCGATCGATTGAACCATCTGAAGGATGTGTCAGGGTTTGTCACGGAGATCGCGAATCTGATGCCGAACAAGCATCAACCCTATGTCGGCGATTCCGCGTTTGCGCACAAGGGGGGCGTGCATATTCATGCCGTCCTGAAGAATTCGGCGACCTATGAACATGTCGATCCGGCCCGAGTCGGGAACCGGCAACGGATGCTGATCTCCGACTACGGAGGACGGAGCGGGCTTCTCGATAAAATTGAAGCCTATGGCATCAAGCTCCCAAAGAATCACTCCAAGGTCGACGAGCTGATCCATACGTTGAAGGACCGAGAGAGTCAGGGCTATCAGTTCGAAGGCGCCGAAGGATCGTTCGAATTGTTGATGCGAAAGGCCATGGGGAGCCATAGGCCCTCGTTTCAATTACTCGGGTTTCGTGTGATTGTTGAAAAGAAGCAGGAGGATGGAACGACTCTTTCCGAAGCCACGGTGATGGTCAAGGTCGGCGATGCGGTCGAACATACGGCGGCTGTCGGGGCTGGACCGGTCAATGCGCTCGACCATGCGCTGAGAAAGTCGTTGGAAAAATTCTATCCTCAGCTTGAAGAAGTAAAGCTTCTTGACTACAAGGTGCGCGTCCTGGCGGCTAATCGAGGGACCGAGTCAAAGGTGCGTGTCTTGATCGAATCCGGTGACCATAAGGATAAGTGGGGGACAGTTGGGGTCTCGGAAAACATCATCGAGGCGACGTGGCAGGCTCTCGTTGATAGCATCGAATACAAACTTCTCGCGAAGGACTAGAGTATGTTCGTAAGCGTTAGCCAAATTTATTCTTGACAGCCTTCGTAACCTCACGTAACTTAAGCAAAACTCATCGCATTGGGAGAGAAGTTGGTCAGACGGAAACGCGGCGAGTTGCAGTGGTCACGTAGGGGGGTGGTATGAGAAAGGCGGACATCGCTGATGAAATTTTCAAGCAAGTGGGTATTTCAAAAAATGAAGCCGCTGATATCGTTGAGTTTATCCTGAACATGTTGAAGTCTGTCTTGCAGAAGGGAGAATCGGTCAAAATCGCGGGGTTTGGAAATTTTGTTGTCCGCAGCAAGGGAGCCCGAAAGGGCCGAAATCCTCGAACCGGAGAAGAAATTGGAATTACCCCCCGTCGAGTCGTGACGTTTCGGCCAAGCCAGGTATTCAAGAAGTACGTCAATTCATAGCAGGATGCTGAAAACAACCACCCGCGTCGTTCTCGCATTGCTCAAAGCCTTGCCGTACAGCACAGGGTACGACTCGGCTTCTCGCTCGCTGCGGCCTTGCGGACGGTCTTTTTGATCATCCTGCGTAAACAAATCAGACAGGTCAACACAACAACCAGCTCGGCTCCGTCAATACAGTACAAGGCGCACCGTGAGGCCGGTCATGGGAACTGAACCCAGGCTGGGGAGCAAGGTTTTCTATAAAATCGGAGAAGTGAGTCAGCTGACGAAGCTTCCCGCGTATGTGCTCCGTTTCTGGGAATCTCAGTTTACGTTTCTGAAGCCAAAAAAGAGTCGAGGGAATCAACGCCTCTATGTGCAACGAGATGTTGAAACCGTGCTGGAAATCAAGCGCATGCTCTATGAGGAGGGGCATACCCTCGATGGGGTTAAGCGATACTGGGTACGTCGTGGGCGCGCTGCGTCACGTAAGCTGCGTCCACGAGAGGTTGCGAAAAAGTTGAGAGGCGATCTCCAAGTTATTCTCAAAATTATCGACTCGCATTCAGCCTGAGAAAAGGGTAGGTTCACTGAAAACAATCCCCTGATCATCGGTCACGATGAGGATGCCCAGAGTTATGAACGTGTCGGGGCGTAGCGCAGCCCGGTAGCGCACTCGCTTGGGGTGCGAGTGGTCGTGGGTTCAAATCCCGCCGCCCCGACCAGTTTGCCTCGTGCAGTATGAAGAGCATTTGGAGTTGGGGAGTATCGCCAAATGCTCGGTTTGGACATCGGAGCTGCCTCGGGCAGCTCTTTTTGTTGAAGCATGACCATGCGCATCCTTGTCACCAATGATGATGGTATCCAATCGCCGGGCCTCGCAGCTTTGGCAAAGGCACTTGCGGCGATCGGTGAAGTCTGGATTGTTGCTCCAGATCGGGAACGCACGGCCGTCGCTCACGCCGTGACATTGCATAAGCCATTGCGTCTGCAGCAACTGAGCCCACGCGCGTATGCCGTGAATGGGACCCCGGTGGATTGCGTGAATCTTGCGCTGCTGAAAGTCATGCCGAAACCGCCCGCCATTGTCGTCTCCGGTATTAACAAAGGGGTTAACCTCGGCGATGATGTGCTGTACTCAGGGACCGTGTCGGCGGCGATGGAAGGAACCATCCTTGGCATCCCGTCCGTAGCCGTGTCGCAAGAAGGGCAGGAGGCATTTCGGTTTGAAATTGGTGCGCTCTATGCCGCACGTGTCACGCGCCTTGTTCTTGCTCATGGTCTGCCCGAGGAGACCCTTTTGAACGTGAATATCCCAGATCGTCCGCAACGAGGCATGAGAGGCGTCCGAGTCACCTGTCTCAGCCGAAGGCGGTTTGACAATCCTATCATTGAAAAACTTGATCCGCACGGACGCAAATATTACTGGATCGCGGGTCAGCGCGTCTCGTGGAGCCGCAGCAAGGATGCTGACCACGAGGCGATCGAAGAAGGTTTTGTCTCCATCACGCCGATCCGCCTGGATAGTACGCACCATGGCGTGCTGGATCATTTCCGTGCGTGGGAGCCGATCATGAATCGGGGGCTCAAGAAATCTCACTCGCTTGGCCGCCGATCAAGCCGTACCGGGCAACGAGAGGCGTGATGGGAGGGTTGATCGAGGCCATCATCGGTGAATTGAGCCGGTTTGTCATTGCGTGTATCTCACGATTTGGCTATAGCGGGATCCTCTTCACGATGGCCGTTGAAAGTGCCTGCATTCCGCTGCCGAGCGAAATCATCATGCCGTTTTCAGGCTACCTGGTCACGACCGGACAGTTTACGATGCTCGGGGTCACGCTGGCCGGAGCGGTCGGCAATGTACTCGGTTCGATCGTGGCCTACTATGCAGGGATTTGGGGCGGGCGACCGTTTGCAGAGCGCTATGGACCGTATTTCCTGGTCTCGCACCACGATCTAGATGTGGCCGATCGCTGGTTTGCAAAATATGGTGAAGCCGCAGTCTTTTTTGGCAGAATGCTCCCGGTCGTGCGGACGTTCATTTCGCTCCCGGCTGGCATTGCGAAGATGAATTTTCCACGGTTCGTCGTCTTCACCTTTGTTGGAGCGTTGCCCTGGTGCTATCTCCTCGCCTATATCGGTGTGAACATGGGTGAGCAGTGGGAACATCTGCGGGATTACTTTCATCAATTCGACATCGTCATCGGTATTTTCTTGGCGCTTGCCGTCGGGTATTTTCTCTGGTCCCATTGGCCGAAGCGTAGCCCCACCACTCCATAGCGGGTCTTCACATGCTCAAGATCTACAATACGCTGACGGGAAAGAAGGAGCCGTTTGAGCCGATCGTGCCGAAGACGGTACGCATGTACGTCTGCGGTGTAACGGTCTACGACTATTGCCATATCGGCCATGCGCGGAGTGCGCTGGTTTTCGACGTGCTCCGGCGTTACTTGGAATACAGTGGCTATGCGGTGACCTTTGTGAAGAACTTCACCGACGTCGATGACAAGATTATCAAGCGGGCACATGAACAAGGTGTTTCTTGTGATGCCGTGACGGCCAAGTACATTCAGGCCTACCATGAGGATATGGGTAAGCTGGGCATCCGAGCTGCGACGGAGGAGCCGAAGGCCACGGAGCATATAGCAGACATTATTCAGCTCACGGAGAGGTTAGTCGCCAAGGAATTGGCCTACGTGGTAAACGGAGACGTGTATTTTGAAGTCTCCAAGTATCCGGAATACGGAAGGCTGTCAAAGCGACGACTCGAGGATCTGCAAGCCGGCGCTCGTGTGGATGTGGATGAACGGAAGCATCACCCAATGGACTTTGCACTTTGGAAAAGCAGTAAGCCTGGCGAGCCTTCATGGTCAAGTCCGTGGGGGCTAGGACGGCCTGGCTGGCATATCGAGTGTTCCGCGATGTCGATTCGGCATCTCGGTGAAACCTTTGACATTCATGGCGGTGGGATGGATCTTATTTTCCCACACCATGAGAACGAGATTGCGCAGTCCTGTGGCGCAACCGGCAAAGAATTCGCACGCTATTGGGTCCACAATGGGTTTGTCCAGATCAATAAAGAAAAGATGTCGAAGTCGCTGGGGAACTTCTTCACGATCCGTGAAATCTTTGAGAAGTCTGAATGGCCTGAAGAAGTCATGGGAGAAATCCTCCGATACTTCCTCCTTTCGACGCATTACCATGGGCCGCTCGATTTTTCAGACCAAGCATTGAAAGAGGCAAAGAATGCGCTGAATGGATTCTACGATCTTCTGTTAAGCCGATTAAGTGAATCCGAGGAACGATCCACGGCTGACAAGGAACTCCCAGAGGTGATCGAGCGATGCAGGGCAGCATTTCAAACCGCAATGGACGATGACCTTAATACGCCTAGTGCAATCGCTGCATTCCAGGGTTTCAAAAACGCCATCAATAAGCTGTTAAGCCAGGGCCTATCTACGGACGCACGAAAACAAGCTAGAGAAGCATTCCGGGAATTCGGAGGAAGACTTGGACTTTTTCAGTTAGAGAAGTGGTCGTTTGGGCCGTTTGTTGTCCCTGTTGGTCAGGTCACGGAAACCGACACGGCCATCACTTCCCGCAAGGGTAGGACGATTGGCCAAGCCAGTGAGACGGATGAGGCGATGCCTATCACCATAAAATCTGGGCTGACTGACGCCGATATTGAAAAGCTGGTACAAGAACGAAACGAGGCACGACGCAAGAAGAACTTTCACCAGGCAGATGACATTCGTAAGTCCCTTGCAGCGCAAGGCATCATCATCGAGGACAAGCCCGATGGCACCACCCGGTGGAAACGCTGAGGCGCAGGAAATTCTCTACGGCCTCCATGCCGTACGCGAAGCGCTGAAAGCCGGAAACAGACCATTGCAACGTATGGTGGTTCTTCGGACCGACAAACAGTTCACCGATCTGGTGCAACTGGCTCGATCACGCCATGTTCCGATTCATGTTCAGCCTCTGACCTCCTTCGACCGCCTGGTTCCCAACGGAAAGCACCAAGGCGTCGTGGCTTTTACCTCAGCAAAAGCCTATCAGACGGAGGAATCGATTCTCGCTCGAGCCGCTCAACGGCATGAGCCGCCACTATTGGTCATCTTGGACGGAGTCGAAGATCCACACAACCTCGGAGCCGTGCTTCGGACGGCAGAGGGCGCGGGTGCCCACGGAGTATTTATTCCCGAACGACGGGCCGCCGGATTGACGTCAGTGGTGGCCAAAGCTTCGGCCGGAGCGATCGATCACATTTCCGTTGCACGGGTGACAAACATGAGCAGGTCCATCGAGTCGCTGAAGGCGGCTGGAGTGTGGATCTACGGAGTGACGCCGTCGGCGAACAAAATATTTACAGATGTCGATTTACGAGAACCGGTTGGCCTAGTTCTGGGAGGAGAGGGAACGGGAATCAGACCTGGCGTCCTGCAACATTGCGACGAATGCATCCGCATTCCTCTGCGAGGCCAGGTCCAATCGTTGAATGTGTCTGCCGCAGCAGCCATCGTCCTGTTTGAGGCGGTTCGTCAGCGCCGAATGACCTAGGACCGTCCTGACTCTACCGGATCCTGAGTACGCCACCTTGGATGGCGGTCTTCAGCAGTTGAGCCGTATTCGACACCCGCATTTTCTTCATCATATTGGCGCGGTGGGCCTCAACGGTTTTGACGCTGATCTTCAACCGTTGCCCGACTTCCTTGTTCTTGAATCCCGCCCAGATCAATTCCAAAATTTCCTGTTCTCGTGACGTGAGCGACTCAGGCCGTTTTGTGCGCGCAGGAGGTTCAAGATTAGCAAGAGATTTCCGAGGCCGTGTCTTTCCAGTTGTCTTCGCCATAATAGCCAGTTCTCCATACTATGTAGGTCTGTGCTTCAGGTATACTCATATACGCAAAAGTGAATGATGCCAAGTAGAGCGTAGTCATTATGGAATGATCCTTCAGGAATGTAAAGAAAGGCACTTCGGCCCTAGTAGGGTTACTGGGTAGGGAAACAACTCTGGGCAATTATGCATGAGGGATCAATTCTGTTACTGATTGCCGGCCTTTTAGGTGCACTCATCGGCAGCTTTCTCAACGTCTGTATCTACCGGTTGCCACGGCAGGAATCGATCGCGTGGCCCGGTTCTCATTGTCCAAGATGCTCTCACCCCATTGCCTGGCACGATAATATTCCCATCATCAGTTACGTGATGTTGGCCGGACAGTGCAGGCACTGCGGCATACGCATTCCTTTCCGCTATCCCATGGTCGAAATCCTGAATGCCTTAGGGTATGTAGGGCTCTTCTGGTTCTTCGGCCCAAGCTGGGCTGCAGCGGCGTACGGTTTGCTCTATTCAGCCCTTCTTGTGGTAGCCGGGACGGACCTTTCTCATAAGATCATCCCCAATGCCGTGACGTTTCCGGGGATCATTGTGGGCCTCGTTTGTGCTACCACCGTCCTACCCCTCGGCTTTCTGGATAGCATGCTGGGACTCCTCGTCGGTGGAGGAATCCTGTGGCTTTTGGCCTGGGCCAGCCCCTATCTATTCGGGAAAGAAGGGATGGGGGGAGGGGACATCAAGCTTCTGGCGATGATAGGCGCGTTTCTGGGATGGAAGCCTGCCCTGATGACGATCATGGTAGGGTCGCTCCTGGGATCACTCGTGGGGGTTGCCCTCATTGCAACGCAGGTCATCAAGCGCGAAGACTATATTCCTTTCGGACCCTTTCTGGTTTGTGGTGCGCTGGTTTCACTCTTCTTTGGCCAGTCTCTCCTTGATTGGTATCAAGGCCTCTTGGCTGGATAACGGCTCCCCTGGCCGATCCCCCCATTTCGTACTGTATCTCTTCTGTCAAGAACTGTATCTCTTGAGGTACTGTTCCTATCGGCGATCATTTCCTTCCATTTAGACGGTGTCTCTTCCAGGTCATCCCGGACCTTTCTCCTATTGGCTCTACTTGGCTCCATCGATTCAATAGCTTAGGGACTTTCAACCAGCCCTTGCTTGGTAGGGAGTTCATTCATGATGGCCCCAACTATGAGTGGCACGAGTCTTGACATAGCGACGGACTACCAAACCAGTGCAGATATCGTGAGGAGAGTATGAAGCAAGAAGGCAAGACATTGATGGAGATCATGGTGGTCGTGGCGATTGTAGGGATGGTCGCCACCATGGCCATTCCTAGCTACTCGATCCTTAACTCGCGCACCCTGGTCCGTTGTACAACCGAAGAAATTGCTTCGGAACTGCGCCTTGCGCGGCAGCTTGCGATGACCTATCGAGATCGCGTTCGAATCATCGTTGACCTGGAACAGCAGGCCCTGACCACTCAGTTCGTCAACACCGCGACCACGCATCACGCCTATCACTATGGAGGAAAGGGAATTGTGATCGAAGAGCCTAGTACAGGGCCGGAGATCCTCTTCCATCCAAGCGGACGCTCGGCCAGTGCCACGACGATTCAACTTCACAGCCTGGAAGGACAGACCCAGCAGCTCACCGTGAGCATCACGGGTCGGGTATCGCTCCTATGAAACGAATCATGAAGAACGATGGCTTCAGTCTGATCGAAGTGATGGTAGCGATGGTGATTGCAGGTGTTGCGCTGATGGGTACCCTGGGTGCAGTGGAGATCTCGTCCAGGCACGTACAACAGGGCGGCCTCAAAAGTAAGGCGATCGAGTTGGTCCAGGCGAGATTGGAGGCGAAACGTTCCATCCGGTGGCAGTCTCTTCTGGAAGATGATCTCAATCGCGATGGTATTCCAGAGACGCTCATGGCCGATGACGGCCAAGGCTCCGACATCACTGCGGGTGATGGGATCTACACGGCCGGGTATGAGCATGACGGGATGACGGTCGTGTGGACGATCGAATCCGAACGTCCGGGTCCACTGCGTTCTGCCGCCATGGTGATGATTCGAGCGGTCGCGTCCTATCCAGGGCTAAACGGACACAAGAGAGAAGTGCAGGTGGCAACTATTCGAGCCAATCCAAACTTTGTGGGGCAACGATGAATCAGTTGGATATTACCAGATCTCGTGAGCAGTGCCGGCGCTCCATCGACATTCTATTCGACAAGCGCGGTGTGTGTCTGACCGAATTGATGGTCAGTTTGACGGCCGGAGTGATCGTATTGGCCGCCGCGTTGAATGCCTTCAATGTCGCGCAGGCCCATGCGAGCAAGCAGCAAAAAGACCTGAGACACCAGCAAGATCTCCGACTGGGGCTAGAAGTTTTCGAACAAGAAGTCCGTTTGGCGGTTGCCGAGTCGATTGTCTCAGCGACTCCGGATGAATTTCGCTTTCATGCCAATATCAGTGCCCATCGAACGATGACCACTGGTCCGACTGTGCCGGGCCAATCAGTGATTGCGGTGCAGGATGGCAGTGCATGGAGTGAGGGAAAGACCATCATCATTTGCGGTCAACAGACCTGCGAAGTGCATCGGCTCTCCCGTTCAGGACAGCGTTATCAACTGACCTTGACTGAGCCGGTGGCCTCGTCTTTTCCAGCCGGGGCTTCTGTGGAAGTGAACAATCGTATGGGTTATTACGCCAAGCGAGATGAAAACGGAATGGTGAAGCTGATGCGGATGGTCGACGGAGGAGCAAATACGCTCATCGGAGATGTGAAAGATCTACATTTTTCGTACTGGGACGAGCATGGGCATGTTACGCAGCAGCCATCGCTCGTGAAGCGAGTCGTGCTTGAAATCGAGTCGAATCATTCCCTGCATCGCATGATGCGGGAGGTCAGCCTTCGATCATAGGAGTGAAGTCATGTTCTATCGGACTATCAAAGACGGTCAGCAGGGGATTGCACTTCTGGGAGCGATGATCGTCGCGCTCATGCTCTCGCTGTTGGGCGCAACGCTTCTCAATCTCGCTGGCCAAGAGGCCGTCAGTGCTGGATTAGCAAAGGAGGCGTCGGTTGCCCAGCAACTTGCCGATGGGGCCGGTGAATTGGTGCTGGCCTGGTTTCACAGTCCCCAGACAACGGCGGATCTCCCCCAGCTGTCGTCTCTTCGTGAAAAGAGACTTCGCGATAGGGAAGGAGCCCCATCCTTCTTTGATGTGTCTGGCCGATCACAATTCGTGGGCACGGGGGATCAGCCGGATGTACGGTTACAGGCAGACAATCCCGCAGATAACAGGCTATTGAACGATCCTGCGGTAGGGATGTTTCGCACCATGACCCACCTAGGACAGGTGGAAGAAGTCAAAGTCTATGCGCCGTCCAAGCCGGGCCTTCTGTGTACAATCGACACCACGGTTGCAACACGTACCAATCCTCCGGTTCGGCAATCGATTCTCATGCAGTTGGGCGCGATGGACGTACCGCCGTTAAGAGCCGCTGTGCAGGTGGGCCAGCAGCTCGGCCGCTTCCAGACAGGCAATGAATCACCAGTCGCTGTGCATTGGGGTGAGTTAAAGGTGGGGGGTGATCTGATTCTCACGCAGTTGGATGAGATCCCACTGAAGAGTGCGCTTGCTCCAGTCAGCGGGCAGACATATGACGAAATGACGCCACGAGAAGATCGGTGGATGGAAGCGTGGATAGGCGGGACGGTTCAGGTGACACATGTAGCATCCAAACAGACTCCCAGTTTCCCCCACAACCTTCATATGAATCAGAATCCGATCCCGGGCGTCCGCCTTGATCAGTGGACCTATGAGCACCTCAAGCGAGTGGCAAAGAGATTCGGGCGTTATTTTGCCATTGATCGCGAAGGCCTTCTGTATCCACAAGGCATTGTCGAACCAGGACGCGGCATCTCCCCAGACGAGGTATTCCGATCACAGGGAAACGGCGATCAGCAGGGTCTGATATTCATTGACACGCTCGATCAGACGGCCCCCCGCCTGGACAATCTCGGGATGGTCAGATTACAGGCTCCGTACTTTGAAGGCATGGCGGTTGTGCAAGGCCACGTTGTGCTGGCTCCCCGTGGATCAGGACAATCCATCAAGGTCCTGAGTCCTCTGTCAGATCAGGGTACCGCTGTCGCTCGGACGCCCGTGCAACTCTCCGGCGTGCATGTCAACGGGGTGCTCCACGCAAGCGGGGATATTACGATAGCCGGAAGAGTCAGAGTGTATGGAGCAGTGGCAGCAGGTGGGACAATTACCTCAGCCAGTTCAGGGAGCACATTGGAGGTGTGGTATGACCACGATCTCAGTCGAGGGTTCTATCGGGGATTGCCCGTGGTCTATCGTGCCCCTGGTACATGGATGACGCGATATTGAGCCGAAGGCAAAGGTCGAACCATGTCAGGGCGAAAGAGACTGATACATAAAAACAACTTCTTATTGTCGATGCGAAAGGATGAGATAGAATGATCACGCAAAGCGTTGCAACTTATCAGAAACGGCAGATCCTCTCAGTTGCCAGTCTAAAAAAGCCGTCGATGCCCAAACAACCTCGCAAAATGACGATGGGGCGTAGTCTCTTAGACTGTATCGCCTATCGTGGGCTCATCAAGCAGGCGGACCTCGATGCTGCAATAGAAGAATCTCTATCACGGGAAATTGATCTGGAAACCCTCTTGCTCGATAAGTACCGCGTGCCGAGGTCTGCCCTCGGGTCAGCGCTCAGCGAATTCTACCAATGCCCCTACGTTTCCTATGATGAGCGCACCGTCATCGACCCGGAGCTCTTGAAAAATCTCAGTTTCGATTATCTCAGAAGAAGTGCTTGGATCCCATTGAAACGACAGGGGACTGTCCTCGACATTGTCATCAATGATCCACACGATCTGGAGAAAGGCCTCGATATTCGACGTGCGTTCCCTGGGACGACGACACGCTTCTCCGTCGGGCTTCGGCGGGATATTGAACAATATCTCCTTGTCGCAACGGGGCAGGCCAACGGGGGATCGATCACAGAGATTCTGGGCGAACTTGTCGATGAAGCGGGCATCGAACGAAATGGCGAGGCCGAGTCCGGAGAGATCGATGAAAACGATTCGGCCATCGTGCGCCTCGCGAACCAGGTGATCGCTGAGGCGTATCGATTAGGAGCTTCTGATGTCCATATTGAACCCTATTCGGACCGCAAGGAAACGGCGGTACGGTTCCGTGTCGATGGGACCTGTTTTACCTATATGCGTATTCCTGCTGTCTATCGGCGTGCCATTGTGTCGCGGTTGAAGATCATGGCCAACCTGGATATCGCTGAAAGACGGAAACCTCAGGACGGAAAAATCCGGTATAAATTAGCGAAAGATCGTGAAATCGAATTGCGGGTCGCGACTTTACCTACCGCAGGAAACAACGAAGATGTGGTGCTGCGTCTTCTCACGGCAAAGGACACCATGCCCTTAGAAGCCATGGACTTTTCCCAAGACATGCTGCAAAGCGTCAAAGAACTTTCCGAGCGTCCGCATGGAATTTTTCTTTGTGTGGGGCCGACTGGCTCCGGGAAAACCACCACGCTGCACGCCGTTATGAAACACATCAACACCGATGAGCGAAAGATCTGGACCGCCGAGGATCCCATCGAGATTACACAGGAAGGGTTACGGCAGGTTCAGGTGCATCCTAAAATCGGGTTTACCTTTGCCACGGCGATGCGCGCATTCCTTCGCGCCGACCCGGACGTGATTATGATCGGAGAAATGCGCGACAAGGAAACGGCCGATATCGCGATTGAAGCGTCCCTCACCGGTCATCTGGTAATGAGCACGCTCCACACCAACAGCTCTGTGGAAACAATCACTCGACTGCTGGACATGGGTTGCGACTCGTTCAACTTTGCCGATGCGATGCTGGGGGTACTGGCCATGCGCCTCTGCAAGCGTATTTGTTCTGACTGCAAAGAAACCTACCATCCGACTCAGCAAGAGTACGACGAACTCGTGCAAGGCTATGGAGCGCGATACTGGGACAAGCTAGGGGTTTCCTACACGGAAGACTGGACCCTCTCTCGTGGGCGTGGTTGCGAGATCTGCAATCACAGCGGGTTTAAAGGACGGGTGGCGCTGCACGAACTCCTGGTTGGGTCTGAAGACATTAAGAATCTGATCCAGGCCAAAGCGAGGACAGCCGAAATTCTCAGCGTGGCAATGCGGGATGGAATGGTCACCTTGTTGCAGAATGGGATCCAGAAGGTGCTGAGAGGTCTAACGACCTATCGGCAAGTCCGAGCTGTTGCGATAAAGTAGCCTTGTGAGGAGAGAAGCAACCAGTTGAACCTGCTTAGGGGGTTTGCTCCAACAAGAGGGCAAACGCTTTCAGTTTCATGAGCATATCGGGTCGAACGCGGATGAATTCCAGCCCACATCGGTGCCCAGAAACCCAGCGAACTCCAGCCAATTCGATCGTGGCCGGCCCCTCGCCGTTTAAAAGCTCGATATCCAGTGTAATGTAGGTCGAGACCGATGGAAGGTGCTCCGTCGTGATAGCACACCCCTGCGCCGAAAGGTTTAAGACGATTCCATTCGACTGGTCCTCATTGTTCCACACTCTGCAAGGGAGCTGGACGGCAAACCGCTGGACCTTGCGAAACTCTCGGTTCATACGCCGCTTTCTCCTCCGCAGATGAAATACTACCCGATCGCACACCTCTTGTCCTCACTCCCCATCGTCTAGGGAAGTAATCACCTAAAGATTCTCAATCCAACATACCAAACATAGCCGTTCTGCCGTACGAAAGGGTGCAGAATCTTCGCCAAAAATTGTCGTGCATGAGGGCGAAAAATGATCGCATTTCAGCGAACTTGTGCAAGAGGCAAACCCATCAAATCAAGAAGTTATAGGGGTTGCAGCCTCTATCTCGAAGGGCATGCCCCTTGCTTATTTTGCCTGCGTTATGATTTGCCCGATCACTACACGTCAAGAATACCGGTTAAGGCAAGAGGGGTTTACGTCTCTCGAGCTGATGGTCGTTGTGGCCATTGTAGGAGTTCTCGCAGCTCTTGGAGTGACAAACTTTGGAGTATGGAAGGCACGAGCCGATCTGAAGTCTGCGGTGACAACCATCCAACATGAACTGGCGGTGGCGCGAATGATGGCGATGAGCCGAAATCTAACTGTCACCTCCACCGTTGCCGTCGCGCCGACCGTCGTAACAGTGACGACATTCAATACAAACACGGGGGCAGTCTTAGCTTCTGCGAACCACACCTACGCTCATGTTAACAGTCTCTTCGCCCAATTAACGGTTGGTCCGCCGCCGACCTGGGGATTGGTTCCAACCACAAACGTAACGTTCAACTCTATGGGTTTTCGTGTGGGTGGAACGGTAGCGGGATCTCTAAACCAGGTGTTTGCCGTCGACAACGATCTGACACCGACTCCACTCCGCTACACGCTTCAAGTCACACAACGTGGCTCAGTAAAGTGGTGCGGTAGCGACTTTTGTCAGGGAACACATTAAGAGAGGTCTTGGTGAAGCGGAAAAGGCTTGAAGCGGGGTTTACCTTGGTCGAGGGGATGATTGCGACGGCCATCTTGTCAATCGGCGTGCTTGGCATGGCCGGACAGCATGGGATCTCACTGAAGCGAAACGTCGACTCGACAGAGCTATCTCTTGCGTCAAACATGGCTACTGAGATGGTCGAACGCATCAGGTACAACAGGAGAAACTCGGCCGCGTATAACGGAATTGACACATCGGCGGCCTGCACTCAAAACCCGATTACTCAGCCAATGGCTTTGGGAGATTGTACCCAATGGCGAACCATGATGACGGCCCAACAGACTGCGGGAGGCAGCCAGGCCAACGTCCTTCCTGCGGTAAGGGGACAGGTTCAGGTGAATCCTGTTGCGACCAATCCTTCCTTGGGGCAGAACGCGGTCCTGGTGACCATCACATGGTCTGGTCTCTCGATGGGGAACACGCCAGGCACCACGAGAGCGGTGAGGGTCAATACTGTTGTCGCACCCGAATGAATTGAAAACGGAAGGCGCCTGTAGCATGACGACAGACCGAGCCCAATGGAAGAATGAGAGGGGCTTTACCCTTCTCGAACTGATGATCGCTGGCATCATTGCGGTTGGAATCGTTGCAGCAGGTTTTACGATTCTCACATCGACAGAAAAGGCGACGGCTACGACGGGCCAGGTCGTCGAGACCCAACAGAACGTGCGAATTGCCATGGATATGTTGTCGCGCGATATCAAACAAGCAGGATTTGGGATGCGTCAAGCGGTCGGCAATTGTCCGACGGCGATCGTTCCCAGAGATGAAACTCCAGCTGGGGCAGATCGTGGTCCCGACCGGATTAGCCTTGTCGTGCCGGTTGGAAACACCGTAGGGATTTTGGCGGGCAATCCGTTGGGGCTGGCGGCCGTACCGCCATGGACGCTTCAGGTTCCAGCGGGTCCGGGGTTTAATTCATTGACTCTCAACTCAGTACAGGCTGTGGCCGACATGAATGCTGAGGCAGGGGGAAATCTGGTCGGATCGTTCGTAACGCTCGCGGGGGCAGAAACTGTCCAGGTGACGGGAAGTGGTGGGACAACGATCAATGTGAATCAGGGCAGCCCATCAGCGCAATTTGGCGCTAACACGCCGGTCTATATCCTGCGATGCATTACCTATCAAATAATCCCCCCGCCTGATCCAAACGGTCTCTGCGACGGTCGGTTCCCTTGTCTTGTTCGAGGAGTTGCACCAAACGTCGCGCTGAACTGCGATGTTGCGAATAGTCCATGCCTCCCGATCGCGGATGAGATTGAGGACATTCAGTTTGCCTACGCGTGTGATGGCTGTGTGGTCGGAGTCAACAGCGGAGTTGCTGATGAGATCATCGATAACCAGCCTTTGAGCGTAGCTGGCTATGACGCATTGGATTTCGTGACAAATGCGTGGAATGTGGCGCCGATGCTTCCCCCCACGATCAGAATGGTTCAGGTGGCGGTCGTGGGACGTCAGCGTGCGGCTGACCAGGGTGTCGGCGAAGCCAACGTGCAGACCACTCGAAGCAGCCAAGTGTTACAAGTACTCGATCACAATCATGCAGCCGGAGTATTTACCGCCGGGGATTTTGCAGCACTAAACCCGGCGTACAACTCAGTTCGACACAGAATGTTCACGAGAATTATTGAAGTGCGGAACCAGGGATCCTAGTCCAAGGAGGTCATCCGTGCCCAAGGCAGATGGACAAACAATCGTGTGGAATCGAAGGGTCACAGATGAGCAAGGCTTCGCACTGCTGGGAGTGTTTGTCACGCTTCTCGTGATGACTGTTCTGGGAATCGCGGGATTGACGATGACTGGGCTGGAGAATCGTATGGCAGGGTTTGCGGGAACGTCGGATGCTGCCATGGCGGCGGCAGAATCCTGTGCAGGAACAGCGGCTAACGTCATCGACCAAGTCATCGCTCTTGGTGGAGTGCCAACGGCGTATATTGTGGGCGGGGTCGGTGCACTAAATCCCGTCGTCCCATCGAACGCGGAAAATGCAGCAACCCCTCCAACTCTCACACAGGAAATTATGGATGAGAGTGGAACAGGGGCCAATCATCCGGATATTGCCCTCGGGGCTGGTGCCAGTCCCGATATTCAGTTTAATGTCGGCCCCATGACGGTTGTTGGAGATATCGATCGCTTATATATCAGATATCCACAAGGTTGTGGCTTAGAGTTTCAACAAGAGGGTTCTTCCTCGGGCTGTGCCGAAATCATCTATCGAGTCGATTGTCAGGCGCAGAACGTGGCGACGGGGATCATAAGCCGGACCACGGCAACCTACGCCTGTCGCCTGAATAAAGACACCTGTCAGAAAAAGTATCTGTAAAGAAAGACTGTTGGGGGATGTGATCGCGAAGGCAGGGGTCTATAGCCAGGAGGAGAAGGCCATGAAAATGGGACCCGTACCGAAAACAATTCATCAAGCTCTTGTGCTTCTTGGCCTGGTCATGGTGCTTCTGCTGGGATGGGCTTCCTTCACGGAAGCGCAAATGAATTCGGCTGAGAGCCAGGCCAACGGCATTTGGGGGGAACTCGGATATCTCAACAATACGTCGGTCGTGGTGAACGGCAACCGTTATCCTTACGCTCCGAATGTCATTATCCATACCCGTGACGTCAAGCCGGATAAACGTGGGAATGTGAAAGTTACCTTGGATGAGCGAGGACAGGCCATTGAAGTGAGTCTCTACGGCATCGAAGAATCGGAAGCGATGACTAGGTACTTTCGGTACGATGGGTAGTTCAAACTATGACTGGTGGTTGGTTGAGTATGAGAGCTAGCGTGAGGAGGAGTACCATGAAAAAGATCCTCGGTGGGCTCTTGTCGGCGTACATATTGGCCTGTCTCGGCCAGCTCGCCTCTGCGGCTGCGCCCCCGATGTCTTCCTATACTGCCTATCCGCCATTCATCAACCAGACCGCACCCCCGTTGGTGATGCTGGCGATGTCCAAGGATCAGAAGATGTTCTTCAAGGCGTACAACGACATCATGGACCTGGACGACGATGGCTCCATCGATACGACCTACAAGGACACAATCAACTATTACGGCTACTTTGATTTGAACAAGTGTTACAGCTACAACTCGGGAAGCAATCGATTTGAGCCAGCGGCAGCGGCGACCGGTGCCAACCTCCACTTTTGCGATGGGACCAAGTGGAGCGGTAACTTCATGAACTGGGCGACGATGGCGAGAATCGACGTCGTTCGGAAGGTACTTTATGGAGGATTACGCGTTGTCGACTCAGGCGGCGCAGGCGCCGTGACGGTGCTCCAGCGGACCGTTCTGCCGCAGGACAACCACTCGTGGGTGAAAGCCTACAATGGGCCTAATATCGGTCAGTTGACTCCAAACGCGTGGGGCAGCATCAGCTTTTGTAACTTCAATTCCACCGGGACGTCGACCACTTTGCCGGTCCTATGGATCATGAACGGCTACTTCCCCTACGCCGCCAGCACGGAGGTCCGGCAATGCACGAATCAGTTTAACGGCGGCCCCGCTCTTGTAGCGGCTTACAACTACCGTGTTCAAGTGCAGGTCTGTGTCACTGGAATGTTGGAGGCCAATTGTGAGCGCTATTTCAACAGTGGGACTTCGATAGCGACGTACAAGCCGGTCGGGCTTATCCAGCGGCAGGGGCTCAATACTCAGGGTACCGACGATCAGAGCGACGACACGATTCTCATGAAGTTCGCCATGATGACCGGCAGTCATGCCAAAAACTTCACCGGAGGCGTACTTCGAAGCAACGTGGTCGATGTGAACAATGAGATCAATGCCAGCGATGGAACCATCAAGACCGCGACATCGAAGATCATTAAGAACATCGACAACTTCAGGATGCTCGGCTACAACTACGCCACGGGGTACTACAACCTTGGAGGTAATGAGGGAACCTGTACAACGTCGACACCGACCGATGGCGCGTGCAAGAGCTGGGGAAATCCCATCGCCGAGATCCTCTATGAAGCGATCCGCTATGTCCAAGGCCTCACCAGCCCAACGAGCCAGTACCAAGCTTCACCAGCGGACCACCCGGGCTCCCCGTTAACGGTTGAAGGAAGTTGGGTTGACCCCTATACGGTCTGCCCCTATTGTTCAAAACCCTATGTCTTGCTGTTCAGCGACGCGTTCCCGACTTTCGACTCCGATCATCTTCCGGGATCCTACTGGCCTAGCGCCATCAGCACGAGCAGTACTCCAAACGTCCAGACACTGATCGCCAATTCTGGCATCAACACACTAGAAGGTATCGGCGACGTCTTCATTGGACAGTCTCTGGGAACGTATAACAAGGCCTGCACCTCCAAGGCGGGAAATTTCGCCTCCATTCGAGGGCTCTGCATCGAGGACCCTAATAAATTTGGTTCCTACTACTCGGCGGGATTGGCGTGGCATGCCAAAACGACGGACTTGCGTGGGCCTTTGGGACTCGACACGACCAACTCGGTCAAGCAGAGCATCACGACCTATTCCGTTGCCATGAGCACGCCATTTCCCGTGTTGGACTTCATGGTGGGGACCAGCAAGGTACAGCTCGTGCCGATCTTTCATGACGGGTGCCCTGCTGCGACCGGATGGGCTGGTTGTACGAGCGTGGGCCAATTCGGAGACGATACGAAGGGGTCATTGGCGGATTTCAAGTACTGTGACAACGATGCCGACTGGACTACGGAACAAGGGGCGCCGAACAACTTCACCTCGTGCTTCGATATCTTGTGGGATGACTCGGAATACGGTCAGGATTTCGATCTGGACATTCGATACCGAATCTATGTGAAGACGACAGGGGCCGACATTACGGTCAAGACGAAGGGTCTCTATGCCAACTCGGGCCATACCAATTATGCCGGTTTCTTTATTACGGGAGTATCCGGAACCGGAGATTACCTGGAAATCCGTTGTGGTGGGTCGCTAGCCGGCAGCACAGACTGCGACGTTGCTTCAACGGGAAACGAAACAGCCGTTACTACTAGAACCTTTACTCCGGCCGGTACAGCGACCCAATTCTTGAAGGATCCGCTCTGGTATGCGGCGAAGTACGGCGGATTTACCGATAAAGATGGGAATAACCAACCGAATCTTTCCGAAGAATGGGACCAGGATGCCAACGGGATACCCGATACCTATTTCTATGCGGCCAATCCGCTGCAATTGGAATCGAAACTTGCGGCAGCCTTTGCATCGATCCTCAACCAGGCCTCATCCGGTACGGCGGCGTCGGTTTTGGCGTCGTCCTTCACCGGTGACGGGTCGACCTACCAATCGTTCTTCTTTCCGACGCAGTTCGAAGGTACTCGCGAAATCAAGTGGACGGGGTATCTGCAAAGTTTGTTCGTCGATGCTTACGGTAACTTCCGTGAAGATACGAACCAGGACGGCAAGTTGACCTATGCACAGGACGACATTGTGGTGACCCGATTTGACGTGGCCAGCAGTCAAACCAAAGTCGACCGGTACAAAGACATTGCTCCGGCCGATGGGATAGCCGATACGACCGTTCCCTATCAAACCGTCAATCTCATTGAGCTGAAGACCATTTGGGAAGCGGGCAAGGCCTTAGCGAAGACCACACCGGCTTCGAGGAACATCTGGACGTGGATTGATGTCGATGGGGACCGTGCAGTCGACTCGTCGGAGTTTATCCCCTTTACCACCGCCAAGGCTGCAGAACTGAAGCCGTTCTTACGGGCAGATCCATCAGGGTTGTATACCTCGTCCAACCTCATTGACTTCATTCGGGGGACCCACATCAATGGTCTTCGTGATCGTCGACTGACTGTGGATGGAACCCTGGAAGTTTGGAAATTGGGCGACCCGATCTATTCGACGGCCGTAATCGTTGGGGCACCATCGGCGAGGTTTGACATTATCTACGGAGACGCGGGCTACGCGCAGTTCTTTAAACAGTATCGTACAAGAAGGCAGATTGCCTATATGGGGGCCAACGACGGGATGCTACACGCATTCGACGGGGGCTTCTACCACATCTCGAACGGAACCCATAATGGCTGTTTTACTCTGAATATCACTGATGACTGTACGACTCAAACAAGTGTCAATTTAGGCAAAGAGAAGTGGGCATTCATTCCACAGGAACTTTTGCCGCATCTTCGCTGGCTGGCGCAGCCTGACTACACACACGTGTACTATGTGGATCTCAAGCCACGGTCTGTCGATGTGCGTGTGTTTTGCGATCCCACCGTTTCAGTGACTCCCCCTGGATGTGTTGCCGGTCAAACCGGTGTGTCTCATCCCGGTGGGTGGGGAACGGTGATAATCGGAGGAATGCGCATGGGGGGCAGCTGCAAGAATTGCAGTGCCACGCAAGGTGCCCCTATGACCTATACTGCGGATTTTGATAATAATCCTGGCACGTCCGATACGGAGAGGAGTTTTTACAGTGCCTATTTCGCGTTGGATGTCACGGATCCGGATTCACCACCCAAGTTGCTATGGACATTTACTGATGACAATCTCGGTCTTTCCACGAGTACCCCGACGGTGGCGCGGGTGCTTCCATCGGCTGATCCAAAGAATTCCTCTGCAAACGAAAAATGGTTCGCCATATTCGGCTCGGGGCCGACCAACTACGATGCCGGCTCCGCACAGCCGAGCCGTCTCTTTTCGGTTGACATGCTGACCGGCAATAAGGAGACGGAATTTCCGGTCGGATCCGTGAATGCCTTCATGGGCGATATTGTGACGGTCGACTACAACCTCGATTTCCGTGTCGACGTTGCCTATATGGGGCGAGTGCTCACCAATACCTCGCCGAACTGGGGTAAGCTATACCGTTTGACGACGGATTGCTTGGCCGCAGCCGGACCCACGGGAAGCTGTCCAACCACTTCAGATGGGTGGGGGATTAGCCAGAGTGGTAACAGAATCCCAACAGAAATCCTTGTAACATTCACCGACGCGGGTGGATCGACGCGTACGCTCGGACCTCCCCCTTTCGCGCCCTCGGTAGTCATGGATGATTCCTACAAGATGTGGCTCTTCACGGGCACTGGGCGATACTTTAGTAGTGCTGATAAGATAGACACCTCAGCGCAGTATCTGGTGGGGGTGAAGGATTCCGTCTTGAACGGTGGTTGTACACAATCCTCCTACGACAATTGCCACAACGACGACCTTGCTGATGTGACTGGAATAACAGTCTGTGCGGTCGGCATTGGCTCATGCACAACAGCCAATCAGGTGAGCGGTGTTACGGGGGTTTCGACCTATCCAAGCTTGATTGCTTTGGTCAAAAGCAAAGATGGGTTTGTGCGAATCTTGCCGACAGGCGAGCGAGCTACTGCCCGTTCCACGGTCTTTGGCGGGATCGCGTTCTTCCCAGTATTTGTGCCAAATAATGACATATGCGTGGCCAGTGGAACAGGATATCTCTATGCCCTCTATTACCTAACTGGTGGTCCTTATTCGACACCGATCGCTGGGACGTCGACTGCAGGTGCCAACCAGAACATTACTGACAAACTTGGCGGGGCTCAAGGTGTGGGAGCTCAAGCGTCTGTTCAGGTTATCAAGAGCAGTACTGGGGGCTCTGAAAAGACGAAAGTCTGTCAGACCACGAGCACTGGGGCACAGTCCTGTGGGACAACAACTCCAGCACAGTCGACTACCAGTCGCTATATTGCATGGATCAACCAGCGAGACTAACCTATGACCTGGTGTCCCTTGCTACGAGGGACACCAGAGGTGGGTTGAAAAGATTCTCTCTTAAACGATCATGGACTATGCTCGGAATCTAGCGATAGCATTACTCGGTTGTGCATGGTTGATTGGTTGTAACGGTCGTGCACAGGACAGCGGTGCTGGTGAAGGTACCTCTGTGAGTGTGGATTCCTCTCTTAGCGTACAAGAAGCCCGCCTCTCACCTGACACAATCACAAGGCCTGGCCCAGTGTCAGTGTCTCTCGGCGCACAAGACTTTGGTCGCGAGGGAATTACGTTTCAGTACCGTTGGTATGTGAATGGTGTCCTTGTGGCAGGGGAAACCAGCACGCATCTGTCGACGGAAAGCCTTAAACGAGGAGACATTGTCGTGGCGGAGGTCACCCCACTTCGTGGGCAGACGTTCGGAGTTGTGTACAAGACTTCGCCCGCCAGGGTTGATAATAGCCTTCCCTCCGTCGATCGAGTCGGTTTGCCTCAACAGATCCTGGCAGGAGATCCAATTCAGGTTGAATTCGACGTCAAGGATCTCGATAACGATGAGGTTCAGTCTCAGTTTCGATGGTGGAAAAATCAGGACATGGTTGCGGAAACCGAAGAGCCTGTTTTGGAAACTCGGGGATTATTTGTTCGAGGGGATTCTATCCGTGTCGCTGTTATCCCACGAGACGGTATGGGTGTGGGGAAAGAGTTCCTTTCAGCTCCTGTTATCGTTGGGAACAGCGTTCCACACTTTACTTCCAGCCCGGCTTCGATCGTTGAAGATAGGATCTACCGGTACAAGGTATCCGCTGTTGATCCAGATGGAGACCAGATAACATTTGAACTTGGACATGTCCATCCAGGGATGTCGCTCAACAAGGTGACGGGGCAACTCCAC
Source organism: Nitrospiraceae bacterium (assembly GCA_052387595.1). Classification (GTDB taxonomy): domain Bacteria; phylum Nitrospirota; class Nitrospiria; order Nitrospirales; family Nitrospiraceae; genus Nitrospira_D. The sequence continues at coordinate 23,010 of JBQTJA010000060.1, read as the reverse complement.
TGGTCGATTCCATCCAGCCTGACGGGGCCACATAGGATCAAGATTGTTGCCAAGGACGATCAAGGAGGACAAGCTTCACAGGAGTTTGACCTGAACCTTCCGAGTCCTGCTCCCGAGTTATCAGGGGCATAACGGCCTTCTCTAGTTAATTCCTTCTGCTTGTGTCATCTTTTTCTTCTCTGTTAAAATCCACTTTAGCTGGTATCGAAGGGAGACCACCTCAGACTCGTGCGCAAACTCAAACTACGAGAAGGTACCAATACTGCGGTCTTGTTTGGTCACCATGACCGGCATCTCAAGCTGATCGAAGACGAGTTGGGTGTCCGACTCTCTGCCCGCGGGGAAGAACTCACGCTGGATGGTCTTCCCGAAGCTGTTCGTCAAGCGGAACGCATTCTCATCGAACTTGCCTCTCTGACTAACCAAGGAATCTCACTCCAAGCTGAAGATGTCACCCATGCGCTCAGCGCATTGCGCCGAACTCCCGAGGCGTCGCTCAAGGACGTGCTGGGCGAGTCGGCCATGATCGTGACGAAAAAACGGTTTGTCGGTCCCAAGTCGCCCACGCAGAAGGTCTACATCGAAGCAATCGAGCAGCACGATATTGTCATTGCCATCGGACCGGCTGGAACGGGAAAGACCTATCTCGCCATGGCCATGGCTGTCAGCGCGTTGATCAATAAAGAGGTGAGCCGGATTATTCTTGCGCGGCCGGCTGTTGAGGCGGGGGAAAAACTTGGGTTCCTGCCCGGCGATATCTACGAGAAAGTGAATCCCTATCTGCGGCCGCTCTATGACGCGCTGTTCGATATGATGGATATGGAGCGAGCGAATCGCTTGATCGAACGGGGAGATATTGAGATTGCCCCCTTGGCGTTCATGCGCGGGAGAACGCTCAATGATTCGTTTGTTATCTTGGACGAAGCACAAAATGCCACGGCAGAGCAGATGAAGATGTTTCTCACGAGGCTGGGGTTCCATTCCAAAGTGGTTGTGACCGGCGACATCACGCAAGTCGACTTACCGAGTGATCGGATGTCCGGCCTCATTCAGGTAAAAGACATCCTCTACGACATTGAAGGAATTGAGTTCGTGTACTTCGACGAAAAGGATGTGGTCAGGCATCGATTGGTTCAAGAAATCATCAAGGCCTATGATCGCCACCAGCCGGTACATGGCAGTGATGTTCGGCAGACTCGAGGGCAGGTCTCGTCTCAACAGCGTCCATCGTCCAATCCCCGCAAGTCGCCCGCGTCAGGCTCGTCGCCTGGCGATCTAACCAGCAGTTCTCATTGATGGCAATCTATCTTCGCGTGCGTCTCACGCGGTTTGCCGTCAGGCAAACCATACTGGTCCATTTAGCTGAACGTCTCTTATCGGCGGTTGGAGAGTCTCGGTCGGAACTGAGCCTGGAATTGACTGGAGATGAACGTATGCGACGCCTGAACCGTGAGTATCGCAAGAAGGATCGACCAACTGATGTCCTGGCTTTTCCCATCCGGGAGGCCGTGATGCCTCACGGTGTGCGTCCTGTCGCTCACATGCTCGGGGATGTTGTGATTTCATTACCGACCGCCGTTCGCCAAGCCAAGGAAGCTGGACGCTCGATCGACGAGGAGCTGACGATGTTGTTGGTCCATGGGGTGCTCCATCTCTGTGGATACGACCATGAACGTAATCCACGAGAAGCGGCGCGAATGGCGCGTCGTGAGCGAGCGTTGTTTCATCAGATTTCACCTGTGCCGCGCATGGTCACGCTTCGCACTGCACGGCAAACAAGGAGTCGTTGACGATGGGATGGTTTCAACGGCTGAATGAAGGGCTCGGCAGAACACGCCATGTTGTGCAGCAATCGCTGGACCGATTCCTCGGACGTGCACCGGACGAAGAACTTCTTGAAGATCTGGAGGCAGCGCTGCTCACCGCCGACCTTGGCGCACGTGCCGTCGATCGTTTGATACGGCAGGTCAGGGAAGAGACGCGGGGAGCAGACGCAAAAAAATTGGAAGGGGTACAGAATGTCTTAAGCCGGTCACTCTATAGTATTCTGAAAACCGTATCGGGTCCAACGATCGATCAGCTGGTCACTGAAGGCCCTAAGCCGTTTGTCACCCTTGTCGTTGGAGTCAACGGCGTCGGAAAAACAACCACCATCGCAAAAATTGCACAGCGGATGATGCAGGGCGGGCGGCGATCTCTTCTTGTCGCAGGAGATACCTTTCGCGCGGCGGCTATTGATCAACTTCAAGTGTGGGGCGATCGGGTTGGAGTGGAGATCATTCGCCAACGACATGGCGCCGATCCGGCTGCCGTGGCCTTCGACGGTGTCGTTGCAGCCAAAGCCAGAATGGTAGACATGGTCCTCGTGGATACGGCCGGCCGGTTGCACACCAAGTCCAATCTGATGGATGAGCTGCGGAAAGTAAAACGGGTGATCGCCCAGGAGTTACCCGGTGCGCCACATGAGGTGCTGTTGGTCCTGGATGCCACGGTCGGACAGAACGCGCTAGCTCAGGCCCGTCAATTTCACGAGGCCGTTGGGGTTACAGGACTTGCTCTGACGAAGCTCGATGGGACCGCACGAGGGGGGATTGTCGTAGCCATTGCCGAAGAACTGAAGCTCCCCCTGCGCCTCATCGGTGTGGGGGAAGGAGCTGATGACCTCCAGGACTTCAATGCCGAGGCGTTTGTCGCGGCTCTGTTCGGGCAGCCGGCGTCTCGCTCATAAACCACGCATTTTCTTCTCATTGGTCACGGCCTCGTGCTATTCTCCTTGTGCAGGATAGACTGTCTTAGGTGGTGGAGGGCCGGCGGCGATGGTCAAAGTCTTGATCGTAGACGACGATCAGATGAATTGTGATCTATTGCAAAATGTGCTCACTCGTCACGGGTGTCACGTTATTTCAACGACCAATGGACAGGAAGGTCTTGATCTCTTTCGTGCACACACTCCACGAGTCACCCTGGTGGACCTCCGTATGCCGGAGATGGACGGATTGACCGTCTTAAAGGAAATCCGGGCCATCGACCCCCATGCCCCGGTGATTATCCTGGGTGGCGGAGCCACGGAAATTCAGGAGAATCAAGCACGAGCTCTACGAGCCACGGATTTTATCAGAAAAGGATTGTCGCTGGATGTCCTTGTCGAAGCCGTCACTCGACTTGTACAGTTACCTGTGCCGTCGACGATCACACAGCCCCCTCTTGGCAACGGGAATGCTGTCGAGCAGATTGATGAAACGGTCTTGGTGGTTGACGACGAACCTCTCCTATGCGACCTCTTGGTCCGCTTTCTCACTCTGCGCGGGTATCGGGTGTCTGGCGTCAAAAATGGCGACGAGGCTTTGCGGATAGTCGAAGAGATGCCTCCCGATGCGATCGTGCTTGATCTGATCATGCCTGGGATGCCCGGGGTGGAAGTGCTTCGCGCCCTGCGTGACAGGAACTATTCAGGCGGTGTCATCATCATGACGGGAAGTCACAATGAGGAGTTGCTTGGAGAAGCGTGGAGTCTAGGCCCTCAGGAGATCCTTATCAAACCCGTCGATCTTGAACGCCTCTTGACTGCAATCCAGCTTGTACTCGTCTGCCGCGAGTGCTAAAACGCTTCGTGATGTCCATCAGGAAGCGTATCCTTCGCTCTTGTCTCGTCGGTCTGCTGGCGGCCGCCATCGTGCACACGTGGTGTGTTTCGGCTCTGCCTGCCCAGGAGACTGTCACCAACGTTCATCACACCCTCTCAGTTGAGCTGATTCCCACAGCACATGAGCTTGTGGCGAGTGATAAGATCGAACTAGAAGTGAATTCACAGGTCACGGTGGCCACGTTTACGCTTGCCCATGCGCTGCATGTCGAGTCCGTTGTTATGCGAACGTACTCGGTTTCGGGTGGGCAGGGAGGCCGGGATGAAGTCGTTCCGTTCACGATAGTGCGTCCTCCTGAGGCCACAGCCCAACGCATTGTTGTCTCGCTTCCCAAAGACCATGGCAGGAGAGTGACCTTGGTCCTGAGTTATCGGGGTCAGATCAATGACCCTCCCAGAGAACCGCGCCACTTGAGATTCGTGACCCCCAGCGAGACAGCGGGACATATCGGTGTGGAAGGTGTCTACTTGAGCGGTGAGAGCCAATGGTACCCTGATGTCATTGGCTGCTTCAGTACCTATCGAGTGACGGCTCAGATTCAACAGGGCTGGACGGTGGTGGCATCGGGCCGTAAGGAAGGCGAGACGACGAACGCGGGAAAGACCTCCTCAATCTGGATGGCTGAGGACAAGTCTGAGGCGTTCACACTCGTGGCCAACAAGTTTGTGACGGCATCGCGGGAATGGAAAAGTCCGACAGGACAGCGAGTCGAACTCCAGACCCATTTCTTGCCCGACAATGCTGGCTTGGCGGATGAGTATCTCGATGCGACTGCAAAGTATCTCGACGCGTATGTCAGGATCCTCGGAGACTATCCTTTCGACAAATTCGCAGTGGTCGAGAATTTCTTTGCGAGCGGTCTTGGTCTGCCGTCGTTCACTCTCCTCGGCAGCGGCAGCATCAAGCGACACTATATCCAATCCTATGCCTTGGGTCACGAGATCGTCCATTCATGGATCGGCAACTCGGTGTTCAATCGCGACGGTCATGGGAATTGGGTCGAAGGCATGACGACCTACTTGGCGAATTACTACTGGCACGAGCTGGTGCAGGATATTCCGCAAGCCTTCGAACAACGGCGAATGATGCTTGATGGGTACAATCTCTATGTGAGGCCTGACACGGACTATGCGGTCTCCCAGTTTCTGAGGAAGCATGACGAGAAAGACAATGCTATAGGCTACCAAAAATCGGCCTTTGTGTTTCACCTCCTTCGGCAAGAAATCGGAGACGAGCTATTCTGGCGAGGCTTGAAGACCTTCGTCAGCAGCTATCGCAATCGTCCGGCGGACTGGAAATCGATCGAGGAAGTCTTTACTCGGGAAAGCGGCCAGGACTTGCGGTGGTTTTTTGAGCAATGGGTCGAACAACCTGGTGCTCCACGCGTGTCCTTGCGCGATGTCCACGCCCGTCGGGTGAAGGGAGAGGGCGGTAAAGAAGCATGGCGGCTGACGGTTGAGATTGAGCAGGCCGAGAAGCCGTTTCGGATGACGCTTCCCCTCCGCATCGTGATGAAGGAATCGACGGACATCAAGTCGATCATGCTGAGTCTCTCGCAAAGGAGCGCTGCCGAATTCATCCTGCCTGATCAGCCGTTGCGGGTGGAGCTTGATCCAGATCTCATGACGTTTCGCCGGCTGACGAGACGTCAGCTGCCGCCGATGCTGAACGGCTATGTGACGGATCCACACAAGACGGTGGTGCGGGCGTTTTCCGACCCTGCGTCGCCGTTGCAGCAGATTGTGGCTCGTATCGCCGATCACGAACTCACGGGATCACGGCGAACAGCGGTTGTCGCGCTCAAAGAGAATTCCCTTCCCCGCGATGGATCGATCCTGGTATTGGCAGGAGCCGACCAGCGACAGGCGCTTCAATCAGTAGTGCAGGAGTCTTGTGGTGACCGAATTACTCTCGGGGATCAGGGGTTCGAGATCGATAGTCAGGCCTATGACGGGCCGAAGATGGCAGTGCTCTTTTCCTGCCATCGGGCGGATGTGCCGGGCAGCCTCATCACGGTGCTGTATGGCGTGACCTCGGGTGCGGTCGAGAAAATGTCGCGCTTTCTGTTTTATTATGGGTGGCATAGTTACGTGATTTTCCAAGACGGAGCTGTGATGAAACGCGAAGTATGGCCTGGTTTGCCGGATGTGAAGGAGGTCAGGATTGATGCAACGTCGTAAGACCTGGGGAATTTCGGTTTTGGGGTTTTGTGTGTTAATGGGGATTCCCCCATTTGCCCTGGCCGCTGATCAACATAAAGAGACTGTGACGCCGGTTCGGTCTACGGAACGGCATCTGGCCAATATCCGACAGCTGACCGTTGGCCGCCAGAATGCGGAGGCCTATTTTTCATTTGACGGGACCAAACTGATCTTTCAGTCGACCAACGATTGGTCGAAGGACGTCCTGGGGAACCGTTCGAAACCAGCTGACGCGGGGTTGGGTTGCTATCAAATGTATGTGATGGATGTGGAAAGCAAGACGGTCCGCTTGGTAAGTACCGGAAAGGGGGCGACGACGTGCGGCTACTTTTTTCCAGGTGACAGCCGGGTGCTGTACTCATCCACCCACGCGGCAGGACCCGAGTGCCCCCCGAAGCCCAAACGGGATGGCGCCTATCGATGGGCACTCGACGATTACGATGTCTATTCCGTGAATCTGGAGGGACAGGACCTGCAGAAACTCACGGCGTCACCTGGTTATGACGCTGAGGCCACGATCTCGCCTGATGGGAAGACCATTGTCTGGACTTCAGTGAAGGATGGAGACCTTGATCTCTATACGATGAATCTGGACGGCTCGAACGTTCGTCGCCTGACGGACGATGTCGGCTACGACGGCGGCGCGTTCTTTTCACCAGACAGCAAGCAGGTTGTCTATCGGGCGGCGCATCCAACTGATCCGTCCGAAGTGGCCAAGTATAAGGAGTTGTTGGCTCAACGGCTGATCGAGCCTGGTCAGCTTGAAATTTTTGTCATGAATGCCGATGGGTCTGGGAAGAAACAGGTCACCACCACCGGCGCGTCGAATTTTTCTCCGTATTTTCATCCTGACGGCAAACGTATCATCTTCTCCTCCAATATCGAAACGAGAGGGGAAGGGGGACGTCCCAGTTTCCATCTGTATCTGGTGGGTGACGACGGAACTGGGTTGGAACGTCTCACCACTGAAGGGCACTTTAATAGTTTCCCCATGTTCTCCCCTGACGGCAAACGTCTCGTGTGGGTCTCGGATCGACATGCCAAGGAGCCTGGAGAGTTCAACGTATTCCTGGCCGACTGGGTGCCGTAAGGCCCGGTGATCGGTGATGGACAATTGGTGAACAGGGCCGGACATCCAGGGCGCCTCGTTGCAGATCATGATTTGATGAGAGCCCAGTCCCAGGCATCCCGGAATGCGACCGTATCGCTCGCCATAATCGGTTGTTCCTGCGCCGCGTTGATCATCAGCTTTCTCGGCGTGGCCCAATTTGACCTGCCGATCACCAAGTATGTGCGATCGGTGACGATTCATCTCCCCTGGGATCAACTCACTGTTCCGTGGATGGCGTTCACCAGCGATACGGGAGACTGGATCGGTCAAGGCTGGCGCCTGACGACCGTGAGCGTCCTCCTCCTCCTCGGCGCATGGGCCTTTGAAAAGCCGACTGTCAAAATAATCGCGATTCAGTCGCTGATCGCTCACGGCATTGCCGCGCTGCTCGCCAACGGGATGAAACACCTCATCGGCAGGCCTCGACCGAAATTCGTTCACTCGGGAGATTGGCAGATGACTCTTTCCTGGGTATCAGGACTGGACTCCTTTCCGTCGGGACATAGCACGGCGAGTTTTGCTGTCGCGACGGTGCTGGCTAGACGGTTTCCCCTCGTCGGACCGTTGTGTATGGTGATCGCACTGTTCGTCGCCCTCAGCCGTGTCCTCCGAGGATCGCATTTTCCGACCGATGTCCTTGGAGGGATGGTGATCGGCATCCTCAGCGGCTTTATCGCGACGGCTCCATTAAGACAATGGCGCGCGTCCATACAGGATGGACTACGATATGCGGCGATGGGTGCTTCGGCGGTGTTTGCCTTGCTTTGGGTTCTCTCCCATCGAATGGAAGATGGAATGGTGGGCATCTTCTTCGTGACGCTGGGAGTTGGTGCAGTAGTGGGTGGCCTATGGATAAGGAAAATTCATTGGGTCAGCAGGGGAAGAACAGGAGAGCGCTGGCGCTCGAACACCTCAGTGCTATTGATCATGTACGGCCTGGCGGCCTTGACGACCTCACCTCTTGTCCTCTCGTCGGTCGGATTCGCCTGCATGGCGTCGTGGTTCGATGCGATAGGTCGGCACGACGACCACGCCGAGGCATCGCCTAGCTGGTCTATGATGCGGGAAAGTGCCTTGCTCGGGGGGGTAGCCCTCGCCATTCTGATTCTAGTTGATGCGCGGGGGATTCTCCCATTTCGGTGACCGTGATTGCGTGGGCAATGTGCAATGGCTTCGCGCGATATTCCTTTCAATCCATCCTGCCGAGGGCACGCTTCCTCGGAAGGAGGTCTCGAAAGCAGAGCCGAGAGTCGGTCAGTGTCCAAACACCTTGGGTGCTGGTGGGGTGCCAACAGGTGCATCCTGAGGCAGGGTGATCATCGGTTGATTGCCTAACAAGACGTAGCCGTGCCGCTTAAGAATCAGCTGAAAACCAGCTGCTTCTTCCGGCAAGGCATCCTGAACATATTCCGGGAGGAGGATCATCGTCCGGCCCTCTTTGCGCAGCACCGTACGCAGCCGGTCGATTTCGTTGGCTGGGATAAAGGTCACGGTTCGCCTCGCGTAGAAGGCCATGGATGGTCTGGTCGAACCGAACGCAATCAGCTGGTCGGTCGGATTCAGGTTCAACCCGGCTGCGTAAGCCAATTCCTGCGGTGGTGCAATCGCGTAGCGGTTAAGCCCTGGAACGACCAGCAGAATGGCGACAAGGAACACACTTGCCAGCGCGCCTCCGGCTACCCCAAAGGTCATGCCCCGTCTGTTGTCGTTCAATCCCCAATATCCGATCAGCCCCATAGCAACCACAATGATCGTGGCGCCAACGTAAGGCCCGATACCCAAATCGAATTGAGTGGCGAGCGGGAACTCTTTGGCCATCTTCCCTGAGAATTTGATGAACAAAGAAGGCGCACAGGCAAACCCGATCGCCAAGAGATAGCCAATTCCCATCATGAAATGGACCGACCCTCGCAGGCCTCTTGTGGAAGAGTCTTTTAACCCTTGGGCCCAAAATGAAGCAGCCAGGATGGCGCATGCGGGAAACAGCGGGCCGATATAGTGGGGCAGTCGGGTAGAGGACAAGCTAAAGAATATGAACACGCCGACGACCCAGAGCCCCGCAAACCAATCCAACTCCCTACCGGCCCCCGACGGTGTCTCTGATTCGTGCGCGCGATTCCTCGTCAGGCGCCATGCTCGCCAGCTCTGATAGGCTCGATAGAGCCCTGCCGGTAGGAATGCGCTCCACGGATAAAAGCCAAGCAGCAGGACCGGAAAATAGAACCACCAGCCCACTCCGTGGCCTTCCATCGGAGCGAGGAATCGCCCAACTGTGTGGACTTTCGCTTGAGAGGAATAGGCATCTCCATGGAGAAGGAACATGGCGACATACCAGGGACCGGCGAGGAGAAAAAACAGCAGCGTGCCGGCGATAGGCGTGCCCCTCTGCCAAAAGATTAGCCATTGCCGGGTGGCAGCGAGATACAAGAGACCAGTGATCAGCGGCACGGCGAATCCCACCGGCCCTTTCGTTAACGTCGCGATGGCCATACCGGCATAAAAGGTCCAGATCCAATGGCGCCCTCGGCCAGGTTCGTGGAGGCCGAGCCAAAACCCGTAGAGTGACAAGGTGGTGAAGAAGATCAGAGCGCTATCGGTAATTGCCATGCGCCCAAGCGCCAGCACCTCAATGTTCAACAGCAACATCAAGGCCCCAAACAGGCCGACGGTTGGTCCACGCAGCCGTGTGAGAAACAGATAGTGCATCATGATCAACCCCACCCCGAACAAGGCTGAGGGTGCCCGTGCAGCAAACTCACTCACGCCGAAGATGTGGTACGAGATTGTCATCAGCCAATACACGAAGACCGGCTTGGCGACGCGTAGTTCCCCATTGAAGGTCGGGGTGACGAAGTCTCCGGAGGCGAACATTTCCCGCCCGGCTTCGGCGTTACGGCCTTCGTCACGATCCGTCAGGCCCATACTGCCGAGGCCGGTGAAGAAAAGCAGACCGGATAGGAGCAGCAGAAGAAGCAGTTGTATCGGCTGAGGAGAGGTGCGTTCCATGGTTGGATGTGGCCGTTACCCGTGGGTCGTGAAAGGCGCCGAATGGCAGTGTGTGTTGCTGCCGCTCATGCCTGTGGCCGAGGCTCGCTCTTGGTTTGATCCGCGCGATGAATGAGGACCAGATTGCGCACATAGACGACCGCCCCGAGTGCTTGCCCTGAGATAAACACAGGGTCCATGCGGTAGATCGCATAGGTCAGCGTAATCAGCCCTCCGATGAGACTCATATACCAAAAGGAAATAGGGACGCGGCTTTCGGCGGTCCGCTCGGAGGCAATCCATTGCACCAGCCACCGACCAAAAAACAGTCCTTGGCCGAGAAAACCGATGGCAAGCCAGATGGTTTCAGTAGTCATTGGGATAGTCAAAAGGAGGTCAACATTCGCATGCCAGCATCGTGGAAGGATCTGTCTTGGGGCTGGTTGCGCATGTCAGTTATCACGGAACTTGTAGCGCAGCACACGATGCTGCATCCATCGAACCGCGATCAGATCATAGAGCGACTTGAACAGGCGATTCCCCATGCCGTACTTGGAGACCCCATGAATGCGTGGATAATGCCGAACCGGCACCTCCGTTACCGTAAAACCATGCATCAATGCGAGCGCCGGAAAGAATCGGTGCATTCCCTCAAAGAGACGAATCCGCTCCAGCACGGGCCGCCGAAAAACCTTGAGCGGGCATCCCGTATCATGGACACCGTCATGAGTAAATATGTTGCGCACAGGGTTCGCAATTCGGGAGGAGATCATCTTCACGAAGCCGTCCTGTCGATGTTGCCTCCATCCACAGACCACGTCATGAGAGGCGGTATAGGGAATCAGCTTCAAGATATCTTCGCTGTCCTGCTGGAGATCGCCGTCGATCTGGATGATGATCTCCCCGGAAGATTGCCGAAATCCAGCCTCAAGCGCGCAGGTTTTTCCGTAATTTCGGTCAAAGTGGAACACGCGCACCTGAGCATGCTCGCGAGCCAAGCGGTCCAGCTCATCGCTGCTTCCATCGCTGCTCCCATCGTCAACGAAGAGAATCTCGTACGGGCGGGAGCGTGATAGCTCGTGTGAATCCATGACTTTCAGCAGGTTTGCCATAAGCGGAGACAGGTTCTCTCGTTCATCCTTGATCGGGATGATGACAGAGGCCCAAGGATTGGAATTGGGGCTAGATGGCGTCGTCATGGTGCGCAAAAACTCGAACTGCGGTCAGAGGTGGCGATAAAAACTGGCGCATTCTAACGGAAGGCGGGGAGAGGGTCAAACTGTAACGAGGCCACGTGAAGAAAGGAAACCGTCAGCGTTCCATTCTAGAAGTCCTGTCGTGGTGAGCCCTACAAGCTGGCTCAGGGACAGGCTTGTCGAATCCTGCGGTGAACCTGGTCGGCGTGCGCCGAGTTGCCGTGGTCACTCGCACTGGAAAATCTGCTTGCACATCGTCTCGCACTTGCTCGACTGCTCATCACAATGGGCTAAACAGCTGCCTTCCCCCGTGCACTGACTCCGGCACCTCAGATTATCCGCTTTGCACTTGCCCTGGCACTGCCTGCATCGCATATCTTCGGCCACCATCATGTCATCGGCTGAGGACCGTTGTTTATTGACGCCCTCCTTATATCGATACTCAGATCTCACGAATCTGTTGCACCCCGCGTACGTATCTTTGATGGCTGTGATCATCTCCGAATGTAATGACGCGTCGATAGTCGTTGCGTCATTCGACTGTCCCCAGGCCATTGCCGCATTCATCACGACCACGAGCGCGATGAGAGCACCATAGCACCTAATGCGCCACTGCTTCATGACTACAAGCTCCTTAGCCAAAACGAATGAAATCTTACGAGGCAAGTCTACGCCCAATGCGCAGACGTATTCTTCACTCGCGAATGCACTCAATTTTTCATCCCGCTTCCTGTGTCGTTGAAGACGGTCTGCTTTCCCCCGCAGTGCTTGGCGACCATCCGCCTCCCAGAGCCTTGTAGAGCTTCACGACTGAGACCAGCTGATTGCGGCGGGTCTTTGCCAGCGCCAGTTCCGCGTCGAACAAGGTCCGTTGTGCGGTCAGCAAGTCAAGATAGCTGGCCCGTCCACCCTGATAACGCAGTTCAGCGAGATGCAAGGACGACTCCAAGGCTTGGACCTGTTCCTCCTGCGCCGCCTGTTGTTCTTTGGTTTTCTGCACAGAGATCAGCGCATCCTCTACTTCCTGAAATGCTTGGAGAATGGTTTTTTTATACTTCGCAATGGCCTGATTCCCTTTCGCCTCCGCGACCTTCACCTGATAGCCAAGGGCACTGGCGTTGTAGAGGGGAGCGGTTAAGGCCGCGGCGCCCATGAACGTCGCATACGGATTGAAAGACATGTCAGAGATGTTGAGCTGAGTACCTCCCGCTTGCCCTGTGAGGGCCAATTGAGGAAAACGCATAGCCTGCGCCACACCAATATTGGCCGTTGCGGCAACCAGCTCCTGTTCGGCCTGCATAATATCGGGCCGCCGCTGGAGCAGCTCGGATGGCAGCCCGGGCGGTATCTCCGGAGGCATCGGCTGTTCCGTCAGGAGCCGTCCCCGTGAAACCGGCGAGGGACTGTGCCCCAGGAGCACGCTGATCTGGTTCTCCCGCTGAACCATCTGCCGCTCCAAATCGGCCAGTTGTGCCGCCGTGCCTGCCCGTTCCGCCACGAAACGGTCGAGGTCGAGTTTCGGAATGTCCCCTTTCTGATATCGGAGCTGGGAAAGTCGAACGGAATCATCCCAAGCCTTGAGCGTTCTTTTCGTGATGTCGATCTGAAGATCCAATGCCCGCAGATCGAGATAGCTCTCCGCCACGTTGCCGACCAGGCTCAGCACCACCGCCCGCTGATTTTCCTGCTTCGATAGCAATTGCGCCCTGCTGGCCTCAACGGAACGGCGAATGCGCCCCCACAGATCGACTTCCCACTTCAGACCGACGTCCCCCGAGAGCTGAGACAGCGTGGTGCCATCACGTTGTGAGATGGGGACCGCCCCGCCGCCCGGTATCGAGAGAGCATTGCTATTCGTGTTTCGAAACCCGAATGCGGTGCCCGATGCGGAGAGTGAGGGAATCAGATCGTATTGGGCGATCGTGAGCTGGGCTTGGTATTCATCGATGTTCGCGGCCGCCATCTGCAGGTCTTGGTTTTCCTGTAACGCCGTGCGGATCAGTTGCTGTAACGCGTTGTCCTTCAACAGCTCCCACCAAGAGAGATTTGCAATCGAACCGGACGCGCCTGATGGCAACCGCCAAGCATCAGCCTGAGGCATATCCGGCCTCTTGTAATCCGGTCCCATCAGGCACCCGGACAGTGAACTCACGAGCAGGATAATAGCGATGAAGCCGCGCATCTTAGTTCCCTCCTGACATCTGAGCCAGCGCAGATCCAACAGGAAGAGCCGGCTCTTTTCTTCGCTGGGCGAACGACTCCACCACATAGAACGAAACGGGGATGATAAAGATGGCAATCAAGCTCGCAGCCGTCATGCCGCCGAACACCGTGAGACCAAGCAGGATACGCGCATGGGCACCGGAGCCGGACGAGAGAATCAGCGGCACAACTCCAAGGATGAACGCAAAGGCGGTCATCAGAATCGGCCTCAGGCGTACACGAGCTGCGGCCAACGCGGCATTGATGATGCTCTGTCCCTGATGTCGCTCGTTTTTCGCGAACTCGACGATCAGAATGGCATTCTTGGCGGAAAGACCGATCAGCATGACCAAACCGATCTGGACGAACACATCGTTCTCGCTCGCTTGCGGGGCCACCAACTTGAAGAGCCACAAGGTGCCGAACGCGCCGAACACGGCGATCGGTGTCCCCAACAGCACACTGAAGGGCAAGGTCCAGCTCTCATACTGTGCCGCGAGAATCAAGAAGACGAACAGGAAGGAGAATCCAAAGATTACACTGGCGGGTACCCCCTGCGAAGCCACCTTCTCCTGAAAGGACATCCCAATATAGTCGTACCCCATCTCGCTGGGCATCGTGTCCTTGAACACCTCTTCGAGCGCCTGCATCACCTGTCCAGAACTGTAACTGGGTGCCGCGGCGACAAACAGTTGTGCGCTCCGATAACCGTTGTACCGCATCGTAAATTCCGGTCCGCTGACTGACTCCATAGAGACAAGGGTAGACATCGGGACCATGTCGCCCGAAGCATTCCGCACATAGAATTGCCCGATGTTGTCCGGATTTGTTCGGAATTCGCCGTCCGCTTGCACATAGACCTGCCAGACACGCCCAAATCGATTGAAATAGTTGACCATCACCCCACCCATGAAGGCCTGAAGTGTCTGGTAGGCATCGCCGAGATTGACTCCCTGCTTCAAGGCCTTTTCCCGATCCACCTTTGCAAAAAATTGCGGAGCACTGGGAATGAAGGTGGTATCCACCCTGGCGATCTCAGGACGCTTGCGAGCAGCTGTCATGAATGTGTCGATGTTCTGAGCAAGGAAGGCCACGTCTTTGCCGACACGGTCCTCCAGAATGAACGACACACCTCCCGACGTCCCCACACCGGAAATAGCAGGCGGTGGGAACGCGAATGCCCGTGCCTCGGAGAGTCTGTCCAATCGATCCTTAATACGTTGGTAGATCGAGAGGAGTTGTTCCTCCGGCTTGCGGCGCTCTTCCCAGGGTGTGAGCGTGACGAAGAAAAACGCATTGTAGGAAGTACTCACGGTGCTCAAGAGGCTAAAACCCGCAACGGTGGTCGTGTATTGGACACCGGGCGTCTCTCGCAACATGGCCTCGATCTTTTTGCACACCTCATCCGTTCGTTGGAGGGAGGCGGCTGTCGGTAATTGGACATTCAAGAAGAGATACCCCTGGTCTTCCATCGGGAGAAATGCGCTGGGCAGCTTCGACCCGAACCAGCCCGCCGCGACAGAGACCAGTACGAGAAAAAGCATCGCCAAGGCCGACTTGCGGATCAATCCGCCGCAGACCCGCACATACCAGTCGGTTCCATAGCCGAAGATCCGGTTGAACCATCCGAAGAACCAGCTCAGCGGGCCGCTGCTCTTTGTTTTGGGGCGCAACAACATTGCTGCGAGAGCGGGGCTGAGCGTGAGTGCGTTGAACGCCGAGATGATCACCGACACAGCGATGGTAATGGCAAACTGCTGGTAGAGCCGACCGGTGATGCCCGGGATGAAGGCTGTCGGCAAGAAGACTGCGACCAGGATAAGGGCGATGGCTACGACCGGCCCTGAGACCTGCTCCATAGCCTTGAGGGTCGCTTCCCTCGGAGAAAGTCCTTGTTCGATATGGTGTTCAACGGCCTCCACGACCACGATCGCGTCATCCACGACCAAGCCGATCGCCAAGACCAAACCAAACAACGACAGGGTGTTGATCGAGAATCCCAACAGTGGAAACAGCATGAACGTCCCGACGAGCGAAACTGGAACGGCCAGCAACGGAATCAACGTGGCCCGCCACCCCTGCAGGAAAATGAACACCACGATGACGACGAACAGGAGCGCTTCCCACAAGGTATGCACGATCTCTTTGAGCCCTTCACGGACCGACAGGGTGGTATCCAGCGAAATCACATAGTCCAAGTCGGCCGGGAAACGCCGCTTCAGGTCTTCCATCAACAACTTCGCTTGATCCATCGTCTGAATGGCGTTGGAGCCGGGTAATTGATAGATGGCAACGATGGCGGACGGCTTGCTATTCATACGGCCGATCATGTTGTACGACTGCGCCCCCAGTTCGACTCGGGCGACATCCTTCAGCCGCACAAGGGACCCGTCCTCGTTTGCTCGTACGATGATCGATTCGAATTCCTCCTGGGTGAGCAACCGGCCTTGGGCTCGCACGGAATAGGTAAATTCCTGCCCGGTCGGAATTGGCTCGGCGCCGATCTGCCCGGCCGGATTGACCGTGTTCTGCTTTTTCACGGCATCCAGGATCTCAGGCACGGTGATGTTGAGCTTCATCAGCATATCCGGCCGTACCCAAAACCGCATGGCGTACTGCCCGGCGCCGAAGATGGTCACTTGCCCGACTCCAGGCACCCGCGTCATGGGGTCGTTGACATTGATGTAGGCGTAATTGGCTAGCCACACGTTGTCGTAGGTTCCGTTAGGGGAGTAGAGAGAGAACAGAGCCAGTGGGCTCGTGGTGGACTTCTTGACCGTGACACCATAATTCTTCACTTCCTGCGGCAACTGTGCTTCGGCCTGCGAGTACCGCATCTGCGAGAGAATTTGATCGTCGTTCGGCTTCGTCGCGACGTCGAAGTTCACGCGCAGCGTCGACCGTCCGTCACTTGCATTGACCGAATACATATAGAGCATGTTATCGACACCGTTCATCTGCTGCTCGATCGGTGTGGCGACCGACTGTTCGAGCGTGACGGCATCCGCACCGACATAGGTCGCCTGCAACTGGATTTCCGGCGGCGCGATGTTCGGAAACTGCGCGATGGGCAGTTGGATCATCGCGACGACGCCGACCAACGTCATCAGGATCGAGATGACGATCGCCACAATCGGTCGATTGACAAAAAATCTGGCCATTAGCTCCTCCTCGGGAGAGAGGCCGCCAGCGTGGCGGACTGCTCCGTTCCAAACGGAATGGGGTGAACGGTGGCTCCAGCTTCCAGCTTCTGAAGTCCCTCGGTGATGACCCGCTCGCCGGACTCAAGCCCCTGCGTGATAATCCATTGGGAGCCGACTCGTTCGCCGGTGGTCACTGTCCTGATCTCGACCTTGTGATCAGGTGTGACAACGGCGACCTGATACCGACCCTGCAGTTCACTGACGGCACGTTGCGGTACCAACAGAGCGTCCTGATGGAGCTCGAGTGGGGTGCGAACTTTGGCGTAGAGGCCTGGCCGGAGGATATTGCCTGGGTTGGGAAAGAGGGCGGCGACGCGGATCGTACCGGTCTTTGGGTCCACCTGCCGATCGGCGAGGAAGA
This sequence comes from Nitrospiraceae bacterium, assembly GCA_052387595.1. Lineage (GTDB taxonomy): Bacteria > Nitrospirota > Nitrospiria > Nitrospirales > Nitrospiraceae > Nitrospira_D. Next base: position 6,107 of record JBQTJA010000060.1, on the reverse strand, counting down.
ACCATCCCTTATGGGGATAGCGCTCTCCATTGCTCAAGGCTAATTCAATGAGACTGTCTCCCCGCACCTTCGTCGGATCTCCTTCTTCCCGATAACGCTCCTGCACCCTCGTGGCAAACTTCAGATATTGTTGCTCACTGACCGGAAAGTAGACCCGGATTGGATCGAGCTGAGACATGGACGTCAACTCGTCGTTGGAATTGACGAGGTCGCCGATCTGAGCCTTAGCAATCCCGACGACACCGTCGATCGGCGCGATGACCTTGGTCCATTCAAGATTCAGTTTCGCCTGTTCCAACTGAGCCCTAGCAGACTCCACCGTCGCTTTAGCGGCCAGATTCATCTGGACGGAGTCTTGGAGTTCCTTTCGGCTGATCGCTCCTTCCTTGGCCAGCGGCTCGTTTCGCTCGACATCAAGTTCGGTCTTGGCCCGTTGTGCCTGAGCACGCTTGATCTCGCCCACCGCTTGATCCAGGGAAGCCTGAAATTTGCGGGGATCGATTTCGAAGAGGAGGTCGCCCTTCTTGACGGAGGCCCCTTCCCGGAAGTGCTGCTTACGCAGGTACCCGGTCACTTGTGCCCGGATCTTCGCATTCACCAGACCGTCAGTTGTCCCAACCCATTCGTAATAGATCGGAACATCCTTTTGCTCGACCGTCACCACCTGCACGGTCAGCGGAGACTGAGTAACGGCCACTGCCTCTTCTTTCTTGCAGCCCACCAGACCCGTGAGTCCTGCACAAGCCAGGATGCCGTATGTAACCAATCGCATGACGGAGAAGGTTTTCATGGCGTGTATTCCATTCATCATGATGGTGCGTCCTTTACTTGCCTGCTTTTCAGATCCGTGATTCTGCTCGACCAACGCCCATAATCTCTTCCAAGATAGAGGTGTTGAGACATCCAGCCGCACGAAACCTTGCCCCTTGTCGCCACATCCGAGCCAAGATCGTTTTGCCTTCAGGACCGATGAACGTCACTCCCGTTAGATCGACCAACGTCCTTTTCCGCTGAGAACCAGGCATGTCTTGCCAGTAGCGATCCAGTTCCTCTATCCAGGGACTTGTCAACTTGCCATCGAGTTTCAGGGTTGTTATTCCGGCATCAGTCTGTGTCGTGATTTTGAACATGTTATGACTGCTTTCCTGGTTCCGATTCTGTCCTCGTGATTCTCTTACGCCGCACTTCCGACCGTCTGAACGCTGTTAGACTTGAAAGCCTCAATCGGGACGATGTTGTATCGACGTCGGAGGTCCTCGACCTGCTCTCCCATCACCGGCCAATAGTCCCAGCCATTGTTGAGATCCACATTCATCGCCGCACCGCGCCGGATGGCGATCATCACCTTCCCTGGATCGAAGAATCCCGTCCTGGCCTCCGTGATGGGCGTCATGCGGATGCCGACGTGAAATTGCAGCAAGACGAAGAAGACGAATAGCCATGGCTCACGCCGTTGAAAACCTGCGCTGAAGCAGGCGACCTGAACTTCTTCTTCCGGTGCCGTCCCGTAACCTGAGAGGATGTGCGCGCAATCATGAAACAGGATCTGTTCCGGTGCGCCGCCCTTTTCCCCCGGCAGAGCAAATCCGTTCGTGCGGCAATACTCCCAATAGGACCGTCCCAGAGAACCAGCGGGATAGTGTTCAAGGGCCTGGTAGCGTGCCGCCAGCTCCTTGTTCTCATACCGTCCCAACATCCCGCGAACAAACTTGTAGAGTCCCTTGATGCCTTCTTTGTTCCAGATCTCCTCAACCTTGGGTCGCAACCAAAACCGGCGCACCAGATCGAAGCGCAGTTGGAGGACCTCCCCGTTAAGCACACGCCGAAGGTTCTTGACTTCGAGGACGTTGACCTCCAGTGCCTCCGCGAATTGTTCTACGAGAGAGGTCTCCTGTGCGTTGGGCTTTCCGTCGATCAGGGACACTACGATCAATCCTTGCACCAGTTGTTTCCTCAGTTGTGGGTCGGGAAACGCCTGGGCCAGTTCCAACGGTGTAATGGGACTCAATTCGTCGATCTCATAGGTGGTGCCGATTACCCGCTGGACCGATGCCAGCATGTGTCGCTCGGATTCATTCAGCACTCCGTCCGCCATGGCAATCGTTTTCATCGCACGTAACCCCCAGTAAGCTTGTTCGTGATTCGGAATCTTCAGTTCCACTGTGACCTCCTTAATCGCGATCATCAATCGCTTTGAGTTGTTTGCCTTCAGAAATGAAGTATGTCCAAGCCAGCCCTTGGTTCCTCGCAAATCGATTGGCCGCGGAGGGTGCAGAGCCGGTGGACCGTCGCGTCTGCCCAGAATTCCAGGCTGTTCTTCACATCGCCCCAGGAATTGAACACTTCCTTCTCGAAGAGTTGTTGGCCGCCCACGCGCCGGTCGATTCCCGCTGCGAGGAGTTCGCCCGTGTCCGCATCCTGGACCTTGAACTCGACCGTGACCTCTCCGGCGAATGCGGGTTTGCCGCTGAACCCGGTCCAGAGGGTGTTGACGGCTTGGAGCTGCCACACCGCTTTTGACGCAAAGGTCAGCGCAAGCGTGGACTTTTCGCCATGCGTGATCGCAGCTTGTATTCGCATCGCACCGGGCGTCGGCTTGGCGACGAGCCGGTAGTCCTTGGAGAGTTTTTGGTGGAGCGTGTTATAGAAACTGTCCGCGAGCCGTTGCAGGTCCTCACGCTGCTCTGTAGAGAGCCCGCGGGTCGGATCATCCCAGATCGCGATCGGCTCCAGCACAATCTTGTCATAGGAAGCCCAATTGGTCTTTGGGTTGCGATACCGTACCAAGGCCTCTTTTCCTTTCTCGCCCGCTGTGAGCAGGGAACGATGTTCGCCAAGAAAGCCGGACGGCTGAACATTCCGCGCCTGCATAGTCGATCCGCAACCTGTCAGGAGCGCCGCAAACACACTGAAGAGCACAAGCTTTGTATAGACCATGGTCGATTTCCCCTCGTGGTTAAGTTTGACGACTGTCTTTTCCTGTTCGCCTCTCGCCGATTCTTTAAATCGTCGATGGCTGTGCTGTTGAGCACGGATTGTTCCAGTAAGACGGTACCTGCTAAAATAGATCGGAAGTCATGGAAACCACAGCGCACTTCGCTGATATGAGAGTGCGGTCGAGGTGAGAGCGAGACGTGATGCCGAAAGCCGAAGTGCCGAGATGTCGGTAATTACCGAAATGTCGGTATCAGGACCGGCGGGCGATTCCGAGCTTTGCCATGCGTGATTGTAACGTGGACCGTTTCATGCCGAGGAGTGTTGCCGCCCCGGTAGGACCGGCGATGACCCAATTGGTTTTTTCGAGGGCGCGCAGGATGTGGTCGCGCTCTGCTGTTTGGAGGGTTGTCACGGGTTGATGCCCATCATGTACCGTGGTTTTCAGTTCACCGAGCGGGACACTCAGCTCGGTCCCTTGAGACAAAATCACGGCTCGCTCAATGAAATTCTCCAGTTCTCGGACATTCCCAGGCCATGGATACCGGCACAGCACCTCCATGGCATCCGAGGGAATTCGTTCGATTCGTTTTTCCATTCGTCGAGCCAACCGCTGCGTAAAGTAGCGGACAAGGAGCGGAATATCCCCAGTTCGATCTTGAAGTGATGGGCTTGTGATCGGAAACACATTGAGCCGATAGTACAGGTCGCTGCGGAACTGTTTCTCTTCCACCATCTTCAGAAGGTCTCGGTTCGTGGCCGCGAGCAGCCGGACGTTAACCTTGATGGTCCTTGTGCTGCCGAGCCGCTCAAACTCCTGTTCCTGGAGGACGCGCAGCAGCTTCGACTGCAGTTCAAGGGGAATCTCCCCCACTTCGTCGAGGAAGAGGGTGCCTCCATCCGCCAGTTCGAACCGGCCCACTTTGGTGGCAATCGCTCCGGTAAAGGCTCCTCGTTCGTGACCGAACAGCTCGCTCTCGATCAATCCCGTGGGAATCGCCGCACAGTTCAGCTTCACGAAGGTCCGTTCACGCCGTTTGCTTCGATCGTGGATGGCACGGGCCAGCAGTTCTTTGCCCGTCCCCGTCTCACCAAAAATCAGGACGGTGGAATCAGTGGGCGCGACGATGCCGACCTGTTTCAGAACCTTCTTGATCGTGGGACTCTCACCAATGATCTCCTCGAAGTTCAATTCGTTCCGGATCTCGTCTTCGAGATAAAGCTTTTCCTTATTCAGTTTGTCTTTCAGATTCGCGATCTCCTGATACGCCAGGACGTTCTCAACAGCGATCGCCAGCTGAGAGCCAATATTGCTGAGTAGTCCAGCATCGTCATCGCTGAAGGCATTTTCACGGAGACTCACCACGCTGAGCGTGCCCAATGCTCGCCCATGTGCGATGAGAGGAACGGCACAACCGGATTTTAATCCCGCCGCTGCCCCACGCTGTACGATCTCAGCGGGAAACTCGACGAGGTTTAGATTCTTGATCAGCACTGTCTTTTGAGACGTGAACGCCAACCCCTCCGGGGTTCCTTCCAGCGGAATCGGATCGCCGATCCCGCCAAACTCTTGATTGCTCGGAAAGTCCAACGAATGGCCAAGCAACTGGTTGCTAGCCAAGTCATAGATACCAAATCCCGCGAAATCGTGCGGGATGACATGACGGAGGCTGGCGGAGACCGCTTTTAAGAGTTTCGGCAGCTCTAGGTGTGATACGACGGCATTGTTGATTTCCATCAGCATGCGTTCGCGTTCAAGTTGGCGCGTGAGTGCCTGCTCGGCTTTCCTGGCGCGCTCGAAGTTCAATGCATTTTCCGTCGCAATGGCGATCTGATCGGCAATCTGACAGAGCAACTGTTGACGTTCTTCTGGGAATGCGTCTTCCCGAAAACTCAGAAGACCCAGCACGCCGAGTTTGCGGCCTTGCATGATCAGCGGCACGCAACCGCCCGAATTGAACCCGTGATCATAGAAACGCCTTTTGGATTCAGGGAACGCCACTGCTTCACTCGCGCGATTGATCAGAATGGGTTTGCCCAACGTGAGCGCCAGACCGCCAATGCTGCCTTCAGCGGGAATCGTCGCCCCTGCGTCCATTGGGGGGATCGTATCCGGCAAGTCATAATAATAGACGCGAAAACACGCCGTCTCCGGCTCATACAGCGAGAGACCCACAGCATTGATTCCCAACGCTTCGCCAAGGCAGGAAGAAATGACCCGGACAAGCTCCCGCAAATCGAGGTGCGAAACAACGGCGTTGTTAATCTTCAGCACCAAGCTGAGGCGGTCTCGCTCTCGAGCCAGAGATTGCTGCGCTGCTTCCGCGCCGGCGAAATTGAGCACGTTGTCCACGGCCACGGCAACTTGTTTCGCTACTTGTTGGAGAAACTCCAAGTCCGTCTCCCCATAGGCCTCTTTCTGCAGACTCAAAAACCCTATAGCGCCCAGCCGGCGCACCGCTGTCGTCAGAGGCACGAAACAAGAGGAGTTCATGCCGTCCTCTCTCATATACCCAACAACCTTGGGCCAACGATGCTCTTTGGCAAGATCGGGAATGAGAATCGACTCCTGCGTCTGCCAGACCAGTCCGGCTGGACTCTCTTCGACCGGACCTTCATGGCCGCCCACAAGGTCGGCAGGGACATTGGCCTGAATGGTATGCACGCGGATGATGCCGCGCTCAGGATCGTGTAACGTCAGGATAATGAAATTGACATGCACCACTCGGGGAAGGCGCTGGGCAAGGGCGCGAAATAACTCGGTCAGGTCGTGATGCGCGGTAATGGATTCGGATACTTCCAGGAGAGCGCGGTACTGCTCGTTCAGACTATCAGGCGAAACCATTGGCAGGTTCTCCCGAGAGCGGAAACCCCGCCATTATATAGTTCGTTCGAATAACGATGTCCAGGGGGAGATTCACTCCGCCGCCATTGCGCAAAGCCCAGCTTGCTAGGAGTCCCAAGCATGTCACGCTATTTCCCGGCCGCCACAATGGTGAAACGCATCGTGCCCATAAGTGTCATCTCGTTGACTTGCTCGCCCGTATGAATCTCGACCTTGTAGCGTCCAGGCTTCCAGCTCTTCTGTGGGGGCGACAACGTGAGATACCCGCTTTCATCCTCCAGGGCAATGTGCATCGCGTCTTCGCTGACGATCGTCCCGGGTAAGACAC
>JBQTJA010000059.1:0-19092 GCA_052387595.1 Nitrospiraceae bacterium | reverse complement strand
CCTATTAAAGCGGTACGAGAGTTGGGTTCAGAACGTCGTGAGACAGTTCGGTCCCTATCTGTTGTGGGCGGAGGAGAGTTGAGAGGGGCTTTCACTAGTACGAGAGGACTGTGAAGGACGGACCTCTAGTGTGCCGGTTGTCGCGCCAGCGGCAGCGCCGGGTAGCTATGTCCGGTAGCGATAATCGCTGAAAGCATCTAAGCGAGAAGCGTGCCTCAAGATAAGCTCTCCCGTAGCGTATGCTACCTAAAGACCACTCGTAGACCACGAGTTTGATAGGCTGGGTGTGGAAGGCGTGTGAGCGCTGTAGCTAACCAGTACTAATCGGTCGTGCGGTTTAACATCCTTTGCTCCTGATAGACATGGTCTCACCGCGACGCGCACACGTCGTGGGGGACTGAGCAGCGAGGCCTCAGGACTGAGTTAAATACTCAATCCTCAGCACTCAAACCTCAGTCCTGAAGAATGTTCCCGGTGGCCATACCGGAGGGGCCCCACCCGTTCCCATACCGAACACGGAAGTTAAGCCCTACAAGGCCGATGTTACTGCTGCCGCGAGGCAGTGGGAAAGTAGGACGCTGCCGGGTTACAAACAGAAAGCCTGCTGGTGAAAGCCAGCAGGCTTTCTTATTTTGTGTAATCCAAAGCAGCGTCCAGAAGAAAGTTGAATGGGTTTATCCGCTGACGGTATGCACGAAATTGGGGGAAGATAAATTGATTTTTTAGATATCCCTGAGCTGTCGGATGAACAACTGAAGCGAATGCGTCGGATCGGGCGACCCGCTACGGGGATGGCGAAACAATTAATTGCGATCCGCCTGTCCCCACGGCTCCTGGCTACTTTGCGACAGATGGCTGCGAAGCGAGGAAAGCCAAAACAGATCTTGATTCATGAGCTGCTGGAGAAGGCTGCTTCGCAGGCAGCGTAAAGTGGTGGCCTCCCGAAGAAGGCCTCGCCGGGTTATAAAAATGGCCCGCTGGTCACAAAGTCAGCGGGCTCTTCTCTTTCTCTTTCCCCGACCGTGACTTCTTAGACGGAAAAGCATAAGCTTTGTCCCCGTCGTGAGCGATGAACTCATCATACTTAAATCAGTCATGTCGCGTTTGGAGGCTGCCGGTATCCCGTACATGCTCACCGGATCCATGGCAGCCAACTTCTATGCAACTCCTCGGATGACACGTGACATCGACGTCGTGATCGAACTGCGAGAGGCGGAGGTGGAACGTGTCGTGACTATCTTCCAGGACGAGTATTATGTCGATCGAGACATGGTTGAGCAGGCTGTCAAAAGCCGGTCCATGTTCAACATTATTCACAACGCGCTCGTGGTGAAAGTTGATTGTGTAGTCCGAAAAGACAGTGAGTATCGCCGTGAAGAATTCGCCCGGCGACGTCGCCTGATCATCGATGGTGAGCCAGTGACGATCGTGGCTCCTGAAGATCTCATTCTCTCGAAGCTAGAGTGGGCCAAGGAAAGTCATAGTCAGCTGCAACTCGACGACGTGCGGAATCTGCTTAGGTCCGTGAAGGACCTCGATCGTACCTATCTGAACCAGTGGCTGGATCGCTTGGGGTTAGCGGCAGTCTATCGTGAAGTGCAGTCATGAAGGATACGTCAGCCGACATGGAGGAACGCTATCGGGCCTTGCTCATGCAACGGACGGGAGAAGAACGTCTGAAAATGGGGTGCGCCATGCGAGACACCGCGCGGGCCTTCGTGGAAGCGTCTCTGCTGGAGAACAATCCGGCGGCGACGGTTGCGGCCATTCGCCAAGGCCTCTTCCTGCGCTTGTACGGACACGAATTTGATCCCCCCACGCGCGCCAAGATTCTCATCGCGATTGAACAAGCAGCGCGTCAGGACTGTTCCTCCCCGGATGCCAGTGGCAACTGCCATGGCGTTTAGCAAAGTGGATCTCAAGCAGATCGAGCAGACCGTCGGTACCGTTTTTTGTGGTAAACATAGCCCAGCACACCTCAACGACAAGCTGCGCCTTGTGTATGCGGTAAAAGATCATGAGGTCGTCATTGCCGAGCGGCGGCCTCGGTGGGATAACGAGACCGAGTGGACAGAATCGCCGGTGGCGAAACTGAAGTTCATTCGATCGGCAAACAAATGGCGGCTGTACTGGATGCGGGCCGATATGAAATGGCATGAATATCCAGGGCTCTCATCGAGCACTCGCCTTGAGGACTTGGTGCAAGAGATCAACACCGACCCCTGCCTGTTTTTTCGGCTGAGCGCAACAAGCAATTCAGCCACCTGTTTTGGGAATGTAAAATTGCAAGGCTTGACCCCTTTTGGTTCTTTGGAGCAAGTGGAGGCATCGTTGAACGAGCAGGATATTTCCAGCCACAGCTGCAGCCATTCGACAAGCCTCGTTCTTGCGTTTGTACAGGCATGAATTTGATGTCTCAACTGTGTTGATTGAAAGCGAATGAGGGAGCTGATATTTGCCTGTGCCGATTGTTTCTGACTAGTGATCGCCCAGTTCTTCGATCGAACATATGCACCGCCAGCGCCATCTTGCCCCAGCAAGCTCTATCGATGAATAGATCTTGATAGATCTACGTAGTAGATACGTATATCCCTATACCAGCGAGGAATATCTTTGCCATTTCTCCGGCGCTACTATCCCGCCGCGATTAAACACGACAAGCCATCAGTAGTGTTATGAACGGGTTCAGAGCCTAGCGGGGCTCTTGGTTCTATGGAGAAACTGTGAATCCATTTCGATACTCTCTGAATCGGGAAAGATTCACCCGGCAGGTTTCCAGTTGTTGGCAGCAGCTCAATGCGTGAGAGTTCACGTAGTTTCTAAGAACTCACCGTGGTCGGTTCCTTGCTGAAAGAAGTTGCATCAACTTGTTGGTTGATCACAACCATGAATAATTAGACTTGTTCCAGTGCACATCACGATTCCAACGACGCGATTGACGGGATATGACTTTCACCTTGAGGGGTATTCGATGCGCAGCTCATTGTTGTGTCTTCCCATGTTCTTAGGAGGTAAGTCCATGAAAAGGAAGATCGTTTGGTGGGTATTCTGTCTGTGTATAGGTGTGTTGTTAGGGCCGACTCTGTCACAGGCAGCTATTGTTAATGATCCTCACGTCATCACAGTTAAACATAGCGGGAAATGTCTTGCCATCACTGGCGGGGCGACTGGGGATGGCGCACAGGTCATCCAATCATCGTGCAATGGTAGTAGCCATCAACAATTTACCATCATTCCTTCCCAGGATGCTTATCAAATCGTCGTGGAACATTCTGGAAAATGCCTGGATGTTTCTGGTTCATCAATCGCCGATGGTGTACCGGTTGTTCAGCGGAGCTGTCTCCAAGGCGACAACCAACTCTGGTATGCGCAGATGAGCGGTGATCACTTTCAATTGGTTGCGAAGCACAGTTGGAAATGTCTCCATCTCGATGGGGGTGGACAGATGAATGGGGCGCGTTTGATTCAACAGGCGTGTGTGGCAAAGGATCATCAAAGGTTCACCGTTGCCGCGCTTTTGCACACGGCGATCCTCGCGGAGCATAGCCACCAATGCATTGATGTGGCTGGAAGTTCAGCGGCGGAGGGAGTAAGGATCATCCAACGCGCTTGTCATGGTGGAAGTTTTCAGCAGTGGACCTTGATGCCCTATTCTGATGCCTATCGGATTGTCACGAAACGGTCAATGAAATGCATGACTGTCTCCAGTGCATCGACCAACGATGGCGCTCAAGTTGTTCAGCGGAGCTGCGTCGGTGCGAATAACGAACTCTGGTACCCGCGAGCGAGTGGTCGACGGTATACGTTAGTGGCTAGGCATAGCGGCAAATGTCTGACAGTCCCTAACGGGACTCAGGTTGTCGGTGCAGGGCTCATTCAGTCTTCGTGCAGTGGTGGGGATCATCAGCTGTGGCAAATTGATGCGGCCTCGACGAGCGGAGGCAAATGGAGCGCTGCAATTTCCTTATCATTGGTGCCAGTGGCAGCAGCGAATTTGCCGAACGGCAAACTCTTGCTCTGGTCATCCGATAGCCGCTTGGATCACGACATTGACGTCAGCGGCCACACCTACACATCCATCTTTGACCCAGTCACGAAAAGCGCCCCGGAACGGCGTGTGTTCCAAACGGGCCATAACATGTTTTGCCCAGGAACTGCGAATCTTGCCAACGGACATATCCTTGTCAATGGTGGCATAGATAGCCCACTCACCAGCATTTATGATCCGGAGGCAGATAGTTGGAGCGTCGGGCAACGGATGAATATCGGCCGTGGCTATCAGGGCGATACTGTCCTGACAGATGGCGAGGTGTTCACGCTTGGCGGTTCATGGAGCGGAGGCGAAGGCGGGAAGGATGGAGAAGTATGGAATGTGACCAGTGGATGGAGACGGACTCCTGGGATCATCGCAAGCGCGATCCTGACCAATGATGTGCGTGGTGTTTTTCACTCCGATAATCATCCCTGGCTCTTTACGGTTGGAGAGAACCAGGTGTTTCATGCCGGACCCAGTAAGCAGATGAATTGGTTCAACACCAATAGCGACGGCTCTATTTTATCCGCCGGCTTTCGTGGGACTGATGGTGACAGCATGAATGGCAATGCGGTGCTGTACGATATCGGGAAAATTCTCAAGGTCGGTGGTGCCCCACATTATCACAGAAGTACCCCAAGCACCCGTGCGTATGTCATTAATTTAAACAATGGGGTCACTACTAGCCAAGTGGCCTCTATGGCCTATCCTCGCAGCTACGCCAATGGTGTGGTGTTGCCAAATGGAGAAGTCCTTGTCTTCGGTGGGCAATCCTATGCATTAGAATTTACGGATCTGCAGCCAGCGCTTGCTCCGGAATTATGGAATCCTGAGACCAAAACATTTACGACCCTTGCGCCGATGGATATTCCACGGAATTACCACAGCGTGGCCATTCTCATGACGGATGGCCGCGTCTTTGTCGGGGGTGGTGGATTGTGCGGAACCTGTGAAACGAACCATGCGGATGCGCAAATCTTCACACCCCCGTATTTGCTCAATGCGGATGGCACGGATGTACAGCGACCGGTCATTACTCAAGCACCGAGCAGTGCTGGCTATGGGGCAACGATCGCCGTGAGCGCCGACTCGTTGATCACCAAGTTTGCGCTGGTGCGGATGTCGTCGGTCACGCATAGTGTCAATAACGATCAACGCCGCATTCCCCTGAATTTCACACCGAATGGAGCCAATAGGTATTCGTTGCGCATCCCCAGTGACCGCGGAGTGGCGACCCCTGGCTATTACATGTTGTTTGGGATGAGCGGAGCAGGAGTCCCGTCCGTCGCCAAAATTATGAGGATTGGGCCATGACGAAACGTGGAGTCCCCCATGCGCTGTGAATGGCATAGGGGACTCTTCGAGTCTTGAGCATGCACGATCACAGTGGAGCTTGTGGCGGTCGTGTCTGACTCAAGAGCCGCATCGTTGCCTCCGGCAGCAATGGATGAGCACATTCATCAAAAACAGGGTCAGCAACTGTCTTAAACATCAAGTGGGCTGACCGCAGCCACCCGCTTTCAGCAATGTTGGATTGCAAAACTTGGCCTTCATTGGCTGTCACGCGACAAGAAGTCACTCGATGTAGGAGTGCAAGGCGCGGCCCTACTCGGATGCTACGAAAGAATCGGCGGAGGACCGGATCGCCGAAAAGAGGCGAGAGCAATCGGTACATTCGTGACTTGGGCCCACGACAGCATCGTGATCTCCTGTCCGGCCCCGACGGATTGAATCAGCAGGAAGAGACCGAAGCTGAGGGCAATGATGCCGGGCCAGATCATCGAGAGAGAGCCAAGAACGACGATGAACACCATCGCGGCCACTGCGTCGCGGGCAAGCTGGCTTTTGGCTATGAGCATACACTCCCCTTTCCTGGCGTGCTCTTTGCCGACAAACGTGAGCAGTGTTGATTGTCTTATGCGTAGAATAGCTCCTGAGGAGACCTAATTATCAACTGAGAAAAAGACCTAGTCATGGTTAGGGCTAATGCCAGTTGGGAAACTGATACAGTTCGACCTCAACACCGAAGCCGAAACGAGGGGAGTCCTTAGTTGAAAAGAATTGGTCTGGACGGTTGTACGTGGTCAGGTCTACTCTGAATCTATGAGCCTCCTCTGCGAGAGGTGACGGCGACTCTGTGCAATTGACGATGCCGCAGTCTGCCTTGTCGGTGCGTCGTAGGTGTTGAGATGTAAAGAGGTTGCCCGGAAGAGCAGGCAACCTCTTTGGGACATCAGGCGGCTTTTGCGGGCTTCTGAATCTGCCTTGTTGCGGCGGCCACGACGCTGTCTACGGTGAACCCGAATTTCTTTTGGAGTTCCTTGAGGGGAGCCGAGGCGCCAAACGATGTCATGCCGATGATCTCGCCTGTCAGCCCGGCATACGCCGCCCATCCAAACGTGGAGGCTTGTTCCACGCAGACCCGTGCCGTGACGGGTGGAGGAATCACGCTGTCGCGGTATTCTTGGGATTGATGCTCGAACAGCTCCCAGGAGGGCATGCTCACCACGCGGGCTCTAACCCCTTTTGCCTTCAGCTTCTCTCCTGCCTCAAGGCAGAGTGAGACTTCACTGCCACTGGCGAGGAGCAGCACGTCCGGCTTTCCTCCTGGCAAGTCGGCCAGCACGTAGGCGCCTTTCGCGACTCCGGATGCGGCGGCATATTTGATCCGGTCGATGGTCGGGAGGGCCTGGCGGGTCAGGATCAACGCCACAGGCTCGTGCTGCATCTGCATGATGACTCGCCAGGCTTCGGACACCTCATTCGCATCGGCGGGCCGAAGGACGATCAGATTCGGGATTGCTCGGAGCGAGGCCAGCTGCTCGATGGGCTGGTGGGTCGGCCCGTCTTCACCGACACCGATTGAATCATGTGTGAAAATGTGGATGACGGGAATTTCCATCAGCGCGCTCAATCGGATCGCGCCGCGGCTGTAATCGCTGAAAATCAGGAAGCCGGAGCCATAGGGGCGCACTTTTGAGAGCGAGAGCCCGTTTAACACGGAGCCCATCGCATGTTCCCGAACGCCAAAGTGGAGGTTACGGCCACCGCGATCTTTCGCGGTGAAATCGCCGGCTCCCTCGAAGGTCAAGCGGGTCTTCGTTGATGGGGCCAGGTCCGCCGACCCTCCTAAGAGCCACGGGACGTTTTTCGCCAGGGTGTTGAGGACTTTGCTCGAGGCATCGCGGCCAGCCACTCCTTTGGCATCGGGAGGGAATACCGGAAGATCCTTGTCCCACTCCTTAGGCAGCCGGCGCTGTTGCATGTGAGAGAGATGATCGGCGAGCTGAGGGAATTGTCGCTTGTAGTCTTCAAACTTGGCCATCCAGGCTGCGCGTGCCGCTTGTCCGCGCTGCCCCATGCCCTGTTGGAAATGTTCGCGGACGCCATCGGGCACCAAGAATTTACCCTCTTCGGGCCAGCCGTAGTTCCGTTTGGTCAGCCTGATTTCTTCTTCGCCCAGCGGTTCGCCGTGTGCGGCGTGGGTATCTTGTTTGTTGGGAGAACCATAGGCGATATGGCTATCGACGATGATCAGCGTCGGGCGATCCGCTTCCCGTTTAAACGTGGTCAAGGCCCGTTCGAGCATATCGAGATCGTTGGCGTCGCCGACCCGGGTGACGTTCCATCCATATCCCACGAATCGTGTGGCCACATCTTCGCTGAAGGCCCAGTCCGTGTGTCCTTCGATCGTGATCTTGTTGTTGTCGTAGATCCAACAGAGGTTGGACAGCTTCAAATGCGCCGCCAGGGACGCCGCTTCTCCTGTGACGCCTTCCATCATGCAGCCGTCTCCACACAGCGCGTAGACGTTGTAGTCAAACATGTCAAACCCTGGGCGATTGAAGTGCTGGGCTTGCCACTGGGCGGCGATGGCCATTCCAACGCTGGTGGCAACCCCTTGTCCGAGCGGACCGGTCGTGGTCTCCACACCGGAGGTCCAGCGGTATTCCGGGTGTCCTGCACATTTACTGTTGAGCTGACGGAAGTGTTTGAGGTCGTCCAGTTGCACCGAGAGCTCACCCAGCTGTTCGTACTGAGGATTGACTGCCTTCACCCCGGTCAAATGTAGCAGTGAGTAGAGGAGCATGGAGGCGTGCCCCATCGACAGCACGAACCGGTCCCGGTTCGGCCAAATCGGATCGCTCGGATCAAACCGTAGGATTCGCTGCCAGAGACAGTAGGCTACCGGAGCCATGGCCATTGGTGTGCCTGGGTGGCCTGAATTGGCTTGCTGCACGGCATCCATCGAAAGAGTGCGGATTGTGTTGATGCAGGTCTGGTCGAGTTGTGCGTTCGTCACCATGGCCCCCTTGTTCTGGCGGTGTGTTTCTGGAGCGTTACCGTCGATGGTTCTCTTCAAGTATGTCGGTCGTTTCAAGCGCAAGCTTGAGGGATGGTGTGAAGGGGATGTGGCTGAACCACACACGAGGGAAGCAGCTGAGTAACCTGATCGATAGAAGGACCCCGCTACTGGAGAGTGGGCCCTAAACAACTCATGACGATCTTGGCTTGTACATGAATCAGAAATACAAGACTGCGGGGGAGGATGCAGAGAGAAAACGCGACGGTCCTTGTTGCTTCGAAGTCCTCATCCGCTGTTGAGTTTGAGGCCTTGTTCCCATCCGTAGAGCACGGCTTGGTGGTAGTGGCTCCACTGGCCCATGATCCCCTCGTTCCAGTTTTGGCGCGCGTGAGGTTCGATACTCTTCCAGTCCCTCCTTTGATTGTCGGGATCAAGGGTGAGATCAAACCCATACTTATAGGCCAGCCGATAGTGGTTAAAATCGTATCCCGATGTGGCATAGTGCGATTGGTAATGGGCCTTGAACAGAGATTCGTGGTGCATGAACGTATCGGCTTCGTGATGCGATGGCTGGTCTTGAGCCTGCTGTGCAGCGACCTGGAGATGGCCGTATCTGGGATGCTCGGCGGGTAAGAGGCGAATGATCACCCATGCCACAGGGATGACCAGGATGAGAAGTCGAAAGGCAGTTGTGGAGTTCACGGGGACCTCCCGGCAGGCGAGAGCCACATGATAAGCCAGTCAGCCGCAGGCGTCCAGCGCAGCGTGGCTGGTCCGTGTGTGCCATTGCATGGCGTGAGGAAGGGCAGTGAGGCAGTTGAACTCCTAAGATAGAGGGACTACGTATACTTCCGTTCGGGGCATGGTCTATAGTGCGTTGGGTGAGTGACGCGCAAGGAGGCCTCATGGGTACATCGCGTGTTCTTGAGATCGCCGGTATCGTTGGGTTGATTGGGATCGTGGTTGGTTGTGTGCCGGCCCATCCGTACTCCAGGCAGGTTGATGGTGAGAAAGTCGTGGTCGACGTATTGAAGCCGGATGAGGTAAAAGCGACGGGGGCCGGCGGGGGAAAAATCGTGGCTCCTGTGGTCGCCGCAGGCGTGGTGCCGGTGGCGGTCCAGTATGTTGTCAAAGCCACGACGCCAGTATTCAATGAAGATACGATTGAACATACGGCGACCTATAGCGGGGCCAAGGCGGCCAGCAAATTTTATGCAGAAGAAAAACCAGGTCTCTCGGTACAGTTCGGCGGAGTGCGGATCACCCGATCCATTGTGAACGATGGGAAAATTCAGACTGCCGCAAACCTGACCTTTGCTGTCGACGCACAAGAGCTCGCATCCAACGGCCAACTGCAGCTGGTTGGGGACTCCGCACTCGTGCACTTTGGGAAGGTCAAAGTGGAAGATAAGAAGTGGTATATCCCGTGGACGTGGCGCATGAAGGTTAGGGATCGCATCGATGCCGACGTGAATATTGTGATCGAAGGACATTGGCTGGATGACAATGATGTGTCCCATCGAGAAGATGTGGCCGATCTCCATCTCCGCCTGAGTGATCTGAAGCTCGGAGACACCACCACTATCTCAACTGTCAGAAGCGAGTGGTTTCCGGTGATTCCCAGGAGTAAGAAACCGAAGCAGGGAACGGGGACGTATGTGGTGAAAGTCAAAGTGACGGAATATGACGACTATGGGAAGCTGGTCAACGAAGTCTCCGACGATGTCTCAACCAACAGGGCTGATTGGATGAATACGATCAGGAAAACGTTCACGCCGAGCCCATGATCGTGATCGAACTGCTCGGCAGTGCCCAAGCTCAAACACGAACTCTGCTTCCTGCCCCTTAGGTCGATCGCATTTCCCACTGATTGCCCATCACGCCGAGCCGATTGCGGTGCCGGCTTGGATCGTCGTGTGGAACTCCATCGATACTCATGCGGATGTCGGCATTGACGTGCCCCACCAGATAGTAACTGTGTTCCACCAGGCCCTTGACGAGAGGAGTGCAGTCGACCTGGTGTACCTTGTTATGCACGTGAGCTGGTCGCGCTGGGCCATTTGATCCCAGACGATCCGGATTGCCTTTCGTGAAATCAGAAATGACGAGCGCGGCATCGCCGCGATTGTGATAGACACTGACGCTTCTGGCCAATTCATGCGCTCGTCCCAACGGGTGGCCCTCTTCCAAGGCAGTATCGTCAACGTCGGGTGCGCAGAGGAAGATGTGTTCGAAGATGCGGGGTAGCGCATTGCCAGGGGTGAAGGCATCGCACCGTTCAAGGGCGTTCTCTAAGAGGTAGTTGCCCATTGAGTGGCAGAGGAGATGCAGGTCCTGCTTGCAGAGTTCTTCGTCCGAGCGACGCAGGCTGGCGAGAAAGTCCCGCACTTTCAGAATGCCGCGGCCGATGGCGTTGCCGGACCCGGCCGCTTCTGACCGGTCTGATTTATAGGAGACGAAGGGGAGTGCCATCCCGTCGGAGGGCCAGGTGAAGAGCACGACCTGCACCTGCTGCTTGGAGTCTCTCTCCGGACTGGAATTCAACATGGTCTGCAGCGACAGAGCCGTGCCGACTGCGTCGGTCCAGGAGACATTGTAGCCATGGATGAACAGCAGCACATCCGACTGCTGGCGCATGATCGTTTGCAGATCTGAAAACGCCCCTTGCGAGCCCAGCTTGATGTTCTCTTGTTGGTCTTCGGCGACCGACCGGTTGATCTTTTCCCGATAGGCCAGGATGTCGGCGGACTCGGCGCATTTGGCCAGGTACTTGATGAGCCCCTCGCCGTCGCCCTGTCCCATGCTGCCACAGTCCTTCTCAAGAAATTTAGCTATCTTGGATTCATCGACCTTGGCGAGAACTCGGCCGAAACGAAGATTCTCGACGCCGTCGTCGCTGAACTTCTTTCCATAGCCATCCGGATGCCAGCGATCGCCGCCGAGATGGTTGCGGTTGGTCGCGTAGAAGAGTCGTAATTCAGTCATGGTCAGAGCTCCTTCTGTCACGAACGTGAGATGTCGTCGCGGGGTCGGGTAGTGGCTGCGGAGGTCTGCATATCGGCTTCGACGGGGAAAGTCAAGGATGGGTGGCCGGGCCATGGGCGAATCAACGGTCTTGAAGACTCCCGTGTAATTCCGTCAGAAGAAAACGTCGAACCCGTGCGCGCGCGTCACGGGAAGGCTGGCCTGAGAGGTCCTGCTGTTTCCATGAGCCGATCAACGTGCTGTGGGCGTTGGTCGGTTTCCCCTCCTGTTGGTATGCACGAGCAGGGATTTCACCATTGATGAACCGCTCTCCAAATTCTGTGCGCAGCGTGTGGAGCTTGGCGGGATCTGACATGCAGTCTGTTTCAAATCTGAGCCCATAGATTTTTGCAGTACTCGTTTTTGCTTGGTAGAGATCGTCGTGTGAAAGACCGAGAGATCGTTTGTCGGCATCCGTGGCGTACCAGAAGCGCATCGGGAGGGCCGGTTGGGCGACTACGGCGGCACCCACCTGTGGATTGTCGAACAGCGCAATCGGGATCGGTCCGGTCATGCAATTGCCGAGGATACCGATCTGCTGCTGATTGTGACGTTCTCCAATCCGTCGCACCACACCGCGCAGCCATTCAACGATGGGCGTGCTTCCATGAGAGGGAATGCCCCATTCGCCGCCAGGAAAGAAATCAACCAAACCTCGAAACCAATAGGCCCACAACCCGGAGGCCGGGGAGAACTTCCCTTTCTCACCGAATAACAGTGGCACGTAGACGGTGAAATCTTTGGAGAGTTCTTCCGCATAGGCGAGGGTCCCTGGCGTTAGCCCAGTCAGCTCGTGGAGCAGGAGCACAGGCGGTTTAGAAGTGCCGTCATTGAGGCAGTAGACCGAATGGGTGATGCCCACGTGTGCAAACGGTTGGTCGAAACATTCGGTCCAATTCAACAGTGGCGTGCCTTCTTCTTTCGTATGCGGTGCGCATGTCCCCAGCTGCGCGGCTCCACAGCCGGACAGGAGTAAGCAAACTGCGATGGTTTGAAAGAGGGAATAGTGAGATCTCTCCGGGACGCATCTTCGGTGACAACACGTGACGTTCATACTGAGCCTGTTTGGTCTTTCTTGCTGGTGCTTTGGGTTAGGGAGTTTGGGAGGTGACGGAGGGCATGGGAGTCGTCGAGGCCTCGTTCCCGAGATCCCTTATCAAACGTCGAAACTCTGGATCGTTCCGAAGCAGGCGTGATCCCGCCGGCAGCAGATGATCGACTCCCTCATCGGTCAGTGCCAGGTTGGTGGCGATATTCATCAGACGCGCTTCCTCCTCCGGATCGGTGATCTCGGTCAGGCTGGCATTGATGAAGTAGATATCCGCGCCGGGTGCGAACAGGCTGGGAACGCCGTCTGGTCGTTGCTGCAATTGGATGCGCCATTGCTGAATGGCTCGATTCATCAGTTGCATGATGTCCATGGAGTAAGGATTGATGGGAATATCGATCAGGGCTCGGCTGACGCGTGAGAGGCCGGGGATCTCATTGAGCGTATATTGATTGAGGTCCGGTGCGGTCTCTGCACTCACCATCAGATAGACCAGTTTTGCAATCTTCTTGGCGCCGAGCATCTGGAACGTCGATTCCAGATTTCCCACGAGCGCGGTGGTTTCCAAGACACTGCCCATGCCGACGTTATCGGACAGGCCGCTGTCCAGCAAGTGGATGTAGGGCCGTTTCTTCGCGTCAAGATAGGAGCGGAGTTCGTTCGCCCGTTGTCTGCCCCATGCGGTGGGCCGCTCTTCCACCAATCGGACCGGCGGTTGAAATCCACATTGGCCGGCATAGTTAGTCATCGAAATCGGGCTGAGAAGCAGTGGCAGCAAGCTGGTGGACGCAGCGGCAACCGACAGGGGCAATCGGCTCAAGTCGGAGCAGATCACGTCGAATTGCCGTTGGTTGAATTCGAACCGGGAAAGGGAGGCCATGTCGGAGGCATGCAGGTTGATGAGTGGGCGCTGATGTCTGGCGATAAGATCGCCCAAGGTATGGCCGTCGAACAGGGCCTCGTCCAACAACTCAGCAAAGATATGGGCGTGGCCAAAATAGGGAGACCAGAGTCTGAGCCAGTTGGAGGGCGACCGGAAGATTCGTGAGCGGAGCTCGCTCTCCCAGTTTTTGCGGAGGAAGCGGGTCTCAAAATCGTGAAAGATGCGGTCCCCATACAGAGCGTAGTAGGCAGCGGGAAAACTGCCTCCAGAGACGGCGTTGATGATATTCAGTTCGTCCACCAGCCGTTTCTGGCGTCCCTCCCAGACGATCGGCGTCCGTGCGAGTTCTTGTAGTACGCCATAGGCAAGGGCTGGCGCACGCGCGCCGCCTCCGGAAAACGACGCGATGATGAAAAGGCTGTCTGAGCTGCCGGTCTTGGACGGAGGCAGATTGATGGAGCGATAGCCGTACCCGGCGTCCCATCGGGCCAACGGCGCATTCATGGTCGGATGCACGTATTCGCAGCCGACTAAGAGCATCGCGCAGCCGGCCAAGAGCCACGCGCCAAGCGGAGGCACCAGCGATGTAGAGAGAGAACGGACTGGTTTCATGAGAGGGGGAGGGTACGCAGGCGGGAGGGAGCTGTCAACTGGGTGGCGAACGAGAGCTGGTTTCGATTATCGTCCTGATTTGTGAGGTGCGCGGGTCCATCTCAAATGCCTTGATAAGGCGCCTATACTAGGCGCATAATGCTGGCATCCAAAAGATGCGCCTTCTCGGGAGAATGACACTATGGCCAAACTCAATGTGTCCATCGATGATCGACTGCGAGATGAGCTCTTTAAGCTGATTCCACCTCGACGGCGGAGCCAGGTGGTGAACGAAGCGCTCCGGCATGAATTGCTCCGGCGTAAGCGCCGGCAGGCGACCGAAGTGGTGCATCGCTTGCGGAAGCGAAGTGCTACCCTGACCGGACAGGAGATCCTGGATGCCGTCCGTCGGGATCGGGAGCGAACTGAGCGATGATCATCGTGCCTGATGCCTCCGTCATCTTGAAGTGGGTCTTGGAACAAGAGCATGAGCCTGACCATCGCACAGCCATCCAGTTGCAACAGGCGTTGCTGGATGAATCGATCGAGATTCGGTTACCGACGCTCTGGCGGTATGAAGTGGGGAATGTATTGGGTCTTAAGAAGCCGGCCATGGCCGTCAAATTGATGAGTGCCTTGTTGGCGTACGAGTTTGACGAGGTCCCGTTGCGGACAGAGTATGGGTTGGCTGTGCTTGAACATATGAGAGAGGTGAAACACGTGACCTTCTATGACTCCGCCTACCATGTGTTGGCCATTCGTACCAAAGGCTTGTATTTGACTGCCGATACCGCCTATGTGAAACGAGCCAAGGCGAAAGGGCATGTGGTGCTCTTGGCCGAATGGAAAAGTCCAGCGACGTAAGACCTTTATTTGACAAGCAACGAGCTGTGCGTATGTTTCCCTAATTCGTCCTTGAAGCACTCGCGGGTCCGGCTAACACATTCTTGGCATTGTAGAGATCCGCAACTCCGGCGGGTGTGAGGCCTTTGTACATCGTGATCGTCATGGCTGTGCGGCGTGAGAGTCCCAGCACGTCAGATCGTTGAGCCATCTGGAAGAAGTCGTACCCCTCGCGGAGCGTCAGCTCCGCGCAACGTCTACGGAGATAAGAGTCTAGCTGTGCTTGCGACGTGAAGGCCCTGACCTGGTATTCCACTCGATACTGGTTCTCTTTAAGCTGCTCAATCTCAGTCGCTTCCGCGTCATCCAGCGGAGTATAGTGCCCGGTCGTACAACCGGTAAGAGCCGCAGCCAGCAGCAGTGAAGCCAGCGCACAGGCTCTGAACTCCATTTGTTGAAGAGGGGTTGACCGAGCGTCAACCCCTCCATGACGAATTTTCATACTGCGTGTATTTCTATTTTTCTCACACTCTGCGCCGGGAAGTGCGTTGCCGCCGCCGTGCCGCCACCCTTCTACGGCCTGTGACTCCGCGTCGCATGCGGCCCATATTCCCATCGTTTCCAATCGCCACAGCACGAGACGCACCGTCCGTGAAGACAAGTTCGAGCCCAAACTGCTTCAGTGTCCCTTCATCCCGTGCCTCGGCATCCCGAATCGTTAATGTCCAAGTCCCTTTGAGGCTCTTGTCCTTGAATCCAGCTAATGCGGTGGTATCCAGCATGTCGAACGTCCGTTTGATATCGTGGGCGGCACCTCCCTCACGATTCTGAAGGGTGACTTTGGTGGGAGTCAGTCCACTGGGAGGACTCAATGTGACGATGAGATCACCGATGTAGGTATGCGCGAGGTCAAGATGAACGATGAGGTTCTCAACCGGAGTCATGTCGTTCACCTCCAGCGAAACCGAGACGGTCTGAAGATCGGGGAGTGGCTCGTTGAACGTTCGGCTGATCAGCACACGGCTTTTGGCCGACGGTTTCGCCAGCGTTACCGCAGTTTCTGCATTCAGACGTCCATACCCGTAAAACCGGCTCCAGCCGTCGGTGTTGTAGTTGCCGCCATTTGGATCAATCTTGTCGCAAGACTGTTTTAGGATGTCTCGTACCTCCTGCCATTTGAGATCCGGGTTGACTGACAGGAGCAACGCGGCGACGCCGGCTGCACCAGGACAGGCGCTGGACGTGCCCCCGAAACTGTTGGTGTAATTGCCTCGTTGATCGCCCGAATCCGGACTACCCGGGTTATATCCCGGAGACCCCGCGCGATCGGTGGTCCAAATGCCAGGCGTGAGGGGCGCAGGGTGTTGAAAGGGAGCATGCCCCATGTCACTGCTGGGGAAGGAGCACCAGACGGCTTTCCCAAAATCGCTGTAGACACTGCGCTTGCCGCGATCATTGCATGCGGCCACGGCGATGACCCGCTCGTAACTGGCGTATCCATCGTGATCGACACTTTCGTTCCCGTTTCCTGCCGCAAAGAGCACGATACACCCCTTGCCGCCCCGGCCTTTCGTTGTCGCATAGTCGATGGCCAGCTTCGTGCTGGCTGGGAGCGGGACCTTCTGGTTATGGATAGGATCGTTGGGGTTCCACCATTGCCCATCACGGGGGCCCCAACTGCACGAAATCACGTCAGCCCCGTTGTTGGCAGCCCATTCGAACGCTTCCGCTTCTTGCTGGGAGCCGAGCGCGGAGTTTAAGCGAATCGGCAGGAGCTTCGCCTTTGGCGCGACGCCCGAGGCCTTGACCAGTCCACCTGCGCAGGCGACTCCGGCACAGGCGGTCCCATGGTCTTCAGTGAAACCGGCATCCTTCGGCCGAGGATCGTTGGTGCCGAGGGTGGCGTCGCGAGGTGCGACGATTTTCCCCGAACCAGCAAATTCCGGATGGTCGACATCCACCCCGTCATCGATGATCGCGATCGTCGTGCCTTCTCCCATGGCGATCTGATGGGCGGCCTCCGCATTCGCACTCGCCGAGACCGGTGTTCCGTTGATGGTGGTGGTCTTGAGGTGCCATTGCTCCGCCGCGATCGCGCGCCGGCCTTTCGGTCGAACCAGCTCCGGATGACAATACTCTACGTCCTTTCGATTCAGGAGCGAGGAGGCGGTATCGAAGATGGATGTGCCCGTGCCCTCTGGCGCTCCAGCAAAGAAGGCGTTGGTCGCATAGGTCAATTCCTTTTTGATGGTGAGCCCCGCGTCTCTGATCACCGCGCGACAGTCTTCCGGGTCCGCATCATCGACGAACTTGATGAACAGATTTTCGGTATAGAGAATCGGCTCTCCCGACTTCTCATCCACCATCACACCACCGGCGAATCGCACGTCAGGGGCTGCGCGGAGCGCCGACTTTCTGTTTTCCATCGATCTGCGTCCCGTCCCAGACGGCACCCGGTACACTTCCACCCCGGCTTCCGGAAATGTGATGACGAGGTATCCGTCGGCCACTTCTCCGGACTCTGGAGTGGGGACTGCACCACTTCTGATCGATCGGGTGGAGCGTGTTCGGACCGCGATCAGATCGTCGCTTTTGCGGAGCGTGATGGGGGGCTCGTTCTTTTTCCCCAGTCGAACGTGCGTGAGTTCAGGCATGGCATCCTCCTCAATTGAGTGAAGGGTGATGGAGCGTAGTATCGACTGCTCTGGGCAACTGGCTAAGGGGTGTCATCCGGAACAATTTAATCGGTGCCGTGACCAGTATGATATGCCTTCTTGCCGGTCAATGCACGACCTCATGCTGAAGACGAGGCCGAGGCGACACCTTTCCGCGTCCTTCAGAAGAATACTGCAAACTGCTGGCCACCAAAGGATAAGAGCAAACTCTGGGAGATTATGAAGAAAGGTGAACGCGACAGAATTCCGTGGTGGATCTCTTTCGATACGGTTCAGTATCTGTTTTGATACAGCCAGATCATCTCAAGGATGACAGATTCAGAACCACCTGCCATTTTGGTCGAGTCGGAAGTTCCCGCGTCTCATTTGTAAGAAAGATGTCTGGTGCCACCAAAATCTGCTCGGTAGGATTGTGAGATTATTCAATTCGGCGGGTCGCATTTCAAAACTCAGATGTGTATTCTGCACATAGGCCCAAAGTGGTCTCTCATTGAAATTAATTTCCGGAGGCAATGATGACGGCCGTGGAACGGCTTCTCAACGGTGAGTTTATCCATCCCAGCACATGGTTTGGAGTCATCTTCTACGCGCTGCTGTTCCTCACGCTGGCGTGGGTGGGGCTCCGTTCGCTGCGTATCGCGCTGGCACAGCTGGAAGGGAGTTTCCTGGACCGCACGCCGGTAGGATTCTTGCGTCGCATGGGGGGAGCACTCATCTGGGTGCTGGTTGTGATTCTCTATGCGAATGTGATTCCTGAGCTTCACGCGTTTGGGACAGCGCTGCTCGCGGGTGCCAGTGTGGCGTCAGTCCTGGTGGGATTGGCGGCGCAGAGTACCCTCGGCAATATGATTGCCGGCTTGTCGCTGCTGATGTATCGACCGTTTCAAATTGGAGACTCCGTGCAGTTGACCGTGCCGGTGGGCGTCCAAACCGGTATTATCGAAGACCTAACGCTGGGCTATACCGTGATCAAGACGCAAGAAAACCAGGAAATCGTGGTCCCGAATAGCGTGATGGCGAGCCAAGCCCTCATTACGTCGGCATAGAGAATTAGGCCATGTCTCAATTCGAACGGTGAGATGAATTGGCGGGGCAGGAAATGTATGGTGGGGTGGGCGAGCCAGGAGAGCTATGTGTGGATCTATGCCATGCACAATACAAGAGCTGACCCAAAATTGTGTACTCGGTCACGGTTCTTTGTACGGGTCATCACTGTTAAGGACATCACGGTCATTCGGACATTCGATATGATGAACATGTTCATATGGGCGATCGTCCTTCTCCTGGTCGTACTGCTGATCGGAGTCGTGCTCTACCTCCTGTTTCCCCGCACATATCAGTCTGCCGATTCTGTCGCCAATTCCTATGATGACTGGACGAATGACGGCATCCTCGAGTTCTACTGGGGCGAACATGTCCATCTGGGACACTACGGCTCTCCACCCCGCAAGAAAGATTTTCTCAAAGCCAAGTCGGACTTTGTGCATGAAATGGTGCATTGGGGTGGGTTGGACAAGCTTGCGTCCGGTACGACGGTATTAGATGTCGGCTGTGGCATTGGAGGCAGCAGCCGCATGCTGGCGCGGGAGTATGGCTTTGCAGTCACAGGCATCACCATCAGCCCTCAGCAAGTCAGACGTGCTCAAGAACTAACTGCCCCAGAGGTGAATGCGCACTTTCAGGTCGATG
>JBQTJA010000058.1:0-58640 GCA_052387595.1 Nitrospiraceae bacterium | reverse complement strand
TGAAGTAGCGGAGAATCCCGATGCGCCACGAAGGGTCGCTTCGCTGCAGATCACGCAGGATCTGTTCCACCGTCAGTTTCGTTTGTCCGTAGGGATTAGTGGCGGAGAGCGGATGATCTTCCGTCAGCGGCAGCCGCTGCGGATCGCCGTACACCGTGGCAGAGGAACTGAACACCAGAGTCTTGACCCCACAGGTTCCCATTGCTTCCAATAAACGTAAAGAACCGACGACATTGTTGTCGTAGTAGGACAGTGGTTGCTGGACCGACTCGCCGACCGCCTTCAGGCCGGCAAAGTGAATCACCGATTGCGCGCCGCTTTCTCGCAGCGCCGTCACCAGCGCCGCTCGGTCGCGAATGTCGCCGTGGATGAAGCGGAGCGGTTTCCCGGTAATCCGTTGTACACGTTCTAGCGATTCAGGATGGCTGTTGCAGAAATTATCGAGGACGGTAATGTCGTGTCCAGCCTGGAGCAGCTCGACACAGGTGTGAGACCCTATATATCCGGCACCACCGGTGACCAGAATCACGCATCATCTCCAGTAGAACTCTCTTCTGGGGTTTCGTCTGAAGCCAGAGTAGCGGGATCATGAGAGTAGGTCAAGCGAGGGAATGAAACTGCAAGAGCGATTTGTGTGAGGCCGTCCTGCTGAAGCCCTGCTTGGTATACTCTTCCTGCTTCTTGGTATAGTTGGTTCCAAGCGCAGTGGAGTTGAAAGTAGAAACATGATAGCGCCATCTGATAAACAAGACTCTGTTGATCGACCTCGACCACGTGCCAACGTAGTTCTTGTGATGATCGCGCTCACGCTGGCTCTGATGGCCAGCCCTTGTGTTGCGGCTGATGATGGGACGGGGCCGCCGGCTGAACAAGCAGCCGAGCATGCCAAAGCCGCATGGGACAGAGGGGCGGTCACGACGGCGCTGGAGATCCTTGATCGCGGTTTGGGTGTTCATCCGGAAGCGGTCACGCTCCACAAAGTACGTGGCGACATTCTTTCGATGTTTCGCAATCCTCAAGAGGCCGTTCAAGCCTATGACCGAGTGCTCGCCGCGCAACCTGTTGCGCTGGATGTCCATTGGGCGAAATGGGGGCTGTTGGTCCGGTGGGGGCAGGAAGAGGAGGCGATTGCAGAACTGCACAACATTGCCCGGATTGATGAGAAGAATCCGCTCATCCACTGGCGACTGGCGCAAGAGCTGCGAAAGCTCGATCGGTTGGAGGAGTCGCTGGAGTCGTACAAGCGGGCGGTCCAACGTATGCCAGACCTACTCGGTTGGCGGCTGGCGTTGGCTCGCGCACGGTTTGACGTGCTCGACTATCAAGGGACAGATGCCGACTTGCACTATGTGCTACAGCATGTTCCACCAGGTTCCCCGCTTGAGCTTCCGGCCAAGAATCAATTGGCACAACTGCATGAGTCGATGGAACGGGGCCGGCGTTTCCAGCCGGCGCTGACTCCCGCTGCCACTGCGACTCAACTGAAGGAATGGGCTGCCATTCGGTCGGATGCCTGGAAACTGTTCGAAGCCGGCCGCTTTCAGGAGGCCGAGCCGGTCTATCGCAAGTTGCTGGCGCTCAATTCGGACGATCCGATCGCGACCCATCAATTGGGACTGACACTCATGCAATTGGGGCAGTGTAAGGAAGCGCTCGCCGTGTTTGGCAACATGTCGAACCTGAATCCCAGCGAGGAAGACTTTGCGGACACGACCTTTCGGATGGGGCAGTGCTATGTGGAATTAGAGCGGTGGGAAGAAGCCTTTATTCACTTTCAGATCCTCTATGACGCGGCTGCCGAATTTGAACAAGCCAATAAGGATGTCCCTTTCCCAGCCGGTACTCGTGTCCTGGCAAAAGAGAAGATTGCTCGTTGGCTTGAAAAGGTACGGCCCCATGTTCCTGAACTGGTGAAGCTGAAAGAGGAAGAGGCGAAAGCGGAGAAAGAGGCAGACAGGACGATTGCTGAATCGACAGAAGAGGCTCTGTTTGCAAAGGCTGTTGAAAGGCTGAAGCCACAGAAGACGCTGGATACTGGAGCGGCGATTGCAGGGCGGGATGCGGATTTCAGCTGGTTTCGCTTCGTCATTCCAGCAACCAAAGTCGTGCGGGACGACTCTCCGACTGGCGCTCACGAGTTCATCCCGCTGTACCCAGGCGATACATTTTCCACCACACAATCCGAAATCTACTTGGTTTTCAGACTGGTATCGGATTCGTTCGATGCCGTGCCGCTGACCGCACGATGTGGACTAGAAACTTCTGACATGACTGAAGATCCACAGACGACAGTCCAAGATCGCGTCATGACGACGACGAACGATCAATCAGGATATTTCCTGCTGACCCCTCCGAAATCCAGCTGGACACCTGGGTACTACCGTTGCGGCCTCTTTGCCGGAGAACAGACCTCCGCCTACTCCTATGTGGATGAAGTCAGGTTTCGGATCGTCGCCCCCACCACCGTCCAGAGTCATGATCCGGACATGGCTGTCCACTAGCTGCGGTTGGACTCTCTGTCTATAAGTATGTAGACTGAAAAATCATGCCTCTCAAAACCTCGTCGACAGACAACTGGTGGCTTCGGGGTGTCATCGCTCGATCCGTCGGCATCATCGCCATTGCCCTCGGGTTCGTCATCGGCATGTACGGACTCGATCATCCTGCCTCACATTGGCTTCAGACCGCATTGGGGTTACTCGTGACCGGGATGATGGCCCAAGGCTATGCGCTCTACTGTTCGATCAAACGGATGCAGCAACTGAATTCATAATATCGCTTCCCTCGGCTCGCGTGACCAGCCAGGATTTCACCAGCATCCGCCATCACTGACCAGCTCGTGATTGACATTGGTAGAAAAAACTCCAGATATCTTTTAGCTCCTTCATTTCACTGGCGACATTTGATTCTGGCAAATCAACGCTTTCATATGCGCATATCCAAGGTCGATGAGGGCTTTGACACGATTTTCAAGTAACCACTGATTCAAAGTATCTATTTGAGGAAATTTAGGATCCCGGGATTCCGGGTCAATCTGATTGATTAGGTGTTTACTAAAGTACAATTCAGGAGTCTTCTGATCTCCCCCAACCGTACATTGCTTCTCGGGCATGGGAGCAAGAACAGTGGTCTTTTGGGTTCGGTCGACAGATAACTTTAAATATCGCACCTCAAGCTTTTTAGCATCGCTCGCATTTGTGTTCGTCGCCTTACGTGGGATGGAAATCGTACCTTTCATTAATGGATGTTGCCAGGTTGATATTGGCGGGTCGCACTCAATAGAACCATCAGGACAGGCAATTGGATTCATGACCACATTATCGAGGTGAGCATCGATATCACCAACAGCCAGACGCATTCCCAGGCCTTCGCTCACATGTTTTTTTAATACATAGTATCCTTCAAAATGGAACCAAGGGTCGTATTCTGCATCTACAATGGTAATTACCTCACATTTGCGCATGGCCAATGCGTAGGCACCAAGATTTTCAGAGAATGCTCCATCGGCAAGGTACAATAACTTTGACTCTCCACCGCTGCTAGTAGGGGCATAGATTTCTAGCCCTAGGCCTAGTTTGATTGATGCTCGCATGAAATGTGATGGCTTGCTCAACGGCACATCGAGCGCAGCTCCAGATGCCATTACATAATCGATCAGTGATTTGTCCATCGCCTTATCTCCGAATACACCGAGTTTTGTCGTAACATCTGTATATCCCGCTGAATCAGAGCCCAGCATGAGAGGGGTGACTTCAAATATTCTCTTTCTCTCGAATTTCTTGGCATCTTCACTATCGTACGCGGTTGTATTAAGAATGGGCCAAGGTAAGTGGTGTTTTGTGACAAAGGTCTTGAGTTCGCTCAGGGAGGGGATTGTGCGGGAATCATTACCGTAGTTTACATAAAACTCGCTCAGCCTTTCACGGTAAAAAGATCTAAGGATTCCTTCATGCTCGAACAGCAACGGGTCGCCAACCCTCCTGCTGATGTGCTTATTGGGGAAAAAATAGGGCGCGTTCCATGCAGTGAGGGTCATTCCTGCGACTGTAGTAGAAGCTGCATTGAGCGCATCATGTTTCCCATAATGCAATTCGGTGTGCCCCTTTACAAAGTTGCTGAGGTTTTCATCTGCAAAAAGAGGAGCACTCGACACTCTTGCGTTCGATGTAGATTGTCCATTTTGGCTGTAAAGGCCGGTGTAGTACAACATCATTGCGTATGTGCCACCTGAGACACCAGAAATCATGTCCAGTGAATCTAGCTGATCAAACTCGCTCAGTGCTTTCATGGCACCAATAGCGTAAGACGCAGCCCGCATGCCTCCTCCGGAGAGAGCGAGGCATTGCTTTGGTGGCTTGGATACGTGAGTGGGAAGTAACGACTTGTTAGGGGAAGCTGAATCCACTTTGGACTCATTAAGTGTTCCGAATTGCGTGCAGGCAGGTGTGGCTATGAGAATGGCGAGGAGGATAATTCCAAGATTAATCATTCGTGAAGCATCGCGCATTGTTCTACCTAAAAGTAACTGTGTGGTCGTCGTCAGCGGCTCTCGCATCATGCACTATTACTTCCGTAATCATCTCTGGTGACTTGCGCTCAGGGGAGCATTGTGCGGAACGTTCTCCTTTGGCGCTGTCTGCCATTGGGGCGCCTACGGAAGTAAGGGCATGACACAGACCAGTGGATCAACTCTTTGGCCTTTAAGGAAGTGGTTCCTATTTTGTTCGAATAATTTTCAGTTGAAGGATGCCTTTGTTATTGAAATAGTGACCGTTCATATCATTTGCGTATAAATAGAGCTCCCCAGTTTTCGCCATCATAATTGAAAGCCAGCCTGACGATAATGTGACTCTGTTGGTTTCAGGGAGGCTTTCAGAAGAGGTGAGTCTTTCATTGAAGACTGCAAAACTATCTTCATCAGTTTTTCCCATGGTGCCCACCAAGGCATACCAATTGGCCTTTGGGGAACGTTTTAACAAGCTGAACGCGTGGCCAATAAATCTGGAAAGACCACTTGTCCAACCATCTTCCAGTGTTGATTGAACGTCACCATCAACCCATTCTTCTGTGCGCTCAACAATTTGGAAGATATATTCCTGTCCCTTCTCCACCTTGATGCTGGCCCTATTCCATGGCCTATGTTGTCGGTGACATTTCCGGGTGCTGGTAATGCAATTGGACTGACAAGTTCGATTGGCTCTAGCGTGCAACTACTACGTTCGCAAGTATCTGGTTTGGGTGGTAAGGCGCATCCGCCTACTAATAGGCAAACCAGGAAAAAGCAGAACCGATATAACTGCGAGCGAATAGTCACTGCCTCAGTGATTGTTTATCTGCCGATCTGCCTCGTCCTGGGAAATGGGATCTGACAGCGTTACTTCACCAGGAAACATAAAACCAAGAACTAATCCCTCCTCTTTTTTCGATAACAGCCGATGAAGAAGTTGTAAAGTAGCTAATTGCTTTCCCATGTCATGCCTTCTACCAGTGCATTGTCATGAGGCTGCTCCACATTTATTCTTGTACGTAGGGTCGAGATAATTTCTTACATGATGCTCGCCAAGGCTTACATAGGCCAGAAACTGTTGCTTTGTCCATGACTGGTCCTTGGTCTGGTAGTGTGGAAACTTAGGGTCGGTTCCCTGTTTATACCAATCGTGAACCATAGGTCCGTAGCATGTGTTAGCTAGGATTGGGTCGTCTAATACAGCGCGGCTAGCACTGAGCTTGATATACTTTAGATTAATTTTCTGTGGCTTGACGGTTCCGTTCTCTGCCAGAATTGCAAAGCCCTCGATGGAGCCCCCTTCATAGCCGGCAGTCTTGCAGTCATAGCTAGATCCTTTGTCCGCTCCCTTCTTTACGCAATTGTCATCAACGGCTTGTTTTGTGACAATGTCGGATTCAAACGTGGGAAATCTAGGGATTCTTAGTGATGCCCCGTACTCTTTGTGTAAATGCTGACTTAATCTTCTGAAGTCTTCAAAAAAGTAGGCTGGATCTTCGCCAGCATCCACGACCAAAATATTTTCACAAGAGCGGCGGACCAAAGAAAACACTCCGAGGTTTTCGCTGTGACCTCCATCGGTGAGGATAATAGCCTTTTTGATAGCCCTATCACCTTCATCAACGGCGGGGAGTCGGTATCCTAGGTTTGATTTTGACCAATATTTCAAAAGTATTTGTTGCCACCAATCGAGATGTTCATCCTCACCATCCAAGGCAGCGCCTGCGATCGATACAACGGTAGCTAGGTCATGCGGGAATCGCTCATCAGGCCACACTCCTTTGCCAAACGCGGGTAGGGGCAGAAAGCCAACCCCAGAAGATCCCATCCGTAATTGAGTAAATTCAAACACTCGTCCAGACAACGGAATGAGGTCCTCATCCTCACCGTACTGCACTGTAGCGTTAATGACAAAATATGGAATTTGGTCGCCGATCACCGTGTGTAGTTTCTCTAAGGGGATAGGAGGCAATGCTTCTTTCTCGTCTGTTATATGGTTTCGATGAAATGTGTCTGCTATTCTGCCAGCGTAGAAAGCACCATCTTCGGATCTATGACGATAACCTCCCGCAGTGCACATCGGACCAAAGGGCGGGATGTGTAAAAAAAACTGTGAACCTACCCCCGTACACTCTAAGCGTTCACCAAATGTTGGCCACTTCACCGGAGAAGCAGTTTTAAATCCTCGACCTACTATTTCTTGTGTTCTTACAAACTCCGCTCTCTCTGCCAAGCGGGCAAGTGGCTTATCACTCAAAATATCCGCGTCACCTTGCTTGCTTCCTGCTAAACGAGATTTATATTGCTGGGCTAGATACCAACTCAAAGCGTATGAACCTCCGGAAACCGCGGAGACAACGTCGACCTTGCTCCATAGTCCTGCGCTTTGAAGGCCCTTCATTACTCCTAAGCTAAATGCTGCTGATCGAATGCCACCACCAGATAATGCGACACACTGCTTAGGCACTTCGGAGCGATGAGCCGCATTACGATGAAGAGGCCACTCATGCTCACGAAACCACTGGAGATCTTCTGCATTGGCCTTGGCGACTCGCAGAAGTTGATTCGGTGATAACTCGGTCGAAGTGATTAGGAATGGAACGTACCTTGTGCCAGTTTTGATCTGAACTGAGGCGGGGGCACATCCAAGGACCAAGAAGATGGTCCCGATAACTAGAAAACCGCACAATGGTCGTCCTCTCGACGTAAAACATTTGAGGAGTCTCTGTCGGCTACTATTTGTTAATACCTGCATGAGGTTCTCTTTGGGTTCAGGTCGGAAGTGCTTCTGAGTGCTCATTGAACATATCCCTTGGGATCCTTCGCCGTTTAAAGAGATTTTGACAAATGGTGGTCACCCAGGTCATCCCTAAACCTAGAGGGCTGGACCTATCTGCCAGCGGGTGGTCGGTTCTTTGTCGGAAATATTGAAAGAGCCTAACGGCAAGACCTCCCTCACTCTCTATGAAAACCTGGGAGGGTAATAAGTCAGAAAGCTCAGGGTTTCTTTGCCACCACCTTGCCGTTTTCCCATACGTAGATCGGTGTCCCGTACATCTTGGCGGTTTTGCGGGCCGCTTTGGCAGCTCGACGCAGCGCGCGTCCGACCGCCTCTGAAAAGGCTTTCGTCTCTTTCTTCCTGGTTGCTTTTCTCATGGGCCTTCCTCCAGCAGTCGTGGAGCGTCACCTGAATTCTCATAGACCGACCAGGTGTCGGCTAATGGGCGATAGAGCGTCTGAAAGTTCTGCCAGCTGCGATGAAAACGCCTAACCACATCGACGCGTGGGACCTCATGACCGCCTTGCTCAACTCTAGCAGCGATACGCTGTAGTGCAAGTTGAGGTGATGACAGTGAAAGAAATACGATCCTGATCGTGTACCCCGTTGCTTTCCAGTTCCTCAGCAGATGCAGATAGGTCTTTCCACTAAGCGTGCTTTCAAAAGAAAAGTTCCTTCGTGATTTGGCCAAACGGGACAGCTCTAGTAAGAGAAGTCGTCCAGCTTGCCTTGCCGCTAATTCTGGACGGAGTGGTGACAGACCACTAGCGATGAGGTCGGCGTTCACAAAGTGGACCACCGCGCCTTCGCGTGGAAGAAATTCTCTTGCGAAGGTAGTCTTTCCCGAGCCGTTTGGCCCGGCAATAATAATGCAGCGAGGGTGTCGAACCGGTCGGTCGTCCACTGTCACGATCAGCCAGCGACGGGTTGCTGATAATCCACTTCGATGGTGAAGCCCAGATCTTCAATCATGCCCCAGACTTCTGGGGCCGGTGCGCCGGGAGTCGTCAGGTAGCCGTTCACAAAGACAGAGTCGGCCGGGTAGAGGGCGAGAGGCTGCAGACTGCGAAGGTTATGTTCCCGGCCACCGGCGATGCGAATTTCAGTACGAGGGTGGAGAAACCGGAAGAGGCAAAGGACTTTTAAACAACGTTGGGGAGTTAGCTGGTCACACTTTTCCAACGGCGTGCCGGCGACAGGGGTGAGCATGTTCAAGGGAATCGAGTCTGGCCGTACATCACGCAGTGCCATTCCCAGCTCGATCACATCCTCATCCTTTTCACCCATGCCGACGATGCCGCCGGAGCAAATTTCCAATCCTGCCGCACGCGCGTTCTTGATCGTCGCCAGCCGGTCTTGAAACGTATGGGTCGTGCAGATCGACGCATGAAAGGCTTCACTGGTGTTTAGATTATGATTGACCCGATCGACGCCGGCGGCTTTCAGCCGCTTGGCTTGGGATTCGCTCATCAGCCCGAGCGAACAACAGATCTGAATCGGAATCTCTTGCTTAATGGAGCGCACGGCCCCGGCGATTTCGTCGATTTCCCGATCCAACGGGCTGCGCCCGCTGATGACGATGCAATAGCGCTGGGCTTTGGAGGCAGCGGCTTGCCGCGCGCCCTCCATCATCTGCTTCTGTGGGAGGAGATTGTACCGCTCGATCGGTGCCGTTGAAATGGATGACTGTGAACAGTAGTGGCAGTCTTCCTGGCAGGCTCCACTCTTGGCATTCTGGAGCATTTGGAGACGGACGGTCCGGCCGAAATATTTGGATCGGACTTGAAAGGCTGCGTGCAACAGCGCAAGTAATTCATCATCCGGCGCATTCAAGACCGAGCGGCACTCGTCTCTCGTCAGGGGTTCATCATTGAGGGCCTTGTCGGCCAACTTTGTATAGGTCATGGAGTCCTCAAAAAGTGGCGATGTGGTGATGATCAGCCATGCTGCTGATCTGTTGAAGCGAGGAGCATGGCTCCATACATCCAATAGGTCAAACGGCAGATGCTGGCGGGAAACCTACACGGTTTCAAACGGAGAAGCAATGCCTTGGTAGGGAACGGAGGGGACTGATGATGGCTCTCCAGTCGAGCTGGCAGCGGTTTGGCCGGCTTCGAGCCAGGGGAGGGCGGTGAGGGTATTCCACTTGGCGCAGCGTCGGCACCGGCCTGACCATTCGACGGATTCCTGCTGACACTGGGTGCAGATATAGGGGACCACCACGCGCTTCTTGAAGCTGAGGGCCTTCTTCAATTCCACGATGGCCTCTTCGAAATGCTGTTTCCGCAGGTATAGGTTGGCCATGATCTTGTGGTAGTCCAAGAGGTGATCCTGAGGGCCCTCAATCGTCGAAAGCTGATCGAACGCCTCATCCACCATTTCCAGCCGATAGTAAAGCTTGCCCAGATAGAACTGGAGCACCGGATTCTGCGGATCTTGCTGCAAGGCCTCTTGATAGACCCGAATGATTTCGCTGGGCTCGCCTTGATCGAGAAACAGCTCTTCCAGCCGATGGAGAATGATCACGCTGCGCGTCCGCGCGTAGACTTTTTTTAAGATTTCGACGGCATCCTTCGTTTTGCCTTCATGGATCAGAATTTCGCCGATTCCGATATAGGCTGGCAGAAAACTCCGATCTTTCTTAATGGCTCCCCGGAAATATCGCCGGGCTTTATCGGGATGCCCACGCTCGAGCAGTTGTCGCCCGACTTCATACATGCATCCGACCAGCAGTGCGGCTTCGGCTTGCTTTTCTGGGGCTGGAAGATTGGCTTTGAGCAAACGATGTTGGATCTCGAGCGCGTCGCTCCACCGTTCCATGCGGATATTGAGATTCCGTTTCCGGATGAGCGCGGTCAGGTTGTCGGGCTCGATCTTGAGGATCTGCTGAAGTGCCTGAAGCGCCTCTTCGTAACGCTTGGCGTCCTCCAGATCCTTTCCCAATTCCAACAGCACTTCGATGTTTCGATCGTCCACTCGTTGCGCATGTTGATGGAGCCGGATCGCTTCAGGGAAGTTCCGCTCTGATCGATAGATATTCCCCAGCCATAGAAGGGAATCGACTCGATTGGGGTCGATCGCCAGGGCCTTCTCCAAGAGCGTGATGGCGTCCAAGGTGCGCTTTGACATGAACGCATGGGTTCCGTCTCGGTGGAGGGTGTCGACTTTTTCCTTTCGACGCACTAGACGGTTGCTTCGCCAATTCAAGATTAAATGCGCCGTTTGCTGGAGCCCCACGACGAAGGTCGCAATCACTGCCCCACAGGCCATGGAAATCAAGACAAGCGTGACAGGGCTGAGATCGAACTCGGCGCCTGGAGCGGTATGGATGAGGATCGTTCCTGGATTCAGTTCGCGGAAATAGCTGTAAATGAATACGCCGGCGCTGATGAGGAAAATAGTAATCAGCAGCTTGAACATGGCCTAGACCATCTTCTGTGAAATCGCCTTCTGGGTCATCCGCCCCTTTGCGGCGGCTATCGGGGCCGACGCTTCGCCAGGAACGGGGATCTGCCGTGCATCGCTCCACAGGCGCTCAAGGGCGTAATGCGAGCGAGTGTCTTGTCTGAACACATGGGCGACGACATCGCCAAAATCGATCAGGACCCACTGGCCCGATGTGGTGCCCTCAAGACTCAGTGGACGTTGACCCACGCGTGCGAGGACATCAGCGACGGAATCAGCGATCGCGCGTGTTTGCCGGTCGGATTCAGCCGACCCAATGACCAAATAATCAGCGATGGACGTCAGCGGGGCGACATGGAGGACTTGGACATCAAGGGCCTTCTTGTCGAGCATGGCCCTGGCGACAGCGAGGGCGGTGGCCTTAGATGCGCGTGTGATCGCTCTCCTCCTGATAAAGACTATGCCGAAGTATATAAGATTGTACCAGGGGGGGCAACATATTTACCAAGGGGAGTTTGTTCCGAACTCTCCGTCTAATCTCTGAGGCCGAGGTGGGACAGGGTGGAAAGGCGAGGCAGGTGACTCCTGGATTAGAGGAGATGGCAATGTCTAGTCTGTTGAGGGTACCGGTGTCTAGCCCTGTCAGTCCATCAGGATCGAGTGTGGAGAGCAGGGACATTCCAGCCAATGCCCGAAAGGATTGCCCCGGTCTGGGAACGACCACGACATGGCAGATCCGTAAGATCTCTTTTGGTTCTCTCCATGTCGGGAAGTCTAGAAACGCGTCGAGTCCTATAATGAAGAACAGCTCCGTGGATAGGCCATAGTGGTGTTGTAATGCCCGGATAGTATCGATCGAGTAGGACTTTCCTTTTCGCTGCATCTCGATGTCGGATACGGTGAAAAGCGGGTTGTCAGCAATCGCAAGCCGGACCATTTCAAGCCGAACATTCGCCGGAGCCAGTGAGCCATCCCGCTTATGAGGCGGATCGCCGGTTGGAATGAAAAGGACCTGGGAGAGCTGCATGCGCTCATGTACGTGCTGAGCAATGGTCAGGTGACCATTATGAATAGGATTGAAGCTTCCACCGAGCAGGCCCACCTTGAGGGGTACGTCTTTGGTGCTCGCCTCGCTGAACGGGCGATGCGGGCTGAGTACTGGGTGCCGAGGATCGGGGCTCGAAGAATTCATGACTCAGCACTAGAGGATGACTAGGTTGTCTCGGTGAATAACTTCCTCATACTCTTGCGGTCCAAACTGTGCCTGAATGTCCGTGGTCTTGAGACCTTTCATCTGACCTAATAAGTCGGACGACACGTTTACCAGGCCTTTTGCGAATTCTTTTCCGTCCGTATCGAGGCAGCTGACCGGATCGCCGGCTTCAAATGATCCCGTTACCTGGAGGATGCCGGATGCCAGGAGGCTTTTGCCTCGTTTGGTCAAGGCATCTACCGCCCCCTGGTCGAGATGGATCTGGCCGCGGGGGCGCAGTGTAAAGGCGATCCAATGTTTAC
This sequence comes from Nitrospiraceae bacterium, assembly GCA_052387595.1. Classification (GTDB taxonomy): domain Bacteria; phylum Nitrospirota; class Nitrospiria; order Nitrospirales; family Nitrospiraceae; genus Nitrospira_D. The sequence goes on along the minus strand of JBQTJA010000058.1, from coordinate 46,434 downwards.
GGCTGGTCAGCCGACGCTCCCGGGCGAGAAAGAGACTGCCACCGGGGCCGCCGCTAAGAACCGTTGGGAGGAGTCCGGCCCGTTCGCCATTAAGCACTAGTGTCGAAATTCCGTACTCACCGACCTTCTTGGCGGCTCGAAGCTTCGTCGCCATTCCGCCGGTCCCTTCAAAGGTGCTGGACGCTCCTGCCAGGCGCTCGATATCCTGGGTAATCTCCGTAATCAGCGGAATCAATGTGGCCGACGGGTTTTTGCGCGGATCTTCCGTATACAGTCCCTCGACGTCAGAGAGAATCACCAGCAAGTCCGCATCGGCCAGATGAGCCACTTCGCTCGCGAGGGTGTCGTTGTCACCAACCCTGATTTCATCGACTGCGACAGTGTCGTTTTCATTGATGACGGGCACGATGCCGAAACCGATGAGTGCCGTGAGTGTATGGCGGGCGTTTAGAAATCGGCGGCGATCAGCGAGATCTTGGTGGGTGAGCAGAATCTGCGCGACGTGAATATCGAGACGTTCAAACGCTTTTTCATAGGCCCACATGAGCCGGCTCTGCCCCACGGCTGCGGCCGCTTGCTTGACCGGGAGGCTCTTGGGATACTCCTTCAGTTGCAACTTTCGGATGCCGGAGACAATGGCACCGGAAGAGACCACCAGGATTTCCCGACTTGCTGCTCGGAGTATCGCGATGTCATCAGCCAATCGCTCAATGTGTTGGGGGCGCAGACCTTCCGCGCGCGAAGCGATCAGGCTGCTGCCGATCTTGATGACGATCCGCTTCGCTTGTCCTAGGAGCTGGTCTCGCATGGCGTCTTTCGTACACGCATGACCTGTTTCCCGAGGTAGGTGATCAAGTCAGCAAGCCCTTGATTCGTGGCGGCGGAAATGGGCAAGCAAGGATAGCCGTTGAGGTGACAATAGGTCTGCAGCTGAGCCAGCCGTTCGCTTGTGCCGATCACATCGATTTTGGTTGGCACGACGGCAAAAGGGCGTGTGGTGAGCCCTCCATCATAGGCGGCAAGTTCTCGCCGCAACGTCTCAAAGCTGGCCACAGGATCATCGGGGGCCCATTCTGAGACATCGATCAAGTGGAGCAAGAACGCGGTCCGTTCGATATGGCGGAGAAACTGTACACCCAGACCTTTCCCCTCGTGGGCGCCTTCAATCAGGCCGGGAATATCAGCCACGACAAAACTTCCGTCGGATCCCAACCTGACAATGCCGAGATTGGGGATCAAAGTCGTGAAGGGATAGTCAGCGATTTTTGGCCGAGCCGCTGAGATGGCGGCAATGAGCGTCGATTTGCCGGCGTTGGGAAAACCAACCAGTCCGATGTCGGCGAGCAGCTTCAGCTCAAGTCGTAACGTACGTTCTTCGCCCGGAGTTCCGGGAGTGCACTTCGTCGGCACTCGATTGACGGAGGTCGCGAAGTTGCTGTTACCTTTTCCGCCTCGCCCTCCGTGGGCGATGATAGCCGTTTGGCCATCTTCGATGAAATCCACGAGTGTTTCTTTCGTGTGGTCATCGGAAACAATGGTGCCAACTGGAACCGTGATGGTCAGATCTTCTCCAGAACGGCCAGTGCAATTGGATCCTCCACCGTGCCGCCCGTTCTCGGCCTCATAGTGGTTGAGGTAGCGGAGGTCAAGCAGGGTCGTCAATCGATGAGATGCGGTCATGACGATGTCGCCACCGTTGCCTCCATCTCCGCCGTCTGGGCCTCCACGCGGAACAAACATCTCCCTGCGGAAACTACAGATGCCGTTTCCGCCACGACCGGCTCGTACCGCGATGTGTGCTTCATCGACAAACATCATCTGTCAACGTTCTGTAGCCTGCTCGGTCGCGATGAGTAGGAAAGTATACCCGACCCTGAGCAGAGAGGGGGAGAGAATTTAGCCAGCGTGATCGTAACGGAAGGGGCAGGAAAGTGAATCAGGACTTGGCCGGAACAGGATATACACTGACTTTTCGTCTGCCGCGTCCACCCTCGAACTTCACCACACCGCTCATAGTCGCGAATAGAGTGTGGTCTCTTCCAAGGTCCACATTGAATCCAGGGAAAAATTTGGTGCCGCGCTGGCGGACGATAATGCTGCCGGCTGTCACGGTCTGACCACCATAAGCCTTGACCCCCAAATATTGTGGATTACTGTCGCGGCCGTTACGTGAAGATCCGCCACCTTTGTTTGTTGCCATGGTTAAGTCCTTCTTGTGTCTTTAGGCCGTTGCAATATTCGTAATCAATAGCTTGGTGAATCCTTGTCGGTGTCCACGGGTGCGGCGATAGCCCTTGCGGCGCTTTTTCTTAAAAACAGTAATTGATCGGGTTCGTCCTTGCTGCACGATTTCAGCCGTGACCTTGGCCCCATTAATGAGAGGCTGTCCAAACAGAAGACCAGCGTCACCATGTACGAGACGGACCTGGCTGATTTCTATCTCAGCCCCGACGTCTCCTGGCAGCCGTTCAACCTGAATGGTGGCCCCAGCCTCGACTCGATATTGCTTTCCACCTGTTTCTACAATCGCGTACATAATTATTCCTTCTCCGAACGTAAAGAACGGTTCATTTAACATGGGGATAGGAGAGGTGTCAAGACAAACCAGGAGCATCAGGAGTGTATATCATCGCACGCATGCCCCCTCTTTCGAGGGCTAGGAGAGCGATTGTGCCGACACGTATGCTGGGCACCACGATCGCGAGGGCACATTTCCGGTAGCTCCGCGCTACAAATCGGGAGATGGCAACAAGATCATGTCCTACAGCAACAAGTTTGTGATCCGTACCTATCATCGGATTCCCGTTCGCTGTGTTGCGTACTATCTGGGCGGAGATTTCCTCGGAAAAGGAACAGTGATAAACCTCTGTCGTAACGGGTTCCGTGTCCTGGGTGATCATCAAGTCGTCCCTGGGATGGAACTGGTCGTCCGGCTCACCCTTCCCGACAAAGATGAGCCGGTCGAAATCCAGCGCGTCGTGGTTCGATGGGTGCGCGGCCTGTTGTTCGGTGGCAAAGTCGTGACCATGAGTCCCGAGGGAGAAGAGCGAGTCGGAACGTTTCTGAGTGCCCGCCTGCGTGCCTATTGCGCCTCCACGTAAGTGTTTCCATCACTATGTGAGTGGTTCGGAGTCAATCGCCGGCCTGGTTGCTTGACCCAGGTGTGACCTCACGCTATAGTCCGTCACGCCCGCCCCCGCAGGCGGAATTGAGTACTATCGCTCGCTGGAGATCGTCTTCAATGTTGGAACCGGTTGAAAAGATCTGGATGGATGGGAAATTCGTTAGGTGGGAGGAGGCCAATGTCCATATGCTCACCCATTCGCTGCACTATGGCCTTGCGGCGTTTGAAGGTATTCGGTGCTACAAGGGAAAATCAGGATCCGCAATCTTCCGGCTTCAGGAGCATGTCGATCGATTGTTTGATTCGGCCCATATTGGCATGATGATCATGCCGTATGACAAAAAGCAGATCACCGAGGCCATTATTGAAACCGTTCGTGTCAATCGTCTCGATACCTGTTACATTCGTCCGCTGGTCTACATTGGGTATGGAGCGATGGGCATCCATCCGGGCGAGAATCCGATTCGGGTGGGCATTGCTGCTTGGAGGTGGGGCGCCTATTTGGGGGATGATGCATTGGCCAATGGGATGCGTGCCTGCATCTCGTCCTTTACGAGGCACCATGTGAATGTGTCCATGACCAGGGGAAAAATAACCGGGTACTATGTGAACTCCATTATGGCCAAGCGGCAGGCGAAGGCCGATGGATATGACGAGGCGATTCTTCTCGATCCGGAAGGTTATGTTGCCGAGGGAACAGGAGAGAATGTATTCATCCTTCGACGGGGCGTGCTCAAGACGACGCCGTTGACGTCGGTGCTTGAAGGGATTACGCGAAACTCCGTCATCCAATTGGCTCAAGAACGGAACATCGCCGTGGTGGAGGAACGATTTACGCGCGATGAAATGTATATTGCTGACGAAGTATTTGTGACGGGAACCGCTGCGGAGTTGACCCCGGTTCGAGAAATCGACAACCGGCGCATCGGAACTGGTACCCCTGGGCGGATTACGCGTGCCCTCCAAGATACCTTCTTTTCAATCGTGCGTGGAGAAGACCTCACGCTCGAGTCCTGGCTGACTCGTATCTGATACCTCGCAGGCCGAAAGGCATCAACCGCAATCGAGTCGAATGGAACCGGAACTCTCTCGATCGCCCAATGACGCCCTGACGAAGAACAGGTCAGTGGCCCGCCGCTGGGGTTTCCCCAGAAGGATGCGAATCTCCTGAAGATTGAGCGGGTGAAGCAGCCGGGGGAGCCAAGGGAGCTGTGGGTTCGCTCTTAGGCTGCATATCGATGACGGTCGAAGAGAAGTTTCGTTGCTTGGCTAAAATAGCCAGACTGAGCGATGTCATCATGAACACGGCCGCCACAACGACCGTCAGCTTGCTCAAAAAGTTTGCCGGGCCACGGCTGCCGAACACCGTCTGACTAGATCCACCAAACGCGGCACCGATTTCCGCCCCCTTTCCCGATTGGAGAAGAATGGCCCCGATCATCAGGAAGCAGATAAAAACATGGACAATAACCAGCATCGTATACAGCATGAGATCTCAGACTCCGGTGGATCGCGCAACAGAAGCGATTGTTGCAATTGTAGCAAAGGACCCGACTTGGAGACAAGCGCCACCGATGAGTGCGCCGTCGATCTGGTCCGAGGCCAGTAACGATTCTATATTGTGGGGCGTGACGCTTCCTCCATAGAGGATTCTCGTGCAGTCGGCGACTTCGGGAGAGGCTACGGCGGAAAGGACTCGCCGAATCGTCCGGTGGGCGGCAATAGCTTGCTCAACCGTCGCCGACTTTCCCGTACCGATGGCCCAGACCGGTTCATACGCGATGGTGATGGTGGCCAACGCCTCCGTGGCAAGGCCTGACAGACCGTCGTGTACTTGCTGTGTCAGTACGTGATCGGTCGTGCCGTTGTCTCGTTGCGCAAGTGTTTCACCGATACAGAGGATGGGGCGCAACCCGTGGTTGAGCGCCGCTCGAATTTTCTTCTGGATCAGGTCTCCTCGTTCACCAAAGAGCGTTCGCCGCTCTGAATGCCCAACAATGACATAACGACAACCCAGGTCCTTCAGCATCGGTGCGGAGACTTCTCCCGTGTAGGCACCGTGATCCTCCCAGAACAGATCCTGCGCTCCAAGTTGAATCGGAGACGAGGCGCCCAACGCCAGGCGGACTGATTCCAGCGCAGTAAACGGGGGGGCCACGACAAGCTCAAGGTTTGTCAGCTGAGCGGGAACACGCGTGTTCAGGTCGCGAATGAAGATTGTCGCTTCAGACGCGGTCTTATTCATTTTCCAATTACCGACGATCAGGACAGTACGCACGGGCGATTTCCGAGGATCTCCACTACAGTAGTTGGGATGCGCGAATCAATCTGCACGGTCAGGTAGCGCCGCGAGACCTGGAAGTGTTTTGCCTTCCAGCAATTCCAGCGCCGCGCCACCTCCGGTCGAGATGAACGACATGCTCTCCGAGACCCCGGCCCGATGAACGGCCAGGGCTGTCTCACCGCCGCCGACGATCGTGAGGGCATAAGCATCGGCGATTGCGTGAGCCATGGCCAGAGTGCCTCTGGCGTAGGCGTCGATTTCAAATACGCCCATGGGTCCGTTCCAGAGGATGGTTTTCGCGTTTTGGACCGCCTCATTGAACAGTTTTACAGAAGCTGGGCCAATGTCGAGGGCATACCATCCTTTGGGAATTTCCTGCACGGGGACGATTTTTGTCTCAGCGCCCACCTCTCGGCTGGCCGCGACCACACAGTCGACGGGCAGATAAAATTTGACCCCTCGTGAGAGCGCATGGTCTTCGATCCCTCGGGCAAAATCCAACATGTCCATTTCGCAGAGAGAATTGCCGATCTCCATGCCTTTGGCCTTCAAGAATGTAAACGCCATGCCGCCGCCGATGATGACCTTATCGACCTTCTTCCCGAGGTTCTCAATGACACCGATTTTCCCGGATACCTTGGCACCCCCAAGAATCGCGGCAAACGGGCGCACAGGATTGGCGACGGCACCTTCGAGATATTCAATTTCCTTCTTGAGCAGCGCACCTGCCGCCGCATCTTTAATGTACTTTGTGATACCAACAGTCGATGCGTGGGCCCGGTGGGCTGCTCCGAATGCGTCATTGATGAAGACATCGCCCAGCGAGGCCAGGGCTTTGGCGAAGGTGTCGTCGTTTTTTTCCTCCCCGGCATGAAAACGGAGATTTTCCAGTAAAAGTACATCTCCGTCCTTCATCTTGGCGACCAGCTTTTCGACGGCCGGGCCGATACAGTCCGGCGCGAAGATCGCTTCTTTCCCAAGCAGTCGTCCTAGACGTTTTGCGACAGGGGCGAGGCTGTACTTTGGCTCGAAAGCGCCTTTCGGGCGGCCGAGGTGAGAGCAGAGAATGACTTTGGCGCCTTCATCGACGACGCGATTGATTGTCGGCAGCGTAGACCGAATGCGGGTGTCGTCAGTAATTTGCAGCGATTCATCGAGTGGCACATTGAAATCGGCGCGGATGATGACGCGCATGCCACGAAGTTGCACATCGTCGATCGTTTTCTTGTGCAAGTTCATCAGGCCCTCCTCCCATCGGTGCTGTGAACTGAGACATTATGTAGAGAGATGGATTCGTGTGAGGGCCGCCCCATCATCCCTGGTGCTGCATTCAGTGAGTAACAGATTTTCCGGCCAGGACCTTGACCAGGTCGCGGACTCGGCATGAATAACCCCATTCATTGTCGTACCATGCTGTTACTTTGACGAGACGCTTATCCACGACGTTGGTCAACGGAGCGTCGACGGTGGCCGAGTGAGCGTCCCCTTTTTGGTCGATCGAGACGAGAGGTTCTTCGGAGTACTTGAGAATGCCTTTGAGCGGACCATCCGCGGCCTTTTTGAAGGCCGCGTTGACGGATGCGATATCGCAATCCCTCTCCGTTTCGACCGTAAGATCGACCAGCGAGACATTTGGGGTCGGGACGCGAATAGCAAGCCCGTCCAATTTACCCTTGAGTTCAGGGATGACCAGATGCAAGGCCTTGGCCGCTCCGGTGCTGGTAGGTATCATCGACATGCCGGCTGCGCGGGCGCGCCGAAGGTCTTTATGCGGCAGATCCAACAGTTGTTGATCGTTGGTGTATGAATGGATGGTGGTCATGATGCCGTGCTTGATGCCGAACGATTCCAGCAAAACCTTCGCCACCGGCGCCAGACAGTTAGTCGTGCAGGAGGCATTAGACACAATGTGATGCGATTTCGGATCGAGCTTGCCTTCGTTCACTCCAAGTACGATGGTCACATCGGGATCTTTCGACGGGGCCGAGATAATCACGTGTGTGGCGCCGGCGGATAAATGTTTGCCTGCCGCGTCTCGGTCAGTAAATCGGCCTGTCGATTCGATCACCACGTCCACGTTCAGCGCTTTCCAGGGCAGCTCTTTCGGGTCTTTCATCGCGAGTACTTTGATGGGGGTCCCATCAACGAAAATTTGGTCTTCCTTGGCCTCGACAGTGGCCGGAAGGGTGCCGTGGACGGAGTCATACTTGAGCAGGTATGCGAGAGTCTTGGCGTCCGTGAGATCGTTAATGGCAACGATCTGCAGATCTTTGTCGCCCATCGAGGCGCGGAATACGTTGCGTCCGATGCGTCCGAATCCATTGATTCCAACTCGAATGGCCATAGCGTAATCCTCTATATAAATGAATGGGTTCAGTATAACCAGGTGTTTCGCTGGAGCAGCGTGATACTATCGATGCCTTCTCCTTCTTGTCAAGGTTTGTGAAGAGGGTTTGTGAGGCGGGCTCTGTAGAAAGGGTAGAATACGATTCTGTGGGTTCCAAGTCTCGCCCATCTTGCCTGTCGATCGAGATCTTGGCTAGAGTTTGACCGTCAGCTTCTGGTGTACTGCCCATTCGACATGAATAAAACATTATCAGATCATGCGATGCAGGTGTTGGAGTGGGCTCGCGTCCTTGAATTCCTTGCACAACATGCGCAATCGGCGATGGGATTGGCTCAATGCCGGTCGCTTGTCTTATCGAGCGACCTCGCGGATGCCTGCCTGCGCCAACAAGAGACGACCGAGATGGTGAGCTTGTTGGAGGGGAGTGATCCAGTGTCGGCGCTTGTCTTCCCCGATATTCGTGAGCAACTGATTCGATCTGGAAAGGGTGGCACGCTTGAGGCCAGTGAGTTGCGAGACTGTGCGGTGGTGCTGGCCCTGATGGCAGAAGTCGAGCGATATGCTGAGTTTCATCAAGGCAAGATGCAGGCTCTGGCACGGGTCTTGGCGCCGCTTCATGTCATAAAGACCTTGAAGGGAGTCCTGAAGGCCATTGAGGGGGCGATCCAGTCGGACGGTTCCATGAAAGACACGGCTTCGCCGGAGCTGCGGCGTCTGACTCATCAAGCGCAGGGGTTGAAGCAAGAGATGCGGCAGCAGCTGGAGCAGATTCTCCATTCCAAGCGCTATGAGGATGTCCTGCAAGAGTCGTATTTTGCCCAGCGAGAGGGGCGTTACGTCGTGCCGGTGAAGGCGGACATGCGGGGGAGGATCCCTGGGATCGTCCACGATGTGTCGTCTAGCGGGGCTACCGTCTTTCTGGAGCCGCGCGAGTTGGTTGAACTGAACAATTCCATCAAAGTGGCGGACTTGGAGATTGAACGGGAGGTCCAGCGTATCTTACGGGAGCTCACGGCGTTGGTAGCTTCAAAAGCGGCCGAGATTGAGCAAGGGATCGAGGTACTGGCTGACTGTGATGTCATTCGAGCAAAGGCCGAGATGAGTCGTCGGCTCAAGTGTCATCCCGTCGTCTTGAATGAGGATGGTCGCGTGATGCTCACGCGGGCGCGGCACCCGCTGTTGCTCATCGCGAAAGATGATGTCGTCGCGAACGATATTCTCATGGACGAGAAGATTCGTGTCCTTGTGATTTCAGGGCCGAATACGGGAGGGAAGACGGTCACGCTCAAAATCGTCGGGTTGTTTGCCCTCATGGTGCGGGCCGGGCTGCATCTCCCCTGCGCTCCGGAATCGGAGATGGCATTGTTTACCGATCTCTATGCCGATATCGGTGATGCGCAGGATCTGACCCGCGATCTGTCCAGCTATTCCGCCCATATGACAAGCATGATCCGACTCCTTTCCGAGAGCGCCGCCCAACCGATGTTGAGCGAACGCCCCATGTCTCGATCTCTTGTCCTCCTGGATGAGCCTGTGACCTCCACCGATCCGCAAGAAGGCGCGGCGTTGGCCGAGGCGCTGCTGTGCCGCTTGGCTGAGCTGAACATGAAGGTGGTGGTGACGACGCATTATGGCGCACTCAAAGAGCTGGCGCAGACGACCTCTGGTTTTATGAATGCCAGTGTGGAGTTCGATGTGGAACGATTGGCGCCGACCTATCGATTATTCATCGGGATTCCCGGCGGGTCATCCGCCTTGGAGATCGCCGGTCGCCTGGGGATGGATCAAAACATTCTGAACGATGCGCGGAGGCGGCTGCATCATGAGGACCACCGGCTTGACGAATTGATGGCCGATTTGCAGCGCAAGCAACGCCAATTGGCTGACGACAGTGAAAAGGCCCGGCTAGCCAGGCACGAAGCAGAACAGGCGGCTCGGGAGGCACAGGTGCTTCGAGTGCAACTGGAAGAAGCCGAGCAGGAGGCTCGACGGGGGCTCAAGAAGAAACTGGGCGAACAATTTCAGCGGGCACGGGCAGAGGTCCAGGCCACTGTCGATTCCTTGAAGCGTGAGCAGAAACTCATCAAAGCGAAAGAGACCAAGCAGCGACTCAGTGAGCTGGAAGTAAAGACGCGACAGGAGCTGACTCCTGCGAGTGAACCAATTCCGGTTGAACATCTGACGGTCGGCGATGCCGTTGAGATCGTCGGACTGGGGATGACCGGAAGCCTATTGGAAACGCCACAAGGGAAAAAGCGAGTCCGCGTTAAAGTCGGGGAGGGTGAAATTTTGGCCAGCGTGTCAAACCTTGTTGGCATCCCGCGTGAGCCACATCCTGTGATAGCCCAACCAGTCTCATCGGTTCTAGATTATCGTCGAGTCTCGCCAACCAATGGACTGGGGCTTGATGCACAGACCGTGGTGGATGTGCGAGGCCAGGCTGCGGACAACGCACTTGATCAGGTCGTGGCAGCGCTGGATCGGGCGGCACTCGACGGTGCGCCATTTCTACGAATTATTCACGGCCACGGGACTGGCCGACTCAAATCTGTTCTGCGGGAATACCTCAAGGAGTCGCCTTATGTCGCCGAGTTTCGCCCAGGTGACAAGGCTGAAGGGGGAGACGGGGTGACGGTGGCAAAATTACGGTGATTGGTTTGCTGTACTATTTTCTGTCACAGAGGGGGGCGTTCTTCAAAATAGTGGATGCTTGCCTGTATCGTTTCTGATCCATTCCCGTATCTAACCCGATACCACATCTGATTCAGCCACCTGTCCGTTCCGTACCCTCTCGTGTTCTCCAGAGTTCTGTAACTATCTGATATTCAAATGGTTTTTAAGTATGGCGGCATCAGTAGTTTTGCGTGGCATCCAGTTTGCTTTGCAGCTTTCATCAAGAGATGTTTTTCAACTATCCATCTATCGTGAGGAGGTTCGTCATGCGCCGGTCAGTATCGAAGGGAAACCAAACCATGCATAGGTTCGATGCGAAGCGGCTGAGAAAATTGGAGCAGGAGAATGGCCTGCTCAAGCTCTTGTATACGGATCTGTTGCAGAAGTTCTTGTCAATGAAGGATGACCTTGCCAGGAGCGCAAGGGTCTGTTAAGCATAGGTGTTTCACTCACCGGTGGGCGTGCCATTTCGTAGAGCAGACCGAGTCTCACGCCGGTTCGATCAGGCGCTAAAGGCATGAGGTCTTGTGTTTTTGCATGCTTCAAGCCTCTCACAGGAAGGCTTTCGTGAAGCTGGTTAGCCTGGGAAGGAATTTGCCGCAGCCGTGAGGATTCTCCATGGCGATCAGACGTTTGCTTCGCGCTTTATAAGTGATTGATCTAGAGGGGCTTGTTCCTTGACAGAGGAAAAGCATTCTTGCTAGCTTGGCACGGTATTTCTGATGTAAACATCAAGTCGTCGTCTCTCCCGACCAGGTTGTAGGTTCTGTGACGTTCCAAGAACTTATTCTGACCCTCCATCGTTTCTGGGCTGATCACGGCTGTGTGATTCATCAACCCTATGACGTGGAAATGGGTGCGGGGACATTTCATCCAGCCACGTTTCTGCGCTCACTCGGACCGGAGCCATGGCGGGCGGCTTATGTGCAGCCATGCCGACGCCCGACGGATGGCCGCTATGGGGAAAATCCCAACCGTCTTCAACACTACTATCAGTATCAGGTTGTGCTGAAGCCTTCACCGGACAACATTCAAGCGCTGTATCTGGAGAGTCTGGCCCGGTTGGGGATCAATCCAAAGGAGCACGACATTCGCTTCATCCAAGACGATTGGGAGTCGCCGACGCTGGGGGCGTGGGGACTGGGATGGGAAGTAAGACTGGATGGGATGGAAATCACCCAGTTTACGTACTTTCAGGAGATCGGTGGGATTGAACTCAGCCCGATCACGGGCGAGATCACCTACGGGACGGAGCGCATCGCGATGTATTTACAGGGGGTAGACAACGTCTTTGATCTTGCTTGGACCGACCAGGTGTCATATCGGGACATCCATCACGAAACCGAGGTGCAGGGGTCGCGCTACAATTTCGAGGAAGCGGACGTCACGATGCTGATGCAAGGTTTTCAGGCGAACGAAGCGGAGTGCAAGCGATTGCTCGCGCAGACCGACCGGCGTCTGACGCTGCCAGCCTATGACTACTGCATCAAATCGTCTCATCTATTCAACCTCCTCGATGCCCGCGGGGCGATCAGTGTGGCGGAGCGGACAGGCTACATTGCCAGGGTGAGGGCTTTGGCCAGACAATGCGCCGAGCGCTATCGCGATGAGCGAGCCGCGCTGGGACATCCACTGATGAAGACGCAGGTTGCACATCGATGAAGCGCCCGCTCGTGAAAAAGAAACCCCGTCAACACAAAACTCGTCTCTCCAAGCCTACCGCTGAGCTGTTGTTCGAAATCGGCATGGAGGAGCTGCCGTTTGAATTTGTCGTACCCGCCCTGACCGCCCTTCGAGAGTCAGCCACCCGCCTTTTGCAGGATGTCCGGCTGTCGTTCGGGTCCATCAAGACCTATGGGACGCCTCGGCGGCTTGTCTTGGTCGTGGACGAGTTGCTTGCGCACCAAACTGCGGTGGTCAAAGAAACGATGGGGCCATCGAAAGTAGTGGCATTCGACCAGGCCGGCCAACCCACAAAAGCGGCGATGGGATTCGCCGCCGGACAAGGTGTGACGGTCGGAAGTCTGGAGATACGGAGCACGCCGAAGGGCGAGTATTTGTTCGCGGTCAAGCGCGATGCCGGACGCAAGACCACAACCCTTCTTCTGGAGTTACTGCCTCGCCTTTTCGACACGCTGTCTTTCCCGAAGGCCATGAAGTGGAACGAAACGGGCTTACGCTTCGCCAGGCCGGTTCGATGGATCGTGGCATTATTTGGGGGAACGGTCGTGCCGGTACGGATCGCTGGGATCCACGCCGGTAATCGGACGTCCGGTCATCGCGTGATGGGCGGCGGAAAGCCCATCACGGTGAGGGACTTCAAGACCTACAGCAAGGGTCTTCAAAAGGCAGGAGTGATGCTTGATCCTGAACGCCGCCGAGCGGCGATTCAGCAACAAATCGACCGGCTCTGTGTTAAGGCTGGTGTTGGACTGAATGCTGATGATGTGTTGCTCGATCAAGCGGTATACACGACGGAGTGGCCTTGTGCCGTTCTTGGCAGCTTCAAGCCGGAGTACTTGGCGGTTCCTTCTGAAATTCTCATCACGTCGATGAAAGAACATCAGGGGTTCTTCTCGGTTAGGGATAAAAAGTCCGGCAAACTGGCGCCGCATTTTATCGCGATCGCCAACAATGAACCGAAAAACATGGCGCTCATTCGGTCGGGGAACGAGCGGGTCTTGGCGGCACGGTTAGCGGATGCGAAGTTCTTTTTCGATCAGGACCGAGAAACTCGGCCTGAGGATTGTGTCGAAAAACTCCGAGGGGTTACATTCCATCAAAAGCTAGGTACTGTCTATGACAAAATGGAGCGTACCGAAAAGCTGGTTAGTTTTCTTGCCATCGATACTGGTAATCAGGGGGTAGTAGAAATTTCTCGTCGCGCAGCTAGACTGGCAAACGCTGATCTTGTGTCTGCCGTCGTTGGGGAATTCCCAACTCTCCAAGGAGTGATGGGTGGCGAATATGCGAAACATGCTGGAGAGAATTCCTCTGTTTCTAAGGCTATTACCGAGCAATATCTACCGCGCGGGATGGAAGGACCAATACCGGATTCACTAGTTGGCAAATTGCTTTCACTCGCGGATCGGTTCGCTAAAATCACAGGTTTTTTTCGCGTCGGAGTCGTGCCGAAGGGATCAGAAGATCCCTATGCGTTGCGGCGTGATGCTTTGGCCATCGTCCGCATTCTAGTCGAAGGAGATATCCCTCTCATCCTAAGCCATGCGCTCGACAAGGTGGAGCAAATCTATGACGGAGCCAATTTCCCCGAGCAGCAGCATGGTATGACTCAAGGTGCACTTGATTTTATCGTTGAGCGGTTTCGCTACTATGCTGGTACGGGGGGGGGGATTAGGCGAGACGACGTGATTAATGCGGTTTTATCCAAAGAAAATATCCATTCTCGTTCGTTTCGTCAGTTGTTGGACCTTATGAAGGCTCTTGAAGCTGTGACGAGAAAGCCGGAGTTCGATCCGTTGATCGTCGGTTTCAAGCGGGCGCATCGGTTGGTGGAAAAAGAGCAGTGGGAACGCCAGCCGGTCGATGTAGCGAAGTTTCAGCATCCGTCAGAATCGGCGCTTCACCAGGCAGTCACCGAAGAAGGAGCGAAGATGGGGTTCGCCCTGTCGATGGGTGACTATCACGAGGCATTGAATGCCTTGGTAGGGCTGAGGCCGGTCATTGATGCATTTTTCGAAGCTGTGATGGTCAACGCAGACGATAAGGCGATCCGCGGTAATCGGCTGACGGTGCTCAAAGAGGTCGATGAGTTGTTTATGTCATTCGCCGACTTTTCCCAGGTTGTGGTAGAAGGGCGATAGGTCGACTCGGACGGAATATAGACTGTCTCTCGCGAGGATCGGAAAAACCGGGAGTGGTCATGGATCAGCCGATGACGGACGAGTGCCGTCGGGCGGACAAGGTCCGACGGTTTTCTCTTGCGGTCTCGCTGGGCCTGATGGTGCTCTGCAATGCCATTCTTTTGGGCGGGTTCGCGCTCAGCGGCATTAATCTGGACGACTTGGTGAAGACGCCAGATTTCTTCAACGCGAAGCAGGATGTGTGTCTTCGACTTGCGTGGCAATCATTGCCTGGAGCGAGTGAACCTGTTCGGCTCTGTTCCGAATGGCTGAACCTCTCCGATCCGAGCGGAACACCCCATTATCTGCAGCCCGACACGAAACTTAAAAAGGGGCCTGATGGCCAGTACTACGTCGATCAAGGTATTCAAGCTGACTACCGATTATTGATGCTGATGCTGTTTGTCGCCGCTGTTATCATCGGTGGCGTATGGGTGAAGTGGTTCTTGGTGAACCGCTATCGGCTCCGTCTGGAATCAACCGACGGTCGTCGTGCATCGCCTGCTCATTGATACGCATTCTTCCGAGAAGGAGAAGTCACGTGGCAAAAAAATACGTCTACTATTTCGGCGATGGCAAGGCCGAGGGTACCTCGAACATGAAGGAGCTGCTGGGGGGAAAGGGCGCAGGATTGGCCGAGATGACTAATTTGGGCATCTCAGTCCCACCCGGTTTCACGATTTCGACAGAAGCCTGCGTCGAATATTACAAAATCGGTAAGAAGTATCCACCCGGCATGTGGGACGCCACCTTGCAGGCGCTCAAACGTGTCGAGCGCTCAATGGGAATGGGGTTTGGGAATCCTGAACGGCCGTTGCTGGTTTCAGTCCGATCCGGGGCTCGTGCCTCGATGCCTGGCATGATGGACACGGTACTGAACGTCGGTCTCACCACGAAGACCGTGGAAGGGTTGGCGGTCAAGACCAGAAATGACCGGTTCGCTCAGGATAGCTATCGGCGGTTTGTGGCGATGTTCGGCAGTATCGTGATGGGTGTGCCACGCGAACACTTCGAAGCGATTCTGAATCTCAAGAAAGAGGAAATGGGAGTAAAACACGAGACGCAGCTTGATGCGCGCGCGCTGCGCGATCTCGTGGAGCGGTTCAAATCGTTGGTCAAGGAAGAAACGGGCAATGCGTTTCCCGATGATCCAAATGAGCAGTTGAAGTTGGCGATCGACGCGGTGTTTTTATCCTGGAATGGCGCGCGCGCGATCACCTACCGCCGGCTGAACGGCATCCCGGATTACTGGGGGACGGCGATCAACGTCGTGGCCATGGTGTTCGGGAACATGGGCGACACCAGCGGTACCGGGGTGGCCTTCACGCGCGATCCCAATACGGGCGAGCGGAAGTTTTTCGGTGAGTGTTTGATGAACGCGCAAGGCGAGGACGTGGTCGCCGGAATTCGGACGCCACTGCCGGTCACGGAGTTGGCTCGGACCGTGCCTCCCGCCTATAAAGAACTCGAACATACCTACAAGCGATTGGAAAAACATTACCGCGACATGCTCGACCTGGAATTCACGATCCAGGAAGGCACGTTGTATATGTTGCAGACGCGAGTCGGAAAACGCACCGGTATTTCTGCCGTGCGTATCGCCGTCGAGATGGTCAACGAAGGCTTGATCACCAAACGTGAGGCGGTGCAGCGGGTTAGTCCGGATCAGCTCGCGCAGTATCTCTATCCGATCTTTGATACCCAGTCGGAAGCGGGTTCAACCCCACTAGGCAAGGGATTGCCGGCCGGACCTGGAGCGGCGGCCGGAAAGATCGCCTTGACGCCGGATCGAGCCGTCGAAATGAAGGCGGCTGGGCAACGGGTTGTGCTGGTGCGCGACGAAACCAGCCCCGACGATATTCATGGCATGAACGCCGCCTCCGGGTTTGTGACGGCGCGAGGCGGCATGACGTCCCATGCGGCGGTGGTGGCCCGACAGATGGGCAAAGTGTGTGTCGCCGGGTGCGAAGCGGTCGAAGTCATCGATACTCAATCGGTGCGGATCGGATCGAAAGTGTTCCGGGAAGGCGACTATCTGTCCGTGAATGGATCGACCGGGAATGTGTATGACGGCGATATTCCTGTGATGGAATCCGAGATTATTCAGGTGGTGCAGGGGAAACTGGATGCAAAGAAGTCGCAAAAATATCAGCTCTTCTCGACCATCCTCTCATGGGCGGACAGTGTGCGGACGATGAAAGTGCGGGCGAATGCCGATGTGCCGGACCAGGCCAAGATCGCCCGAGGGTTCGGTGCCGAAGGCATCGGGCTCTGCCGCACCGAACATATGTTCTTTGCCGAAGACCGAATTCCGATCATGCAGAAGATGATTCTGGCCAGGACGAAAGAGGATCGGGAAAGGTATCTGGAGCAGTTGTTGCCGCTGCAGAAGCAGGACTTCATCGGGTTGTATCGCGAGATGGAGGGGTTTCCGGTCACCATTCGCCTGCTCGATCCGCCGTTGCATGAGTTTTTGCCGAAGCGTGAAGAGTTGATGGTGGAGATCGCCCAGCTTGAGTTGACCGGCGAGGACGGCGCCAAGCTGGAAGAGCAGCGTCGGTTGCTGGCGCGCGTTGAAGAATTACATGAATTCAATCCGATGCTGGGGCTGCGCGGCTGCCGGCTGGGTATTACGATGCCCGATATAACGCGGATGCAGGCGCGCGCCATTATCGAGGCGGCGTGCGAGCTGGCGAAAGAGGGCAAGAAGATCGTTCCGGAGATCATGATTCCGCTGGTGGGCATGGTGGCGGAAATGAAGTCGCAGAAGGATCTCATCCGCGAAGTCGCGCAAGAGACCATGAAGCGCTACAACGTGAAGCTCTCGTATCTCGTCGGGACGATGATCGAATTGCCGCGCGCTGCGGTGACCGCCGAACGGATTGCCGAAGAGGCCGAGTTCTTCTCCTTCGGAACGAACGACCTGACTCAGACGACCTTCGGATTTTCCCGCGATGATGCCGCCAAGTTCATCGACCACTATCGAACGGTGAAGATCATGGACGCGGATCCGTTCGCCACGCTTGACCGGGAAGGTGTGGGTTCGTTGATGAAGACGGCCATCGCAGGAGGGCGCATGTCACGTCCGGGGATCAAGCTTGGTATCTGCGGCGAACACGGCGGGGATCCCAGTTCCGTGGAGTTTTGCCATCAGATCGGGTTGGACTATGTGAGCTGTTCGCCATTCCGTGTGGCTATCGCGCGGCTGGCGGCGGCACAGGCTGCGATCGCCACAGCAGACGCCAAGCCACCAACAGTACCCAAGAAAGCCGCGACGGCGCGTGTCAAGACGACGGTAAAATCCACGAAGGTATCAAAATCTTTAAAGCGGGCTAAGTCGGCGCCCAAGAGGCCTTCAGGCAGCCGCAAGAAACGGTGACGGACAGTACACGAGATCTTCACTCTATGACCCTGGCGCTTCGTCTCGCGGCGAAGGGCCAGGGAACGGCAAGTCCGAATCCGATGGTTGGAGCCGTGGTGGTTCGCCAGGGTCGAATCGTCGGCCAAGGGTTTCACCTCCGACCTGGGACTCCTCACGCAGAAATTCTCGCGCTCCGGCAGGCAGGAAGCCGTGCTCAAGGGGCGACACTCTACGTCACGCTTGAGCCGTGCTGCCATCTCAAAAAACGAACTCCCCCTTGTGTTCCTGAAATTCTTTGCTCTGGTGTCCGCCGTGTGGTGATTGCGATGCAGGATCCGAATTCATCCGTAAAGGGAAAAGGAACTGCCGCGCTTCGGCGAGCCGGACTCTCAGTCACGGTTGGGGTTGCGCAGCGAGAGGCGCAGGAACTAAACAAAGCATACTGCCATTGGATGAAAACGGGCCGTCCCTATATGACACTCAAGGCTGGCATGACGCTTGATGGACAGCTCGCGACAGCTTCTGGTGAATCTCAATGGATTACCGGAGAGTCGTCCAGGAGAGAAGTCCATCAACTTCGTTGCAGTGCAGATGCTGTGTTGGTTGGCGTCGGAACGGTTCTGGCGGATGATCCGTCGTTGACCGCGAGAGCGGGACCGCGACTCGAAAAACTAGCATTGCAGCAGCCTCTTCGCATTGTGGTCGATAGTCGCTTGCGTACTCCCCTCAAGGCACAGGTCCTGGCGCAACAGGACAAGGCGAAGACGATCATTGTCACAACGGCTGCAGCTCCAGCAGCTCGGCGATCGGCCCTGCAAAAGAAAGGCATAGAGATTCTCACGTTGCCCGCTCTGCAGGGCCGTGTTTCATTGTCCGCTCTTCTCAGGGAGCTCGGTCGGCGTGGTATCATGTCCCTCCTCGTGGAGGGGGGTAGCGAGATCAATGCGGCGATGCTGAAGGCAAAGCTGGTTGATCACGTTCGCCTCTATCTGGCGCCACTACTGCTCGGCGGACAGAATGCCAAAGGGCTTATTGGGGGAACGAGTCCGGCACGGCTTGCCGGTGCGATCAAGTTACGGCATGTGGTGACCAGGTCCGTCGGTCATGATGTTGTGGTGGAAGGAGATTTGTGATCCTCTGGCTATGGAGTATCATCCTGTCGGTGCTCTTGGCAGGCAATGTTGCGCTTGGCTTTGCAGAATCGCCGGTTCAACCGAGCGAGAGTCTTGACTCACTCGTCTATCGATTTCTTGATACGGGTGAGGCGAACGAAGCTGAACGTCTCTTGCAGGCTATTCTGTCTGATGAGAAGGCATCAGTCGAAGTGGTTTCTCGGATCATAGGGAGGGAAGGAGCGTACCAACGTCAACCCGTCGAGATTCTTCCTCGTGAACAGATCATCGTTCGTGGGCGTACCTACCCGTTGTCTTTGTTCATCCCCGCGTCGTATCAGACTTCGAAGAGCTATGCCCTCATTGTGTGTCTGCATGGATATGGTTTTACTGGTGAAGAGTATTTGGAGCGGTGGCGAGCGCGGTTGGGCGAGGGCTATCTTTTGGCCTGCCCGACCTATCCGTCGGGTGCGTGGTTTACCAGGCCTGCCGAGGAGTTGGTCTTGGAAACGATCCGGGAAGTCCGACGGCAGTACCATATCGATCCGAATCGGATCTTTCTCACAGGCATGTCGAATGGTGGGATCGGCGCGTGGCTGATCGGGATGCATCATGCGCCGCTGTTTGCCGGCCTCGCGCCAATGGCCAGCGGATTGGATGATGTGGTACTGCCGTTCTTGGGGAATCTTCGCAATACGCCTGTGTATATCATCCATGGAGCGAAGGATCAGGTGATGCCTGTCAGGCTGAGCCGGTCGATCGTCCAAGAGTTGGTGACACTTGGCTATCCGTATGTGTACCGCGAACATCAGCGCGAGCATCCCATCGCAGGCGGTCACTATTTCCCAAAAGAAGAGCTGTCCGATCTGATCGCCTGGTTCGATAACCAGCGCCGCGAGTCGTTACCTGCCCGGCTGACCGTCGTGCGTGATGCCAGCCACTTTCAATCGTTCAGCTGGATTCGGATCGACTCGACTGACCCAATCGCAGCGTTCTCGCAGGACTTAGCCGACAAGCGAGATGAACGAATTAAGCGTCGGGAATATGCCAAGGTAGACGCATCGATCGTAGGAGCCAATCGGATTGAGATAACTGCTGATCGGGTCCAGCGGTACAGTCTGTTCTTGAATGAGCAACTCATCGACTTCTCCATGCCGCTTACGGTCATGACAAATGGGCGTCTCTCATTCAGTGGCGTTGTGTCGCCGTCGCTTGAAACGTTATTACGGCAGGCCAGGCTACGAGGGGATCCTCAACAGCTTTTTCCCATCCATCTCACCATAGCCGTTGAAAAGCTCACCCCATGAGCTCCGCTTGGCGGGTCGCACAACGACACATCATTAGAATAGTCATCGCTGGACTCGGAGTGGGGCTGTGCCTCTTTCCTGAGCAGGGGAGGACCGAATCGTGCTCCTTATTGCGTGATCATGCTGGGCTGACATTTCCTGTTGAACGAGTGGATCCGGCCTGGACCTGCAGGCTACAACCCATTGTCCAGGGCCATACGACGGAGAGCAAAGTAGGGCCTATTCGAGCCGCCTTATCTGAATCGATGTATCACCATCTCCTGGATCACCCCCCATTTACCGCTGCGTTGATGCGGCGACTCAATCTCGGCCGGTACCAGTCGGAGTCACGAGGCCCCGGCCGATTCTGGGGCGATGACGGCGATGGGACGAAAGGGATTGTTGAGCTGGTCTACGAAGATCCCGCGTCGCGTATCTACTTTCTTGAGGGGACTCATGAAAGCCGGTTGCTTCCTCATGTGACGGGAAAAGCAGTTGTCTTTCTCAGGATCGGTGTGATGCAAGATGCGAACGGCCATGAAGTGACGGACAGTACATTGGTGGCGTATACCAAGCTGGATAATCGTTTCCTTTCAGGGTTGGTGTCGCTCCTGCATCCGCTTGTGTCCAGGATTGTGACAAGCCGTTTGCAAAAGGGAGTGGAGACAGTTGATCGATTAGGGGTGGCGATGAGGCGGGATCCCCAACGGGTGATGGCTGAACTGGCGAATCCGCCGTCTTTACCGGAACATCACGTGGCGTTCCTGAAACAGGTACTGAGCGGCCAACACAGCACCGAGACAGGTCGTCCGGACGGTCGATCGATCCCATGACGACATCCCGCAGTTTCGTGCTGATTTGCACAGTCGGCATCTTCTCCTTTATCAGCTACAACATGGTGCGGATGCCCGCGCTCTCGTTGTTCGCCGAATCGCTCGGCGCGAGCCCGGAACGGATCGGTCTGATCGTGTCCGTTTCAACCTTAACAGGCGTCTTGCTGAAGCTGCCTTCCGGCGCGCTCTCCGATATCTATGGAAGGCGCTTGTTGCTGCGGATCGGCGTGGTGGCGTTCGGGTTGCCGCCGTTTCTCTATCCCTTCATTACGGATTTGGATGCGTTGACGGCGTTGCGGTTTTTGCACGGGTTGGCGACGGCCATCTTCGCGCCAAGCGCTTTGGCTACTGTAGCAGAGCTCTATCGAGAACGGCGTGGCGCGGCGCTCGGAACCTATACGGCCTGCACGCAGTCCGGCTCGCTCTTGGGCCCCTTTCTCGGCGGGTACCTCATCCATGCGGCGGGATTCTCCACTGCGTTCGTCACGGCCGGCGTGTTCGGCTGCATCGGCATGGTGTTGTTCTATAGCCTTCATCTCGATGTCGCAGTACCGCAGAGGAAGGAACAGGGGCCGGCGGTGGTGCTGTCCGAAATGTGGAAGGGGTTTGCCGCTGTCGCAAAAAATAACAAAGTCCTAATCACCAGCATGACGGATGCTGCCAAGATGATTGCGAACGGAGCCTTGATGGCATTTTTGCCGCTGTACGGAGTCTCAGCGGGATTGAACCCTGGTGAAGTCGGTCTGTTGTTTTCTATCCAAGCCGGCACGTCGTTCTTTTCCAAGCCTATTATGGGACGGATTTCAGATCAAGTCGGTCGCCAGCCGTTGATTATGCTTGGCCTACTTATTTGCGCCGGAACCTTTGTCTGTATCCCATATGTGTCGATGTTCCCGTTCTTACTGATGCTGTCGGCTGGGTTCGGTTTCGGTGAAGCCGTGGTCTCATCGTCCTCTTCAGCGCTTGTGGCGGACAGTTCCGAGTTCAAGAGGCTGGGGGCTGGTATGGGCATGCAAGGGACAATCATGGATATCGGACATGCAAGCGGACCGCTGTTGGCTGGGTTGCTGATCGCGCGCATGAGTTATGGAGGCGCCTTCATGGTCATTGCCGGTATCCAGCTTGCCGCAGCTGTTGTTTTCTGGTTGGCCATGAAGAAGAATTAGGACGAAGTCGCTATAATGGGACCGCGAAAACTTTTTCGGTCGCTGGAGTCATTGACTTACAGTTCATGACCGGCGGCCATCATCCGAGGGCTTTTGTATGTTCTCTGGCATCGTCGAAGAAATGGGCGCCGTGACCGTCCTGAGAAAAACACTTGCGGGAGCCAGGCTCACGATTCTGGCCTCGACCGTGATGGACGACCTGAAGATCGGTGACAGCGTGAGCGTGAATGGAATCTGTCTCACGGTCGTCTCGAGAAGCGAGCGCGATTTTTCCGTGGAGGTCTCGCCCGAAACGCTCTCGGTGTCGACGCTCGGAGGTTTCGCCGTGGGCATGCCGGTCAATCTCGAACGGGCCATGAAGCTCAACGAACGCATCGGCGGGCATCTGGTGGCCGGGCATGTGGATGGCGTGGGTGTCATTCGCAGCCGGCAGCAGGACAGCAATGCCATCGTGTTCACCATCGGAGCGCCTCCGGAGATTCTTCGCTATTGTGTCGCAAAGGGCTCCATTACCGTCGATGGCATCAGTCTCACGATCAATGCGGTGACGGAGCAGGGGTTCAGCGTCACCATGATTCCGCACACGGCGAAGGTGACGATACTTGGGCTCAAACAGGTGAATGATCCCGTCAACCTTGAGTCGGATCTCATCGGCAAGTATGTCGAGCGTCTGCTCCAAGAACGTGGCCAGCTTCCTAAACCCACCATCAGCATCGATACAGACTACCTGCAGAAGCGCGGGCTGATCTGATTTGTTTCGATTCGTGGGCCGCTAATATAAGCAGTTCGTTGAATGGCATGTGACCTCAATAGGGGTAGCATGTTATGCGGATCGGCCTAAGCATAGTTAGCCGGATCTGAGATAAAGGTGCTTCATGAGCGATTCACGAACGACTAAGCCGCAAGCATTCGTCATCATGCCCTTCGGCGAAGGCTTTGACGAGATCTACGGGCTGTTCATTGCCGGTGCAGTGTCGGAGGCGGGCTATGACGTGGTTCGTGCGGATGACATCAGGAGTCAACAGAACATACTGAAGGATATCGTCGATGGACTCGCCGACAGCTCGCTCGTGATTGCCGACCTCACAGGTTCGAACCCAAACGTCTATTATGAATTGGGCTTGGCCCACGGTCTCAGTAAAAGAGTAATTCTGTTGACTCAGCATGTTGATGAGCTGCCTTTTGATCTCAGATCCTATCGCGTGATTCCGTACAGTACACATTTCGCAGAAATCGCGAAGGCAAGAGCACAGCTCCTCGCCGTTGCCAAGGACGCTCTTGACGATCGATTGGCTTTTGGAACCCCTGTAACTGATTTCCTTTCTGCGACAATGGCGCGAAAGTCTACGATCGTGTCGACTGTAACAGGGAGCGTCTCAGAGCCGACGTTGGGCGAGGCTGGCGTCCTTGATCATCTCGTTGACATGGAGGAGGGATTTGCAAAACTTGGCGAGATCATTGAGACGAACAATGCGGAGATGACGACGATCAGCAAGGTAATGAGTGAAATGGGCGAGCGGCTGACGGCCCTGGCTAAGTCAAACAGTCCTGCGCGCACTCGCTGGGTAGTTGTAATCACGCTCGCCAATCAATTGCTGGATTATGCAAAGTCGTTGGCAACTCACAACGGCGACTATGCGACAACGCTCGATACAACCCGCAGTAGCCTGGAGTCTCTGATTCGGGCTCAGACACCATCTACGGAGACCGAGAAAGACCAGTTAAAGACTTTCTTGACACTGCTCGACCGAGCCGAGGAATCAGCACTGAGCCAACGAAGCGCGCTGACCAAACTGATTGAAATTATCCGATCGACACCGCGGGTTGAGCGAACATTTAATAGGGCGGCCGAGTCGGCCGTTCGTAGCCTCGAAGGCTACGCACAGAATGTCGACCAGACGCTTTCGATGATTGTCCGCGCCCGGCAGCTAACGAAAAATCGGCTCGGTGAATAGTGGAACATAGGTTGGGGTCGGATCTTGAATCGTGGACGCGGATGGTTAACGCGGTCTACCAAGTCTCTGTACGATATCCTCATAGACCGTCTTGCGATGTTGAATTCCTAGGACCAACACTTCTTCTCCTTCGATCTTATACACGACGCGATAGTCCCCGACACGCAGCTTCCAGTAGCCTCTCAATGTCTTGCGAAGAGGTACACCGTATTGATGCGGAGCACGAGTCAAGCGTAACTCAATGGCTCCGGCAATCCGGACGTGGAGATTTTGAGGAATAAGGGGGATATCTTCGTCGGCGACGGCGGGGTGGTACCGAAGTGCGAAGGACACTTATCGTCTCAATCGTTTGAGCGGTGCCCAGGTCTGAGCATGCGTCAAGGCCTTCTTTCGATCGAAAGTCTGCTCTCGGTCTTGGGCCAGGCTGGCCAGCGTTCGATCCTCCTCCGCTTCCAGCGCGTCTTTCACAAGATCCCGCACCTTGAGTGAAAGGGATACGCCATCCCGCTTCGCCCAGCGGCGGAGTCCCTCATAAACCGGTTCTTCCAGGACAACATTCACGCGTGGATTTGTGGATGGCATGAAATCTCCTTCTATAGGGCTTTCAACGAAGTGTAACAGATGTGATACACCTGTGCAAGGTGATGCCAAAAGTCCTCAGCGGCTGCGACAGTCAGGACGACGCTATACCGCAAGACGCTGTTCCTTCAGCAATGCCTCCAGTGGGACGGTTTCCTTTCCTTTCTTCCGTGTCCGCTGTGTGACAAGACGGTGGATCTCCATGTGCTCCAAGAGATCGAGCGCCTCCGCCATCTTTTCATAGTCATCCACCGGCACGATCACAGCTTCCACTTGTATTTAAGGGGTCGGATACTTTTAGGACACGACTGAGAGACGCGGATGAGCAATTCTTCTATCGAGCCTTGTGTTTTACCCGCTTGAGGGCTTCCTGATAGACCGCGAGATCTTCACGCCTTCCAATGGCGACGACTTCGACCAGGATCTCTTGGTCAATGATCCGGTACACGATACGGATCGATTTCTTTGCTGCGTAGAGTTTGTAGTAGCCGGTGAGGTCGAGTCCTGCCCGATTGCCAAGATGTTCGCCGAGCCGTGGGGAAGTCTCGAGTTTTTTGAGCTGCTTTGCAACCGGTTCTTTCAACGATCCGTCAAGATGTCGGAAGTCCTCGGCGGCTGCGATAGTCAGGACGACGCTATACCGCAAGACGTTGTTCCTTCAGTAACGCCTCCAGTGGGACGGTTTTCCTCCCTTTCTTGCGTGCCCGCTGTGTGACAAGTCGGTGGATCTCCATGTGCTCCAAGAGATCGAGTGCTTCCGCCATCTTTTCATAGTCATCCACCGGCACGATCACAGCTTCCACTTGATTGTTTTTGAGAACGACCACCCGACGCCGATGCTGAGCCTTCAGGTCGGTCAACACTTTTCCGAAGGAGCGCGCGACTCGAGATGCGCTGAGGATTTCTTCTTTCTTGTAGGCTACGGCCATGGGTTACCTCAGGGTTTGAGTGATGCATGCAATGTAACGCACAATTATGCGCAACAACAAGGTTAAGAACTCAATAGGACAAGGAATTGAAACAGGCAGCCAAGTTTTCTTTGGGCATCCCGAGGGCCGATGCGACAGCCAAGTTTCTCCTACGGCTGGTTCTGAGCGGATGATCGATAGGTGTAATAGAGGACGATACCGGCCAGGACTGAGACCAGAATTCCAAATCCCATCTGCGCACCGAAGCTCACTGGGCCGATGTAGATCTTGTAGAGCTGCAGTAGCACCACCGGCAGGCCCACCGCCAGGGCGAGGGCGATGATGTGCCGTCTGAGATAGATTGGTTCTCCCGGTTTTCTCCCGCCTCTTCTCAATCCTGTCACTCCTCGATGGTTGAAATATCTCCCGGGTCTTGCCCAAGCTCTTTTGCTTTCAGAACACGGCGCATGATTTTTCCGGATCGAGTCTTGGGCAGCGACGACACAATGTCGATTTCCGACGGGACCCCGATCTTGCCCAATTCTTTGAGGACCTGATCCTTGATCGACTTGATCAGCGCCGGACTGTCCTCTTCTCCCTGCTTCAAAATGATAAAGGCCTTGATAGATTCGCCAACCGTCTTATGCGGTTTCCCGATCACGGCAGCCTCAGCGACGGCAGGATGGCTAACCAATGCGCTTTCCACCTCCGCAGTGCCGAGTCGATTGCCCGCGACCTTGATCACGTCATCCGCGCGGCCCATGAACCACATATAGCCATCGGCGTCTTTGTGGCAGACATCCCCGGCTGTATAGCAATTGGGGATCGTGTTCCAGTATGTCTTGTACCGCTCCGGATCTTTGTAGATCGTCCGCATCATGGAGGGCCAGGGTTTCTTGATGACGGCAAAGCCACCGGCATTTACGGGAAGACTGTTGCCCTCGCGATCGACGACATCGGCTTCAATGCCAAGAAATGGGCGCGTGGCCGAGCCTGGTTTCAGCGGCACGGTGGGAAGCGGAGTAATCAGAATGGATCCCGTTTCCGTCTGCCACCAGGTGTCCATGATCGGTTTGTCCCCGCCCGTCACGCGGTGATACCATTCCCAAGCCTCCGGGTTGATCGGTTCTCCGACGCTCCCGAGAATACGAAGCGTCGAGAGATCGAATTTCTTCGGCCAGTCTTCGCCGTAGCGCATGAGCAGTCGGATCGCGGTCGGGGTCGTATAGAAAATCGAGATCCCATACCGTTCGATGAGATCCCACCAGCGTCCAGGATTTGGATAATCCGGTTTCCCTTCCGCGGTCAGAATCGTGGCACCATTGAGCAGCGGACCGTAGACGATATAGCTGTGGCCTGTGACCCATCCCGGGTCAGCCACGCAGAAGTACACGTCATCATCTTTCATGTCGAACACATACTTCGTCGTCGTATAGGTGCCGACCATGTACCCGCCATGGACATGGACGACCCCCTTGGGTTTCCCGGTTGTCCCGGACGTGTAGAGGATATACAGCGGGGCTTCGGCATCCAGATGTTCCGCTTCACACACCGGTCGCTCATGTTCGATCCACTCCTTCCAGTCAATTTCCTTTGGGGCGGAAAGGGCTGGACCTTGGACCTCGCGGCGTACGACCACCACATAGTCGATCGTCGGGCAGGTTTTGATGGCCTCGTCTACCACTGGTTTTAATTGGATCGTCTTGCCGCGGTCGAACCCGACATCAGCCGTAATCACCAGCTTGGCTTCTGCATCGTTGATACGGCTGGCAAGGGCGGGGGCGCTGAATCCTGAATAGACGACGCTGTGGATCACGCCGATCCTGGCGCAGGCCAGCATGGCGATGACTTGTTCGGGGATCTTGGGCAAATAGATGGTGACACGATCGCCTTGCTGAAGGCCAAGCTTCTTGAGGGCGTTGGCGCAGCGATTCACCTGCCGGGACAGTTCGGCGTAGGTGAAGATTCGTTCCTGATCGTGTTCGCCCACCCAGATCAGGGCGACTTTGTTCTTACGCCAGGTCTTGATGTGGCGATCCAGGCAGTTGTAGGCGATGTTGCATCGTGCACCGACGAACCATTTGGCCCAGGGATAGTCCCACTCTAAGACTTTGTTCCAGGGAGCAAACCATTCCAGTTCCTTGGCTTCACGGCTCCAAAAGGCTTCTGGGTCAGCGATGGATTTCTTGTATTCAGTCTCGTAGTCTTTGATAGAGGCTGCGGCTATCGTCTTGGCGGTCGGCTGGTACGTCCGACTTTCCTTCAACAGGGTCTCAATCTTTTCGCTCATGGCGGTCGCGTCTCCTTCCTCGGCACGGTCCATCATCGGCTGCGCAATTATGGAGAAAGTCGGGGACGCCTGCAACCATACAGTTGTTTCGTAGCCTGCGAGAGGCTTTTCTCGATTCCGTTTCTTGACACTTGTCTAGGCCGGAGATAGGCTGCCCCGATGACCAGCGAACGGCATTGCAGGAAGAAGAACCCGTTGCGTGGGCTCTTGAGGCTGCTCTTACGGGGCGTTCATGTGTTCGGGCTGTTTTCAGTCGTCGCCCTCTCGACCGCTGAAGCTCAATCGGGAAAGCCGGAAGGCCTGTATTACAAGTCTTGGGCGATCATTATTGGGATCGAAAACTATGTTTTGGCTCCTCCCGTCCCGGGAGCGATCAGCGATGCCAAGAAGGTGGCCGAGGCATTTCGGCGGTTAGGGTTCGACGAGGTGGTCGAGTTCTACGACAAGGATGCAAGCTCGCGACGTCTGCACCAGTTGTTCAACGACATGTTGCCGAGAAAAGTTGGGCGCATGGACCGGCTCGTTATCTTTTACGTGGGCCATGCCGGATCTATGCAAGATCCCGATGGGTATGATCGGGGGTATCTTGTGCCGTTTGACGCACAGGTCAACAACGTCACGAAGTCGATCACGGTCGAGCACTTAAAAGAATTTACGAGGCGGTCGGCTTCCAAACACACGCTCCTTATTCTCGATGCGCCGGTATTCGGGTGGGAGACAACTGAGCCATCGGGACTGTCATTGGAAGGGCGTTTAGCACCAGAATCGGATACGGATCGGCGTGCAGTCCAAGTCATCAGCGCGGCAAGTAAAGGAGAGACTGCTGTTCGTGCTGAGAAAAGCAGTCGTTTTGTGCAGACACTATTGATCGGACTGTCTGGTGCTGCTGATCTGGACGCAAACGGCTGGCTCATGGCTTCCGAGTTGGGGACCTATTTGGTGCGACAGGTGGAGGCAGATTCCAATGGTACGCAGCATCCAGTGAGCCTACGCATCGAGGGCG
This sequence comes from Nitrospiraceae bacterium, assembly GCA_052387595.1. Lineage (GTDB taxonomy): Bacteria > Nitrospirota > Nitrospiria > Nitrospirales > Nitrospiraceae > Nitrospira_D. The sequence goes on along the minus strand of JBQTJA010000058.1, from coordinate 17,650 downwards.
CTGGAGACACGGCGTTGGTCGAGGGACGGAGATCGGCGTTTATGCTTGGTGCCGGCCCTCGGACTCCCTCTGAACGGCAACGGGAGGCGAAGGCTCACTATGAACGAGCCTTTGCGCTGTTGCAGGAAGGGAAATCAGGAGAAGAAGCATTAGAAGGACTGGATCGTGCGATCAGTTACGATCCGACCTACGGCGATGCGTATGTTCTCAAGAGCTATGTTCGATTAGAAGTGGTACCGAATCTCGACGAGGCTTTGGCTGCCGGTCTCCTTGCGGTGAAATATGCGCCGGAAAACCCCGATTCGTTTTATATGCTGGGGTTGATTCACGAAAAGCGCGGCGAGTTTGTGGAAGCTGAATCGGCGTTCCAGCAAGCCTTGCGGGTGAACAACACGTATCAAGATGTCTACTTCGCGCTGGGGACACTGTATGCCGATCATCTCAATGATCAACCGAAGTCGGTGGAGGCCTTTCGCCGGTACTTGGAACTCGGCGGCACCAATCCTCGCGCCCGTGCCACTGTCAGTCAAGCCGATCGCATTCCAGTGCCTTAAGTATTCTCGCCACCTTTCAGGTAACCAAGGCCGATCTTGACCGCTCGACGGGTGATTTCCGCCCAACGTGCTTGGGGGTAGGCCGAGAGTACCACCGCAGCCTTGGGATCCTGGATCTCAAGGTTAAGAATTCTAATGATGCTGTCGTCAATCTGAATGTCTGCCACTGGCCCCCCTCTTTCTCATTATCCTACTTAAGATACCGCCCGAAGCGGGCGTTGCGTTGACTGATATCTGAACCCATGTTAGCATGACTCCAACGTTTTTTCTCGGGATGTTCTACGTACGGTAAGTATACGTATTAACCACCTCCAAGGAGGAGTGTATGATCCGGTCACAAACGCTTCACTCAAAGCTGGTCGGTCCTGGTCTTATCATTCTTATCATGGGGCTGGCGGCTTGTGGCGGTCCTCCTAAATGGGTCGAAAAAGGATCCGGAGCCTTTAATGAAAAGGATAGCAAAGCGTTTTACGGGGTGGGGGCAGTCGCGGGTGTTCGTAATGCGCCACTTGCCTGGGATACGGCCGAGAATCGCGGGAGAGCCGAGATTGCCAAGACATTTGAGACCTACAGCGGGTATCTGATGAGAGACTATGCGGCCTCGACGACCGCCGGAGATTTTACCCGAAATACGGAAGAGCAGAATATCGAGCGAGCCATCAAGACCATCACAACGACCACACTCAGCGGAGTCCGAAAAATTGATCAGTACATGGATCCCAAGACCAACACCTATTACGTGTTGACCAAGCTGAGTTTGGAGGATATGAAGAACAATCTGGAGCAGGCCAAAGAGCTAAATTCGCAAGTGCGGGACTTCGTCCGGAAGAATGCCGACCGCCTGTTCGAGCGCTTGGAGACCGAAGAGGAAAAGCGAGGCGTTCGCTAGACCTCAATGAAAAGTAAGCTGTCTATCCCTGCTCGGAGGTTCGGGTTCATGGTGATCCAGACGTTTCGTCCTTTGCTTGTCGCCACGGTGGGTGTCGGCCTCGTGTTCTCCGGATGCGGACACGAAACAAAGGTGACGCGTGTCGATGCTGGGGTCGTGACTGATTTGAGCGGACGCTGGAACGACACGGATTCCCGGATGGTCGCCGAAGCGATGGTCAAGGATGCACTGCAATATCCGTGGCTGGGGAGTTTTGAAAAGGCGAACCAACGACAGCCCGTCGTGGTCGTGGGGACAGTCCTGAATAGTAGTCATGAACATATCAGCGTGCAAACCTTCATTACGGACTTGGAGCGAGAACTCACCAATTCCCAGAAAGTCACGTTCGTGGCCGGTAAAGGTGAACGCGACGAGGTTCGAACCGAACGGAAAGAGCAAGCGATGTATGCTCGCGAAGACACGCAGAAAGCCCCCGGGAAAGAGATCGGTGCCGATTTCATGATGAAGGGCACGATTGCCACCATTCTTGACGAAGCCGATGGGACCAAAGCGGTTTTCTACCAGGTGGATCTTCAGATGATCGATCTGGAGAACAATGCGAAAGTCTGGTACGGGCAAAAGAAGATCAAGAAGGTGGTTGAAAAGAAACGCACTGTCTTTTAGGTTCCGCGGACGCTGTTGAACCCAATCCTCCCACGCTTTGCCCACGGGGCTTCTGTGCGGTGGGGCGTTGTCACCCCGATCTCGTTGCTGCCGTTTCTTGCTGTTCTTGTGTTGTTGGCCGGCTGTGGTCCTTCCCTCAATCACTATCTCCTCATTGAACAAAGCCTCTTTGCCGGTGATCCAAAACGGGCCGTAACGATTGTCGAGCAGACCGAGAAAGAGTATGGAACGAAGGGGCGCCTACTGTATGCAATGGATCGTGGAATGGTGCTGCAGTTAGCAGGTGATTATCAGCAAAGCAGTGCGGCATTGGAGCGAGCGGAAGAAGAGGTCGAACGGCTCTATACCAGAACTATCCGTTCTGAAACCGCCGCATTTCTGACTAACGATAATGCCCTGCCGTACGAAGGGGACGCGTACGAACACGTCATGATCAACGTGATCAAGGCCATCAACTACGCGGTTCAGGGGCAGCTCCAAGACGCACTCGTGGAGGCACGACGAATCGACCATCGTTTGAATGTGCTCAGTGACAACGTGAAGGATGCAACCAAGTATCGGAATGACGGGTTTGCGCGGTATGTATGCGGTATTTTGTACGAAGCGGTTGGGGATCTGAACAATGCGTTTATCGCCTACCGCAATGCCTATGAAGCGTATGGAGCCATGAGCGGGTGGATGAAAATGTCCGCTCCTCCGGCGTTGCGCACCGATCTTCTGCGGACGGCGGAGGCGCTCGACCTCGCAACTGAATTTGCTGAATATCGACAGGCATTCCCTGATGTCGTCTGGCAGTCCCTTTCCTCTCAGGAGCGACTCGCTCAAGTCGTGATGATCAGCTATAATGGCCGGGCTCCGCGCAAAGAGGATCTCTTCTTGGACTTGCCTATTAGTCTTGATGCCGCACAGGTAGTCTTGCTGAATCGAGGCGTTTTCCGGTCGCCCTATCAACGAGATCGCGTTGCAGACAGCGTACTCTATGGACTCAATGGGCGCGTGGTTCGTGTTGCACTTCCGCGGTTAGTTCCACAGAAGACGCAGGTCATATCCGAAAGTATGACATTGACGGATTCGATCGGCGAGTCAGTCATTGTTCGGTCTGAACGGGCACACAATGTGACCGCGCTGGCTGAAAAAAGCCTTTCGGAACGTCTGCCGTCGATCACGGTGAAAGCGCTCGCGCGAGCCGCGACGAAATATGCGGCGGCGGAAGGAGCCATGATCGGAGCGCGACATGCCGCTGGAAAGGATGCGGCTCCCTGGGTCGGACTGTTGATTGGGCTGGTGGCTCATGGGATGGCAGTGGCATCCGAAGAAGCTGATAAGCGAAGCTGGCAGACTTTGCCCGACGAAATTCACGTGGCCCGAGCGTGGGTCCAACCAGGCCAGTACCACCTGTCCATTCAACCTTCGGGACAAGGAGCGATGATGGCGAAAGATGGACAAACGATCGTGCTGGCTGAAGGCCAGACGATGTTCATTGTCCAGCGTGTGATGCAATGAGGCGTGTCGGCGGGTCTGCGTTCGGACAAGGCGTCGCGGTGTTCCTCTGTCTGGGATTGATGGTGTCTGCATCGACTGGCTGTACCTGGCTTATTGGAAAAGGGAAGCCAGGGTGGGTGGATGGCCGGAGTGCGGACCATCCATCGAGTCAATACCTGACCGGGGTCGGCCAAGCAGACACTCGAAGTAATGCAGAGAATCAGGCGTATGCGGCCGTGGCTCGCATCTTTAAGGCAGAAGTCGCGGCGCAAGCGAAGGACTGGGAATCGTATTTGGTCGTTGAGAATCGCGGTGTCTCCAACGCCGAGCGGCGGCTTACGATCGACAGTGTGACGAAAGTCTCGACCGACAAAGTGCTGGAAAACGTCAGGATCGCGGATGTGTGGCATGACTCGGAGAGCCGGGTGTACTACGCCTTGAGTGTGATGAATCGCCCTCAGGCCGAAGCGTCATTGATGGAGAAGGTCGTGGCCTTGGATCGCGCGATCGACGCGGATGCCGCCGAATCGCGGCAAACGACCGACAAACTTGCCAAGGTTCGCGCCCTTCGGCGGGCTGGCAGAAATCTCGTGTTGCGCGAGGTGTACAACACGGATTTGCGAGTGATTCGTCCCAGCGGGCAAGGGACCCCGTCTGCCTATCAGGTAAACGAATTATCTGGTGAGTTGGAGCAATTTCTTGCTACGAATCTGGTGCTTGCGGTACAAGTGTCCGGTGACCATGCGGAACCGGTTGAACGTGCGCTGGCGGAAGGGCTGATCCGAGAAGGACTTCGTGTGACCACAAAGATGGAAGGTGAAGAAGGTGGTGCTCCTGAATTGATCGTCCGAGGCACCGTTCGTCTGTTCCCCATCGAGGTGCGGGACCCACATTTCAAGTACGTTCGGTGGTGTAGTGATTTCGAGGTCGTGGAGCCGGGGACACGGCGGGTCGTCGGGGCGACGGCGCACGGAGGGAGGGAAGGGCACCTGACGGAGCGTGAAGCTACGGCGAAGACGTTGCGTGTCATGCAACAAGAGTTGTCGTCGGATGTCGCGAAGGCGATTGCCGCCCATATTTTTGGCGAGAGCGTGTTGCCTGAGACGGCGACGATGCCGGCGAGTTGTCCACGAGAAGAATCAGGGGTGAGGCGGTAACTGGGCGTTCTTTCATGAGGAGGTATGGATCGTGAAAAAGACAGACGAACTCTCCGTCAGCCGAGCTCCACGCAGCCGTGGGCGGGGGTTGACCAAATCCGGGCAAAAACTTTCAAGCCGTGTGGCTAAGCGGCGATTGAGCGACCGACTGAAGGAAGACACGGCGTCCTTCAATCGCGGGAATCTTGCCGACACCTTGCGAAAAGAGGGGTATGAAGAGGTGCCACTCGATGAACTACAAGATCGGCTCTCCAAGCTTCAAGGGCCGCTCGCGGAAATCATTCTGAAGGGGAGGGTGTAAGGGGATGCCATATTACTATTTTGATTCAACCGCACTCATTAAGCGCTACAGCATGGAGCGGGGCACGAGGATCGTGAATAGGCTGATGGTGAAGCGCGGTAAAGTTGCGATTGTTCCGACATGGTCCGTGACGGACTTCTATTCGGTCCTGTGCGCACGCGCTCATGAGGGGCAGATTACGCGGGATGATTGCTACTCCGTTTTGTATAAGTTCGAGATTGAATCCAAACAGGGACTCTACCAGTTTATTGAACCGAAGATGGAGACCTACCTGGCAACCAAGGAATTGGCCCTGGAGTATCCGTTCCTTCGCTCGCCACAAGTGATGCATCTGGCGCTGGCGTTGGAGTTGAAGCCGTTGCGATTGACCGTCGTCAGTGCGGATCCCCAGCTGTTGGCGGCATCAAAAACCGCAGGACTGCACATTATTAATCCGGCTGAAGACTAGCATTGCCAGGTTTTCTGAATGAGTGCGGTCAAGAGGCTCGGATATTGACTGATCGGCCATGGGATGGCTCTTCCGAGGCTTGTTTGATCAATTCCAAGACAGCCTGATTCCATCCGGTTGGGCCGATGCCTGGCGCGCGAATGAGGTTTGGCAGGTTGATATCGGGGTCATACGTGCCGTCCGGTTTTTGTACCAAGACAGGATGATCGACCGTCAGTAAGAGCGGGAGATCATTCAAGCTATCCCCGATGCCGATGGTTTCGATATCGTCTGGCAGGTCGGCCAGTCGCTCCTGTCGCTTGTAGCAGCGGAGAAGGATTTCCGCGGCCCGACCTTTGTCATTATTTCCCGTCAAGTGAAAGAACCGTCCCCCTCTTGTCCAATTCAGTCCTCGTGTCACGATCTGGCGGCAGACCTCCTCGATCAGTTTAGGGGGGCCGTTTACTAAAAACGGCTCATCGAACTCCCGCAGCATAGCCCGCAGGGCATCTTCTCGGGCGAGACCCGTGGTCGCCATGACTTCGTCGACCGACAGATCGCCGAATCCTTGGAGCGGCGTGCCCACCGCTTCTTCAATTTGCCGGAGCACATCCCGGAGGAGGGCATACGGTGTGCCGAGTTCAATAATTTGATAGCCGGAGCGGCGTCGTGATCGTTCCACGGGGAAGTCAAAGGTATTGAGGGGCACAAACACCGCCGCGCCATTCTCGACGATGAAGGGATTGTGGTGATCAAGGCGTTCTCGAAGCGGTTCGATTTCGGCGCGGGTCTTTCCAGAGACGATAATGATTGGAATATTTTCCGCACGGAGGGCGTCGAGCGCCGGTCTCGCCTCGTCGAAGGAATAGGTGTCGTTGTCTAAGAGACAACCGTCCAGGTCTGTGAAGAGCAGATAGCGTGACATAGGCTTAAAGATGTCGGAGGTCCTCGTTGATCTGCGACCGGGAATGTCCGGCCAGACGCCGTTCCAGGAAATCCTTCGCCAGATCCTTGCCACCCAACCCCAGGGCTAATGCAGCCGCAAGGACGAGTCCACCCCAGGTGATGCCGAATCCGACCACGACGATGTGCTGAGCAATCCCCAACTGTTCGAACGCCATGGCCACGGTCAAGAGCTGAATGCCCCAGCGCGTTCCAGCTGCGATCCAGCGGGCCGGAGGCAGCCCCGCGTTCACCGCGGCGATGAGGACGGCCTGCGACACGAAATTGGAGACGAGGTACCCGATGATCCCGATTACGGCTGCGGTGACCAAATGAGGAATGTACGACAAGAGTGAGTGAGCGGCTTCATTGATCGGGGCCACATCGAGCGCGCCCAGCGATGCCGTGGTGGCGAAGATCACGATCAACCAGTAGGTAATGCGGCCGATAATATACGACGGATCGGCTTTGATGCCTCCCCGCAGGAGGGCTGCCGCGATACCAATTCGATCACAGAGTCGATCCAGGCCGATGACGCGCAGCAACCGTTCCATCAAATGCCCCATGCCCCAGGCTGCGCCCAGACCAACCAGCAAGAGAATCAGCATGGCCAGGACATTGGGAAGGATGGCAAAGACGCGTTCGCCAAGCGCGGTCACTGGTCCGAGTAACGTATGTTCCCAGCTTGAGGTCATGGGTCGCTCCTTTCAGACTTCGCGCGAGCAGCCCCGATGACTTCGCGCGAGTCATGAGACTGAGGCCAGCGTGCGACAAGATACTCTTTCTGTTTCTCGAACGTCCGGCAGAGCGTTTCGATGAGCTGCTCGGCTTCCGCCGAGGTCAACCCTTGGCTATCCAGCACGAATGACGCGGTCTTTCCTAAATAGAGAGGGGTCAGCGCTTTCAGGAGATGTTCTTGTGGGAGCACGCTCCGATGATGCGCGAGGGCGGCGTCATAAATAATTTGGGCCCATAGTGAATCCGGAATGCGGAACTCCCGCAGGGGGACATTCCGAAGGCTGGACAGCTGATCCAGGACGTCTTCCGAGAGCATGCGTGCCCAAATATCGTGCAGGTCCGTCAGCCCGAGCTGAAACAATTCCACCATCCGTTCAACATTGACATTCACCGGCTCAACGCCTACCTCATATTGAAAGCCGAAGAGAGGCACCTTTCGCGAGTCTGTGACGGGAAGCCAGGTGGGGGCATGGGCTTCCATCAAGGCGAACAAGGCCCCCACGACCTGTCGCAACATGGAGGAGAGGTCGGCGGCAGGGTCCTTGGGATCATGAATCTTGGCCCCGAGAAAACTCTGACACACCTTCGCTCCGCTCGTAATGGCCTCGGTCGTCATCCAAATATCGATTCCGAAGCGTGCGACATCGGACTCCCAGACGTGCTTTTCGAGATAGTGTTGCGCCAGCTCTCCGGTGAAGCCGAAATCTCCGCCGATCGGCTGTCGGACCTCCTGCCCGTAGAGGGCTCGGGTCAGAGGATAGGCGATGCTGTTGGTGATCGTTCCGTCGTACTTGTGGCGTCGATAGTACGGGGCTACGTAGTCATAGCCTTCTTTGATGATTGGATGAAGGAGCAGTTCCATCCACTCGGGGGTGATGCTGCGGACGTCCGAATCGACGACGGCACAGGCTTTGACTTTGAGCCGTCGAGCGATCTCGAAAATCGTGCGAAACGCGCTGCCCTTGCCTGGAATCCCGTGGTAGGGCGTGACAATCCGATGGAGGGTGCTCTGCCGATCGCTGATAAAGAGAGGTTCCAGATCGACCATCGTATGGGCGACGATGGTGGGGGTGTCGTCGGTGGAGCCGCCGTCGGCGTTGACCAAGACGGCACGATGGCCGTGAAAGTATTTTGCCAGCCCTGCTCCGACGGCGCGGACGACATGGCCGACGGTCGCTGCATTATTGAAGCTGGGAATGCCGACCAAGATGTCGGCACTGCGCACGGCCTCCAGCAGGTCCTCGGTTTCAGTGGTGAGTGGAATCAAGCTGTTGTTCATGAGACAGCTTGCCTGGTTTCCGCCGTGGGATCCCAAGCATGGTCCTGTTCGACGGCGTCCATGAGCCGATGAAAAATATCTGGGACAGCATGGGTCACCCGGCTCCAGTTCGAGATCATGGGGACGCCCAACGGGTCGCCGAGGAAGCTGTCCGTCGCCAACGTCATGCCGCGCAGAAACACTTCGACGGCGCGCCGCTCCTCATGGCGGTCAAAACGCAAACTGTTGATCGCCGCGTCATTTTCGTACCGGCTAATCGCTTCTTGCGCGGCTTGGAGATAGGTGGCCCGCAACGTCTTGAGGGTGCTTTCCGAGAGGACCAGCCCTTCGCTCGCCAGGTTGCGGAAGAGCGATTTGGTGATATCAACGCACATTTTCAAGAGGCCCGCGTCCGGATTGTGCGTCGACAGCGTTTGATGCTTGTGTTCATAGGCATCGGCGATATCGGCTTGGCAAATACGACGGAGTGCGCAATTGCGGTACACCTCGGCCAGCATGCCGACCTCCAGCCCCCAGTCGCCGGGAATACGGTTGATCCAGGCCAGATCCCGCACCATCGCGAATTCTCCGGCCAGCGGGTAACGAAAACTGTCCAGAAACGAGAGCAGGGGGTGCGGCCCGACTAGCAACTGTAGACTGCGGATCAGCGGAGTGATGAAGAGACGAGTCACACGTCCATGCATGCGGTCCGTCACGCGGCTGTAATACCCCTTGCAAAATTCGTAGGCGAGGTTCGGATTGGCGACGGGGTAACAGAGGCGAGCGAGGTACTGGCGGTCGTAGCTCACGATGTCGCAGTCATGCAGGGCGATGACCTGGCTTTGCCCCCTGGCCAGCACATAGCCGTAGGCCGTCCAACATCCGCGTCCTTTCCCTTGGTGTCCGATGTCGATCTCATGCGAGACCAAGGTGTTCAACAGCGCCTGGATCCTGGTCCCGTCGTTCCAGACGACGCGAACTCGTTGGGGGAGCTGAGAAAAGAATTGCTTGGCTAGCCGGAATTCCAGCGCAGAGGCCTGATCCAAAGAAATGACGATCTCGTTGATGTAGCGAACCTCACCCAGGATTTCCACGATGCGCTTGAGGGCGGGACGTTCCAGTTCCGAATACAGTGAGGGAAGGACGAGCGCGATCGGCGTCGTTTTCGCATACCGCTCGAGCTCGTGCTCCAGCTGCTCGGTGTTGGGCTGACCGAGACGGTGGAGAACGGTCACGACCCCATTTTGATAAAAATCAGACACGATGACCTCTCTGCGGATCGCTGATTATTGCGAACGTCGATCCCGCGTAAAGCCGGGGGAGCGAAGATATGCGGATACTTCTCGGCCGATTCTGCCCTGGAGGATGCAGGGGATGTGCCATTTCTGAGTATAACGAAAGGCTAAGACTCTTGTCACTTCGTGCTGGGGATTTACTCAAATTCTGAGGAAATGTCTCGTAGAGGTGTAGGGAAAAACAGGCAGGGGTGGAGGGTTTCTCCTATGGCTTATCCGTCGACAGTTTCTTTCCTAGCCGCCTCGCTAATCGCACCATGCCGGGCGATCGATCGCTGGGGCTGAGGAGCACGTTCAGGACATGAAGCTGGCTGTGATCGGCAAAGGCAGCGGCAAGGCTCTGTTCAAATTCACGCTGTGTGCCTACGCGCGAGCCTCTTCCGCCTCCGATCAGGTCGCATACTTTGTCATACTGCCATTCATGCACATCGTTAAAGGGGCCCTCCAAGATCTCTCGCTCCGTCGAATAGCCTCGGTTATTCAAAATAATGACAATCGGAGCTTGCCCGTAGCGCACGCAGCTGGCCAACTCTGTCCCGGTCATTTGAAAGGCGCCGTCTCCCACCAGGACGATGGGCCGCAGACTCGGGTCGGCGAACGACGCGCCTAAGGCGGCCGGCACGGCAAATCCCATTGAGGTGTAATAGGCCGGCGACAGAAACTCAAACCGATGGCGTACATGCAGGTCAGCGGCGGCAAAAAGCGATTCTCCAACATCGGCGATCACGACCGTCTTTTCCGTCAAGACTGTATCAAGATGGCGGAAGAGTCCGCTCAGGGTGACCGGTGCATCGAGGTCAGGTGTAGCTGGAGCTGGAACAGTTTGCGCGGGAAGCGATCGCTGAGCGTGAGAAAAGGAGGGCAGTGGAGATTTCACAAGGCCCTGGACAAAGTCCTGGAATCGAATCGATTCATACCGATGGTGTTTGATGGCGACGCGGTCGGCTGTGGCATGGATGGTGCGGCCCTCTGATAGTAAGGGCGACGTGGCATCGAGGTCTTCCACATCAGACAGAACAGATCCCAGGATCAGGAGGCAGTCGGAATCGTTGATGAAGTGCTGAACTTCATCGCGTCCAATGAGCCCGCCATAGACACCGACATAGAGCGGGTGATCCTCTCGGATGATCGATTTGCCAAGCAGGGTCGAGGCGATGGGAATGTTGAGTCGCTCCACTAAACGCGTCAAGTCGTCTTGCAGGCCAAATCGACCGACCTCTGCGCCAACCAGCATGGCCGGCTTCTTGGCCGACGCGAGCATGAGTCGTACTTCACTGATCGCTTCTTCGAGCGCAGCCGGGTCACTCGGTGTATCCTCAAGACAGATCGGCTTCATGCCACCCATGAGGGGACAGTGGACCATGTCTCTGGGAATTTCGATATAGATTGGACGGCGGTAGCGAAGCAGGGCGGCAAAGGCCCGATCCATCTCGCGTTCGGCGGTTAACGGATCATCCAACGTCACCGCGGCCACAGTCATCCGCTCAAAGACTTCTCGTTGGGTGGAAAAATCTCGAACCATGTGATGCAAATAGGGCGTGCGAGTTCGTTCAGACAGGCCGGGAGATCCGGTCAAGAGGACAACTGGCGAGCGTTCCGCATAGGCGCAGGCGATGGCGTTGACGGTGTTGAGCCCGCCGACGCAGTAGGTCACGCAGACGGCTCCAATGCCGTTGATGCGAGCATAGGCGTCCGCCGCGAAGCCGGCGCAGTCCTCCCGCGTGGTTCCGATGTGCGTGATCGGCGAGGCCTCGATCAGTTGATAGAGAGAGAGGACATAGTCACCGGGAATGCCAAAAATATGGCGAACGCCCAGGCGATGCAGGCGGTCCAACACAGCGGAACCAATGGTAGCTTTGTCGCCCATTCTTCTTTATCCTCACATGAACGATTGTACTGCTTTGGTGTCAGGAAAACATACTGACCGGGGTTCGTCAAGCAATGAGCGTGTGATGATCGGGCTGACGACAGCCGGCATGTGACCGCTCACGCACACAGTCAGCTACACCATGTTACAGGAGATAAGATGATGACACCGATGGCCCAGGTTCGCCTTACGTCACTACGGATCCCGGAGGGGCGACCGCTCTGGCTTTTTGCCGGTCATGTCGGACCGCTCGCCGGTCAAGCCGCCGCTGGGGATCTGGTCGATGTCCTGACCCCCGACGGGCAATTCTACGGCCGTGGTCTCTATAACCCTGCATCAAAAATCCGGGTCCGTCTCCTGACATTCGAGGATGAACCAATCGACGAGGCGTTCTGGCGGGGGAGAGTCCAACAGGCGATCCGTCTCCGGCAGCGAGTGGTCGCGCAGTCCAATGCCTATCGGCTGATTTATGCTGAAGGCGATCGACTACCGGGGTTGATCGTGGATCGGTACGATCAGCTGCTGGTCATGCAGTGCTTATCGTTCGGTATGGATAGTAGAAAGAAACTCTTGGCCGACGTCTTGATGAAGGAATTGAATCTGACGAGGGTCTATCTCCGGAACGAGGCCAAGAGCCGGCAACTCGAAGGATTGCCCCTCGAACGGAGGTTTCTCTACGGCAGCGGCCCGACACAAGTGGAGATTCACGAAGGAGCCGCGAAGTTTCTCGTCGATGTGGAGAAGGGGCAGAAGACCGGATGGTTTTGCGATCAACGGGAAAATCGTCTGGCTGCAGCCAAGCTGGCGGCAGGCGCCGAGGTGCTGGAAGTGTTCTGTCACACCGGTGCCTTCGGCATTCATGCCGCGCTCGCTGGAGCCGTATCAGTGGAAGGCCTTGATGTCAGTCTGGATACACTGGCCATGGCCCGGACACAGGCCACAATGAACAAGGTGGAGAATCGCTGCACCTATCGCCAAGCCGATGCCTTTGAGGAGATGCGCAAGTTGGTCAAGGCGGGGCGGCGTTACGATATGGTGATTCTGGATCCTCCGGCTTTCGCGCGTAGTCAACAGGCCTTGGCTGGTGCATTGACTGGGTATAAGGATGTCAATCTACTGGGCTTGAAGCTGTTGAAGCCGGAAGGGTTTCTCGTGACGAGCTCCTGTTCCCATCCCGTCTCGGAGGCAGATCTCTGGAAGAGCATCCGCCTCGCGGCCCGCGACGCCAAGCGAGAGATCCGGCTCATCGAGCAACGAGGCCACAGCGCCGACCACCCCATCTTGGCCAGCATGCCGGAGACGCGCTATCTGAAATGTTTCATCGTGCAGGTGCTGTAGGGGGCTACAGAACGGTTGGATTTAAATATCTAAGACTTGCCTGTTCCCTTATGCAGTGGGGTGCTGACGCCATATAAGATCTGCTTAAAGGCTAAACTTCCCGCATCCAGATGGAAAAATTTATAATCCGGAATTATTTTCTAGCACTTGTATAAGAGTTGTGGAGTGTGCTTTCTAAAAAGATTTTTTTAACAATATCCTCAATGATGCACCTAGCTTCTTCGGCACAGGTCTCTCTTTTATTTAGGACACTCTTGGCCATTTCTGACAGACCCGAAATGTCAATACTCTCTCCTGCATGTAGTGCCCATTGTGTCAATGGCGGAGCAGCAAGATCTATAAGCACCTGAATGGTATTAACCGACGAAATTTCTGATTGAAGATACTCCGCATAAGTTCTAGTTTCTGCACTATTATCTAAGGCTAAAACAAGCCCTCCAACTTCCTTAAGGAAGTCTGGCGGGTGAAAGTCAGCTTGCTTTGCACCGTATTTCCGCACTGCTTCGTTACACTTTGCTTGATTTCTGTTAGCTACATAGACAGTTCGCTTATACTCTTCGCACAGAATCTTAGTAACAAGGCTGCCGGAGCTTCCTAGTCCTACTACGGCAATGGCAAGTTTCTCGTCGAGCTTTTTGCAAATATGTGAACATGCCAAACGCTCTAAGGATGTGTATCCTCGATGTAATTGAGTTTTTTCCTGCACAGCTCGCTCAGCTTTTTTCATCAGTCTAAATAACTGATTTAAAGTTGAATTGGAGTCTTTATTGGCACTCTGTTTGATGGGGTTCAGTATCTGGGAGTAAACCTGCGAATCTCCAATAACGACACTGTGCAAGCCAACAGCTGTCTCTATTAAGTACCTATAAGCTTCCTGCCCATATTTAAGAATCGTGTTTTGGGGAATAGATGAGATGTAACGTCTGGCTTTGTTGTTTGTTAACTTGCACCAGGCCTCTAGATAGCTGTCCAGTATAGAGTTGTCACATTCACCATTAAGGTCGGCAATTAGGAGAACCGCATTGCACTTTTCTGCATATGCAAATTCATTGACCGAAATATGGTTTCCCAATGCACACTGAAAAACGTCGCAAGTCCGACTGTGGAGGGGAAGCTTGACATCATCAAGGATTTGCAATGTCTGAGGCGATAATTCAGAAAAAACGATTCCTGCAACTACTAGACTATGTTCTCTCACGCCAGTGATTCTCTGATGAGGGTATTGACTATGCTTGTCAAGGACAGTCAATTCTTCAGATAACACACTCGAAGGTGAGAGCATAACCATTTTAAACTTTTAACAATCAGTATTAGCTGTAGATAATTTATGTATTTTGTTCAGCATTTTCAATATCGATGTACTGAACTTTCTTTTTGACTGCTGGGTTCTCTAGAAAGCGAGGATCAAGTGGCCATGCAAGACCTGGGTCCAGACGAATATGTTCCTTGAGAGTACGAGTTTGGCATAGCAATAGGTTGGAAGTTGTGGGGTGTTCGCCATCATCATTCTTATCAGTACCATCTTTGCCGTAAACAAAATGTCGAAGATGGTTGCTAGAAGAATCTGTCATTGCCTTTATGGCTCTTGTTACAAAATTGGGAGTCACCATGTTTCTGTTTGTGAGGAACAGAACGTATTCTCCCCATGACCGGGACAGTAAGTGGAAATTCTCTTGTGAAGCCAACGTGTCCTCTAAAACAATATTTTTAAGACGAGGAACTGTTTCGAAGGTGCCGTTGCCACGGATGGCTATACCTTCTCTATTTTCTGCACTTGCAGGAATCACTTGTATGCTGTGAAATAATCGATCTTGTTCATCACCCTCCATATAGAGCGCCAGCAGCTGTTGCAACGAATCTAGCCCTGCTGCTGTGGCATCTCCACAGAGATACACTGTGAGAACATTCCGAATTTCCGAGAGGCAAAGAAGCTCTTCTCCGTCAGGAAATTGTTCTTTGGTGCAGTTGCTGGCTCTTAGGAAGGACCATAGCCTTGCTGGATTTTGAAAGTACGGTTCTTTACCGACGTGTAATGCCGCACTGTCCGATTCTACATCCAATTCCAGAAAAAATGGTAAAAAATAATGGCCCTCTGGCAGCTGTGTCCAAAGTGTTAGGTGGTTTATCTTTGTGATGGATACACAATTGATGCACTGCTCAATGAGAAATCGGAGGCTTCTGACATTATGTTGAAGGGGCGCCATTATGAGATAATTGAGATCCTGCCGTTGGATAAAGAAAGCCTTTCTATTGCCACTCTGCTTTTGCACATACTCGTCTAGTAGCAATTTTACAAGCCCAAATCGTTCAGTTAAGAGCATGTGTTTATATTGAAGTATGGCGTTGTTCGGAGATCGGAACGACCAGGATTTCGTTGCATCTACAAATAATCGGACATGTCCAGCGGTTTTTGAACTGAGAAGTTGAATGACGTCCTTGCCTGGCTTTTCATGGTCATACGAGTCGTGTAACTGTAGTGGGTGGTCAGTGATCATCATCGGTGAAGTGATGTCGGGAATCTGTACAATAAAGCCGTTTATTCGAGACAGAAAATCCCGCAATTTATGAAGTGTATTCAGGTACTGAACTTCGTCAGAATCAGGAGTGATGCCAGAACGATTGTCCTGATGGAGGCAGCATACGCTGTATAGCCGACCTAATTCTTTACGCTGCATCGTGTCATCCGTTTTTGCTATTAAATCAAGTAGGAACCGTGGGAGGTCGAAGTCAGAGAGCTTGGAATTCAGTCGTTGGAGAATAGGCAGACTTTTCAAATAACTGCCTGAAAAGACGAACGCTGTTTGGTGATGTTTTTTAGATGTCATTGGGTCAAGGAGAAATCGGACGACCGAAGAGCCAGCAATGGTGACATCAAACTCGTCAATAAATACCAGCTTAGGTTCGCCGGAATGTTTCGCAAGCTCTTCAAGCATTGACTTGGGGTCACTACTTAGCGAGACATTGAGTTCGTGAAATGGAACTGGGACTTCAAGTGACTTCGCTAGTTGCTTAACCAAATAGGTTTTTCCTGCCCCCGGTGGTCCCAAAATTAAACAGTTCAAAGGAGAGGAGGTCTTAGATGCTGTCTTGAAATAAGTATTCAACTTCTTTGTCGCTTGCTCTAACTCGTCGCGGTAAGCCGGATGGCTTGTAGTAAGCTCCTTAAACCCTAGAGGACGGTACCTTGGATACGAAAGGGGAGGTAACGTTTTGTGTTTGATGAGCTGGAGATAATTGAAGTCATCCACAACAAACCTCAGAGTTATACATTGGTGAGAATAGGATAAAACCGAATTTCTCCAGGCTCAGAGAGCTGAGGATAGCGAGGGGTGTTATTATCAAGTGGAAGGGAGGCTGTTGGTCTAAATTTGCCTATTTTTAAACAGGGGTTCCATTTAGCTAAGTCTATATGTGCAATTGCTGCGACTTCCAAGGTAGTAGTAGGTGCTAGCGCTATGATTGTTTGTTTGTCTCTCTCAAAGTTTCCGTTGATGAAATAGTTGTAATAGCCGCTCTTATAAAACTCTCTTGCGGCTCCCTGTATAGCGTTGTACTGAGCATCAAGATCACCTTCCGTTTTGAATCTGGAGATTATATCTTTTAGCTGAGCATAAGGGGATGTCTCATGGTTTGGCAGAGAGCATAAATGTATCTTCTTTTTAATATTGTTATCATTAGGTATGGGATTCATAACGTATCCAAAGTACACATCTGGTGTTTCATTTAGGGGGGTTGGGATCCTTGTGAGCTTGGAGAAAATCGAATACCAAAGTTGCGCTACTTCATAACTAGATAGAGTGCGGTCTATCTCAGCCTGCGTATAGCCGCTCTTTGCCATCTTTTCCCGCAAATTGGTTGTAAAAGCTTTCGTGGCTTCTACTCGAATGCCTTGATATGTGAGTTCGCCATCACTCAGGTCAATCTTGCATATTCCCCAATGTGCAATGTGTGGCTGTAGCTCATATCGTTGTTGATTATTGTGTACATTCTGATGATATTGTACGGTGTACACATAGATTCCTCGAAGCATGAGCGCCCAGCCAAGGTACTCATACCCGGTACTCTCGTTCTGGCCGATTCGGTATTGCCCCTTGAGCCAGGCTTGGAGCATATCCACAGGAATAGGGTTTGCTATTGATCCGATGCCTGTCTCATCCTCCGTGCCCATGTCCTTTAATCTCCTGATTCTTGAAAGTTGTGTGGGTGCAGTAGGTGTATTCTGAAAATACCAGCGAACCTTATATTAGAGACAATGATGTATCGTCAAGAGGCGGGCACGTGCTGCCAAAATTCCAAACTAATGAAGTCGAAAACAGAAAGGGTGCCGAAGGAAGTAGAAAAGCTACAGGGGGTCTTTTCTAAGGAAAATATGTAAGCGGTCTGGACGCCACCGCGGTTCAGTTGTCCACGCACATGCCGATCACGATGAGCACCGCATAGTCTTGCTTCCTCCAGCCTTCGACCGGAGGCATCGCGCCCCCTGACGCAATGGGAAATGCCGTCTGCTTCACGTGAATCGGCGAGCGCGAACCACCCATCGTCACCGATGTCTCGCGCGTGGGCCGGTTGGTTGCGCCATGGTCAACCGAGAATAAAGAAAGACTCCTGACCCGAATGGCACTTACTTAACAGCTACAGAGGTGGTGTGACACACAAAAGGCTGATTCCGGTGATACGGTAGGGGTTTCAACACCTATCGATCTTTCACCCGAGGAGTGAGCCTGCATGCATCCAAAGCA
>JBQTJA010000057.1:0-72137 GCA_052387595.1 Nitrospiraceae bacterium | reverse complement strand
GAAGGCTGAGTGGCCACCGCTGTACCATCCGGCCCATAGACGAGGACTCTGAACTGTGTGAGAGTGACGCCACTGAAGCCGATATTGATCCGCTGGCCTGCCGTGCCCTCAAAGGTCACCGAGCCTTGTTTACTTGGAGTCGAAATAGTCGCCGTCGTGGATTCTCCATTCACAGCGATGCGACCTGTGTAGTCAATGTCCGCTGCCGCGACACCGGACGGTGGAGCAGGATCTCCGGCGTAACTCCTCTCAGTAGCAGAACTGGAAATAATTCCCACTGACGCAAGCAGAAACGTCGCTGTTGCCACTGATACTCGGCACTTCACCCACGGCCATAGGCTGTCCATAGTCGCCCTCCTATTGATAAAAACCGACGGCTCTTGGTGGTATGTCACCTCGTGTGAGTTGGTATACAGATATGTAGGCTAACGCGCGGACTCTACCCTTTTTTGTGTGCATGACGCAATCCCCACAGGCTCATATTCAATGATTGTCTGTACCTTCCCCCCTAAATGGGGGGATCAGATTCATGAAGGCCCTGCACGTCATTTTCCTCAGATGTAGATGAAATATATGGGGTTAGCCAAGCAAACAAGAACGAGTCCTGGATGGACAGCTGTGCACATGCAATCAGACTGGAAGAGCAAATAAAAAGGGTGGAGAGTTGCCTCTCCACCCTTCTCTTGTGACTCACCAGAAGCTTCTCAGCGGCTACTCGCCCTTGCAGAAACTCCGCTCGTAGTTGATCACATTCCACGCCTCTTCTTCGGTGATCGCAGCAGGAATCAACGACACCATCCCCGTTCCGGGGCTGCCGTTCTTAATAACCCAGAAGAGTTCACCATCTTTCCGCTTCTTATGGAACTTGCAGTTGGTGAAATCCCGCGGGCTTGGATTCAGGATTTTCCCAGCTTCACCCTGACCGTCCCCGAGCTTACCATGACAATTGAAGCATGTGCCCTTCCCCTCGTAAATCGCCTTGCCTTTGGCAAGACTCTCGGGACTGGACGCGACCGGATTCTTCACGGCTTTGGCATCGGCCATCTGATCCGGCGGAACGCGAGGCTTCAACGGCTCTCTTTCTTCAGCCCCAACGACTGAGACCGAGAGCAACATCACTGCTGCAGCGATACCTAAAAACTTGGACAGATACCCCATTACACGTCCTCCTTTGTGTTGGACCCACCGAGCTGGAGTGATACCCCAGACTGCCGACTCGTCTTCGTAATTTTTAAAAGCCAGTTAAACGCTCGAACTATACCAACGGCCTTGAATTTCTGTCAAGAAAACATCTCCCTCTCCGTCACTCATCTCCTCTTCTTACCTGAAAGAAGATCAAACCTCATGCCAACATGAACTCAAAAACGAGACAGGAAATGTCGGCATTTATTCGATTCACTGTAAGCTCATTCCATATTCCTAGCGAATTCGTGGCACCTTTGCGCCTCACCTACGCCCTCCATGCCTCATCGACATCGGTGACAACACAAGCGTGCTTTACTGACTGGAAGCAGAAATGACGAAAGAGGTGAGACGCAGGGCTACCGCTTTAGCACGATGTCCCGAGCGACTTTGCCGCTTGGGCCGAAGGGTTTTTGAGGCTTGCCGTTGAGTTCGGCCTTGACTCCCCCGGCGTTCCCAAGGGTCAAGATGAATTGGTCTTGTCCCTTCCAGTGGGCTTTTTCGCCTGGCCGGAGCAACGACTCTTGAGGACTCCCGCTATCAATCTGCACGACGACCCAGCTCAACTCCGTCGCTTCCAAGTCTAATGCCAGCTGGCCATCCCCCACAGTCTCCGTTGCATTCAATGCTATTCCAGCTAACGGGCCATCGCTGCCAGAGGAGGCCGTCAAAACCGTTTCCGGCTCTGATCTTGAGACTGCGCTAGCGGATGTGACAGGTTCCTGTCTCGGCGGGGTGTCACTTGTTGTCTTCGGGGCTCCGGCAGGCATCTCGGCCGGTTTTGGAACCTCGGCGGTACGTTCGGGCTCGCGGGCCGTTGAGGCCGGAATGTCTTTCGCCGATTGCATCGTGCGTTTCGTCGCCGAACCTTGCTCAGCAGCCCCGCGACGAAAGACCGATGATTGCTCCCGGCTGAGGAGAAAAATGAGCGTCAGTACGGCGATGCTGATCGCAATCGTCACGGCTTTCCGATTGGACTGACGTTTTCGGTCTTCTTCAATCTGTCGCACCTTGAGCCGTTCACGCTCATCCTGCTTCTCGTAAAAAGAGCCAGCTGATTGGATAAAGCGATGGATCGCATCTTCCTCATCCAACCCCAACGATCGGGCATAGGAACGGACAAACCCCTTCGCGAAGACTTGGTCCGGCAACTTGGCGAAATTCCCGTCCTCGAGGGCTTTGACGAAATCCGTGCGAATGCGTGTTTTTGAGGCCACCTCGTCAACCGTCAACCCTTTCGTCTCTCGCACTTGCTTGAAAAATTCTCCAACCGACTCCATAAGTCTCCTACTTCACTCGCGTCAAGAGGTCCGCTGCCGCCGCCGCCAGCTCTCCACCAGTCTTATCCAGGGTTGCGACTTTCTTGAGAATGTCACGGGCTCTGGTCGTATAGCCCATTTTATAGTACACGCGACCGAGCTCAAGGTGAGTCATCGCAGGCGGGACACTTGGAGGACTCGCGGAGACGGCATCTTCCAACGCCTCTATCGAGCCTTGAAGATCGCCCTGGTGTGCGAGCGCGCGGCCGAGATGGAACCGAGCGAGGTCGGGTGTCGGATACAGAGGATTCGCCAGGGCCTGCCGGTAGGATTGAATCGCTTCGTCCCACCGATCCTGATTGGCTAACACTTGTCCCAGATACGTATGCGCTTCGGAATAGGTTTCATCCGATTTAATCGCCGCGCGAAATTGCTCTTCCGCGTAGGACAGCTTGCCTTGCAGCGCATACACATGTCCCAGCGCGTACCGTGCCTCTGTATTGGCCGGATTCAACTGGACGGACTGCTGGAACGAGACGAAGGCCTTTTGACGGTCTCCCGGGAGGCTGGCGACACCCTCTTGATAATGCCCTTGCGATTTTTGTATCAGGTCTTTGTCGGTCGCACACCCTCCCAATAGACCGAGGAGACCGATGCAGAGCAGCGGGCGATAGGCTCGCCACCGACCAACGGATCGATCGCATCTGGTCATCGAACATCCTCAAAGTGCGTGAGCCGCTTAAACTCGGTGAACCGAGCCTGAATCTCTTTGTAATCCAGGATGCGCAATCGGTCAAGACTAAAGGATTCTACGGTAAAGGACGCCATCACACTCCCAAAGATGATGGCTTGCCGCATGGCCTCGGGAGACCGGTTTCCGGTCGCCGCCAAGTAGCCCAAAAATCCGCCGGCAAAGGTATCTCCGGCGCCGGTCGGATCCCGTACGTCTTCGAGCGGGAAAGCCGGCGCGCCGAAAATCTGTTGGTCGTTGAACATGAGCACACCATACTCTCCCCGCTTGACGATGAGATGTTTGGGCCCTCGGGAAAGCACGAGCTTCGCCACTTTCATCAAATTGGAATCCTGGCCCAATGCGCGTGCCTCACCGTCGTTGATGATCAGCACATCCACCTTCTCCAACACCTTCCAGAGCGCATCGCGCTGGCCGTTGATCCAGAAATTCATGGTGTCGCAGGCTACCAACGCAGGTCGTTTCACCTTGTGCAACACGTCGAGTTGAAGCTCCGGATGGATATTCCCCAGGAACAACACGTCCGGCGAGAGATAGGCTTCAGGAATCTGAGGACGAAATGTTTCGAACACGTTGAGTTGCGTGTCCAAGGTATGAGCTTCGTTCAACTGATGCGTGTATTCCCCCTTCCAACGAAAGGTCGCCCCGGGGCGCCGTTCAAGACCCGTGAGGTCAATCCCACGGCTTTTCAGAAACGCGATATGCTGTTGGGGGAAATCCTCTCCGACGACGGCAATGAGCGCAACGGACGTGAAGAAGCTGGCCGCCGTCGAGAAATAGGTGGCTGATCCCCCAAGAATCTCGGTTCCTTCGCCGAACGGAGTTTTGACCGTATCGAGCGCGACTGATCCCACAACTAACAGCTTCCCCATGACTAACGAACTCCTTTCTTTGGCGACAGGGCACGTCCAATGAGCAGGGAGAGTTTCTTCCGGGCAGCTGAAGAAATTCGATTCGGCGCCGTCAAGATGGCATTATCCAATGCCCGATGACAAGGGCACTCGATAGGGTTGGTGAATGCGGGCATCACCGCGCGCAGGATCTGTTTAGCCAAAGCGACGTTCCGATGGAGCGTCCCCAACACCGCCTCCACGGTGACCGCCTCTTCTGTCTCATGCCAACAGTCATAATCGGTCACCAGCGCCAAGGTCGCGTAACAGAGCTCCGCCTCGCGGGCCAATTTCGCTTCCGGCATATTGGTCATCCCGATTACATCGACGCCCCATTGCCGATAGAGCCGTGATTCAGCTTTTGTTGAAAACTGCGGACCTTCCATGCAGACATAGGTCCCACCGCGATGCAGATTGGCGCCGACGTGTTCTCCAGCCGTCAGAAGAGCCTGTCTCAGTTCGGCACACATCGGCTCGCCGAACGCGACGTGTGCCACAATCCCGTTGTCAAAGAATGTCGAAACACGCCGTTTGGTCAGGTCGATAAACTGGTCTGGGACAGCAACGTCGCCCGGCTGAATCGATTCCTTCATGCTACCGACCGCGCTGACCGAAATCACATGGGACACCCCCAGAGACTTGAGCGCAAAAATGTTCGCCCGGTAGTTGATCTCGCTCGGATTCACCACATGTCCGCGCCCATGCCGTGAAAGAAAGGCAACGCGAATCCCTTCAAGCGACCCCACAGTAATCGCATCGGACGGCGCTCCGAAAGGCGTACGAACGCGAACTGACCGAGCGGAGGTGAGCCCTTCAATGTCATAAAGTCCGCTGCCTCCGATCACCCCGACGGTCACCCGCTTATCCTGTCTTTTGGTCTTCATACAGATCCTTTTCCTAAGAGGCCGGCGGCACTGCAGCATGCGGTTTCTGTTGTCCCAGCGCGCACATAAATTGCTCGATACGTGCGATCACTCGTTCCGCCGTCCGCTCATAGGGCTCATTGTCCTCGATCAACAGCCACGCAACTCCCACTTCGCTTCGAAACCACGTCATCTGCCGTTTCGCAAACCGTCTCGTGTCGCGCTTGAACCGGCGCACCATTTCGGCGTAATCGCACTCATTCGCCAAATAGGCTCCGATCTGGCGATAGCCGAGACCTTTCATCGAACCGAGCTCGCGCCCATATCCCCGATCAAACAATGCTCGAGTCTCTTCTACCATTCCATGAGTCAACTGCCAATCGATTCGTTTCTCGATCCTTCGATACAGGATCTCTTTCCTTCGCTCAAGGCCGATTAGAAGAGCGGAAAACGGAGCCTCCTGAAACCCGTGTTCGGCCTGCACGGTCGACAGGGGGCGGCCCGATAGCCGATGGACTTCTATCGCCCGCATGACCTTGGATTCATCGTTCGGGTGTAATCGTGCTGCCGTTTCAGGGTCAATGCGCATCAGCTCTGCATAGAGACGATCTCGTCCCCGTTCGTCTCTCAATTTCTTGAGGTCTCCCCTCACCAGCGGGTCGGCCTGGGGCGCTGGACATAACCCCCGCACCAAGGTTCGGAGATACAACCCCGTTCCACCCACAACGAAGGGCAACCGCCTCGCACTGTATAAACGTTCGATTTCTACCATCGCAACCCGCCGATACCAACCGGCGTTGAACGTTTCGTTGGGGTCGACCAGATCAATCAGTCGGTGCGGCACATCCCGACGCTCCTCCGCAGTCGGTTTATCCGTTCCGATGTCCATCCCTCGATACACCTGACGAGAGTCTGCCGTCAGTATCTCGGTACTGAAATGTTTGGCCACCAACAATGCAGCCCGACTCTTTCCAACGGCTGTCGGCCCCAGGAGTACAACCAAAGGACGGTGGTGGCGCACACCTTCTAATAGCATGTTCACGTCAGCGCTGCCGAAACAGAGTTATCATATGCACCGCAGCACCGTTCGCTCGACCAATGTCGGTCGCCGCTTCCGCGCAACACGGCCTACCAGCCGGCTCGTCCAAACATTTTCTCGAGGTCTGTGATGCTGAGTCGGAAGGACGTTCTCCGCCCGTGCGGGCAGGTCGTGATCTCCCCTTCAGTACGCCAGTCCTCAATCAGAACCTTGCTTTCTTCCGATTTCATCGAGCGCCCGGCCCGAACCGCGCCGTGGCACGCCAACGATGCTAGGACTGATCGCACTCGTGCCTCCATACTGGGAGCACTGTCCCATTGCGTGAGGTCATCCAAAAGATCCTGCAGAAACGTTGTCGGATCGATCTTGCCGAGACCGACGGGAATTGCCCTGATCAAGACAGTTGAGGAACCAAAAGGTTCAATATCCACTCCCAACCGCTCCAGGTCAGGTTGGTAACGCTGAAGCACAGCCGTTTGCAGTGGCGGCAGTTCGACCGGATCAGGGATCAGTAAAGGCTGGGCCTGAATACCACGGGTCGTCCACGCACGATAGAGTCGCTCAAACAGAACCCGCTCATGAGCCGTGTGTTGATCAATCACCGTCAGATCGCCACCGACCTGAGCGATGAGGAACGTCCGATTGATTTGCCCCAGCACAGTCACCTCAGCGGAAGGCACTCGCGCGTAAGGCTCCGCCGCTTCACTCACCAACGGCAATTGGGTTTCCTGGCTGGACGACAGGGTTATCGATTCCGCTTCCACGGATTCGGCCACAGGGAGAGTGGTCACGATGGACCCCAAGATCCGTCGCACGGAGGACTCTACGAACGGGGCCTTCCCCAGCTCATCGGTCTTTTCGCCGCTCAAGGCTTGGCGGACTGCCTGCCGTACGAGTTGGTGAATCATCTCGCTGTCAGAAAATCTCACTTCTCGTTTAGTTGGATGGACATTGACATCGAGACAGTCCGGGTCAATGTCCAAAAACAGCACGAATCGCGGGTGACTCCCCTTGGCAAGAAATGCCCCATACCCTTCTCCAACGGCATGAGACACCGCCACGTTGCGCACAGGACGACGGTTCACAAACAACTCTTGCGGGATGCGAGCAGGCTTTGCATGGACCGCATCCACGATGTACCCGCTGAGTTGGGCCCCGGAAACCGAAGCCTTGATCCGGAGACTTTGGTCGAGAAAGGTGCGCCGATAGACCTGCGCGATTCGATCGTCATCTGACGCAGCGGACGGGTAGTTGAGAATCTCCGCGCCATTGTGCGACAAGCGGAAGTGAATGGACGGCCAGGCGAGCGATGCCTGCTGGACGACCCGACTGATATGCGAGAACTCCGTGATGGTCGACTTCAGGAACTTCTTCCGGGCCGGCTGATTATGGAACAGCTCTGCGACTTCGATGCGTGTTCCCCGGACCGGAGGAGCCTCGGCGATTTTCCCGATCGCTCCCCCAACGACTTCCAACTCGGTCCCCACTTCGGCAAAACGAGTCGCCGTGATCAGCCGAACACGGGCCACTGCGGCAATGCTTGGCAGCGCTTCGCCTCGAAACCCCATTGTTCGGATGGACCAGAGATCCAGATCGGACCGGAGCTTGCTCGTGGCATGCCGCTGAAACGCGAGCGGGGCGTCTTCCTGAGTCATACCCTCCCCGTCATCGGTCACCCGAATCAAGGAGAGTCCTCCGTCCTTCACGTCGATCGTGATGGACCGACTTCCCGCATCGATGCTGTTTTCAAGGAGCTCTTTGACAACCGCCGCCGGACGTTCAACGACCTCTCCCGCTGCAATGCGACCGATGACCTCTTCGGGAAGAATACCGATCCGACTACTACCGTCGGTTCTCAGCACAACACGATGCTCCTCATGAGTGATGAGGCGGTGATGGGGTAGGGATGTCGCGTCAGGGCGACGATCATCGCATTTCGGCTAACTTATTCTTTGCCAACTTTGATTCGTCCGATGAGGGAAACTCTTCAAGCACTCGCTTCAAGGTCTTTCTCGACCTGCCGAGATCACCGGTCTCAGCCGTCGCCAAACCAAGCTTATACAGCGCCGCGGGAACCTTTTCGTTCCCTGGATATTCCGCCACGAGATAGTCGAACGTGTGGATGGCCCGCCCATAATCTTTCATGTTGTAATACGATTCTCCCAACCAATACTGGGCGTTCGGAGTCAAAGACGTACCGGGAAAATCCTTGATGAATCGGTGGAACCCTGCGACCGCAAGCTCGTATTTCCCATTGAGATAATCATTATAGGCCAGATTGAAGGCGGATGTCGGCGTGATTCCTGACACTGTTCCCGTTGGTTCTGCAGATTGCGTTTGTTTGACCGGCCGGGAGGCACGCGGTTCAGTCGGGGAATCCACCTTGGCAGATGCCTGGCTGGCGACCTCTTCCAGCTTTGCCAATCGGCTTTCAAGTTTTTGAAAGCGAGCTGCCAGGTCATCGAATCGCAACTTCGCTGGATCCGACTCCTTGCTCCTCTCAATGGCATCCAATCGGCGCATCGCGCTATCCACCCGTTGATGATCCTGATCCTGGGTTCGCGAGATGGTCGAGAGCTGATTGCGCATTTCCATAAAATCGGCATGTTTGGCACAGCCCACGAGCGTGACCGTCGACGCCAACAATCCCCATGCCGCAGAATGTGACACCAGTGTACGGACACACATATTGCTACCGCACCTCCTTGAGCTGCACCAGTTTGTCCGAGGCTTTCCCCGCCTCAACAGTTTTCGGGTACAGCGTGACGACCTGCTTAAAGGCGGACGACGCTCGCTTTTTATCTTTTAACGCCAGATACGCATACCCTTTTTTCAGGATTGCAGCGGGGATCTTTTCGCTGCCGGGATAGTCGATCTCCACTTTGTCGTAGGCATCGATCGCTCGCTGAAACTCTTTCTTGCCGAAGTACGACTCTCCCAGCCAAAAGCGGGCATTCGGCGCAAGGGTGGAGTTGGGATACTCATCAAGAAATCCGGTGAATCCTTGCCGAGCGCCTTCTAAATCCCCATCCCGAAAAACCCCTAATACCCGCTCATAACGAACCCGATCAGGTGGATCGGCGCTGGCCTGTGCCGGTTCAAACCTTGGTGCTTCTTGAGGAGGAACAATCGTTGTCGAACCACCCGTCGTCTCTGGGCCCGCAGACAACTTTGCTACCTCCCCTCCGTCCAGGATGGACTCATTGAGTCCCGGAGCGGAGTGTTGCGCCGCTTTGTGAGCTTGTTGCGGATGAGCAGACCTATTGGAACCCTGCTCAAGAGTTTTCGCCACGGCATCAATTCGCCCGTCCTGCTCGTCTAGGCGAGCTGTGACTTTCTTCCCGACGGCTTCAAGCGCCTTTGTGATGGACACCACGCTTCGGTTGACATCCTCCGCATGAGTCGCGGTCGTTTTTGAATCGGCATCGATTCTCGACGTCAGGTGCTTGATCGACTGCTCATGGTCGACCACGCGATCATTGAGTCCGGTCAGCGCCTCTCGAAATCCCGTCAGCGCCTGATTGAACTGCGTGAACTTGTGAGAGATCTGTTCAATCTTATTCTGGTGCTCGGCCAGCTCCTTTTGATGCCCTTCCAGCTTAACATCGACGCGTTTGGTCAACCCCTCGTTCGTGCGTTGGACGACATCAATAACCTCTTTTTTCAACGCCTCCATGGCCTTCGATAGTTCGTCGAGCCGGGCTGACACCTTCACGTCCTGCGTCTCGAAGCTCTTCTGCATCCACAGATACCGTGTACTGCTGTCGGCTTCGAGCTTGGCCGCCAATTGTTCCAGCTTTTTGGTCTGCTGCTCCAACAGGGCTGACCGATGTTTGAAGTCCTCCTGCTTGCCCTGAAGCTCTCGTGCCTGGTTCAGAGCCTTTTCCAGTTCTCCTCGCAGCTGCGGCAGTTCCTGTTCGCGTAAAGTTGAAAGTTCCTGGCTCTGCCTGGCTCTGGTCTGGGACAGCTGCTGCTGAAGATCTTTTTCCGCTTTTTTCAGGTCGGACTGCTGCGCGACACACCCGGGCAGCATGAGACCGCCCACGGCAATACCGAGGAGCACACCATGCGCGGCTCGCAGTTGAAACATCATGTCCTGAGATCCAAACAATCACCTACGATCAGGGTACGTTCAGGCAAGCGGCGTGATCAGCTCTCTACTTTCCTGTCTTGACAACGAGATGTCCACGGCGATTCTGCGAGTAACATGATTCTGTATGTTCCGTGCAGAACGGCCGTTCTTTGCCGTAGGAGACGACCGATAAATACGTGGGGGCCACTCCCAGTTCGACAAGATAATTCCGAACGGCCTTCGCACGCTTCTCACCCAGCACCAAATTGTACGCTGAGGTGCCGCGCTCATCACAATGGCCTTCGATTTTCAGCTGTGCGCTCGGATTCGATCTGGCCCACTCCGCATCACCGGCCAAGGCATGACGTCCTTCATCAGTGACTGAAAAACTGTCGTACGCGAAAAAGACATCCCGAAGTCCAGCTGCGACCGAAGCCACCTGCTCCGCACGAATTTCAGCCAACTGGCGGGCAACGGCGCCGGAATCCGCTTTGGCAACCATCGCGTTGGCATGGCCGGCACCGCCTGGGCTTCCTGCATTACCGGCGTGTCCGCCCAACCGTTCTTCCGAAGGGTTGCGGTTCAACCCCCGTAAGTTGTTCGACTCATCACGTCCAGAAAATGACGTATCAGGAAAAGTTGAACCCGTTCCGTCTTTGCTTCCCCCTCCCTTGGCCGTCTCGTCTTGTAACGCCTGCATATCACCCCCAGATCGAACCGCCTTCTTCGAACATGCTGGCATTCCCAGTACGATCACACCAAGAATCAACGGCAGATAGCTAACTGGTATTTTTTTCATTGGATTCCTTCCCTCCTGTGAAATGCCGTCCCTTTTTCTTACAACCTAGGACGATTGCCGTCAATGCCTTCCTGGAAATTTACGAGGCTGGGGACCAGGACGGCGCGCTATTGTGAGTGCCGGTGAACGTAATGCGCTCGAGGTCTTTACCGTCCGCATCGATCATGTAGATCTGACTCTTCCCTTCCACCGTCGAGCTGAACACGAGATGCCGTCCATCTGGAGACCAAGACGGAGAATCATCCACTCCCAGTCCTGTCGTTAATTGTAGACGTTTTTGACCATCGGGGGTGATCACACACAGTTTGTACTCTTTTTTGGGAGTCCGGCACACGTAGGCAATCCAATTTCCTCGAGGAGACCAGGCCGGCGCTGCATTATAGTCTCCCTCGAACGTTAATCGACGCACATTGGATCCATCGGCACTCATGAGAAAAATTTGCGGTCCGCCGCTCCGATCAGACGTAAATACGAGCTCCCGGCCCGAGGGAGACCACGAGGGCGACAAATCCCCGGCCGCATGTGTCGTCAGTCGTTGAACGGCTTTCGTCTTCGTATCCAAACGGTACAATTCGGCATTGCCTTCATGACTTGATGAGTAGGCCAGTGAATTCCCATCGGGAGAGAGAACCGGAGTGATGTTCAACCCTCCTTGTGCGACGAGGGTCCACCGCTTTCCCGTGGCCAGCTCAATCATGTCGATATCCTGCGTGTTCCGATTGCGGTACGTCGTGAAGACCAGAAATCGGCGATCCGGCGACCAGCGTGGCATCAGGTTCAAGAACCCGTCGGCCGTCAGCTGACGCGGATCGTATCCGTCGTAATCCATCACGAATAACTCGCGAGCCGTCCCCAACTCCGAAACGTAGGCGATCTTCGTCCGGGCGATTCCCGGCTCGCCCGTATAGCGAAAGACCAACTCATCAGCAAAACGATGGGCCATGAGGCGGGCGACCGAGGTCGAACCAACATAGCGTTTCCCGCCCACGACTTCATTGCTCCCGGCGTCATACACATAGCCATCCATGCTGAGATCAGCATCCTTGTTCCCACTTTTCATTCCCGCCTGACCCCACACAATGACGGACACTCCATTCTCGGCGGCTTGTTTGAAGGAGGGATCAGGTTCCGCCCCAAGATGACCGACCTTCATGCCAAGACTCGGCAAATCGACAAGCGCAAAGACCAGCGAGCGCCGCACGTCCGCCTTGAGCACGTCTTCAATGCGCGTGCCCAGCTTCACACGTGCCTCCGGTGACTCCGATCCACCCAGGTTTTCAATCCCGGCGATTCCCAGTGGAATCTTTTGGAAATCCTGTCTGGTGGCTTCAAGAAAGACGTCGGCGGCACCGGATTCAATGATCCACGCCACGCCGATCGATACACACAGGCTGACGAACACAACAACTCGAAACGTCATGGTTTATCCTTGTGGCTCTCCGACGGTAAAGGTGAAGTGCGCATCAAAATACAGATCCGTGAAATCAGCTGGAAACACCGGCAATGGGTTTGCGCTAAGCACAGCCCGTTTCCCGGCCAAATCATAGTACTCATTTCCCGACGATTGCTCGATCGCTACACCGGTGACCGATCCGTTCTTATGAAGTCTGAACTGCACGACCACGACGTAAGCATGGCTAGTCAGATCCATGGGCGGGGCATTCCAAGCATTGCTGATTCGTTGTCGCACAAGCGCAAGATAAGCATTGGAGCCCGGAGCCATCCCTGGAACCTTCAATGTGGTGTCGACAGCCTTGGCACTCTGGATCTTCGCTTCAAGCTGAGGCACAGGCTTTGACGGCACGTCTACGGGTGGTGCTGCCTTGGGAACCTCAAGCGTTTTGATCTTCTTCAATTCCTCGTCCAATTCCTTGGCCAGATCTTCCGTCAAGGATGAGGACTGAGCAGAAGCAACCAGCTTTTTTTGCGTTGCCTCCTTTGCTTCCGTCACAACCGGCACATCTGGCAGCTTCATCACCGGTGATTTGCTTGGCTTGTGCTCCGGGCTGATGTCGCCGTGCTTTGGAGCATCCGGAGGCAACTCAATATCTTTCATAATATCGCGCATGAGATCATTCGACGGTTTGGCTGGAGCCACCGGAGGAAGAACAGGTGCCGCCGCCACGGGCGGAAGGGACACGGGTGCCGCTTTCACGGGAGGAGCAGATTTAGGCTGTTCAATGAGTTTGGGACGCTCAAGAGCTTTGAATTGCTCGATAGGCTTCGTCTGCTGTACCGGCTCGGGTTGGTCAACCTCTTTCTTAACCGGCTGACTTTTCTGGGGTTCAACGGCTTTCTCCGGAAGCGTTGGCAGACTCGCAAGGGAAATCTCAATCGACGCCAGAGGCCGCTCGACATGTCGTGGCAGTCGGACCCAACCCACCATTGCCAGTATGCCAATATGCAGGACCAGAGAAACGGCGACAGCAAAGCCCAAGCGACGAGTCAGTGTCGCCTGCCATTCATCATCCGAAACCATGCCGGCTGATGCCCAAGCCTGCACTGTGGACCTTATCCTACTACTAATTGTGTTGGGATGGTGTACCCTCACTGACACGTTCAGGTCCGGTGGGATCAGTCACCATGCCAAGTTTCTCGATACCGGCTTTTTTGACTCCATCCATCACCTGAACCACAATTCCATATGGCACATCCCGGTCAGCGCGCAAATACACGGACACATCGGCATGCTCTGTTTTCATCATTCGCAGCTTTCGCTCCAACTGAGCGACGCTCACCGGATCCTTGTCGAGATACAGGCGCTGATCCTTTTCGATCGTGAGCACCGCTCGGATCTCCGGCTTGATCGTGTTGGACGCGGACGTCGGCAACTTGATATCCATGCCTCGATAGAGCCTCGGCGCCGTGACCATACAGATCACAAGAAGTACCAGGACCACGTCCACAAGCGGAATCACGTTGATTTCCGCTAAAAATCGGCGCTGCCTCGTCTCAAACATCATCCCTTCGCTCCGACTGAGACCGGAGCGACGGGTCTCGTTTGGGCTGGAATCAAGGCCAGGAGCTCCACCACAACCGAATCCATATGCATGGCGGCACGTCTGATACGCACGAGAAAATAATTATAGGCAATGACGGCTGGGATCGCGGCAAACAATCCGGCTGCGGTCGCGATCAAGGCTTCGGAAACGCCGGGTGCCACCGCCGCAATACTGGCTGTCCCTTGGGTGCCGATTTCCCGAAATGAATCGATGATTCCCATCACCGTTCCAAGAAGGCCCACGAACGGGCAGATATTTCCGGTCGTCGCAAGAAACGGAAGAAACGATTCCAACTTGGCAATTTGCCCCTGCGCAAGATGGGCCGCCGTCCGTTCCATCACATGTCGATCATAGGCGACAGAACCATTTTCATTCATCTCGGTGGGAAGGTAGCCGATCCGTTGAATCACGGCATGAAAGATCTTTGCGCAAGGACTCCCTATGGTCTGTTGCGCATGCCGAGTCACATCCTCCACATCTCTAGCCCGCAGCAACAAGGTCATGAAATGACGATCTTTGGCATCAGCGGTGCGAAACACGGCCAACTTGTAGAAGATAATGGCCCAGGACGCAACGGAAAAGCAGACCAGGAGGACGAGGACCACCTTGGACACGATCCCGAGCGATAGAATAACTCCCAGTGGTCCGGTTTGAAACATACGAGTCTCTACTCTCCCTCCTCAGCGCTCATGATTTCTTGGCAAAATGGATTGTACCAAAACTTTGAAGAAAATGGCGGGGCCGACGGGATTTGAACCCGCGACCTCCAGATTGACAATCTGGCGTCCTAACCAGGCTGAACGACGGCCCCGCAAAGTCTATCGATGGCAGAACAACAGCACGACAAGAAAAAATCGGTGGTCGCCGATCAATACCCTGCGCATAGGAACAGATCCTCCGCGCAGCAAGCACACA
Source organism: Nitrospiraceae bacterium (assembly GCA_052387595.1). Classification (GTDB taxonomy): domain Bacteria; phylum Nitrospirota; class Nitrospiria; order Nitrospirales; family Nitrospiraceae; genus Nitrospira_D. Next base: position 57,365 of record JBQTJA010000057.1, on the reverse strand, counting down.
TCCTGTCTCTGCGTACCACTACTTCTACATGGTAGGCGGAACAGGGATTGAACCTGTGACCTCTGCCTTGTAAGGGCAGCGCTCTCCCAACTGAGCTATCCGCCCGATTTTCTTGGCAACCGCTGCGGAGGGTATCAAGTCCATGATTCCTTGTCAACGGGTTCACATACCGTTCATTCAACCTCACACTATACTGATTCCTAACTATTTGTGTCTTGTAGAAATTTCCACACCTGGCCGCCGTCGACCGCGCTGTCGAGGAAAGTATCGGCGATGGACGTGCCGTAACCGGCTGCTTTCCACATGCGTATAGATTTGAGTCGTCGCGATGTCTGCATGCCCCAGCATGAATTGCACGACTCGCAGATCCGCTCCACCTTCCAGCAAATGCGTGGCAAAAGAATGCCGCAGCATGTGCGGCGAGATCGGCTTGGAAATACCCGCACGTCGTGCTCGCTGCAGCAGCAGTTTCCAAAATGCCTGTCGCGTGAGTCCTCGTCCTCGCCGGCTGATGAACAGGACGCGGGACGATCGCCCTTTGAGGAGAGTGGGTCTCACATGTTGCACATACTCAACCAACATCGTGCCCGCAGTCTGTCCGATCGGGACAACTCGCTCCTTGGCACCTTTCCCCATGACTCGTACACAGCCCAGGTTCGCGTCGATCCGCGAAAGACTGAGCCCAACAAGCTCCGACACCCGCAGCCCCGCTGCATACAGCAATTCCAGCATCACGCGATCACGTTGATCCTCGGCACGATCACGAGCCGGCAATTCCAGCAGCGCCGTTATTTCCTGGTGCGTCAGCGTCTTCGGCAATCGAACCGGCCGATGCACCGACGTCATATCGCGGAGAGGACTGGTCTCCACAAGGTGTTCCCGAACCAGAAAGCGATACCACCCTCGCATGGCCGAGAGGAGACGAGCAATCGATGAAGCCGCGAGAGCCTCCCGTTTAAGTGATGCGAGAAACAACCGTATGGTGTGCGGTGGAACGGAGTCTCCGATACTGAGCTGATGCTGTCTCAGATATCGCTGCAAACGAAAGAGGTCGCGCCGGTAAGACTGAAGCGTATTCATCGCCAGCCCGCCTTCAACCCGCAGCTCACTGAGATATCGTTCAAGCAGCGGGTCCAGAAATGGTGCGGTTGGTTCAGCCATGGTGGTTGGAGGATGGACTATAGCCAAGTCACTTCACCAGTACAATGATGCCGCTGTAGTTCTCCTTGACAGGTCGCACCCTTTCCGATACTAGTCTGCTACGGCCTACCGCCGATCGAACGTAATGCTCACCCACTCGTATAACCCCTCTTCCAGCTCTGCATGGCCGCCGCTGTTGGTCGTGATGGCTCTTGCTCTGACGCTTGGAGTCAGCCTCCTGTCGACTCAACCGGGCAGAGCAGAGGCAGCAGATCCCGTCAAGATCATTCCTCCAAATCCACCAGTCTTGAACCAGGCCAAGCACCTGATCGAAAAAGGCGATCCGGAATCAGCGGTCACAGTCTTGCGTCGCTACTTGACGACCACTCCACCACCTGAATACCTTGATGATACCTACCTGCTGCTAGGCGCCGCGCTGTACGGGATGAAGGACTATGGAGAGGCGCTTCGCACTCTCAATCAACTTCAGACGGAGTTTCCCGAATCCGATCTCCTGGACCGAGGCAAGCTTCTGTTGGCCCGCACCCATGCCGTGATGGGCAATATCGACCTGGCGTTGCCCTTGCTGGCGCAAGTGCGGACAACGGCACTCGACGACATAACCAAACGTGAGGCACAACAGCTAACTGCCGAAGCATTCGCTCAAAAGCGGGACTATGTCCGAGCCATCCATACGTTGCTGGAAGGCATGGCCGGCAGCTCCGATGCGCAGATGGCGGAGGCACGGGAGCAAATTCGCCAATTCATCATCGAAAAGTTGGACAAAAAAGGGCTGACCCGAGTGCGTGATGCCTATCCTCGTTCGTATCCCGGCGACCTCGCATCGCTTCGCCTGGTCGACTACTACATCGGGCGAAGCGAAGACCACTTGGCAGAGCGGGAGGCCCGGCATTTTCTCGCTGCGTTTCCTGCCCATCCCTCCGTCCCAAAGGCAAGCGAATCGCTGGAACTCATCAAGGCAAGGCTGAAGGCCAACCAGTATTTTATCGCGGCCGTCCTTCCATTATCTGGCCACTTGTCCGCCTTCGCCAATGACGTCTTGGAGGGCATTCAGCTGGCGGTCGAACGGGCTCGTGAGCAACCTGGCAGCCCATCCATTGGATTGATCGTGAAGGATCATGATGCCGACCGGCATGGATTTTTGGACGATCTCTCGACGCTGCTTCATGACGACCGCCCACTCGTCGTCATCGGTCCGATGCTGTCAAAAAATCTTCCGGTCATGGCTGAAATGGCGCAAAAAACCAGAATCCCGTTGATTACACCGGCTGCCACACTCCCCAATGTCCGTCGGTTGGGCAGTTACCTCTTCAGCACGTCGTTGACCTACGCCATGCAAGCCGAACGCATCGCCACCGATGCGGCGAAAGAACAGGGCTATCGACGATTCTGCATTCTCCACCCCGACACCGTCTATGGGCGAGAACTTGCCCGCCTCTTCGCGCAGGAGGTACGTCGGTTCGACGGCGAAATCATTGCCATGGAAGCGTTTAAGGAAGGGGAAACGGATTTTGGCCCGCAGATCCAACGGCTCAAGGCCGAAGACCTGAAAAAGTATGGGCTGTCGGTTCCAGTTGACGTACCACGACAGCCCGGCAAGCCCCTCAGTCGAAACGAAAAGCGCATCCTCTACACTCCGGGGTTTGACGCGATCTTCATCCCCAGTCGCTCGCACGAGATTGGCCTTCTCGCCGCACAGCTGGCGTTCCATGACATCAAAGCGCCACTGCTGGGCACCAACGGCTGGAACTCACAGGACTTTGCCCGCACCGCCGACCGGACAGTGGACGGCGCCACATTTGTGGACGGCTTCTTCGCCGACAGCCCGAATCCCGCCGTGCAGGAGTTCGTTCAGCGGTACTATAAGCGCTTTCAGTCCACCCCCTCGCTCTTCACCATGCAGGGATATGATGCAGCCAGAGTCGTCATCGAAGGAGTCCGCCACGGAGCAACGTCCGGCGAAGCACTCCACGAGTTCCTCATGACGCAACGCAACCTGCCGACACTCGTCGGACCCGCCGGTTTCGGACCAGACGGCACCCTGCACCGCCCGCTCTTTCTTCTGCAGGTGAAACAAGGTAAGTTTGTGCAGTTGGACTGATTGCTCATGAACCCCCTCTCACAGATCATCCACACAATCTCGTATATGGGGCTCCCCCTGTTGTTCGCGATGGTTCTCCATGAATATGCGCATGGGTGGATGGCGGAGAAATGCGGCGATTCGACCGCAAAACGTGAAGGACGGCTCACCATCAATCCACTGGCCCATATCGATCCGTTCGGTACCATTATCTTGCCGCTCATCTGTTTGATATTGCCTGGGAGCTTTTTGTTGGGTTGGGCCAAGCCGGTTCCGATTGACCCTCGGAATATGCACCAGCCTCGACGCGACATGGCGCTTGTGGCAGCTGCCGGACCGGGGATGAACCTGCTGCTCGCCGTCGTCAGTGCCTTGCTCTTGGCGTTGATCCTGACGTTCGAACCGACCTTGTCGCCTCGCAGTGCCACTGAGGCCGAAGAGTCTTCAGGCCTCCTCACAACCATGTTTCTTCGCCCAATCGCCGTCATGGCGCTCTATTCCGTCATGATCAATGTGTTTCTCGCACTGTTCAACCTGCTTCCCATCCCCCCGCTCGACGGCGGCCGGATCCTAACGGCGCTGCTGCCGCCAAAACCAGCGATGACACTCGCGCGATTGGAGCCGTATGGCATGCTCATCCTGGTGGGGCTCATCGTATTCGACAAAGAGCTAGGCATTATCCACATGATCACCGGAACCTTTGCCAAGGGGCTGTCCGGGACAATCTTGTCAACAGCACTCGGTCTCCGTCCAGGAGTCGCAGAATGACCACACCTCGCAGACGAGTCCTCAGCGGCATGCAGCCCAGCGGGCTCATGCATCTCGGCAACTATCTTGGCGCTTTAGAAAACTGGAAGGCCTTGCAAGAACAGTATGACTGCTATTTCTTCGTCGCCGACTGGCACGCGTTGTCGACGAACTATGCCGACACAAGCCGCATTCGTACCTTTGTGCAGGAAATGCTGATCGATTGGCTGGCTGGCGGTATCGACCCAGAACGGTCTACGATCTTTATCCAGTCGCGGATTCCGGAGCATGCGATCCTGCATCTCTTACTCTCGATGATGACGCCTGTCTCGTGGCTGGAACGCAACCCGACCTACAAGGAGAAACAGGAGGAGATCAAGGGAAAAGACCTCACGACCTACGGCTTTCTCGGCTACCCAGTCCTACAAGCCGCCGACATCCTCTTGTACAAACCCGATTTTGTTCCGGTAGGGAAGGATCAACTCCCCCATCTAGAACTGACGCGAGAGCTCGCCCGGCGATTCAATGACATCTACAAGACATCCGTGTTCCCCGAACCGAAGGAACACCTGACCAAGTTTCCCAAGGTGCTTGGCACCGATGGCCGAAAGATGAGCAAGAGTTACAACAATACGATTAACCTCTCTGATACCGAACCGGTCGTTCGGCAGAAGCTCAAGACCATGGTCACCGACCCAGCCCGTGTGCGGCGAACCGACCCAGGCAATCCCGACCTCTGTCCCGTCTACGAATTCCACAACATCTACTCCCCACAAGAGGTCAAAGACCAGGTCAATACTGACTGCCGATCCGCTGCGATCGGCTGTATCGACTGCAAAAAGCTCGTGGCGGACCGCATGGTGGAACAGTTGGCACCGATCTGGGACAAACGCGCCAAACTCACGCAAGAGCCATCCCGCGTCGATGAAATTGTCGATGCCGGCAGCAAACGCGCTGCTGCGGTCGCCAGTGCAACGCTGAATGAAGTAAACGAGGCCATGAAGATCTAACCCGATTTCTCCCCTTGATGCGTCTCCTGCAAGATTTGCGAATCCGCTAGAAGAACCAGCTGGTCAGTGGAAGAATGCCTCGCAGGAGATCTATCAGCGAGGAGACATCGCTATGACAGGCTGGGCCGGCCAATTACGATTCGGAAGTATCGCTCTGTTCTTGGGACTGGTCTCGCTCTCCGGCTGTGGCACCTGGTGGCATGGTGACCATCAGTCCGTCACCATCTTCACGACACCCCTCGATGCTCAAGTCGTGGTTGATGACCGAGTCCACTTGCTGGCACCGGGGACGGTCTCGCTCAACCGAAAAGGCGACCACCAGGCCCTCATCACCAAAGAGGGTTACGAACCAAAGACCATGGCCCTGACGAGAACCTGGTCCTGGTGGGTGTTGGGCGATATCTTTGGCTGCGCTATCATCTTCTCACCGGCCTGTATCTCAACCGATAAGGACAACGGCGGCTACTACACCTTCGACGACAAGATCTACGTGACGCTGGAACAGAAGTCCGGCCCAACACCCTCCGACAAATAATCAGCGCTAGAGAGTAGACAGCGTAACCCACGACACCGGCAAATCGTTAACCGCGGTCATCGAGGACGCGCTCCGCCAGATCTTGTCACGCAGACTGCCAAACAACCGCGCAACATCGTGAAGCTGACCACTGTTTCCGGTCGAGGCGTCCTCTCAAGCGTTGACCTGGACGATTCCGCGTCCCTCCTCGCCCATATGGAACGTCCCTCGGCCGCATCGATTGCAAGAAACTGATCGCCAACCGGATGGTCGAACAGCTGACGCCGATGTGGGAAGCCCGCCCGTCGGAGCCAGGGGACTGACACCCTTCCCCGCGCTGCGCGTGGTGTCTGTCCCCGTCCGACGTCCGATAGCGCTGTTATCCGGCAAGTTGCTGGAGCAGCATCAAGCCTTCATTCCATTCTCCAAGCCCGCTTTCTGAATTGATGTGGCCTGCTGGACCAATATTTACAAAGCGACTCCCCCAAGCAAAAGCCGCAGACCTTGCAAACTCTACACTCCCATAGGAATCGTTGGTGCTTGCCACAACGATGCTCGGGAATGGAAGCGGCTTCAGTGGCAATGGCGAAAACCCGACTGCTTCTCTTGGGAAGTTGGGTCCATCCGGGTTCGGTGGGGCAACCAACAATGCGCCTTGTATTCTGAGATGTGTTTTCGCCGCCCACTGTGCGACAAGCAGGCAGGCCAGACTATGCGCAGCCAGCACGACATTGCCACCAACACGCGCAACCGTTTGTTCCAGAACATCAAGCCACTTGCTGCAAACAGGATGATCCCAATCGCGCTGCTGCACGCGCACAAACGAAGGGTTGGTTTTTTCCCACAGGCTTTGCCAATGTTCAGGACCGGAGTTGCCGATGCCAGGGAGAATAAGAACTGTTGAGTTCATAACTTCGGTTTCACAAATTAAGTGTCAGCGTGCAATTTCAGCAGAGGCGATCAGCCCGTTTCGGACGCCCCTGCGTTTCCCCTTTCAGTCGCCGCCCGACTTGGTTGCCAATTTATTCTTGTAACGCAATGGTGCTCTGGCCCCTATTTCTTGGTAGCAGCTTCGCTGAGATCGCCTGTCACCGCGAAGGCGTGTGGACCGCTCCGCGCCACGTCGGCACGTAGTCCCCGAAAGACTTCAGAGCCCGCAAGACGCGGGAGGTCCGCCTCCAGTCGTGCTCGCAACTTGGCCTTCTGGCGGGCCGACTGAGATGCTAACACCTCGGCGCCGCGCTTGGCGCACTGGTTCATATACTGCTGAAGGCCAATCGGGAGGTAATAGTCGCGATTCGCGCTCAGCACCCCTTGAGCCACAGACAGCCTGGATGCTCGCCAACGTGCCTGCGCATCGACGACTACATGCCCTACGAGCAAGATGCGACACAGCTTGGCGTAAACCAAGACCTCCTTGTCCCCAGCGATAACTTCTGCGTCGGCTGAACGAAGGAGGTACCGGCTGAGGAACGGCGACACGTTAGGGCCAACGTTCGGTGGCACAACGTCGAGAGGTATTGCATGGACTTCGAATCGACCTGGATGCCGAACCTTGCCCAGCAAGAAGGCTCGCCATGTCTGAGCCGCTACGCCCGCCAATCGAGCTTGCTCCGGAGTGAGTCGGCCACGACCTCGCTCAAGGGATTCGACTAGCACCCTCCACATAACTGAGGACGCGAACTTGAGCCCCCACGTGCCATACGTGAAAGAGTCGCTCTCGTTTCGGTGAAGGGGAAGAAACAGTAGCTCTGCGAACTTGCCTTCCCACGGGGAGAAGACTTGTTCACAGTCCGAACAGAGGAAGTGCATCGTCGGAGCGTCCTGTCTGCGACGATTGGGCGTCGTCAGATCCCGCAGTCCGCGCGTTGGCGATGTCTCCAGTAGCCACTTCGACACAAATCGCGGAATGATATGACTGTCTCGAAGAGGGCGATCTTGTTGACACAGACGACAGAAGTCCATGGCCTGACACGTAACCATTAAGCGCGCTGCATGGCCCTCTGCACAGCATAGCAAGGCAGCCTCAGCAACCTGGTGGAAGAGGACTCTACCGAAAAGTTGGATGGTTATCAATCAACACTATGCAGAGCCAACCCGAAGATAGGCTGCGACTCCCGCAGGCTATCCGGCGATCAGCCCATAGAATATTCAGGCCACCCACGTTGAGTCAGAAGCGGTTGGCAGGGCTATCTATCGGCTGTGCGCCTTGGTGTAGAACTTGGGCAACTCTCTGTAATTTTTGGAAAACCGGAGAGACCTGCCCCCCTAAACCCTCTGTTGCTTCTCCGGTTACTCCCGGCCAACCCAATACATAGGTCGGCGCTTCAGGTTCATGACCGCAAGCACCCGCACTTTGTCTGGCTTGGTGGAATAGAGCAGCGCGTAGGGAAATCGAAGCAGGAGTCGGCGACGGATCGTCGCAGTGATCAGCGGAGCGGCTTCAGGGAACGTCACGATGGCGTGCGTACAACGCTCGACTTCATCAAGAAACGCGGCTCCGAGTCCCGGACTTTCCGACTCGTAGTACTGGGCGGCTTCGTTCAACTCACGGCGGGCTAATCGATGATTAGGAAACTCGCTCCATTCACTTCAGCTTGGCCCGCGCTTCACGAAATACGTCCTTCGCGGAAGCGCCGGAGTCTGGGTAGACATCCATCTCCGCGTCTCTGCGCTGAGCCTCCTCAGCCCAGAGCCGGGCATTTTCCTCTTCGGAAAGATTTTCCAAACTCTCCAAAAGTTTTCCCGCCAAGCGGGCCCGCGACTTTGGATCGAGCTTCAATGCCTCGGCTTCAAGTTCCTTTATACTCATGGGCGCATTCTACTCCAAACCGGAATTTTGAGCCAACCGGAACAAGAAAGAAGGGTGGCTTACCTGCGCCTGGCCATCACATTGATCCATCTGCCCTTGCGTTCCCTATTGCTGACGACGCGTAGAGACAGTACCTGCCAGCCTGCACGGCAAAGCGCCCGGGCCAATTCATCCTTCTTCCAGCGTGCGAAGTAGCGGCCCGGCATCCACCCCGTTCGCTTGATGCGACTGTTGTTCCCATAAGTAAACGTCGCTGCAAAAATGCCCTCTGATTTCATGAGTAGGCGGAGCGCGACCAACACACCAGTCATATCCCTCTTCGGCAAATGAATGAGTGAAGCCGCCGCCCAAACTCCATCCTGGCTGTCCGTTCGAATGGGGAGCGATCTGATGTCGGCGAGGACGACGGGCACCGATGGAGCTCGCCGGTTCGCAAACTGCAGCAGCGGCATAGTCCGATCCAGCCCAATTACTTGATGACCACGCGTCGCGAGATGGTGGGAATCTTGTCCTGCCCCACAACCCAAATCAAGCAGAACCGCACGTTCAGGCAAGAGCTTCAACCACTGAATGAGTAGTGCCGGCCGCTTGTATCTCTTTCGTCCCCAATGTTTGAGAAAGATCTCGGCATCCCTCTCATAGGTTTGAAGGGTCTGCGTCACATCCCGACTTGTGGTATGGTGCTGAGGTTTGTGGAGGGTCATTCAGATGACGACACGCATAGGTCAGTACTGGTTGAGTGTTTCCGCTCTGCTCATCAGTGCACTCCTCACCACTTCAGTTTCGGCGGCTGCCGATCCCCCCTGCGACAAGTATCCGACCGCCAAACAATCACGATGTACCGAGATCTGGAAAGAACTCTACAAGGAAGATGGGCCGATCATCGCCCAGTTTGGTCTCGATCAGCAAAAACGTCGCGATGAAGGAAAGATCAACGCGCAGCAGCATCTCGCCGAGAATATGATCTTTATCAAGCAATCCACCGACAAGCGAATCGAGCGCCTCAAAGAGCGTATGACTAGAGAGTAGTGCTCACGCGCGGACAAATTGATTCGATTCTTTTTCGAGACCAATTTCGGTCTCCGGCCCGTGACCGGTCACAACTGTCGTAGCTTCATCGAGGGTGTAGAGCCGCTCCCGAATCGACTCCTCGATGGTCTCAAAGTTGCCGCCCCATAAGTCGGTCCGGCCGATGCTTCCCCGAAAAAGTGTGTCACCAGCCAACAGGAGCTTGTCATTCGGTACATGGAAACTCATCGATCCAGGCGTGTGGCCCGGCGTATGGAGTGCGACAATCGGCACTTGCCCTAGCATCACCTTTTCTTCATCTGTCAGCCAATGGTCCGGAGCCAGTGCCGGCACATATGACACTCCAAAAACCCGACATTGAAGTTCGAGATTGTTCCACAGTTGAAGATCGTCTTGATGCAGACAAATCGCGGCACCGGTCGCCTTCTTGATCTCGCTGGACGCCAGAAAGTGGTCAAGATGGGCATGCGTATGGAGAATGCGGCTCACGGTGAGACCCAGCTGCTGGACTTCCTGGAGGATTCGCTCCGGCGCGCCGCCGGGGTCGATGACGACCGCTTGCTTCGTGACAGGATCACCGATGATTGAACAGTTACAACCGAGGGGTGGAACCGAGAAGGTCTTCCGAATCAAGGCCGTCATGATAGGGGCATGCTACAATCCAACGAGCAGGAAGCGCAAGCGAGCAGACCAGCCGTCCACCATGGTTAGGGTGACAAGACACCACCCTGTGTCCCAATAGGACCAATTGGATCTGAGACGTGGGAAATTTGCCCTCAATGATCCGGTCGTGTAGACCATAGTCCTCCCGCTATAGGACTCAGAACAGTCTGCTCTCTTTCCATCGCCACTGACAACCGCATGAAAAGCAAAGGCAACAACGACAGGATGCGTGCGACCATGGCATTCATCCACACACATACCGGTGAATCGCTGGAACGGTCACAAATCGGATATCACATGGACAAGTTCATCAGAAGTGTAGATAATCCACTCATCGAATTGGGAGGATTCTCGCGTGCACAACGAAACGCTGCTTGTTCGATGGTCATTACAGATCGGAATTCTATTGGGCTTGGCTGTCTTTGGATGTACTCCGGATGAAAGCCCATTCCGCGCGGAAAACGAAGTGCTCAAGAGACAGGTCCTCAAACAAGAGTCCCTCCTGAGCTCTTTACAGGATGGGAGCAAGGTCATGCAGCAGCAGATCGATCTCCTCAATCAAGAACTCCGGGACGCCAAGAGCACGACGGAAGCCGCAAAGGCGGAGGCTAAACACCAACTTGAGCAACTAGAACTGCAAATGGCTGAGACTAAGCGAATGATTGCCACGCAGATGACGGAATCCCTCAAAGTCGAGGAAAAAGGCGCCCAGTCCGATACACTCCCCCGGCCTATGCCGGCCGTGGCCAAAGTCGTTGAGGATGCACTGGCACGTAACGGATACCACTTGAAAGTCAGCGTCAAAACCGATCAGCGGGCCGTCTATGTGACGGAGCGCAAGATCTCCAACCCGGCCTCGCTCGAAGTGACGGGTTCGCGAAATCAATACCTCATTTCTCTTCAAGCACTTCCTGACAGTCTCACCAAGCTCGGCGTGAAGGCGGAATTCGAACGAGTCGCACAGGGAGGGCGCATCTTAACCGTGAGCCACGAAGAAACAAGCGAAATCGAACGCCGTCTCATCAACGAAATCAACAAGGCGCTCGAAAGTCCAGCCAAGACATAAGCCTTCGACAAGCGACGGTCACAATCACCGGTTTTCTTGGTCCGCCCGAAGCCTCGTGCTAGCATTGCCCTCCGATGGCTCTGTCGACCAGCGTGCACGATCTCCGTACCCTGATCCGCTCGTCTCATCCCCTCGTCGTCATTGAAACGGTGGAGGAGGAGCGGGTTCTGGCACTTCTGCAATCGGTCACGGCGCAGGAGCGCATGCCGCTTTTCGAGTGGTCCATCACGAGAGGACTCACTCGCGCCGATGAGGGCGCAACCCTCAGTAAGATGACCGCGACCCCCTTAGCGGTCCTTCAGCACCTTCATGGGTTGACCGTCGAGGCGGTGTTTTGGCTCAAGGATCTTGGACCGCACCTGCAAGATCCCGCTGTCTGCCGACAACTCCGAGAGGTTGCCGCCATCTACAGCCGATCACGGGCCACCTGCGTGCTGACCGGTCAGCCGATCTCGCTACCAATGGATCTGGACAAAATCGCGGTGCAACTCGAGCTGAAACTGCCGGATCGAAACGAACTTCAATCCATGCTACGGGGCCTGCTCCAATCGTTGGGACCTCGAACGTCCGCTCGCCCACGCTCGACAACTCTTGTGCACAGTATGCTCAACTCGATCAGCGAGACCAGGGCAGCCGACAACGGCCCCGCAACCCAGGCGTCCGATGCGATCCTCCGCGCCTTACAAGGGATGACGCTCCATCAAGCTCGTCAAGTCATCGCCCAATGCATCGTGGAACGGGGCTCTCTCTCTCCCGGGGATGTCCAAACCATCCTGCAACGCAAGGTGCAGGCGATCAAGGACGGCGGCCTCTTGGAGTACTATCCCGTGGAGGACAATCAGTTTGAGCTGGGAGGCTTCACCAATCTGAAGTCCTGGCTGGATCGCGCCCAAGTAGGGTTTACCGCCGAAGCCAAAGCGCTCAATCTCACCCCGCCTCGCGGCATCATGTTGGTGGGGGTGCCGGGTTGCGGCAAGTCGCTCGCCGCCAAGGCCATCGCACGGGAATGGAAACTCCCGCTCTTGAAGCTCGATGCCGGCCGGTTATTTGACAAGTTTGTTGGCGAATCGGAAAAGAATTTCCGCAAGGCGATTGAAATGGCGGAATCCCTGTCCCCGATTGTCCTCTGGATCGACGAAATTGAGAAAGCGATGGTCGCCGGCGGAGGAAGCGGCGACGCCGACGCAGGGTTGAGTCGCCGGCTCTTCGGTGCCTTTCTCACGTGGCTGCAGGAAAAAAAACAGGACGTATTCGTTGTCGCCACAGCCAACAATCTGTCGTCATTGCCGCCCGAACTCCTGCGCAAAGGGCGATTCGATGAGATCTTTTTTGTTGATCTGCCGGACGATACTGAACGGGAATCCATCTGGAAGATTCACCTCGGCCTTCGGAAGCAGGACAGCAAGACGTTCGGCCTGAGCAAGATCATCAGCGCAAGCGACGGCTTCAGCGGCTCGGAAATCGAACAGGCGGTGGTCACGGCCCTCTATCGATCGCTGCATCAAAAAACTCCGCTCACGACCAACCTGCTCATCGAAGAATTGACCCAGACGGTTCCACTTTCAGTCACCCGGCGTGAAGATATCGATGCGCTTCGGCAGACAGCCCAAGGCCGATTTGTGAACGTGCGGTAACCATCGATGCTATTCGTCCTGATCATAGCTGTTCTTGCGATCACGACTCTCGTGGGTTGCGCTCAGCCGACTCAGACGCTGAAGCAAACAATCATTGCGCCCCCCCTCTCAGCAAGCAAGATGGAGCCTCGTGACGTACCGGCATTGCCGCAACCTGCTCCCAGATCAGGCCCAGGGCCTCACCCAACATCCTTTATGACATCTCTCCCCAGCCGATTAGCCATCGTCGAGTCCGCAGGACGGCTCGTCGGAGCGCGGGCAATTGCAAGCCAGGGCAAGCGGATCGCCTACGACTGTGCGGGGGTGACACGTGCCATCTTCCTGGAGCACGGAATCGATCTGTATCGTGGAGCGTTCAATGATTCGAAAGGGAACGGCGTCAGACTCATTCACAACCATGTGCGTCAACATGGCACCCTTCATCGAGAGTCGAATGTCAACCCAGGCGATCTCGTGTTTTTTGATAATACATGGGATTTTAACGGTGACGGCAAGTTGAACGATCCTCTGACCCATGTGGGAGTCATCGAGCGGCTGGAACTCGATGGCACCGTGGTCTTCATCAGCCGCGTCGCCAACGCCATCGAGCGCTACCGTATGAACTTGTATCAGCCGCATGTCCATAAAACCGCCCACGGCCTGGTGCTCAACGACTATATCCGGCGAAAACACCCAACCGATCCGGAGAACGCAGCCCGTCTAACCGGCGAGCTATTTGCCTTCTATGGGAACCTTCTCAGCCCGCAGAAACATATGTCTTTGGAAGGAACGGGTGCACAGAATCCGAACCGGCGGCAGGCTGCTGTCTCCCTGTCCTCAGAATTACCTGAATAATGACGCTGACTTCAGGCTCGCCACAGACTCAACCAGGCTCGAATGATAGCAATGAGTATCTGCCCCCAACAAACCCATCGCCATGCCCCCTGTTGCCGCTACAGATCAAACCGTTGATCTCCGATAAGAGCATATAACATGGTTGACTCTTCATACATGAAGGCCCCTGAGTCCCTATTTTTTCATTGACCTGTTAGGATTATTCATATGGCTCTTTCATCGAAACAGACACAGATTCGAGAAACCAACCCGCTCAGGAAAACCTTGGCGGATGTTCGGTATGGACTCTTAGGGCTGCATAAGGCCTTGATCGTCGCCGAACAACTGACTTATGAGCGCATTTACGGCCGGGTGGACAGCACCGGCCAACTCTTACAGTTGGTGATGAACGACCCGTGGTTTACCTGGCTGCATCCGCTGTCCAACATGGTCGTCCGTATCGATGAATTGCTCGATGGCAAAGACCAACTGAGCGTCGACGATGTGGCGGTTCTGTTAACCGAGGTGCGGGCGCTCATTCGCCCCTCGGAACTCGGTGACGGATATGAGCGGAGTTACTATGAAGCCCTGCAACGTGCTCCCGACGTCGTTCTTGCACACTGCGAAATGAAGAAGTTACTGACACTGCCCGCTCTATAGACCCTAGTGCCATTCAATGGAAAGCGAGTACAGGCTGTCGCCCGTTAGGGCCGACAGTCTTGCCGCCTTAGCTTCCCGACAAAGCACCCGCCGCAAGATCACCGCCACTCGACGAGGGAACTGCATCAACGCAATCGGCTTTCTCTGAAGACACCCGGTTCGGTCTGTTGCAAGATGCTTTATGAGTAGGCGACACTCAACCAGCCCTACGAACGGAATGCCGATGCTTTCCACCACTAATTACGCCACGCTTGTTCTTATGATCCTGGTTTTCCTGGGTTCAAGTCCTGCCTTCGCACAAGTTCGCCAGATCGATGTCCTAGTCACAGTCGTCAAAGACAGAGTTGTTGCGCTCCCAGGAGGTGGCAGTCCAGTTGAGGAACCATTGGGGGTCAATGAAACACTCGTCACCACGGCAGCTCAGGGACCAGCCGGCCTTGCGCAGACCACCCGCCGGCTTTTGGGCTTTTCTTCCGGCTTACGGCGATGGACAGAGGTGCAGTTAGGCGTCGAAGAGCAGGTTGAACGGCATCATGTACTACCGCGCCTGCTTGTGGTGCAGACCAACCGGCGAGTCCATGGGTTTCAAGAGAGCCGTGGCCATTGGTTTAGCGACGCCTTGGGGCCAAATGAAACCGTCAAACAACTGCAGGGTCGCGGCCATGTCATCGTGGTGATTACCTCTGAGCGGGCTCTGGCGTTTTCCGCGTTCACCGGAGGTTTCTTTGCCATGCGCTGGTCGGCGCACGAACAGATGCAATCCATCGATCAGACCAACGACGTGACTGTGATTCGCACCACGACACGCCAAATGGCTTTCCGCTCACAAACAGGCGGGTGGACAGAATTGAGATAGCACCGATTCGGTTTCGCGAGTCACAGCCCATCACCTTGTCTCCACAGATATGCGGCCAAGGCAGTCGCACCCAATACAGAGAACATAAGCAGGAACAGGCAACCTGCCGCCAAGCTCCCTGCCCAGGGAGCCGTATACGCATGGTAGATAACCGACACCGGCTGGTCAGTCATCGGGGTGAAATGCGAAAGCCACCCAAGCCCCAAACCAAGCACTCCAACCATCACCCAGAACCGTGGTCCAACGCACTGACCGATAGAGCCGCACACCAAGTCCCAGCCCACCAGGATGACGGTTGCCACGACAAGAAACCCAACCGACTGCTCATCAATCGGCCAGTGAGAATCACCACGGAGAATGTGGTCGACCAGATGCAGCGCGTTCAGAATGGCGATAAGACTGAGCAATCGGAGGAGACGAGGGTCTGGCATGGGAAGGCCACGACAATCAGAGGCGCTCTTCATCGAGTTCAATCACATCGGCCCAAGTGGTAACAGCTGGCAAGGAACTCACGGCCACGCCACGCTTGTTTGCGATAGCTTGAAGGCGGTCTTGAAACCGCCGGCGAGCTGCATCATCTTTTGGTCCGGAAGCCAGCAGCGTTTTCGACCATTCCGCGATTTCCTGGTCCAACGGCTTGCGGCCATTGACCATCACCCAGGCAAGCAGCTCCTCATCAGTCCCACCGGCCAAGACTCGCTGTTCGAACGATTTCGCGTCGATACCGAGGAAATCGGCCAGATATCTATCGAATCCGACTGTGATGTAGTTGTAGTCCGGGATGTGTCCTGCATTGCGCAGACGAATCTTGTCGATAAACCGTCCCAGGTGGGCGATGCCGCCGAGAAGAGCCTTGGGACTACGGGGATAGATTTGTTGTGTCATGGTTCAGTTCTCCGGCCTAAGAGTGACAGGTACGATACAGGCATGAACGCAGTCGCGTCTAGCAAAAACCAGAGGAAGAGAAATTGTGTAGCCGGCACAGTTAAGTTTTTCTCAGCACGACCGATACAGGCTCTAGCAGTGAGGGGAATATGCAGCTCCGATGCAGCTCAAGGAAATATGTCCGGTACCCCGCCAGCGTCCAGACCGACAATGGCGCAGGAGAGGGGACACTCTTCGATCTTTCTCCAACGGGATGCCGAATGCAGAGTTCCGTCGCTCTGATCCCAGGAAGCTACCTCGCGCTCCACATCGAGGCGCCTGAAGCAGAATGTCCGCTCGCTGTCGAGGTCTCAATCGTGCGTTGGCACAAAGACAACCAGTTCGGGATCGAGTTTCTTCGGTACGCACAGGGAGTCCGTGAGCAATTCACCGATCTGATCGAAGGTCGCGAAGCCTCTGCCGTCTCCCACCATGTTGACGAAGAAGAGCTGGTTCTCAGCGCCGCTTTTGCCTAAGCACGTTCCTCACCAATACTTCTCTCGACATGTTTTTGATCACCGGCTTCTCCTACACAGACTTATTGAGCTTCAAGTCATAGCCACCCTTCACAACTGCGCCGAGTGACCCATCCGCCTTTTGCTCTGTGTACTCGATCTCAATCTTCCCGAAGTTCAACGATGCTTGATCCGTCGGAATGAGGTCCGCTCCAACCGCCCCACCCTGCTGATAGGAAGACACCAAACAGTCACTGAATGTGATTTTGTAGTACTCCTGCTGTCCCTCGCCTGCCTTTCTTGCAACGAGCGTGGCGTCCTTGAAGTGTTGACCGGTCGCACAGGCTTGAAAGAGTTTCGGCGAAGCCTTGCTGAGCTTCGTCGTGAAATGAAAATCTTGAGCCGAGAATTTCCCCCCGCCTCCACCGCCGGCGAAATGCTCGCCACCTGTTTGCGTCCCTCCGAACGACCATGAATCCAGCTGAATGTCTCCCTTGTGCTTCAGATCATTGCTCTCACCCTCAATCCCGGCAATCTTGAGGAAATAATCAACAGCCGCCATGATAGCCCTCCTCTGGACTTGTGAATGTAGCAGAACGGGAGACAGGCTACGTTCCTGGACGGAACGCTGTCAATGAGGCAGGCTGCAGCAGGTAAAATCACTGGCTCTTGGAGGCTTTTCCGCTATGCGGGCGGGAGACATCGTGTGCCCCTTGACCTGAGCCTTCGAGATGAGCGATCCTTTTGTTTATCTTGTTCAGAACAAGATGTCATCCCACTGACCTGACCGCTTACAATTTTCTTTGCTTTCGCTAAACGGACCACTCATTAGGAGAAAGCAATTTCCTATCATTTCATTCATTTGAGAGAAAACCGCTGACGCGAGAGTGGATTCATGGGCATACTTGTTAGGCACAAAACCGATAGACGCGTTGTATGTGTTCCCAGTAGGCCGTCCATGGAGGAATCATGGCAAATTGCTTTTGGCAACGATGCACATGTCCGACGGGCATGCCTTGTCAGGAACATCAAGGAATCTGGTGCAGCCGATTCCGCGGGGTGGTCATTACTGACTTATCCCTGGTCCAGAACGAACTCGTAGCCGAAGCTTTCGCCGTGATCCGCAGTCTCACGAGCCGCGCCGGCGATGACGACTCGGCTGCAGCCGCTACGGAGGCCTTGCAAAGAGATTGGGAGCGGCGCCGTGCCGATCTGGAGCAGCGCTATCCGAATCCGGACCAGGTCAACCAACAGGTGCTGCGCGACGAACTCATGGCCCTCGCGCGCGAGGCGGACGCGACAGCGAGAAATCTCGAGCGCGAGTTCGAACGCACAAGAGAACTCGTACGGGATCCGGAACGGGAAATCCGTTTCCTTACGCCAAACCTTCTCATACCTTTTCATGACGCTGACGGTTACTGCGATTGCTATAAACACAAGCTTGCAAAATTGTCCGCTGCCGCCGGTCAACTGAGTACAGCAGAGTTGGCGCTCAGTCAAACCACGCGTGACCTTAATTCACAGAGTCGCGACGCCGCACAAGCGACCTTTGGATTCATGGCGGGTATGGTGTTCATCGCCGCACTCGCTGCGTTTGCCGTGGCGGGGGCCACCTTACTATTGGCATTGCTTTTACTCCTCGCTCTTCTTATCGCTCTGATCATTCAGACGGTGCGTGTATTGCGGCGACGCGCTGCGTTTTATCGCGCGAAGGCAGCACTTCTGCAGGCGCGCCTGCTCTATTATCGGCTCCAGCACATTTCTACGTGCGAACGGCCGGCTCCCGGCTGGCAGCGTGTGCAGCCTCCTTCAACGGAAGGCCGCACCGAAGAACAGAGAGAAGTTAATCGGTATTTGGAGGAACAAATCCAGGAGGGCGGTACGAGACAGTAGGAACGACAGCTCAATGGACCTAAAGTTTGAACAACATTTAAGTAAGGGGTCTGATCCCTTTGATTATTCCCTCTTGAGGAGATAATCAACAGCCGCCATGGCTTCCCTCCTCTGGACGTTTGAATGTGGTAGGACAGGAGACAGGCTACGTTCCTTGATAGAACGCTGTCAACAAGGTGAGTTGTAGCAGGTGAGATCAAAAGTCCTTGGAGGCTTTTTTGTTGCAGATTCAGAATTGCTCGCCAAACAATGACTCCTGGGGGTCTTTCTATTCACTTCCACCGCGTCTTTTATATGGAATTGAGCAGCATAGACCGATACCTCATCTGAAATAGCTCATCCACAACTGCCCTCTGTTGAGCTAAGACACCCCATAAATACGCCAGAGACTGGCCACGATCGAACTTGCCAATGTCATTCATCTCGGAACATATAGCTAATAAGAGAGCTGTTGCGACCAAAACATTTGCAGTCTTAAGCTTTTTTAGAGTTTGGTCACGACCTTGGTCGTCTCCTAATAATAGCTTCGAGAAAATGCGGACAGCGCCTGCTCCGCTCATGTGAGCATCCTGGGAAAATTCTCGATAAAACCAATCTTGCAAAAATGTAAGAAACGCCTTGTCGTCCGGCGAAAACTTCCCACCTTTCAACATCTGGGCAGGAGTTGGCCACTTTGACAGAGAGACCAGGTTGTCGACCCGGTGAGCAGGTATTTTCCAGACCGTCGCAAGTTGTTTCAAGCTTGCTTCCTGTTCCTTGATCTTGGCTTGCCAGTCTTCCCTATCACCATAAAGACTCTTTAGTCGGCCTGACGCCTCTTTGAGCTCTTTCCAGCCAGCCTCATGGTATGTCTTCAATCTCTCTTCCGGCATGAGTCGAACGAAAATGATGGCAAACAACATGTCTAGCAAGAACCGAATCAAGGGAGAGGTAGCTAACCCAAATTCAAGCTTCCTTTCATGCCGATAAGGATGGTCCGCCGACAAAAACATAATGCTTTCATATGTCGTCAGGGCTGCATGACTCACCGTTAGGAGAAAGGGCTCATATCCATGGATCTCCAAAACATCCTTTGGCGTACTCCGATCCCAAAGATTTGTTATTGCGCGTGCGCTGTCTCTAACTTTCTTAAAAAAAGACTCATCGATTGCATATGGACCTCTTTTACTCATGCGCTACATCCATCACAAAGTGCCTGAGACGCTCATCCGCGGAAACTTGGCAATGCCGCCAAGAATGATTTGGCACTTCAAGTTTGGTGGAACACAAGGAATTGAAGATGCCGCAGCGTACGAAGCGCCCTGCCGCGCAAAGCGTAAAATACCCTGGCTCCACCGAGACTCAGCTGAGGAGGAAAGATAGAACCGGCTGAGACATTGCCATTAGTAGTAGATGGAATTCATAGTTCACACACTTGAAAGATGGTAACCGTCTAGACGGTGAGCTTAGGAAACGGACTTTTTTGCGGAACGGTTCGCTTGCAGATACTGATTGATCCCTGCCGCCATTTTGCGTCCTTCGGCGATGGCCCAGACGATGAGGGAGGCGCCGCGTTTGGTGTCGCCGCCGGCAAAGACACCGTCGAGATTGGTCATGAAATTCTCGTCCACTGAGACTGCTCCGCGGGCGTCGTACTTCACGCCCAGGCTGTCGAGCAGGCCGTTCTTGACGGGACCGGTGAACCCCATGGCGAGCAGCACCAAATCGGCGTTCATCTCGAACTCGGTCCCCGACATCGGTTCAAACTTGCCGTTTTCAAACGTAACCCGGTTGGCATGGAGTTTTGTCACATGGCCATCGTAGCCGGTAAATTTCGCCGTGGACACACTCCATTGCCGGTCGCACCCTTCTTCATGGGCGTGGGACGTGCGTAGTTGCATCGGCCAGAGCGGCCAGGGTGTCGATTGCGCTCGCTGCGGCGGTGGTTCAGGCAGCAATTCAAATTGATGTGCTTCGACACAGCCCTGACGGTGCGCCGTACCAAGGCAGTCAGACCCCGTATCGCCGCCGCCGATGATGACCACCCGCTTCCCCTTCGCGGTGATCGGCTCATCGCTGAGTGGGATGCCGGCCGTGCGCTTGTTCTGCTGGGTGAGATATTCCATCGCGAGATGCACACCCTTCAGCTCACGTCCCGGGATCGGCAGTTCGCGGGCCTGCTCGGCTCCCATCGTCAACCCTACCGCATCGAACTGTCGGCGCAACTGTTCGCCGGTGATATCCTTGCCGACGGCCACGCCGGTTTGGAACTTCACTCCCTCGACCTTCATCTGTTCCAGCCGTCTGTCGATGACCCACTTCTCCATTTTGAAGTCGGGAATGCCATAGCGAAGCAGGCCCCCGATCCGATCGGATTTTTCGAAGACTGTCACCTCATGGCCGGCCCGAGCCAGTTGCTGCGCGGCAGCCAACCCCGACGGACCGGAACCGACGATCGCCACGGTCTTTCCGGTTTGCACGACTGGCAGGACCGGTGTCACGAAGCCCTCGTTGAAGCCGCGATCGACGATGTTCCATTCGAGGATGCGGATGGAGACTGGATCTTCGTTGATACCCAGCACACAGGCCCCTTCGCAGGGCGCCGGGCAGAGCCGTCCTGTAAACTCGGGAAAGTTGTTCGTCGTGTGCAGCGCTTTCAGTGCATCATTCCAACGGCCGCGATAGACAAGATCATTCCATTCGGGAATCAAATTCACGACCGGACAACCGGTATTCCCTTGGCAAAACGGCACGCCGCAGTCCATGCAGCGCGCGCCCTGGGTCTTGAGTTTGTCCTCGGAGATCGGTTCGTACATCTCCTTCCAATCGAGCACACGCAGTTCGATCGGTTTGCGCTTCGGGCCCTCACGGGCGAATTTTATGAAACCTTTTGGATCGCCCATCTTTTTCCTAGTGCTGAGAGCTGAGGACTGAGTGCTGTGTGCCAAAACATGAACATGGATTCATCCTCTCAGACCTCAATCCTTGCTACTCAGTCCTGCTTTAGTGGACTGCGCTCGCCTTCCGTTTTCGTGTTTCCATCACACGCTTGTAATCAACTGGCATAACCTTCACGAACTTCGGCACGGTGGCCTCAAACGCATCAAGCACCTGTTTGGCCTTCCGGCTCCCCGTGTACATGAAGTGCTTGGTGATCAGCCCATGGAGCAGTTGCTTGTCTTCCTTCGTCGTCACCGGCTCCAATTCGACCATCCCCGTATTGCAGCGGCTCTGGAATGTTCCACCGTCATCCAGTATGAACGCCACTCCCCCAGACATGCCAGCCGCGAAGTTTCGGCCAGTCCTGCCGAGCACCACCACCACACCGCCGGTCATGTATTCACAGCCGTGATCGCCCGTCCCTTCGACCACGGCCTGTGCCCCGCTGTTCCGCACGGCAAACCGTTCCCCCGCCATCCCATAGAAATAGGCCTCACCCTGCGTGGCCCCATAGAGCGATGTATTGCCAATCAAAATCGTCTCTTCCGGATTGTACAAAATGTTCTTGGGCGGGAACACGATGATCTTGCCTCCGGACAGTCCCTTGCCGATATAGTCGTTGGACTCCCCTTCCAATGTCAGCGTGATGCCTTTCGCGAGGAAAGCTCCGAACGATTGGCCTGCCGAGCCGGAGAACTTGATTGAGATCGCGTCTTCCGGCAGCCCGTCAGACCCATACCTCTTCGCGATCTTGCTCGAGAGCACCGTGCCGGTGGTCCGGTTGATGTTTCTGATCGGAAGATCGAGCGTGACCTTCTCACCCTTCTCAATCGCAGCCTGGCAGAGATCGACCAGCTGGTTGTCGAGAATGCCGGCGAGACCATGGTCCTGCTTCTGCACACAATAGCGCGGCACATCCGCTGGCACATCCGGAGCCGTCAGCAGCGGCGTGAGGTCCAACCCCTTGGCTTTCCAGTGGTCGACAGCTTTGGTGATCTTGAGTTTGTCGACGCAGCCCACCATCTCGTTAATCGTCCTGAAGCCGAGCTTCGCCATCAACTGCCGTGCTTCTTCGGCTACGAAGAACAGATAATTGACGATGTGTTCGGGCTTGCCGTTGAACTTCTTGCGCAATTCAGGATCTTGTGTCGCGATCCCGACCGGACAGGTATTCAGATGGCACTTGCGCATCATGATGCAGCCTTCGACGATGAGGGGGGCCGTCGCGAATCCATATTCTTCCGCACCAAGCAGCGTGGCAATGACCACATCACGGCCGGTCTTCATCTGGCCATCCGTTTCAACACGAATGCGCCCTCGCAAATCGTTGAGGACCAGCGTCTGATGAGTTTCCGCCAGCCCCAGCTCCCAAGGAATCCCGGCGTATTTGATCGATGCCAATGGGGAAGCACCAGTGCCGCCCGAATCACCGCTGATGAGCACCTTGTCCGCATGGGCCTTGGCAACACCAGCTGCGACCGTGCCGACGCCGACCTCCGCCACCAGTTTCACGGAAATCCCTGCATCAGGATTGGAATTCTTGAGGTCGAAGATCAACTGGGCTAAATCCTCGATCGAATAGATGTCATGGTGCGGGGGAGGCGAAATCAGTTGCACGCCTGGCGTGGCATATCGGAAGCGCGCGATGTTTTCGTCCACCTTGTGACCTGGCAGCTGGCCGCCTTCTCCAGGCTTGGCCCCCTGTGCCATCTTAATCTGCAATTCCCGCGCGTTTATGAGGTAATGCGCCGTGACTCCGAATCTGGCCGACGCTACCTGCTTAATGTAGCTGTTTTTCGAATCGCCGTTCGGCAACGGTTTGAACCGCTCAGGATCTTCACCACCTTCCCCGGTGTTGCTCTTGCCGCCAAGCCGGTTCATTGCGATCGCCAGCGTTTCGTGCGCTTCCTTGCTGATCGAGCCGAAGGACATCGCGCCGGTATTGAAACGCTTCACGATGTCTTTGGCCGGTTCCACCTCTTCGATGGGAATCGGCTGGGAAGCGAACGTAAACTCCAACAGACCACGCAAGTTCGACCGCCGCTTGCTCTCGTCGTTCACGATCTGCGCGAATTCGGCGTAAGTCTTTGCGTCGTTCAAACGGCTGGCATGCTGCAGTTTGTAGATCGTCTCCGGATTCCAGTTATGATGCTCACCCTGGATGCGGTAGTGGATCTCGCCGCCGAAATCGAGTTGGCGAATCGCCGCCGGCTCATAGGCAGTTCGGTGTCGGCGTAGCGTTTCTTCACCAACTTCGCGGATGCCGACCCCTTCCACGCGCGACGGGGTCCCGGTGAAGTAGCGGTCGATCAGTTCGCGACTCAACCCGATCGCCTCGAAAATCTGCGCCCCGCAGTAGGACTGCACCGTGGAAATCCCCATTTTCGAGAAGATCTTGAGCAGGCCCTTGTTGATGGCCTTGATGAATTTCCCTTCCGCTGTCTGCGCATCGAGTCCTTCCGGCAGATAGTTATCGCGCTCCATGTCGACGAGGGACTCGAACACCAGATAGGGATTGATGGTCCCGGCGCCATAGCCAAGCAGACAGGCAAACTGATGCACATCGCGAGGCTCGCCCGTTTCGAGAATCAAACCCACTTCAGTTCGCGTGCATTCACGAACCAGGTGATGGTGGACGGCTGAGATACCGAGCAAACTCGGGATCGGGGCCCACTGTTCATCAACGCCACGATCACTCAAAATGAGAAACTTGTGGCCTTCCTTAATCGCCTGCGAGGCTTGCTGGCAGAGGTCGTCAACCGCCTCGCCAAGCCCATCAGGCCCTTCAGCGACGCGGAACAACATCCGGAGGGTCTTGCTCTTGAAGTGCGGGTCGGAAATGCCCCTGATCTTTTGCAGATCGGCGTTCGTAAGAATCGGCTGCTGCACCTTGATACGGCGGCATGATTCGGGCGATTCGTCCATCAAGTTCGGCTTCGGGCCAATGTTGGTCACGAGCGACATGACGAGCTGTTCACGGATCGGATCGATGGGGGGATTCGTTACCTGTGCAAAGAGCTGCTTGAAATATTTGAACAGCAACTGCGGCCGATCGGACAGCACCGCCAACGGGGTATCGGTGCCCATCGAGGAGATCGCTTCTTCGCCCATCACGATCATCGGTGTGATGACCATTTTGAGCTCTTCGACCGTATAGCCGAAGGCTTGCTGCCGCTGGCGGATCGTCGGGTGGTCGGGCTGCGGGACATTCAGCGGCTCCGGCAACTCATCCAACGAGACACCGTACTGCGTCACCCAACTGCGATAGGGCTTGCGGCCGACGATATCGGCCTTAATCTCTTCGTCATCGATGATACGGCCCTGCACTGTGTCGACGAGGAACATGCGGCCCGGTTGAAGCCGGCCCTTCATGCGGATCTCTTTTGCGTCAGCCGGCAAGACACCGGCCTCGGACGCCAGAACCACAAGACCATCGGTCGTGACTTGATAACGGCAGGGACGCAGTCCATTCCGATCCAGCGTCGCGCCGATCATTTTGCCGTCGGTAAAACAGACAGCTGCCGGCCCGTCCCACGGCTCCATCATTGCCGCATGATACTGGTAGAAGCCCCGACGATCCAAATCCATCTGGGCATTCGCCACCCAGGGCTCTGGGATCAACATCATCATGGCATGGGCAAGCGAACGGCCCCCGAGCAACAGAAATTCAAGGGTATTGTCCAGACAAGCCGAGTCACTTTGATCCTCCGAGACGATCGGGAACAGCTTCTCCATATCCTTCCCGAACAGCTCGGAATGAAGACGTCCCTGGCGAGCCTTCATCCAATTGACGTTCCCCTTCAGCGTATTGATCTCTCCATTGTGGCACACATACCGATAGGGATGGGCCCGCGGCCAGGTGGGAAAGGTATTCGTGCTGAAGCGTGAGTGGACCAAGGCCAGTGCGCTGACCATTCGTTCATCAGTGAGGTCTTGGTAGTAGGCCGCCATTTGATGCGGCAACAACAACCCCTTATAGACGATGGTGTTGGCCGACAGGCTGGAGACGTAGAAGTGCTCCCGCCCTTGAATAGCCGACTCAGCCACGGCCTTTTCAACCCGCTTGCGGGTCACATACAGCTTTCGCTCAAATTGGGCTTCGTTGAATGCATCTCGCGCGATGAAGATCTGCCGCATGAACGGCTCGGTCGTTCGCGCTTGCGCGCCGATCCGGTCGCTCTTGACCGGCACATCGCGCCAGCCGAGCAAACGCAAGCCTTCTTCTACAAGAATCTCCGTGAACAGCTTCTCGCACAACCGTCGAGCATCCGCAGTCGGCGGGAGAAAGAGCTGGCCCACTCCGTACTCGCCAACATCTGGCAATGACACGCCAACATCCCCCGCGACCCGCTTCAGGAACGTGTGCGGGACTTGCAAAAGAATGCCTGCTCCGTCTCCCGTGC
Organism: Nitrospiraceae bacterium; assembly: GCA_052387595.1. Classification (GTDB taxonomy): domain Bacteria; phylum Nitrospirota; class Nitrospiria; order Nitrospirales; family Nitrospiraceae; genus Nitrospira_D. Next base: position 31,726 of record JBQTJA010000057.1, on the reverse strand, counting down.
AGGGATCAGCGCCCTGTGCTCCACGATGGGTCAGATTCTCCAATACTTGAAGACCTTTACGAACAATGTCATGGGATTTCTTCCCTTTGATGTTAACGACAAAACCGATCCCACAGGAGTCCTTTTCGTGCCGAGGATCGTAGAGCCCTTGCTGGCGGGGAAACCCAGGAATATTCATGTACCTATCTCGTTAAAAGACTGAGAGTTTTTCCTATATATGTAGGGAATGAAGCACACGAGAAACCTGGGGTGGATGTGCCCCTCTGGCACTCAGGGTGAACCTCACCTGATTGTTACGATGGGACCTTACTGGATGGGTCATTCCTCTGTCAAGATTGCGGCGTCTATACCTCTTTCATTTGCTTGACTTTATTTCCTCGGCTGCCATACCATCCGCGCATGACACAAAGTCCAGCGATCGCAATCCTGCACAGTATGTCGGACGTGTGGGACGCCTACCGTGGCGAACTGGACGGAGTGGAAGATCGAGTCAGGGGAAACCTCGACTCCAGCGTGACCCTGGTCAATACGGTCGCCGCCCATATCTTGAGCGGTGGCGGCAAACGCATCAGACCTCTGCTGCTCCTCCTGTCGGCTCGCCTCTGCGGCTATCCCGGCGCTGGCCATCATCAACTCGGCAGCATCGTGGAATTCATCCACACCGCAACGCTGCTACACGACGATGTCGTCGATGACGCCGATCTCCGAAGAGGCAGAAGAGCCGCGCGTAAGGTATGGGGCAACCAGATCAGCATTCTCGTCGGTGATTACCTCTATACGAAGGCCATGTGCAAAGTGGTTGAGTTCCAGAGTCAAGGCATCAATGAAGTCCTGGCCGAGGCCTGCAACAAAATGGCGGAAGGTGAAGTCCTTCAGCTGTACTATAACGGCAACCCCTCGATGCCGGAACTTGAGTATATCAAGATCGTTGAGCATAAGACCGCCGGTTTAATTGCCGCAGCGTGCCGCATGGGAGCCATTCTGGCCGAGGCGTCTGACACCCAACAGGAGGCGCTGTTCCGCTTCGGACAATACCTCGGCATCGCCTTTCAGGTCGCCGACGATACCTTAGACTACATCGCAAACGGCGAGTCGCTCGGCAAAACGATCGGGCAAGATCTCCGGCAGGGAAAAGCGACGCTGCCGTTGCTGCATCTGTTGCAACATTGCTCGGAGCAGGACCGCCAAATGATCAAGGACCGCATGGAAACCCGGACGCTCAGCACCGCCGATCTGGAACGAATCTTATTGTTGATGGCCGATTTCGGTTCGATCACCTATGCGATGGATCGCGCAAGCGCCTATATCGCCGCTGCCAAACATGAGCTTGAACGCTTCGACGATAGTACCGCACGCCGTGCACTGTCGGTGGCCGCTGATTATATGATTACCCGCGACCGATAGTCGTCTTCCCGCCAGCTGGAAGAACGCTAGACCGTAGCAGCGGCACAGCGTAGGGCGAAAGGATCCCACTCTCTCCTATAACCATCAAACCGTCGTCGCACTGTCACGACATTAACCAAGGGGTCGTTCATGTCACAGATTGTTCCATTCCAGGGTATGCTGTACGATCAAACGCTGGTGGGTACCATCAAGGATGTGGTCGCCCCACCGTACGACATTATCGACACGAATGGGCAGAAGCGACTTCACGATCGCCATTCCCACAACATTATACGAATGGAATTAGGGCTCGATCAGTCCGGCGACAGCCCAGCCCACAATCGGTACACCCGCGCAGCCACGACGCTGCAGACCTGGCTCAACGAGGGTATCCTGAAGCGCGACGCGCGGCCAGCCGTCTACTATCACACCATTGAATACACCCCTCCCTACTCGGCTCCCGATGCTCCGAAGAAAATGCTTCGAGGATTTCTGGCGCTGGCAAAGCTGGAGGCGCTCGACTCCGGACATATCTATCCCCATGAAAACACACGTGCCGCGGCAAAGACTGATCGCCTGAATCTGATCGAAGCCTGTCGTTCAAACTTCAGCCCGATCTGGTCCCTCTACTCTGATCCGCTCGGTGCCATCATCCAACTTCTGGAAACCGCCATAAAAGGCACGCCGGTGCGCTACGACTTTCAAGACGATGCCGGATGTCGCGAATGCTTGTGGACCGTGACCGACGAGACGGTACTGAAACAGGTGACCGATGCGATGCACAGCAAGCCGCTGTTCATCGCGGACGGTCACCATCGCTATGAAACGGCATTGAACTATCAAAAGCTCCGGCGACAGCAGATGGGCCCTCAGACTGGGCTGCAACCCTACGATTCGGTGCTCATGCTGCTCACCCCGCTAGAAGATCCAGGCTTGACGGTCTTACCGACGCACCGCGTTGCGACCACCCCCTTGCCGTCTTCGGACCAGATCAAGATGGCACTGGGCGACCAGTTCGAGCTTCGAGAGTTCCCCTTTAATGCATCCACTCAAAAGCACACACGCTCACAATTCCTGGACAGCTTGCGGACGGAAGGAAAGAAGGCCCCAGTGTTCGGGCTGACGCGCCAAGGCGACGACCGCTACATCACTCTCACACTGAAACCGGCCCATCGACCTTCCATTCAGGCCTCACCTCGAACCAAACTCGACGTCTCCTTGCTGCAGCAACTGATCGTGACCAGGCTCTGTCCCACGCAGCAGGAACAAGAAGCCATCCTGTACACCAAAGATGACCATGAAGCTCTGGACTGGGTGGCCAACGGAACAGGAACGGGTGCATTCCTGCTCAACGCCACGAAGGTCAGTGAAGTGCAAGCGGTCGCGGCCGCGGGGGAACGGATGCCCCACAAATCGACGTATTTTTACCCGAAGCCATTGACGGGACTCGTCATCAACGTGATGAACAGCTGATAGGTCACTAGTCAACCGTCATTGGTCAATGGGAGGAGCGCGCACCGTTCTGCTAGTTCACCATTGACCCGTGACCAATGACCATTGACAGGGGGCTGCATATGACTGCCAAGATATTGATCGTCGACGATGACCCCGACATCGTCATGATGCTTGAGGACCGGCTCCATGCTTCCGGATACGAGACCGTCGCGGCCACCGAGGGACAACAGGCGCTTGACCACATCGTTCACGAGTCTCCCCAGCTGATCCTCCTGGACCTCACGTTGCCCAAAGTGTCAGGACTTGAAGTCCTCAAGCGCCTGTCCCAGATCAAACCGACTGAAAATATTCCGGTCATCGTCATGACCGCGCATGGCTCTGTTGAAGCCGCGGTTGAGGCCATGAAGGAAGGGGCCTACGACTTTCTGACCAAACCACTCGATAAAGACCATCTGTTGATCGTGATTCGCAAAGCCTTGGAGCGGGATTCGCTGCGACGCCAGGTCGCCTATCTCCGGTCTGAAGTCAACGGTCGTTATGCCTCCATCGTCGGCAACAGCCCGTCCGTCAAGTCTGTCGTGGAAGCGGCACAACGGGCCGCCAAATCCGATGCGAGCGTATTACTCCTTGGCGAAAGCGGGACCGGCAAGGAACTCTTCGCGCGGTCGATCCATCAGTGGAGCCATCGTAGTGCCATGCCGCTCATCGTCATCAACTGCGTCGCCTTGACGGAAACGTTGTTGGAGAATGAACTATTCGGGCACGAACGAGGAGCGTTCACCGGGGCCGACCGACAGCAGAAGGGCAAGCTGGAAATGGCCGACGGGGGAACTGTCTTCCTGGACGAGATCGGAGACATGTCTCTTCCGTTGCAAGCGAAGCTGTTGCGTGTTCTGCAAGACCGGGAGTTTCAGCGTGTCGGCGGCGTCAAGACCGTCTCAGTCAACATTCGCATCATTGCGGCCACGAACAAGGACCTTCGGCAGGCCGTGCGAGCAGGCCAGTTCCGCGAAGATCTCTATTTTCGACTCAACGTCGTAACCCTGACCCTGCCGCCGCTTCGCGAACGATCAGGGGATGTCCCGGCCCTGGCCCAGTTCTTTTTGGATCGGCATATGAGAGATGCAAAACGACCAGGCATGGCGCTGAGTATGGCGGCAATCGAGGCCTTGACCGGCTATCGCTGGCCGGGAAATATTCGGGAATTGGATAATGTGATTGCGCGCGCCGTCGTCTTGAGTCAGAAAGACACCATTGAACCGGAGATGTTGGCGCTCTTGGCGGATGACACTGGCCCCTGTCGCGGTGAAGACCCTTTTCTCCCGTACCTGAACCTGCCCTACCATGAATCGATGGAACACCACAGCCGCTACATCATCGCGCGCGCGATGGAACTGGCCGAAGGCAATCAGACAAAAGCCGCCGAATCGCTCAAGCTTCAGCGAACCTATCTGGCTCGGTTACTCAAACAGCAAAAATAGGCAAGACGAGATGACTGGTCGGCGGAGGGTTGCGACCGGGGCAAGGCGGTCTAGCTGAGCGGCACATGCGCTTCGGCTGGCTGGCGAGCTTCCAAACGAATCCGTCCCGCTCGGACATCCCGTTCCGCCTGCGCGTAGCGCTCGGCCGTGCCGATATCCGACCAATAGCCCTGCAGATCATACCCGAACACCGGCTCTCCTCGCTCGATGGCCTTCACATAGGGATCGATGATCGAAGAGGCCACTCCTTTCGGCACCTGCCGGAGCAACCGAGGGTGTAATATGTGAATCCCGGCGAACATGCGCGGCATCGTGGGAACGGAATCCGCACGCCCTTTTCCGGTGATACGCAGGATCTTCCGCTCCTTCTCTTCCACCTCAACGAGCCCCCAGCTGACCGCGTCCGAATCTTCCCGAAGCACCAACGTTGCCGCCGCGTGGCTGGCGCGATGAAAATCACAGAGCGCCTCAAGATCCAATTCCACCAGCGTATCCCCATTGAGAATCAACACCGGCTCTCCCGAAAAATGAGATTCCGCTTGTTTGATTCCACCGCCGGTGCCCAGAATGACCGGCTCATGCGAATAGATAATCCGCATCCCAAATTTGAAACCCGTGCCCAAGGCCTGTTCGATCATCGGCCCCAGATGATGCAGGTTGATCACGACTTGACGGAATCCGTGCCGCCTCAGCAGCAGAAGGTTCCAGACAATGAGCGGCACCCCGCCGACCGGCAGCAACGGCTTAGGAATGGTGTGAGTCAGCGGTCTCAGGCGAGTGCCAAAACCAGCCGCAAGAATCATGGCCTTCACACAATCAGTCCTCTACTGCAATTCAGGCACATACGGTGTGAGGTGCCTCCGGAGTGTATCCAATTCCGAATATTTTTCAAGATTGCGCCTGACGTAACTCAGGACGCGGGGGATATCCGCTAAGAACTTCGAGTTGCCTTTGACCCGATCAATGTAGACAAACCGGCCAGCCGCCTTCAGATTGCGTTGAATACTCGTCAGATCAAACAGCCGTCGAAACGCGGCACGATTGGTCCAGACAAAGCGCTGTTCGGCCAGCTGATCGAGGTAGTACCCCACCAAATCATCAACGAGGGCTTCGTCAAGTCGAATGTAGGCATCCCGTAAGAGTGAGGCCAGATCGTAGGTTGCCGGTCCCATCAACGCATCCTGAAAGTCAATCACGCCGAGCCGCAACCCGTCAACCATCAAATTGCGAGAGTGATAATCGCGATGCGTAAAGACGCGGGGTTGCCCGGCGAGGAGTTCCGCGATTCCTTCGAACTCCCGTCTGATTGCCGTGGCATCCCCCTCAGGCAACGGGTTGCCGCGACGCGCCACAATCCCATACTCAAGAAAATGATCGAACTCCCACATCAGCAACGGCACATCGAAACCGCGGTGAAACGCCAGGCACCCAGGATCCGCCGGCGTCGTGGCGTTGATCTGCATCTGTACTAAGACATTGATGGCCTGCTTATACCGTGACTCCAAGCTTGGCGCATCCGCTTGGCTAACAGCCTCCGCCAAGGTCACATCTCCGAAATCTTCCAGATAGAGCAGCCCCGCGGATTGATCATAGTAGTGGAGTGCAGGCACCGGCACATTGGCTTTGGCCAGATGCGACATAATGTTGATGAACGGCAGTTCAGCGATCTGATGAATCCCCCCACTGACCGCCTCTTCAGATTGCTTGAAGCCTTCAGGCTCAGCGAGCTGCATCACGATCACCGCATGTGGTGGCCCGCCGGCAACGGTGGCGCGATAGTAGCGCCGATTGGAGGCATCGCCTGCCAATGGCGTCAGCGTCTTCAAGACGAGGCCGGGAGAAAAACGAGTCTCGACGGCCTGCGCGATGAGCATTTGATCGGGAGGAGACAGTGGAGTTTTCACCGGGGGTGTATTGGCCGACAACATACTCAACGAATTATAGCGAGCGTCCCACGACTTGTCACGAACACCTCGTATTCGATCGGCCCTACCTCAACACTTCTGGAATTGAGCCGACCGGCCTGAGACTGAACACCCGATGCATGATGGTCACTCCGACCGCAGCACCAAACGTATCCGCCACCCAATCCAACCAGTTGGCATCTCGAAATGGAACGAACGCCTGGTGAACCTCGTCGCTCGCCCCATACAACGAGGCCAGGAGGATAGCCACCGATATCGCTTGTTGTCTCCACGTATCACTCCCGCTTCCACGAAGAGCCCGGTAGCACAACGCACCCAACACCGCATACTCGACGGCATGCAAGACCTTATCACTGAAGTGCATGACGAACGGCACATGCTCTTCCGGATGCGGCTGCGCGGATAAATAAAAAATGAGCCCGGCATAGCCACACACCGGCCCCCAATACCGAAGGAAGTTCACCATCTCAACTCCTCGTGCGCTGTTCCATCACAAATCCGCATGCGGATTGCATGCTCATACCCCCTATGACATACTCGCCAAGATGAAGGGGAATCGGCATCGATGAAGCATGTCCACGTATGTTTTCTGTGGCATATGCACCAGCCCTATTACACCGATCCGGTGGCCGGATCGGCCAGTATGCCATGGGTGCGCCTGCATGCGACCAAGGCCTATTACGATATGGCCTATCTGTTGGAGAAATTCCCCGGTGTAAACGCCACGTTCAATTTTACGCCGTCCCTCCTCTTGCAGTTACAGGAGATCGGCACCGGGAAGATCCTCGATCTGTTTCTCGAACATGCACAACGCCCAGCGGCCAGCCTCACCCTTGAAGAAAAGGCCTTTCTGGTCCGTCATTTCTTTTCAGCCAACTGGGCGACGATGGTGCGCCCCTATCCACGATACCATGAGTTGCTGGTGAAACGCGGACTGGACGTCCCGGGGTATGATCTCCACCGCGTCGCCCGTCAATTCTCCACACAAGAGCTGCTAGACCTCCAAGTCTGGCACAACCTCGCCTGGTTCGGATATGGCACTGTTCAACAATATCCTCGTCTGGCTGCGCTGCGCCAGAAAAATCGCAGCTTCACCGAGGAAGACAAGCAGGAAGTATTGGAGTTGCAGCGGAGGGCCGTGCAAGACATTCTTCCGCTGTACCGGCGACTCATGGAGCGGGAGCAGGTCGAACTCACGACGACTCCCTTCTACCATCCGATTCTGCCTCTGGTGATCGACACCGAGATCAACCGAAGAGCCAGGCCGGATCTTCCCTTGCCCGCTCGGTTCCATGCTCCGGAGGACGCGGCGGCACAGCTTCAACAAGCCGTCGAATTTCATCAGTCCACATTCGGCCGGGCTCCAACCGGCTTGTGGCCGTCAGAGGGATCCGTGTGTCCCGAGATGCTTCCGCTGATCCACAGGACAGGCCTTCGCTGGTTTGCCACGGACGAGGGCATCCTCGCGCGCTCCCTTGGAATGTGCGGCCGCTCATGGCATCGGCAGTCCGCGCTCTATCAACCCTATCGCATCGGCGAACCCGAACATGCGTTGACCGTACTGTTCCGCGACCGCGAGATCTCAGATGCTTTCGGATTCGTCTACCACAAGACGACGCCCGAATCCGCCGCTGAGGATGTCCTGCGGCGTCTGCGGGGCATTGTCCGCGATGCACCGCAAGAGAAGATCGTCATACCCATTATCCTGGACGGTGAAAATCCGTGGGAGCACTATCACGACGGCGGGGAGCGGTTCCTGTCTCTTCTGTACGAGGCCTTCACTAACCACGAACTGGATCACGACGGACAGGTCCTGGTCCAGGCTTCGACCATGTCGGATGCGATGGCCGCCGTGCAACCCGCACAACAGCTCCCCTGCCTCCATTCTGGATCCTGGATCAATTCCGACTACAAGATCTGGATCGGGCACTATGAAGACAATCGCGGATGGGATCTCCTCGGTCATACTCGTACACAGCTGGTGAATCTCGCACAAAGTCTTCCACCTGACCGTGCACAAGCGGCATGGCAAGAACTCTACGCCGCCGAAGGGAGCGACTGGTTCTGGTGGTACGGCGATGATTTCGATACCGATTTTAAACCAGAATTCGACCGCCTCTTCCGCACCCATCTTCGGAATGTCTGGACACATATGGGCATCCCGCCCCCCAATCAACTGAATACTCCGATCTGCACGAGGGCCATCGCCTCCGAATCCGATTCGGTCCAACAGCCGCTCGTTCTGTTGAATCCCGCAATCGACGGCACGGTGACCGACTTTTTCGAATGGCGTGGCGCGGGGAACATCACCACCCGCCCCCCGCTTGGAGCCATGTGGAAAGCCGATGGACTCTTCACGGCGATCCAATTCGGTTGGACCTCGGATCAGCTCGTGATGAGATTCGACCCAGACGACACGAGTGCGACACGACAGGGCCTCGACGTTGATATTCGGCTGCAAGGGCCTCAATGTACTTTTCAGCTGACATTTGCGCTGACCTCGCCAGGCCCGGAGGCCTTTCTCTTGTCTCGCCAAACTCAGGCAGATGCCTGGCAGGAAATCGGCTCTTATCGGTCAATCAAGGCGCATACCATTCTGGAGTTGGCCGTCCCCTGGAAAGAGCTGCGCCTGGAACAAGGGAATACGATCCAGATGTCGATCATCGTGCGAGAACACGGCCTCGAAGTCGCTCGCTATCCTGGCCATCATCCGGCCGTCCTGACCGTACCTGGGCCGGAATTTGAGGCCGAACTGTGGAGGGTGTAAAAAGTATCGGATGATCTGTTGACCGGAAAACAGAAATCGTTTCTTCATTCATCAGGTCAACAGATCGACAGATTCTTGATCTTCAGGAGGAAAGAATGCCAGATCTAAGACGTGACCCCATTGTGGGCCGCTGGGTGATTATTTCCACTGAGCGCAGGGGTCGCCCACATGACTTTATCAACCTCCAACCGGCCCGACCGATTTCGACGACCCTCTGTCCGTTTTGCCCGGGACAGGAACGGCTCACGCCCAAGGAAATCATGGCCTATCGGCCGCAGCCGGGCGGACCCAATTCTCCCAATTGGACCGTACGCGTCGTCCCGAATAAATTTCCCGCGCTGCAAGTTGAAGGTGACATGGGTCGCGAGGGGATCGGACTCTACGACCGTATGAACGGCGTGGGCGCCCACGAAGTCATCATCGAAACACCCACCCATGTCGAGGGCCTCGCCGATCTCCCGACCAAGAAGATCGAGGACGTGCTGTGGGCCTATCGAGACCGAATGATCGACCTCCGAAAAGACATTCGATTCCGCTACATTCTCATTTTCAAGAACCACGGCGCGTCCGCCGGCGCCACCCTGGAACATAGCCATTCTCAACTCATTGCCCTGCCGATCATCCCGACCAACGTGCAGGAGGAGCTGGACGGATGCCGCATGCACTATCAGCAGAAGGAGCGTTGCATCTACTGCGATATCCTCCGGCAGGATCTCTCGGAAGGAGATCGCATCGTCGCCGAGAATCCGGAGTTCCTCTGCGTCACACCCTTCGCGCCGCGGTTTCCGTTCGAAATGTGGATCCTTCCCAAGCGCCATGCGGCATATTTTGAGGAAAGTCAGAAATCGCAGTTCGAGTTTCTGGCCCCGATCCTTTCGGAGTCGTTGCACCGCATGGACAAAGTGCTCGCTCGCCCCTCATACAACTTCATCCTCCACAGTTCTCCCCTGCATGAGAAAACCGGCGAGTACTACCATTGGCACCTGGAGATCATCCCAAAACTGACGCAAGTCGCCGGCTTCGAATGGGGCACCGGCTTCTACATCAATCCGGTGTCACCGGAAGAAGCCGCGACCTTCCTCCGCGAAGCAGGAGTCTAAGTGCCGGCCCGTTTTCGCATCGAAGATCCCACGCTTGCGGGAGCACTGCGCAAGATTGAGCAACTGGTTCGCCGCGCCGGTGGGAGAACATGGCTGGTCGGCGGCTCGGTCCGTGATCTCGTGCTCGGTCAACAGCCACGGGATTTGGACCTCGAAGTGACGGGTCTGCCGCCCGGCCAAGTCCATGCATTGCTAACTGAGCACTTCTCTGTCCAATTCGTCGGGAAAGCGTTCGCGGTCTTCAAGCTGCAAGGCCTACCGGTCGATCTGTCCATTCCCTACCGCACACTCTCCGGCGACACCTCCCTCCCCGGCGTACTGAGACAGGCCGATCCCAATATGCCGATCGACGAGGCACTTGCACGGCGAGACTTCACAATGAACGCGATGGCCTGGGATCCGGACACCACGGAACTGCGCGATCCCTTCAACGGTCGCGGCGACCTCGATGCACAGATCTTGCGCCACGCGTCGAGCCGATTCGCAGAAGATCCTCTGCGCGTCTTGCGTGGCATGCAGCTGGCTGCCCGCTTTGAACTCACGGTCGCGCCGGAAACAGTGGCCCTGTGCCGGACACTCGCGCAGGAAAGTCAGCCAAGCGAACGTCTCTGGGAAGAATGGAAGAAGCTGCTCCTCCAAGGACGCAAGCCATCGCTGGGATTGCAGTTCTTACGTCACTGCGGCTGGCTCCGTTTCTATCCGGAGCTCGCAGCCCTTGAAGGCTGTCCACAAGATCCCACCTGGCACCCGGAAGGCGACGTCTGGATCCACACACTCCACTGCCTGGACTGGTTTGCTGCGGAGCGCACCGGTGATGAGCCGGATGACCTGGCCGTTGGGTTGGGCGTCCTCTGCCACGACTTCGGCAAACCGGCCACGACCAAAGAAGAATATGGACACGTCAGCTCCCGAGGGCATGAATCGGAAGGGGCAGGCCCGACACAACGTTTTCTTGAGCGATTGACCAACCAGCACGGCCTGATCGATGAGGTGGTCCCTCTGGTATTGTGCCATCTTCGTCCTCGTGCCCTGCATGACGCCAACGCTTCGGACAGCGCAGTCCGCCGACTGGCAAGGCAAGTACAGCGCATAGACCGATTAGTGCGCGTGGCGCGGGCTGACCACGCAGGACGCCCGCCGAAACAGTTTGATGGATTTCCCGCCGGCGAGTGGCTGTTGGCCAAGGCACAGCAGCTGGCAGTGGACCGTCAGACGCCTCCTCCCATTGTCATGGGCCGTCACTTGTTGGAACTGGGAATCCAACCTGGTCCTGACATGGGCCGACTGCTTGATGACTGTTATGAGGCTCAGCTTGATGGAGAGTTTGGAACACTCGAAGATGGCTTGATCTACGCGAAAAGCAGACACTCCGCTCCGTGCTAGTCGACAGCCCTGTTCCTTGAATCTCGAATTCTTACACTTGTTCCCTCGAACACCTCGTCCTCCTCAAGTTACTCCTCTGACGATGAGGACTCGCGAAGCGCGGATCCCATCATGCATGTTCGCGAGCAGGATGAGGCAGTTTGGTCGTACGCAAACCATTCCGCTACGGCACCTTGCAGGATAAACCATTCACATCTTCATGAGAGGAATTTCGTAACGTGCTGATTACCTAATTGTTTTTGTTTCATCTTACTAATGGAGCGGAATGGCACTACCTTTGCTGAGTATCTAGGCAAGTGCCAAGTGAGTGGCACATATATTTTTTAACTTCTTATTCATAGGGGGTTCTTATAATGAAGAGCATGTTGATGGCAGTGATGGCAGTGGCAGTGGCAGTGACCTTCAGCGCACCAGCGTTCGCCGGCGAGAAGAAAGAAGAGAAAAAGGGCGGCCACGTGGTGGTTTCCGCTGAAGAGAAGAAGAAGGATGGCAAGGCCGACGAGACTTTCGGCGAGAAGAAGGAAGAGAAGAAGGGCGGCCATGCCGACACCTTCGGCGAGAAGAAAGACGAAAAGGGCAGCAAGTAAGACTCAGTTTGGTGAGGCTACGCTGGGGGGCTTTCTACGCAGAGTAGGAAGCCCCCTCAGTGTTTTTATTTCTCCGGAACAGAACCCCTATCCTCTTCCTCTCAGTCGTTACCAGACGTAACCCTTCTCCAACAACTTACCGACAATGAAAAGTGACCAAGTCGGGCGATTCTGACCGGACACTCTCATGTTTCATGAGCCTCATCCTGCTGATCGCTAGAGGCGATCAAATTTCATTCTTGTATATGTCCTCTGGCTTCTGCAAGAATCTCCCCGCCGAGATCAGTGCAAGCCGTAGTCCTACCATGGACCACCGAACAGACTGCCGTGGCGGAGAAATCTTATGGGCCTCACGAGATCAAGGACCCGTCCTTACCATGTATTGCAGATATGTACATTCCTGCTCGCAACGATGGCGTGCGCTTCGTCTAACCCCGCCTCAAACAATGGAACGGCCACGCTTTCGTGGGATGCCCGTGAGCGAGCGGACCTTGCGGGACACAAGATCTATCAGGCAACAGCGCCTGGTGCGTATGGTGCGCCGATAGCGACCGTCCCAGTAGCTGTCACAAACTACTCCGTGACGGGCCTTGAAGCCGGGACCACCTATTTTTTCACAGTCACCGCTTACAATGCGGATGGTGCCGAAAGTTCGTTCTCAAACGAAGTGAGCAAGACCATCCCCTAACCACCCGCCCTTGAACTTCGAATATAGACTTTTCCGGCGTTCGTCTCTTGACCCCTTCTCACTGAGAACTGTATAACCACTGACACCGGTACGTGCTGAGACAAAAGCGCTGAGACGAGACAGCATCCTCTGCCTATTCACCGTCAAGCGAGCCCTTTACCTCAGGACTTACACCTCAGCGAAAAATGCATATGCGCCCGTAGCTCAATGGATAGAGCATCTGACTACGGATCAGAAGGTTACAGGTTCAAGTCCTGTCGGGCGCACCAAACCGCACTTCGAGCGTACCGCGCACTATTCATCGTCTTATCGTTACTGTTGCTCGAGGATAAACACCTCCCGCAGTCTTCATTCGATTCCGATCACTCCCTCGTCCCAGAGGCTCATCCAGACCAGCCGTCCCCTGTCTTCGACAGATCAACTGGTCAGTTCGCGCGTGGACGCATCCCGCACCGCCAGTTCTAGACGAGCAAGGGATCACACAATGCCCTGCACAGTCGGTACGAGCCTTCGTTCCGACTTAACTCCGTGCCGCTGCCCGGACCAGCAGCTCCTTTTGCAAGGCCTCGATATCGGCCTTTGCGCCCAACGCGATCTCCTCCACCTTGCGTTCACTCTCCGGCCCAGGGACATGGGAAAACTCATGACAGTCTTCATACGCCTGCTCTGTAGTACCCGTCGCTCTGATGACCATGCCGGCGATGACGCCTCCAACAATTGCCGTGGCAAGCGTCATCGCGATGCCCACGAGTTGGACTCCGACGACACCAGGCACCACAACAATCGCGATCAGTCCACCCAATAACCCCGGCATCCCATGCAGATTGTGGACGCCACAGGTGTCAATTAGTTTGATCTTTGATTCCAGCATCGGCTGAATGAACACAAACCCAATCACCGACAGCGCGCCGGCAAGCAATCCGATCCCAAACGCACCAGTGGGGCTCACGAGATTACAGGTCGAGCCGATGGAGACTCCTCCCGCCAATGCGGCATTAGCCATATCCACCATCGAGGTCTTTCCATGATGAAAACGTGTGCTGAGGAAGTAGGTGGCAAGCGTAGCCCCGCATAGGGCCAGGATCGTATTCACGATCGTTTGGGGCATTTGCTCGAATGGCACAATGGCGGTCGCAAAACTCGGCCAAAACAGCCACAGCACCATGGACCCGAGCATCGCGAACCGGTCAGACGTCGGATCGGATTCAATCGGCTGACTCCGCTGCTGCGCCGTCGTCAGCACCAGAGACGCGGCTAATCCAAAATAGGCACCGAATGCGTGGATGACGATCGATCCGGCTGAATCCTGAAACCCTTTAGTAAGCCCCGATCCGTTATCCAAAACCAAATATTCGTTCAGCGCATAGAGCGGCACCAGCAACAGCGTGAGTACCGCGTACTGAAACACGCGCAAGCGGCCAAGCGCCGCCCCCATCGCGATCAACGCCGTCGCCACCGAAAATTCGGCCAGCATCAAGGTCTCAACCGAATGGGCCTGGATCGAATGCCCCACCACTCCATTCGCACGCAACAGCATGTACAGAGGCAACCCCGTTGCAACCACGAGATAGGTGCCGGTCGTGGCACCGAACCCATACCGCCGGACGAAGACCATGAGAAAGCCGAACCCGACAACCAGCATGGCCAGAATGTGAATCGAGTAGTTATATTGCGCGACCAGGCGCGCCTCATTGACGGCGCCAGCCGGCTCCTCGGCACCGACCCAACTCGTGACACACAAGAGAAACAGACTTGCTGCGCTGAGCATCGTCAACCAGAAGCGGTTCTGCATTGAGTCCTCCTTGGACAGTAGGAGTGAATGGGGGGATCTAGGGGTGGCAGTGTACTCCACTGGCAAGCGCTCTTGTCAAACCCCACCAAAGGCTTGCTCACGGGATCGATAACCCAGATGCAGCGTCAATGACTCAGTCTGGAATGAGAGAACAATGAGGAAATAGGCGATAAACCACACGAAGCGTCGGTTTTGTGGAAGAGCTAACGGCGGGAAGGTCAACGACAGGTATGTGATCCTTACCAGCGAAATCCCAGCCTCGTCCCTACGCCGTCTCTCCCGATGCGCCCTGGCGGCAACTCTGGACCATGCCGCTGGTCCTATGCAGCATCTTGAGGGGGAGAGCATGACACGGCATGTACGGATGGAGAACATCCAAGGGACAGCGCAGTCCGATTCGTGCTTGTTAGGGCAAAGCCTGATCGGACATCGCATCTTGGAGATGCCTGATGTTTGACGATCGGCTCTCGATCATATACCATATCGTCACCCACAAAAGGAGTTGCTATGAAGTTCATTACGGTACGGGATTTACGCGGACGTTCCGGACAAGTCTGGACCAAGCTCGCTCGCGAACGAGAAGTCATCCTGACGTCGAATGGGAAGCCCATCGCCATTCTGTCCGCAGTGTCGGAGGAGACGCTGGAGGAATCACTGGTAGCCGTCAGACGTGCGAGAGCCGTGGCTGCGGTGGAAAAGCTTCAGCGGCAGTCGATCCAAGCAGGCACGAATGCTCTTTCCCCCACAGAGATCGTCTCTGAAATTAAGGCGGTACGGAGGGCTCGCCGTCGGTGAAGGTAGTAGTGGACACGAATGTCCTGGTCGCGGGACTCTTATCTCCGTTTGGCCCGCCAGGAGAGATTCTCCGTATGGTGGCATCGGGCACATTGAGACTGTGTTTTGATGCCAGAATCCTCGCCGAATATGAAGAAGTCCTTGCCCGGCCAAAGTTTCGATTCAATATTGAACAGACTCGGGCTTTGATGGACCATATCCAAGCGGAAGGGTTCAGCGTGGCAAGCAACCCCTTGCCGGTCAGGCTTCCAGATCCGAGCGATGAACCATTCTTAGAATCAGCCGTGACGGGAAAAGCCGACTGTCTGATCACGGGAAATACACGACACTTTCCTTCGGCGCGCCGCGAAGGGATGACCGTACTCTCGCCACGCGAATTCCTCGACTACTATCGGAAGCGATCGACGCCTCGGATGCGCAAAGGGTAGCGCCCCACAACACTCCATTTTTCGCGCTCCTACGCCATGCTTGCCATGGCCACAGGCGTTGGACTCTATACCAACCTCACAAGACGGCAGATCAATCATTGGGTGGCTTGAAGCTGGGCGCCTGGGTATTGCTGATCAATGCAGCGACTTTCTCTGGTCCTTTGACATCGCCCTATTTCGAGACAACCCTTCTCAATCAGAATAGGGACTTGTTAACGTATCCTGCGCCCCGGCAGATGGCCGGAGCGCACCTGGCAAGCCAGAACAATCCCGGTCGAAATGGATGATCCCGAGCTTCTTCCCGTTTCAGATATTGCGCCACTGCTCACCCATCACAAAGCCAAGAGAATGATCCCTCCTCAGCACGGGAAAGGCGCCACTGGCATACACATGGCCAACACCTTTGCCGGCTTGATCGAACGTCTTTGGGATATTGGCAGGAATGATAAACACGTCCCCGAGATCACATGACGCCCCAAGAATCGCAACGTCATACTCGCCGCACTTCTCGATCTCGCTTCATTTTTTTATAGCGGGCTAGACAGCAGGGCTTCCCTGAGTATAATGACATCAGTTCATGCCTATGATTAGACTTCTGCTACTACTCGTTGGTCTGCTGACACTCTTCTCTCATCCAACCTCGTCGTGTGCTGGGACAAAGTATGAGGAGGGCCTCAAGCAATTGGCTGACGGGGTGGCTGAAGGAGCCGCCAAGGCGAAAAAACAGCGCCTGGCTTTCCTCGACTTCACCGATGGAAAAGGGGAATCGACCCCGATGGGACAGTTCCTGGCCGAGGAACTCGGGACACAGATCATGGTGGCCGGTGAATTGACGGTGGTGGATCGCACCCTTGCGTACTCGACCCTGAAGAAGTTACACGTTGATCACATCGACTCGGCCCACGCGAAGACCGTACAGCAGGCGGCCAAAGCGATACGCGCCGACCTGTTTGTGGGCGGCATCATCCTCGACACGCCCGATGGCCTACAGGTCACCGTACGGCTCATCAGCCCATCGAATGCCCAGCCGATCCGCGCGATACGAGGGATGCTGCCCAAAGCCGGCCCCTTGAACGCGTTCTTTAAGAAAGAGGAAACTCCGCAACCGATCATGAACATCAACAGTCCTAAAGAGGCCCCGACGCTGGTCGGTTTAGGGACCTACCGGAACGAGTACTACGAAATGGTGGTCCGATCGATCGAACTGCAGGCCAACCGAGCCAAGGTGGATCTCACCATCGAAAACCTTTCCCGACGCGATCTGAAGCTCCTCTGTCGCTTACAGGAGACACTCCTGAAGGACGAACAGGGAACGGCTTGGCATCAAGGCGTGGGGGACAATCGAGAAGGGCTGTGTACCCACGGCATCGAACTCTCTCCTCGCCGGAAGGAACGGGCCGTCCTGACCTTCACCGGCTCATCGGAGACAGCCGCCACGCAATTCACACTTCATTTTAGCGAAACGTTGCCTCGGCGAGACGCCTCCTTCGTCATCGATGGACTAAAAATTGGCGCGCCGTCGGAATCTACGCTGACGACACCGTAAAGGATTGCTCATGTCGAAGACCTTGAAACAAGTGCTCACGATCGCCGGCTCGGATTCCGGCGGAGGCGCGGGTATCCAGGCCGATATCAAAGCCATGTCCGCCAATGGTGTGTTCGCCATGTCCGTCATCACGGCGATCACGGCCCAGAATACCGAAGAGGTAACGGATGTCTTCGAGTTGCCGCCGGCCATCATCGCCTCGCAACTCGACGCGGTCTTTGACGATTTCGACGTCGCCGCCGTAAAAACCGGGATGTTGTCCTCGGCGGCCATCGTCGAAGTCGTCGTGAGAATGCTGACACCTCAGCATGTGACCAACCTGGTCGTGGATCCGGTGATGATTTCCAAGAGCGGTCATGCGCTCTTGCGACCGGACGCGGTCGAAGCAGTCAAGACCACGCTGTTGCCGCTCGCATTGGTCGTGACACCGAACGTCCATGAGGCGCAGCAGCTGTCGGGTATTGAGGTTGACTCGTTGGCCGATGCTCGGCGAGCCGCCAAGGTCATTCATGGCTTCGGATGCAAATATGTGCTGATCAAAGGCGGCCATCTCCTCGCTGAACGGGCGACGGATCTGCTCTACGACGGACGATTTTTTAACATCTTGAAGGGGGAATTCATCGAGACCCGCCATACGCATGGCACCGGCTGTACGTTCGCCTCCGCGCTGGCGGCGCATCTGGCACGAGGGCAATCCGTCCTGGATGCGGCGCAGGCCGCCAAATCGTACGTCACCGAAGCGATCCGTCATGGGCTGGCAATCGGCCACGGACAAGGCCCCACGGATCATTTTTATTTCCTCGAGCGATAACGGCACGCCGATGTTTACACGAACCTATCCACCCCTCTCGTTTTGCTTTACCGGCCTCGGCTGGTTGGTGCTGGCTTCAATCCTCGGGTTGGCAATCCTCATCGGGCTGATTCGTGGCACTCCGCTGCCGCCATGGGTCCGAATGCTTCATGTCCATGCAGTCTTGGTCGGTGGTGTGGCCCAGATTATTCTCGGTGGATTTCTCCTATTCATCCCCCCCCCTCACGCGGCTGACCGAAAAGAACCAGACTCGCATCCCCTCACATTCTGGGCGATGAACAGCGGTTTGGCCGGCATGCTGGTGGGGTTCTGGCTGCATCAGTACGTAGTCGTGGCTGCGGCCGGCTTCGTGGTGATTGCCGCATTTTCCTCCGTCATCTACACCGTATGGATCCGTGCAAGCAGGGCCTGGAAGTTCTCAATCAAAGAGTCTTGGTATTGCGCGCTCTCTCTCTTCTGCCTCGTGGGCGGGTCGGCCTTCGGAGAAATTACGGCACTCGGGTTCGTTCCGGAATCCTATGGCTATATGCGCCTCGCACACATTCACCTGGTGGTGCTCGGCTTTGTGGTGCTGGCCATCACTGGCATGATGCACCATATCCTCCCAACAGTCTGGAGCCGCCCTTTCTTGAGCCCTAGGCTCGCGCAGACGGCGATGGTCGTGATGACGCTCGGCGTCGCTGTTTTGATCGGCGGATTCTTGAACTCATCGGTCCCTGTTGAAATGGCTGCCGGCAGCATGCTCTTCATAGGTGGAATCCTCTGGGCCGGCAATCTGTTTGGAACCTGGCGCGCCTCGACCCACAGCGGCAGCGCCGCCTCGGACCATCTTTTGGTCAGTACCTTCTTTCTCCTGTTCACCATCATCCTCGGCATTCTTGTCGGAGCGAATAGCCTCTCCAGTCCCCCGCGGCTGCCGTACGGCACACTCCACCTTGTCGCCTATACACATATGACGTTCGTCGGCTTCATCGTGAATGCCATTATGGGCGCATGCTCCTACTTCATTCCCATCACCCTCGCAGCTGATCGTGTCCCCAATACCAAGAAGCGCGGGCCGTATCTTGATCAGCTGAACGATATCATGGACCGCTGGAGCAGCGTTCAAATCGCCGCGCTCAGTTTGGGAACCATGGGACTTGGCCTCTTGGCCGCACTCACCTGGAATGTGCCGCTGACCTCCATCTACATCCATATCGCAACCTGGACGAGTCTGGGCCTCCTCATGACCGGCTTGGTTCTCTTTTCAGTCAAGCTGACCTCCATGATCGCGAAGAAACCGGATACGCTTCGGACAGCCAAGACCTCGACCGAAGACCTGAAGCTCACGGCCTGAACATTTCCGCCCGATCCGCCCTTCTTCCTGATCTCAGACACCAGCTCTGATACAATCCCACCCATGGAAGAACGGTTCTCATTTCTCGATCCTCACGGTCATCGGGTCGCCGCCATCTTGACTATTCCCGACGGAGGGACGGACAAGATGGCCATCCTGTGTCATGGATTTCTTTCATCGAAAACCAGCTCGACAAACAGTGCATTGACCCGCATGCTGATCGACCAACGCGTTGCCGCCTTTCGCTTCGATTTCTTCGGCCAGGGAGAAAGCGAGGGTCCATTCGATCAGATCACTGTCAGCTTGGCAGTGGAACAGGCAGAGAGCGCGATCGCTCTCATGCAAGAGCGTGGCTATCGGCGCATCGGCCTGATGGGATCGAGTTTCGGCGGCCTGGTCGCCATTCTGACTGCATCACAGCGAACGGACTTGGCCTGTCTGGCCATGAAGTGTCCTGTCGTCGACTTTGCCGAGGAGCTACAGCTCGAATTCGGGGATGACGGAATGGAGCAATGGAAAGCAACCGACACGATTCCGAACATTATGGGCGGCTCCGACCGAATCGCCCTCCACTATGCCTTTTATGAAGATGCACTCCGCCAGATCGCCTACGTCCCAGCGCGATCGATCACGGCTCCAACCGTCATTGTACAAGGCGATCAAGACCAGCATGTCCCGCTCCATCAAAGTCAGCGGCTCTATGAGGCACTGGCAGGTCAAAAGCGCCTAGAAATCCTACCAGGTGCAGATCATCAGTTTACGAGGGGCGACGATTTTGGACGGATGACGAACTTAATCGCAGATTGGTTAATCAGTCATCTCACAGGCTAGCCAATCGATGAGCCTAGCCAGCCGGGGTTAGAGAGAATCTCACCACCCTGTGCAATTACAGCTTAATGATCTGACCTTCTTCGAGAAATCCCACCCGCTCAATGCCGAGCCGACTGATTTCCTCCTTGATCTGGGCCTGGTAAGGAGGCTTCATGTGATACGCGTAGACAGGCAGGTTCGGACGCCGAAGTTTTTGAAACTCCTTGAGGAACAGCGAAGGAGTCAGGTGTTTGGATGTTTGGGCCAACTTCCCCAGTTCGTCAGGAAAGGATGATTCGATGAAAGCGGCCTTGAGATTCGGGGTTGTCCTACCAAGATGCCAAATCTCCTCAGTTTCGTACGTATCACCACTATAGAGCAAGGCAGCGTCGTCATCCTTCACCAGGTACCCTACGGTGGGAACCGTGTGGTTGACCGCAATGGGTATGACCTCAAGATGTCCGAGCACGACCGATTTCCCAGGATGGAGCACGTGGACTCGCAAGACCGGATTTTCCTGATTAGGCAGCTCGAAAAAATTTGGATAGACCGTGCCATTAAACACATGGTCCCTCAAACCCTGCAAGACCGGCTCCGTGGCCGCGACGGTCACTGGCTCAATGAACCATTCAGCGAGATTGTCCGCCAGTAGCGGTAGGCCTTTGATATGATCGAAATGAAGATGGCTGAGGAACACAAACCGGATGCGACGCTGCTCTGACAAGGTGAGTCGCGTGCCAATCGTACCACCGTCCAGAAGTACGGAGTTGTCAATGAGGAATCCGCAACTTTCCTGGCGGATCGATCTCTCCGTTCCATCCACGAGGCAATCGGCCCCGTGGCATCCCAACACTCGAATCTGCATGTGAAGACGACTAGGCTTTATTTTATGTGGCTAGCTACCAGGAGACTGCGTCATGCCGGGTAGGATCTTGCGATCACCTACCTCATGCCTCAGCAGGAGGTGCTACCATACCATGCCGAGTCTCCCTCTGTCATCGTCCAGCAACTCGATTCTCGAAGTCGAGGCAGAACAAGATTTGTCGTGAGGACGTCATGAGAGGACCCACTAACTGAAAGAACCCTCCGCAGACGTCTCGGTGCCATCAATATCGACTAGTGCGGTGTAATAATGAATGCGGGGATTCAAACAACCTTCCGGTTAAGAAAGAAACTGACACTCATCCTCCGGATGATTGGCAAGTTTCATGGTACATACAAGACCCCGCCATCCTCAGCCGCCTAAAGCGTACCCAAAAAGATTCAGTGTATCTAAAAAGACGCTGAATCTGTTTGAGCACATTATCAGTTCACCTAACCGCGTAACGCTTCTGCGCCCTCGTAATTACTAAGAAATCGCACAAAATTAAGCAGGGCTCAGGGCTTGCGTGGCAGTTCTGCGGCTCTAATGCTGAGAGCGTGACGTAAAAGGAGTGTCATGTATGTATAAACTTGTAAGCTATTACCCCGTAACTCTTTAGTAGGGATTGAAAAGCACTACAAATACGCAGAGAGTTACGGCCTCCATAGCTATTATTTATACTGGTATTTATTCGCATTCATAAGTATTTGCTCACGTTCACACGAAGAGGACTATGATGCGACCAACAGGATGGTTTCATCAGGTTCCGGTTGCTATGAGCCTTCTGCTTAGGGGCTCTTCCTTCCGCCGGCTTATTCAGAAACAGAGTGGCTTTTCGCGAAACGAGTGCTCTAACCTGGGGGGTCCCTATGAGCTATCTCCGGTGGGTTGGGTTAATGCCGAGTCTGCTGATTGTCGGAGTTCTGGGCGGATGGCTGGCTCCGCTTCCTTCGGAAGCTCTAAATTCGGTACAGCCGACACTTACCATAGATGGTGTTTCTGTTGCTCTAACCAGAATACCCAACGTCAACAACGCCTGTCCTTTGCCGGACACAGCCTACAACTCCTGCTGGTTGATCCCCAACACGGTTGTTCATACTCCTGCTACTCCTTCCCGTCGAATCGGTAACTGGTACGTGGGGAACTACTCTGCCACGAACAAAGCCAGAGTGTTAATTAACGATGCAAGCGCAGCGGGCAGTCGCGATAGCATGAAGATGACCGGAATAACCTTCACGCCGGTGGTTACTACAGGCACGAAGGTGACACATGCCATCATTACCCATACGTTCAATGAAGGTGGCGGGAATATAAGCGGTGACTATCTATGGGCCTTGGCGCAAGGAGGGCAGTTTGACCCCCCTACCACTGAGAATGTTGTAGGTAATAAGCTGAAACTTACCGGCACCGGCACAGCCAGCGGGGCGAATTTCCCCCTGGGGATACTTGACACCGGTAACTTCACGACCTCCACCATCCCTAATGTGATTGGATACGTCACGAAATCTAAAGCGGCATCGGTGGTCAAACCTGGCTGCAATACAGGCAGCGGCCGGTGCGCTCCGGTAATCAAGTACGACTACGAAATCACGGTTGTAGGAAATGACCAGCTGCAGCTGAGCGACAGTGTGTTTGGCGCCGGTGGAGTCTGTTATAAGGGGCTCAAGCTAAAGTTGCTGAAGCTCATCGATCACATCTTCGATCAATTTGACCACTTAAGAGATGAAGAACATCCTATGGGCTGTACGAAGTTTGCGGAAGACCTTAACGAAGAAGTACAAGAAGCCGTCGCTGCGATCGTGGCGGAGGGTATCGCTTCCGGTGGAGTGGCAGTAGAAACCTGTGAGGGTGCGTGCATTGTGATTAACAAGACGGTGGATCCAGACCTCAATACAGGTGAAGCTCCCGTAACATTCGGCTTCACCGGGACCGGCGCTGGCATCAACAATTTCACCCTCATCACTGACGGAATAGGTGGGGAGAGCACGACATTTAGCAACCTCGCCACCGGCGCGGTCACACGGACCATTACGGAAACCGGTTTTCCGTATGTACCGGACACCTTCGATAGCGTCCCACCGGAAGAATCCGACCACGATGCGTTCTGGTGGACACATACGGTGAGCTGCGAGAGCGCGAATAACCCGGCCCCCGGTAATACCACCGGGCCGACAACGTGGACGACGTTCGCTCCCACTTTTAATGCTGTCCACACCAATCGCCACGCTCTCGGGAATGATGCGTCGCTGGGCAATGAGGATCCACTTCCTACAGATCCCGGCATCGCCCCTTCTAGGCAAGGGTACGTTACAGTGACAAACCTGGCAGCCAGCGATACCCTCACCTGCACGTTTAAAAACAGGCTCTACAACGATGATCATCCTAATAACAATCCGGATGATGACGAAGGATGATATCGGAATCGATTAGCCCGTATGTAGGAGGAAAGAGTACACAGGTATTGAGGAAGATTGTCAGCATGTAAAACCGGTAGCTCGTGCACGCTCGAAAGCGAAGGGCCCTGGCTGGACCTGCGAGAGGATGTTCTAGTTGCGGAGCGGAGCAGATGGCGTGCTGTCTTGCGACACCGTAACTCCGTGCCCTCTTTTAGATAAGGATGCGAGTCGGTCTCTCTGAGCGATGTAGGGAGCAGCACGAGGCGCTCCCCAATCGCACAAATGGGAGGGGAATATGGATGAACTCAGAACAATGTCACGCCATCCTGCGTCAGTGAAGAAACCCTGTCTCTGTGCGTTCCTCCTCATAGTTACCTTCATTCCGATATCACCGTCAGTTAGCGCCGCGCAGGGCACCACGGATATTACCTCCTCCGGTCTAAACACGCAGATTAATCAAGCTGGCAATTCCTATACCATCACCGGAGGCACCAGACCGGGTGACGGTCCCAACCTCTTTCACAGCTTTGGAAATTTCAGCGTGGGCGGAGGAGATCTCGCCAACTTTCTCAACAATACAGGGCTTCTGACCTCGAACATCCTTGCTCGTGTGACGGGCGGGAACATCTCAAACATTGATGGAACGATTCAAACCACCGGTTTTGGTAGTGCAAACCTGTTCTTGATGAATCCATCCGGCATCGTCTTGGGACCAGGCGCCTCATTGAATGTCGGCGGGTCGGTCAGTTTCACCACTGCGCAGTACCTCCGCTTGTTCGACGGGGTCAGCAGTGCAAATTTTTATGGCAGCCCCGCCAACGATGGATTGGCCAATAGTATCCTCACCATCAATCCCTCCGCCTTTGAATTTCTTTCGGCCTCCCCAGCCGCCTACGGGTTTCTCACGGCGCCTGATCCGAACGCCACAATAAAGGTCCAAGGCAGCCTCCTCAAGGTTTTAGAAGGTCAATCGCTGTCGCTCGTTGGGGGAAATATTACGATTCAGTCCGGCATCTTAAGTGATGGGACGACCCAAGCCGCCAATCTTCAAGCACCTGGGGGACGGATCAATCTCGCCTCCGTGGCCTCGCCGGGAGAGGTGCTACTCTCCAATTTCCAACCCGCTCCGAATATCAACGGAGCCTCCTTCACCACGATGGGTACGGTCACACTGAAGGAAGGTGCGACACTGAGCGTGAGTGGTCAGCTCGACGAGTTTGGAACTCCTATCGGCCAAGGGAATAGCGGGACCGTGTTGATACGTGGAGGGCAGTTGGTCATGGATGCTTCATCGATCCAGGCCATTACCTGGGGAGCGGCGAATGGTCTGAGTACGGCGGTCGACATCCAGGTTTCACAAAAAATCGCACTCGCTAATGCTTCAACTATCGCCACGGCCACGTTTGGATCAGGACGGGGGGGAGATGTGCGACTGACCGCTCCCACCCTGACGATAGAGAATTCCCCCCAATCGATCTTGACGACAACTGGTGAGGGGGGTGGCGTTGGAGGGGATGTGGTCCTAAACGTGGGGACGGTCAGCCTCCTGGGTGGCTCCTCAATCGAGAGTTCTAGCCAAGGGTTAGGTCAGGGCGGGAATGTGACCATCCAAGGGTTCGAAGGGACGGGCAGCGCGGCTGAGTCGGTGACCCTCTCCGGTGACAGTTTCCTGTCGAGTGCGACAGCTGGAAGCGGCGCTGGGGGACGAGTGGCCATCACATCCAAGTCTTTGACGATGGAAGGGGCTGCCACCACTGTCAAATCGGAGACGACTGGTGTGGGTCGTGGCGGGGACATCGTCGTGAACGTTCAACATGCCAGTCTCTCAGGCGGGGCGACCATCAAAACTCTGACCTTCAGCAACGAGGACAATGCTCCAGCGGGCGGCTCGGTCACGGTGCAAGGACTGCAGGAGGCGGGAAGCATGGCCGATTCTGTCGCCCTTTCAGGATTGGGCTCCGGCATTGTCTCCGATGCCCAAGGCGCGGGCACGATTAGCGCCGGCGATGTTACGGTGCATGCCAAGACCATCCGCCTGGCGGACGGAGCCGTGATCCAAGCAGGCACTCTGGACACGACAGGGGCGGGAGGAAATGTGACCATCGTTGCCGATTCGGTTGATATCTCCGGAAGGAGTAGCATCTCAAGCCAGGCGCGTGGGGCAGATGCCGGTCGGACACACATCACGGCGAACAGGTTACTCCTGAACAATGCTTCCATTGCGTCCAATACCACCAGCAGTGGTCGAGGGGGGGACGTGGTGCTGAACGTGGGGACGATGAGCCTTTCGAACGGCGCCACGATCAACAGCAGCACATCTGAGGCGGGCCGGGCCGGCGACATTACGATGAATGTTGGGAGCCTGACGCTGGCGAACCATTCGGAAATCACCAGCAGTAGCACGGGGGGAATCGAGATCGAGGCGGGTGCGGGCGATGCCGGCAACATTACTGTTCAGAGTAGATCGACGGTAGTGTTGGACAACAGCTCGATCACGACCGAAGCGATTGAAGCCAGCGGCGGCCAAATTACGATCAATGCACCGCATATGGTCCAGCTGGTCGATAGCCGCGTCAGCACGTCGGTGAAGGACGGCACGGGCGGCGGCGGGAATATTTCGATCGACCCAGATTTCGTGATCCTGAACGGCAGTCAGATTTTGGCCCAAGCCTTTGCCGGATCCGGAGGAGCCATCAACGTGACTGCCGGTCTGTTCCTTGCCGACCCCGCGAGTGTGGTGGATGCCTCCTCTACACTGGGAGTCAGCGGGACCGTGCAGATCAACGCACCGATCAACAACCTGTCCAGTGTGGTGGCCCGGCTGCCGGAATCGTTGTTGGCAGTCCAAGCTCTGTTGCGCGCCTCCTGCGCGGCGAAGCTGGCGCAGGGAGCGACCAGTAGCTTCGTCGAACGAGGACGGGACGGCATCCCGGCTGGGCCAGACGGCTTGCTCGCCAGCCCCTACCTGCCCCCAACGGCTGGATATGCCGCGCAGCAACAGACCATGCCTTCGACCAGGTTATCAGGAATTCAATTGCGTCGCCTGTTCAGGCAAGAGAGGCCTGCGTCAGTCACGTTCATCTCGGACCACGGCGGCTGTGTGTGATGAGCAGCTGGCTCCAGCAGGCAATGGGCCAGCGCTCCGTGCCGATGATTCAGAGGGGAACAGCGTGGGGCGCAGCAATGTTCGTGATCACCTGTCTGGCAGCCCACAACGCGTCAGCACAAGTCCCTCCCCCGCCCCCTCCAATCTTCGATCCTGGCGGGCGATCCGGTGAATTGCCTCCACTGCGAGACGCAATTCCCGCACCGACGCCCTTGCCGTCAGACCAAGCCCCCACGGCACCGCCTGATGCCTCGGAAGAGCGCCTCCCGCCGGTCAAAGTGTTCGTGCGGCAATTCCAATTCGATGGCCAGACAGTTTTCCCCGCGCAAGAATTACAAGCACTCGCAGCCCCGTACACCAACCGTGAGGTCACCACTGAAGACCTGGAACGTTTACGAACAGCCGTCACCCTGCTCTATGTTCAGCGCGGCTACGTCACCTCGGGAGCCGTCATTCCCGATCAAGCCGTGACGGATGGACTCATCCGAATCCACATCATCGAAGGCGCGCTGACCGACATCAACATCGAAGGCGCGCGGTGGTTGTGGCCCAACTATTACCGCCGTCGCATTGCGCTCAGCGCAGGGCCACCGGTCAATATCCAGACACTCCAAGAACGGTTGCAACTGCTACAGCAAGACCCGCGTGTAGACCGTCTCAATGCCGAACTCCGCCGAGGCATCTCGCCGGGCCGCAATGAGCTGAACGTGCGGGTGGCCGAGTCTCGGCCGTTCAAAGCCTGGGTTGAGTTCAACAACCATCAATCACCGGCGGTCCGGGCGGAGCGTTGGCAAACCACTCTCGCCCACGAGAGTCTCACGGGAAACGGAGACCGGTTACAAGTCACCTATGGTCAATCGATTCCCATCAACAACACGACAGGCGTGTTACCGATGATCAACGTGTCCTACGTTCTGCCGATCACCGCCTACGATACCAATCTAACCGTCGGCTACCGCCGCTCAAGCTTCGAGGTGGTCACCGAACCGTTTAGGACCTTAGACATCGAAGGGCATACGGAGATCTTCAGTGTCATGCTGCAACAGCCGGTGTACCGCACCCTCACGCAGCAAGTGAACGCCGGCGTACAAGGCGAGTATCTGTACAATAAGAATCTCTTGCTGGGCCAGCCGTTCGACTTCTTTGCCGGCTACCAGAACGGTATCGCCAACATCGCCGCGCTGCGCTTCCTTCAAGATTGGACCTATCGGAGCCAGGATACGATCGTCGGAATTCGGTCGCGTTTTTCTGTCGGATTGGACGTGCTGGATACGACGACCAATTCCGGCCCGGTGGCCGATGGCCGGTACTTTTCCTGGGTCGGACAGCTTCAGGGATTGCGCCGGTTTGAGCAGTATGCCGGCACGCAGCTGCTGGGCCGACTCGATCTGCAGCTGACCAATGATCGTTTATTTCCGCTGGAGCAGATGCCGATCGGCGGACGCCACAGTGTGCGTGGCTACCGTGAGATCAGTCTGCTGCGGGACAACGCATTTCTCTTCTCGCTTGAGCCGCGCCTTCCAATCGGCCGCTGGTTATTCGGAGCCAGGGAGGACTTGTTGCAAGTGGCTCCGTTCTTCGATTATGCGAGGGCCTGGTCCGCCAAGGACTCAACAGAGGCTCCCAAAAGCTTGATGAGCATCGGTGTAGGGCTCCGAACCGCCTTCCTGCCCAAGAATCAAGGGTACTTTGAACTCTATTGGGGATACCGGTTGCGGGGGGCGGGAACCAACGATCCACCCTATCGCATCAACGGCAACATGCAGGATCATGGGATCCATCTGCAAGTAGTCCTGCAACCATTTTGAATGGGATAGGAAGAATGGCCATGAAGAACCACCTCTCGCCTCCAGACAGATCTCCTGTCACTTCCTCAAGCCCCGTTCGCCATGCTGAGAGGCCCGCCAGGATGGCAACCCTCGGTATCGCTCTTGTTATCTTGTGTCTCCCGTTGCTGATCTCTTCTTCCGTGCCAGCTCACACGACGGACGCCAAACCCGCTTTTCCTCCAGGGTCCCTGCTCCACGAAGGATACGATGCATTCACACGTGGTGCCTTCGAACAGGCGGCCGAAATCTGGCAACAGGCGGTCCGCTCGCACCACGAGGCCGGACAGGTTGTGGAAGAAAGCGACGCCCGCATGGCCCTCGCGCGAGCCTATTTATCGCTGGGATTCCATAGCCGTGCCGCACAGACTCTCGATGTGGCCGTCGTGCTCACCCAGGGAAAAGACCGTTCCCGCCAGGCTGGGGCGATGGAATTGCTCGGTCAGGCCTATCTCGCGGGAGGGCGTTTGGATGCCGCATTGGAAACGCTTCAACAGGCCAAACAGTCGGCAAGCGACATAGACGATCGAATTCGCATGGCCTCGGTTGTCCATACGCTCGGTGCCGTTCAGAGTGCACTCCAACAGGACCAAGAGGCATTGGCTTCTTATTCGGAAGCGAGGCGCCTCGCGACATCGGCGCATGCTGAATTACTAGCAGCGACGGCGACGATCAACGCCGGCAAAATGGCGGTCCGGATGGGAAAATCGCAAGAGGCGCGGACGCTGTTCGATGAGGCGCTGATGCTGGTCCAGGGCTTCCCTGATTCACACGACAAGGCCTACGACCTGATTTCCATCGGGTTGGGATTCGAAAGCCTTCAGGCTCGCCTGCCAGATACCGGACGCCGCTTGCATATACAGGCGGCTGCGGTCCTCGAAGCAGCCGGTCACATCGCCAACTCGGTCGGCGACGTACGCGCCGCCTCCTATGCCGTGGGCCATCGCGGCCACCTGTATGAGCTGGACGGACGCTACGATGAGACTCTGCTGCTCACCAGACTGGCTATCGGCTATGCCCAGCAGGTGCATGCCCCGGAATCCCTGTATCAATGGGAATGGCAGTTGGGCCGTGTCTTGAAGGCTCAGGATAAGATCGATCAGGCGATCTTATCGTACCAACGCGCCGCCGATCTTGTGCAAACGTTGCGTCCTGAAATGGCCGCGAGTACTGCGCTAGCCGGTGCATCATTTAGGGAAGCGAGCGGTCGGCTGTACTTCGAACTGGCAGACCTGCTGCTCCAACGTTCAAGCTCGACCGCCACACGTGACGAGGCCCAGCCTTATCTCATCAAAGCTCGAGACGCCATTGAACTGTTTAAAACTGCTGAACTGCGTGATTACTTTGCCGATGAGTGCGTGGACGCATTTCAAACTCACCACACAAAGCTGGAAGATGTCTCGCGCCAGGCTGCCATCCTCTATCCCATCATCTTGCCGGATCGCACGGAGCTGCTGGTCAGCCTGCCGGACGGAATGCATCGCATCACCATGGCCATCAAGCAAGAAGATCTCAAACAGGAAGCTCTGGCCTTTCGTCGACTGCTGCAAAAGGAAACGACCCGCGAATACCTTCGCAAAGCTCAGCGTCTCTACGATCTCCTGCTGCGTCCGCTCGAACCGGAGTTCGCGAAATTCGACATCAACACCCTAGTAGTCGTGCCGGACGGCCCGCTCCGCATGATTCCATTCTCGGCCCTGCACGATGGCAAACAGTTTCTCATTGCCAAGTATGCGTTGGCGGCGACGCCCGGCCTGAATCTCACCGATCCCAAGCCGCTCGGCCGCGAACGGATCGAAGTGCTCTCCGCCGGCCTTACGGAAGGCGTTCAAGGGTTCCCGCCGCTCCCGAACGCGGCTAGCGAGTTGGAGGCGATCAGCGGTCTCTACAAGACACATCGACTCCTGAACCAGGACTTTCGTGTGCCACAGCTCGAACGAGAGATGAAGGAGCATCCATTTACGATCGTGCATATAGCGTCTCACGGGAAGTTCGAGCGCGACGTAAAAAACAGTTTCCTGCTGACGTTCGATGAGAAACTCACGATGGACCGATTAAGCCAGGTCGTGGGCTATTTCCGATTCCGGGACCAGCCACTCGAACTGTTGAGTCTCAGCGCCTGCCAGACCGCGGCAGGCGACGACCGCGCGGCGCTTGGGTTAGCGGGAATCGCCATCAAAGCCGGAGCCCGAAGCGCACTCGCGACACTGTGGTTCGTCAATGACGAAGCGTCGTCCGCCTTGGTGGTCGAATTTTATCGGCAATTGAAAA
The DNA here is from genome assembly GCA_052387595.1 of Nitrospiraceae bacterium. Lineage (GTDB taxonomy): Bacteria > Nitrospirota > Nitrospiria > Nitrospirales > Nitrospiraceae > Nitrospira_D. The sequence continues at coordinate 978 of JBQTJA010000057.1, read as the reverse complement.
ACCCCGTCTTCTCCAAGGCACAGGCCCTTCGACAGGCTCAACTGAAAGTGATGGGGAATCCGGACTTTCAGCATCCAATCTATTGGGCCCCATTTCTTCTGCTGAACAACTGGCTCTAAATGGGATAAAGTACAGCCGCCTGGTTGCTTGTGTGATATGCGGGCATCCTTGATCACACGGATGTATTTCATCTCATGCACAACGTTCTAACAACCGCGTACACGCCGTTAGCCATACGGCTTGGGATCGGCCTGCTGTGCGGACTGGCCATCCTCGGAATAGGCAGCACCGGCCTGCTTCAACAACTTGAGCTGAATGTCTATGATGGGCTGCTACGTTCACGACCCGTCGTCACTGTAAGCCATTCACGCATTACGTACATCACGATTTCCGAGGAGGACATTCGTCGACAGGGACGCTGGCCGATTACGGATAAGACCCTCGTTCAAGCCCTCCGTCTCCTTCTCAGCTACCAGCCCCGAGCCATCGGAGTCGACTTCTACCGCGACATCGAGGTTCCACCGGGGCATAAAGAACTGATGGCGCTGCTCCCCAAGCATCCCCAGATCATCGTGATTTCCCAGCTGGGAGGCGGGACGGTTGCCCGCATCCCCCCTCCATCGGTGCTGCAAGGCAGCCCGCAAGTGGGATTCAACGATATCCTCGTTGATCCTGACGGGCTGATCCGCAGAGCACTCCTCTTTCAAGATGACGGCGATGAGGTCGCGTCTGCCTTTGCGCTCAAGCTCACCACACTCTATCTGGCCCAGGACGGTATTGTGCCGGAACAAGATCCGGTCATGCCGGAATGGATTCGCTTGGGCCGAACCACCCTGCCGCCGTTCACGGCTTCGGATGGGGGGTATGTGAATGCGGATGATGCCGGCTACCAGATCCTCTTGGACTTTGGTGCGGCAGGCCAGGCGCTCGAGGCATTTTCGTTGACGGACCTGCTTGATGGGCGGATAGACCCCCGCG
>JBQTJA010000056.1:0-2696 GCA_052387595.1 Nitrospiraceae bacterium | reverse complement strand
GCACGTTCTTTGCCCTGGCATGACGAGTAATGTTCGCCAGGCCTTCTTGCGCGACGCGATACAAGCACGTGACGACGTTTTGCGCCAGGTGTTTGGGTATATCTTTGCATATAAACCTGGTATCGATACCGGTGCGGGTCTGAAAGTCATCGACGAGGCGCCGGAGCGCAATGGCTAAGCCCAGGTCATCAAGAATCGATGGGTGAAACTGATAGGCCAGACGGCGAACACTTTCAGAAAGCTCGACGATACGGTCTTGAATCGTATGCACGGTTCCAACAGTACTGATGGGAGCGTTCGTGAGCTGTTGTTCCAGCATTTCGATGTCGATCGACAAAAGCGCGAGACGTTGATTGATATCGTCATGCAGGTCGCGTGAGATCCGCCGTCGCTCTTCCTCCTGGAGGCGAAGCAGTTGCGAGGCAAGCAGGCGGAGATCCCGCCGATTGGTTTCGAGCGATTGTTCGGTATCAATTCGTTTTGACACCTCGCTGACGAGCGCGTTATTGACGGCCGACAATTCTTCGCTACGTGCGCGTAGGCGTGCTGCCCAACCTGCATCGAGCCGTTGAATCGCTTCTTCACGTTCACGCCGCTGTAAAAGATACAAAATGGGCAGGCCGATCAATGCCATGCCAAAGACCCGATTGACTAGAGCCTTCCATGCCGGTTCATCCGAGTCCCAAGGGGAGAGGGTAGTACCATTTTCACGTGTCACCGATATGCGGGTGTCCACCTCAGAAAGCGTCACTGTTTGATGAGAACCTAGCAACAGGAAATATCTTACAACTTCAGGAGGAAAATAGAAGATCAGCAGTGCGGCAATACCAGCGGCCAAAACCCCCTTACTAACTCGGGATGTAGTCATAGACTAATCCTCGACCCTTGAATTACCCGACTTTGGAATCGGCCAATCAAGAAACACGGACGATAGGCACTCCACACCCCCTAAATCACATATATATGAGCATATGCCCATAATTATGTCAAGAGCGGGGCTTGCGCTCGACTCCACTTGAATCAAGCGCGGAACAATCGTATTGTGACAATGCAGGTCAATTATTTGACCTTCAGGAATGCCCGTTGTAGAACTACGCTATGACGAATGACGCATCGTCACAATCTCCATGTTACTGCGCTGTATTAAGGAAAGCCGCGCGGCGCGTTTCATTGATCTATGACACTCATCTGAGAGCTACAGGGTTAAAAACGACCCAGTTTTCCCTCCTAGCGGAACTATCCCGTGGTCGCCCGACGCCTCCAACTATGAATGAGCTGTCGGAGTATCTTGTCATGGATCGATCGACTCTTGGACATAATCTGAGGCCTCTCCTCCGTCGAGGACTGGTCGTATTGCAACCAGATGCTGACGACGGCAGAACACGCCGTGTGACGCTTACCCAAAAAGGTGCAGCAAAATTCTCAGAGGCAAAGCAGTTTTGGAGAAAAGCACAGCTGAGCTATGAACATGCTGTCGGGAAGAGCGTTGCCGTCACACTGCGCAACACGCTGCATGACCTCACAAGACTAGATACCTCGTAGTATAACCGTGATGCTTCCGGAGATCCAACTGATCGACCAAACGAACGGTGTTGCGTTGGGCACTCCTGTTTTAACTTGGTTAGCCACTCCCTCTCCCGCAAGCTCAATTCTTTAGCACTCTGCTCGTTAGCTACTACAACTTTTTGACCTTGAGCGTCTGCGCGTATTTCACAACTTCTTCCTTTGTTCTTCCGAAGCATTCGCCGCGCTCGGCCCAGCTTCTTTGCGGTCTTCCTTTTCTGCCGACGGCGGTGATTTAGGTGTTTGGCTTTCTCGATGCTCAGCAATGAGGGCCCCAGTGATGAGCAGCTGGATGCCCATCAAGAGAAAGAATAAGGCTCCCTTGTACTGCCCGGTAGGCTCGGCAAGGGAAAACTTGTGCGCGGCAAGTAGAAGAGAGAGCGCTGAGCAGAGGAACAAAAAGGTTCGCATGTCGGATTACTTATTGTGAAGGATGTTACAAAGAGTATGCTTGTGGTGGGACGAAGGTCAACCGGGAATAAGAGACTAAAACGCGAGCTGAGTTACGGGGTTGGTGAGCCCATACCGGAAGCAGGTTGAGTGATAGAAACAGGCGCTGGAGTGGCAGACTGGACGGCACCTTTGAACGGCAGATCCAGCAAGGCATAGGGATTGACGCGGGCGCCGTTAAGTTTTGCGCCCCAATGGAGATGCGGTCCCGTGGCCCGACCCGTGGCACCAACTTTCCCTACGACCTGGCCGGCCTTCACCGGTTCTCCGTCTTTGACCAGGACTTCGGATAGATGAAAATACATCGAGTAGAAGCCAAGTCCATGATCGACAAAGATGCCTTTCCCAGAGAAGAAATGCTCAACAGTGAGCCGCACAATGCCATCATTCGTCACCAGCACATCCGTCCCAAGCGGCGCACTGATGTCTTCCCCGTTATGCGGATTGCGAGGCTGCCCATTCATGATTCTGACACTGCCGAAGATCCCGGTTCGTCTGCCGTTCACCGGTTCCACAAAACCCGGCTGCCATAACTTGGCCTGAGAGTCCGTGGCCAGTGCCGTCTTCACCTGCTCCTGTTCGGCTTTCCAACGTGCCACCGCTTTGTCGTCTAAATCAACTTTGTCTTTCGGCAGCGTGAGATGCTCAACGTGAAATTTTTCTTTCTGGACCACTACCTGATA
>JBQTJA010000055.1:0-32325 GCA_052387595.1 Nitrospiraceae bacterium | reverse complement strand
CGAGCTGCGCAATGTCAGGATCGTCTTCAACGACAAGTATCGTGCGAGGTGCCATCTGTTCCCCATCCTGTCCACCGCCGACCAATCGACAATGACCGGACCAGCGCCGGTGTGAGCGCTCCAGTACTCCTATCGACTCGTCTGTCCTCAGACACTCAGCAGCCTCGCCGACGCGAGACCGCTGAGTGGTCCTGAGACCAACGATCAAATAGGGTAAGCGGTTACCGCGCCACAAGGCCGTTCGCCCCATTGGGGAGGCCTGAAACACCGGTCCCTGCGGTCAAGCGCCCATTGGCCCGATTGACCTGAAAGACTTCGATCGAACGGGCCCCTGCATTGAGCACATACAGAAACCGACTGTTCCGATTCAAGGCCATATCAATAGGACCGGCGCCGGTGGGGGTTGCCACGGCTTCCTGTAACACCAACCGTCCGCTCCGGCCGACGCGATAACTGGAAATATTGTTACTGCCGGTATTGCTGGCATAAGCGAATTTATCGTTCTTCGTGATGACAATCCAGCACGCGGCTGTTTGGGAGGTGGGCACCGACCCACTCCGCACGTTCAAGGTCTCGTCACGAAGCGTATAGGAAGACACCGCGGAGGCATTCGGCGTACCGCCGAACGCCTCACTGACCACCAACACTCCTCGCCGAGTAAAGGAGAATCCGAACGGGGTGGTACCATTGGACGGCTGTGCCACGGGACCAGACGCCACACCATCCTCATCGACCGCGTAGGTATCGATAATCTGTGTTGCCTTTTCCGTCACGACCAGCGTATCTCCAGAAGGGTTGAACGAGATTTGTGCCGGAGAGGTATTGTTCCCACTGAGCGGCCGAACGGATCCGGCAATCGGCCTCAACTTGTCCTGATGCGTCAGTTCGAACCCTGCGATATTGCCCGCCCCTCCCGCGTTCAACACATAGACGTAATCATTATGCGTGGCAATACTGATGGGGCGAGTCCCCCCGGAAGGCACTCGGTCCGTCAATCGGAGTTGCCGGCCGTGGATTTGAAACACCGAGATATCATCGCTGCCAGGATTCACCACCAAGAGATCATCTCCATCATCGCTGAATACCAGGGCCCCTTGATTGCCCAACCCGCCACCTGACCCCTTGCCTCCAGTCGGAAACGATCCTGCTGGTACCAGGGTGTCTCCATGCTGTCTGAAGACCAAGACAGCATTGTTGTCCGGATCGTTCGACATCGTGTAGACAACGGGCGAGTGCCACTCATCGTTGGCAACGGCCGAATCAGTGGCTCCCCACGATACGGTGACGGCTGCCACCAGCGCACCTATGATCAATTCGCGTATCATCCAATCCTCCTTGGTTTATGAGTAAATTGCAAGAACTCGACTCTCCCACGATAGCGCCGTCCCCTCACGTCACTCTCGCGAAAGGATCACATTTTTGTCACAGAGCTGAGGATTGGGATGTTGGTCTCCGGCCCTTATGAGGAGTACAGAGAAGTGAACCGGCAAGATGAACACCTGGGATTCCACGACAGCTGTCGTGGAACACGGGTTATTCAACAACTTGAGGGTTGGAAATGAGATCGAGGAGTGTCGAGGAACTCTTCTTACCGCGATTTCATGAACACAATATCGCCGTAATAGGCGGTGGCTCGTTCCTTTGTATTATCCGTGTCGCTCATGATGGCAATGCCGTTGATCATGGGCGGCTCTTCTCCAAAGGCCTTCTTGTAATCCTCGTAGATGTTACGGGACTCCTCGATCCAGGCACCGAGTTTTTGCGGCCCGCTCTCAACCACTACCATTTTGACGAAATCCGTGTACGCATTGTCGAGAATCGCCCCGACGGGTGTCTTGGTTTCCCACACATAGTTGATGGCTCCGATCGGAATATCTCCGAACAGAGCCTGGCCCGCCTTGTACTTGAGCTTCTTGCCGAAGCTCACCTTCTCAGGGTCGTATTCAAACGTAATGTAGAGCCGGGCCGGATAGTCGTCGCCGTCTTTTCGCGTGGCATCGCTCTTCTGGAGTACATTCTCGACCTTCCACCGCCATTGGACGATGGGAAATTCCTTCGGATTAATCCTGACCTCTTTGGTCAAGCCGGACGCCGAGGAGTCGCTCATGGCCTTCACGACCACTTGCGCCTCATCTTTTATCAGCTCATATGTCGTCAGCTTCGGGATCTTCTTGAAGGTCAGCGGCTTCCAGCCATCCGGCAAACTCGTGCTCGGTTCACTTGCGGAAAACTTCCCCACGTCAAGCACAGCACCGCCCTCTGCCCGCGCCGAGGTGACCGGCAATATCGAGCACAAAATGACCAGTATGCGTACCAACATAGTCCGCCTCATTGTGTGAGTCTCCATACTACCGTTTCCTCCACGCGCACAGCTAGCTTGGTTGTCGAACGCTCATGAGATTTCTTACAGGCTAGCCCTCGCGCAAAGATTTTGATACACACTATCGGACGCAGTGGTGACAGTCCTAGTGGGGCAAGCCATGGCAGATCATGTACGTGCCGGCGTAGTGACCATCACTACCGCATATTCCAGCTCAACACTGCGGTGGGTACGTTTCGGATTGCCGCATCATGTGTTCAACTCTCACAACGCTTCCGGGAAACAGAACGATGGATAAGGCGCAGTGGAATGAGTGGTTGGTGTATCTCCTCAACCGACCCCTTGCCTACGGACTCCTGGAGTTATCACGACGCCTTGGAGATGTCGTGTACGTCCCACGTGTTGGCTATGTGATCAGTGATGCCGAGATCGCCCTCGATGTCCTGATGGACACCGAGCACTTTGATTCTCATTCCCCTGGCAGCCTGGGTGTTCTTGTGACTCAGGCGCTTGGACCATACGCACTGCTCAACATGGACGGACCAGAGCACAAGGACCTGAAGCGCAGGCTTCAGGAGGTATTTTCGTCGAAATATGTCAAAGCGCTGATCGAGTCGGCCACGAACGACATCGTGGACGAGTTTCGAGAAAATCTCCTAGCCGGACGAGTGGTTGACGTGGTGGAATTCATGAAGGACTTCTCGAGTCGAATGGCCTGCGAATTGATCGGAGTCAGGGTTGACCCAAAGAATGAACGAGGGGCCTATGCGGAGATGTTTGCACTGGCTAACGAATTCACTGCGCTGGCCGGTCTTGGCAAGCGCAGCCTGTCCGGACGCGACCTGAAAAGCGCACAGCGGATTGTCGAACGCCTTTCGGCGCATATCCGGGAGAGTTACGAAGACAAGGATCTTCGCGACGAATCGCTGACGCAGCATATGCGATCCCGCGGGTTCACGTTTGAAGAAGCGAAGGGCGTGGTGATCATCGTCATGATCGGCGCCACGGAACTCATCACCTACGGCATGCCGCGAGTCCTCACCTTGTTGGTTGATTCCGGCCAAATTGAGAAGCTACGCGCGAGACCTGAGCTGCTTGAGCGGGCCGTCGATGAAGGCTTTCGACTCGCGACACCGTCCAACGTCGTGCTTCGTGCCGTGGTGGCTGATTGCCGGATTCGCGGCCATCACTTTCGCAAGGGAAGGCGGGCGCTCATCGTCTTTAACAATATTATGAAACAAGAGAAACACTTTCCACATGCGGCTCGCTTTGACATTGAACGCGCGACTGACGCACGATTTCGCCGCCTTCCTTTTGGGGCCGGAGCCCACACCTGTCTAGGAACAGGCCTCGCCATCGCCGAAGCTCGTAAAGTACTTGAAGCACTGCTATCGGTCGAAGGCGAATACGACATCCTCAGCCGCCGGTACAACCGTGGCCAGACCTATCCTGGCTACTCATCCTTGCTTATCCAAATGAGGCGGCCACGTCTTCCATAATTTGATCAGTCTTTCCGAAGGACCGCGGCCATATACACGGTTTGGCCCGACTCAAGCTCACGTCGCATCGCCGTCCCTTGCATCGCATAGGCACCGCGCGCGAAGGTCTTGAACGGACCCCTGACCCGCCGTTGAAGCAAGTCCAACTTCCGCCCTTCATCCAATTCGAGTGCGCGAACCACATTGGCGGTAATATCCTCTTGCCTCATCAGGCGCAATGAGCTTTCCGCCAGTTCAGTCCGCAAACGTTCCAGGGCGCCTCCCCGTCGTGAGGCAAAGCCTGCATAGAGGAGTTCTCCTCCAGGCCGAAGCACACGATACACTTCCGCCAGAAAGCGTGGGATTGAACGATAGCAATGGGCACTTTCAATGTTGAGCGCAACATCGAAACTCGAATTCTCAAAAGCAAGATTCTCCGCGTCTCCTTGTACATACTCCGGCCCTGTGTCCGTATGGTGCTGCGCGCGCGCCAAGGTCGTGGCACTGTGGGAGAAATCCAGCGCAATAAACGTCTTTGGCTGAAGAGTCCGGGCGAGGTAGGCCGCGCCGCCTCCGCGTCCGCTGCCAATCTCGATCACATCCAAATCGGTGAACCGATCTCCTCGCGACCCCAAGGTCGCCACATATCTGTAGAGCTGCAGCGCAAACCGTTCCCTGTCATCGAGTCCGACGCTCCGGGGAGGCTCATCGGACCCCAGTTCCTCATAACCATAGTTCATGGTCGTCCACTCGCCAAACGGATAGCGCCACGCAAGATACTCGTACAGCAAGCGTGAGCCAATACGCTTCGCCTGTCCTGCCACCAGACCATGACCGCGCGCACCAGTTACATAGCGCCATGGGTGAAACACGCTGGAGGACATGCGTTTCAACCATGCAACGGCTGCTTGCGGAGTATGACTTGGACTGGAAGGGGAGTTGTGACCCATAGATTTGAAACCGACAGGCTGAAAATTGATCGCGCTATAAATGGTTTCAGGCCAATGGAAATGACCTGTCAATGTGTATACACAAATCCACCGTACAAGAATTTGCTCGCTTCAGCACCCAAGATGAGAACGCGTTGCCCTTTGTGAAGGTCCCCGGATCGGCGCAGCATATCGAGGCTGACCCAAATCGCCGCTGACCCCAGATTTCCCAGTTTGTCGGCGGTGACATAGATCTTCTCTTCCGGCACACCAAAGTATTGGCTGAAAAGATGAGCCAGACGTCCATTGGCCTGATGGGGCAGAATCCAATCGAACTCTCGCAGAGCATGTCCACGCTGCATCATGGCCTCGACACCGCGCACAAACAGCTCTCCCCCATGCTCCCGCACAGTTTGGACGTGATGTCGAAACACAGGCACCTGCATCCTGCACTGAGGCTGAGACGATCCCCCACCTTCGATGAAGAAGCCCGGCTCCCGCCCAAGACCGATCTGACCGACAAACATATTGGAGAGAATCTGGTCCTCGGATCCATCGTCCTGCCCAACGATCACCGCGCCGGCGCCGTCACCCATCTGCACGTAATTCACGAGTTGTTCGTTGCTGAGAAACCCATCGGAAATGTCACAATACGGCGATCCCGTTTCACTTCCGACAATAGCAATAGCCTGAAGCCTGTTCGCCGCTGCCATGGCCGAGGCGATCTGCAGCCCGTTGGCGAACCCCGTGCAGGCCTGACGCAGTTCCAGATAGGGGCCCGTGTACTGAAGCTCGTCGGCGACCCACGCGATATTGGGTGGCAACAGCGTGTGCGGGGATGAAGTATGACCAATCAGGTACTCGACCGAACCGATGCCGATTCCCGCTTCCAGCATCGCACCGGACAGCGCAGCGTGGCACAACTGCGGCGCCTGCATCGTGGTACGTGTGCCGCTGAGCGGAACGTGCAGATCACGGCTGAGATGGCGATGCGTGATCCCAAGCCGATAGGCAATACTTCTTGCCCGTCGCCCCGCACGAGGATGGCAGACACTCTCCAGCGCTTCACACAAGATGTCATTGCTGACCGGAGGCCCCGGCAGGCTTCGACCGGTGCCGAGCAGCTTTAGCCGGTTGATTGCAAAGTGCGCAGTTGTCATAGCGCTCCCCTCTTGATGCGAGCGAATAACAGGCTGGCGTCGATGCCAATATCCTCAAAGGAATCGGCCACGTACTCAAGCATGTGCGTCAGGCCGCCACGAACGAGTTCCCCCACGCGGGAATAGTCATCACGAGAAAGGCCCAAGGCACAGGCATGTCGGCGGCTGATGGAGACATGCCGTGCCTCGTCGTGCCGAATGCGTTCAACCAGCCGGCCAATCAGACTATTGCCGCCTACCGCACTCTGCTGCATGTGCCACATGATGGCGCACACGGCACTATCCAATTGTGATACTTGTCCGAAATGATGCGCGACGCTGTCAGCACGTCCCAGGCCCGCGAAGTATGCCTGCGACCGCCGTCGAATCGCATGTTCGTCATGAGCAGCCGGTAATTTGGTCCGTAAGACTTGCAGGCTCGCTTCGTGGGCAGTCTCGTCATGCTCGATGCCGTGCAAGAGCGTCACGCTGACATTCAGAGCCTGGCGGGTCAACTGCCCACCCTCAATCTGAAAGAGTTTCATGGCGGATTGTTCCCCGCACAACAGGGCAGGAACTAACCTGGCCAGCGCTTCCTGATGCCTGCTGTTCATCACCAAGTCAGGAGCGGAGAACTCCTCACTCCATTGCGTGAACCAGGTTCGAGCTGAGGTCGGACATGACCTTGGAGGACGAAAGCAGCGAAACACTGTTCTTGGAATGTGTGCGCTGCCGTGAAGCGCAGGCCCGGCAACAAGAGGATTCGTGTTCGTCATGACGCCCTTACGACACTGTTTGCTGAGGGAGGTTGTATTGAATAGCTCAGTTGTAGCAATGCCGGCAGCACGAGCAGATCCGCTGCCAAGGCGAGCAAGATGATGGCGACGGAAAGACTACTCATGGCCAGAATAGGCGCGAAATCGGACAGCAGGCCGATCAACAGGCCCATTGACAACGTCATCGTCGTAATGATCAGAGCCGGTCCAACCTGGTTGAGTATTGCCGGGATGACCAGGTCGCTCTGCATCTGATTCAGCCGCCGATATCTCGCCAGAAGGTAGATCGTATCATCCACGATGACGCCCAGGATCATGCCTAGCACCACCGCTCCCCCAAGGGCAATCTTGCCATCCACCAGCGCCCACAGCGCATAGGCCGTGAGGACAGGAACGACATTGCACAGGACACCGATCCACGCGGCTGTGACAGAACGTAAAATCAATCCAGCAATAAGGGCGATCGCGACAAGCGCAAGACCGAGTGAATAGACCATACTGGCCGCGTTTCTCTGACCCAGGTGGGCGAACGTGAGATTGGCGCCGGCACCGCCTTGATAGGAAAAAGGCGTGAACTGACGGTCAAGCCAGGTACGGACCCGATCATCGAACGCAATCATTGATCGTGCGTCCAGGTTTTTGAGATAGACCGCGGCATGAAGCGCCGAGTAGTCTTCGGATACATGATGTTGCAGCGACAAGGCGGCAGGAGTGTTGTCTTCCGCAATCCGTCGATAGCGCATCAATGATGATGGATCTCGCACACCCACCACGTGGCGGATGCGAGGAAGATCGGCAATGGTCACCACTCGGTTTACCTCTGGCTGCGCACGCAGCCAGCGTGAGAAGGCGTCCATCTTTTCAAGGAAGACCTGCTGGAAAATCCCGTACCGCTGGCCCGTCTCGAGCGAATAGCTGATCGTATTCACACCGCTGAACTCTTCATCAATCAGCCTGGTATCTTGGCGGAACTCATGGCTGTCCGGGAAATATTCAAATACGTTGTCGTTAATCTCATTGCCGAACACTCCCGCAACGGAAAGAACCGCCACCAGGGTAAACCACACCAGGATGGATCGAGAATTGGCGGTAATAAATCGAATCAACCAGGGAATCTGAAACACGGCGCGCAAATCGAGACCTGGATTCACCTTCACGCGGCACAGCAAAACCGGCAAGAGAGTCACCGTCAACAGGAACGATAACGCAATGCCGAACGCAACGATATACCCAACTGTCCGCACCGGCGGCGAGGGACTGAATGCGAGTCCGAGGAATCCCGCGATCGTGGTGAAACTAGTGAGCGCGAGCGGCAATAAATTGAGTGTCAACGCATGCCGGACGCTCTCCATTGGAGTCTGCCCGTCCGCACGGTTATGGAGATAGGACGTGGTGAAATGAACAGCGCCTGCGATGGCGATGCTGGCAATAATCACGGGGACATACACAGCAATCGATGCCAGCTCGAATTTCAACCAACCGGCTGCTCCAAAGGCGCCCACCACTGCGAGCAGGGCGTTCAGAAATATGGAGATGGCGACCCACAAGCTAGAAAAGAGTCCCCAGAGGGTTACCAGGAAAAGCAGGATCAGCACCGGCAAGAACAGCTTCAAATCATGTCGAATCACCAGAACATAGGCTTCTTTCAGAGCTAGCGTCCCGGTGTAGTGGGCGATGATTGGAACCTGAGCGAGGTTGATCTCTTGCTCGATGAAAGCCCGCAGCTGCGCCATGGTATTCAGCAGAACCTCGGCCTTTCCGTCGCCGGGCAGGGTAAACGTTATTTCGATCAGCGCGAACCGACCATCTCCGGACACGAGGAGCCGGCGTACATATTCATCACTCAACACACGGTCGCGGTTGAGATGGAGGAAGACGGATTTGGTTGAGGCATCAATTTCCGGATGGAGATCAACGAAGTCGGCAATGGAACTGACGCGCTTGACAAATGGGAGGGCTTGCCCAGCGGATTTGATCCGATCGATGACCGCATAATGGGCGGGAACGAGCATGTCATGTTTCACACTCTCGAGAATCACAATGACACTGTCGGCGCTGGCGTACTTATCAGCCAGATCTTTGTTGACGGCAAGCAGTGGGTCATTGGTATCGAAGTAGGCGTCGTAACTGGCGTTCACGCGCAGCCCGCCGGCGCCGTACCCAAGCGCGGCAATCATGACCAGAACGGCAGCAACGGAGACCCACGGGTACTTCAGGGTTATCGCCATTAACAACAGGACCTATCGGCTAGGCTTTTAAGCTTCTCAGCCCAATGGTCATCACCTGTTCTGATATTGCCTGCGAGGTCTTCGAGCCAGTTGTCTCTGACGCGCAGGCTATAATTGAGGTACAGTTTGCCTGCATGGATGGTCCACGCTTCGGGAGCCGTTGAGGCGATGAACCCTTTGCTCATCGCATAGGCACAATACCCCCCATATTGGGGCGTGTAGGCCTCAGGGTCATGTGCGAATAGGTGGCGGTTCCTCTCATTCTCAAAGTGCCACGATGCTCCTGCATGTTGGTGCGTGAACTGGGAGCTCCCTTTGACTGGCTTGCGTTGGCTGAAGTAGGCCACCGGGTCATAGCCGTGGATCGCAACATCATCAGTGGTGAACGTCCTGCTTTCCAAGGTGGTGCAACCCACAACGGTAAACACCAGCAGGGTGAGGACATACAGGAGTCTCATGCCTATCCCATCCCCTTATCCCCTTCTCATCCATGCGAACAGCTTGGTCAGAATGTTTTTTGTGCTCTGTGTAAAGTGTGCTTTGCGCCAGAGATTGACCACTTTCTTATTCACCTCAGCCTGAGTGGGATACGGATGAATCGTTCCAGCGATCGTCTTGGCTCCTGCGCCCGCTTTCATGGCGACCGAGAATTCACTGATCATATCGCCGGCATGGGCAGCCACAATCGTTGCACCGAGGATTTTATCCGTCCCCTTTTTGATGTGAACGCGCGCGAATCCGTCCTCCTCTCCGTCAAGAATTGCCCGATCAACTTCATTCAATTTATACGTATAGGTTTCAACCTCGATCCCCTTTTCCTTTGCATCTCTTTCATACATCCCGACATGGGCTATTTCCGGCTCGGTGAAGGTGCACCAAGGCATCACCAATGTATCGACGTTTGCATAGCCTAAATTCAATGGATGTGGGAACAGCGCGTTCTGAATGACGATCTGTGCCATAGCATCAGCGGCATGTGTGAACTTATAGCGAGAGCAAACGTCGCCTGCCGAGTAGATATTCGGATTCGATGTCCGCAATCTGGCATCGACCTTGACCCCGTTCTTGTCATATAGGACTCCAGCGGCCTCCAATCCGATCTTCTCCACATTGGGTGTCCGTCCAACTCCGACAAGAATTTCATCGACTATCACGTCATGCCGCCGGTCATGTGATTCAACGGTCAGCTGTTTGCCGTTATCTGTCTTGTTTACTGTCAACTCTTTCCCGCAACAAAGCAGCGTCACACCGTCGCGCAACATCTGTTGTTCAACGATATCGGCTGCGTCGCGGTCTTCGTTTGGCATGATGCCGTGCCCGGCTTCGATCAGGTAGACCTGGCTTCCGAATCTGGCAAAGGACTGGGCCAACTCGCATCCGATCGGCCCTGCCCCGATGACGCCGATACGCGGCGGCAGTTCCGTCAAAGAGAACACAGTTTCATTGGTGAGATATCCGGCCTCCTTCAAGCCAGGCGTCGGGAGCGTTGCGGCACGGGCCCCTGTGCAAATAGCTGCTTTTGCAAAGGTCAGGGTTCGATGTCCTGCTGGACCTTCGACCTGGATCGTGTCAGAACCGGTAAATCGACCGCTGCCGATGTACACGTCCACACCCAATTTCGTGTAGCGATGGACCGAATCGTTGTGGCTGATACGCGCACGCAGCTTGCGCACCCGAGCCATGACCGCACCGAAGTCATACTTCACCCCGACGGGAATATGGATGCCATATTCCGTGCCTTTCCGTAGATCGGCCCAGGCCCTCGCTGCTCGGATCACGCCTTTCGACGGGACGCATCCGACATTGAGGCAGTCCCCACCCATCAGATGTTTTTCGATCAACGCGACTTTCGCCCCGAGACTCGCCGCCACGACCGCCGTGATCAAGCCCGCGGTTCCCGCCCCAACCACGACGATGTTGTAGCGGCTGGCCGGCTCGGGATTGACCCAGTCAGACGGATGCACATTGGCGACAAGCTGCTGATTATGCTCGTCGTTCGGAAGGATCAGAGACTGATCGTGCTCATTCATTCCAGCGATCCTTAGTAGAGGTTCGGTCATCATAGCGAGACACCCTTCGTTGTAAATCGTCACTCGATGGATGGTTCATCATGCTCGTTTGGCCGTCACTTTCTTATAGATGACAGGCACCAGCGCCAACAGTCCCAAAAGAACAAAGGCGCCGATGACATTGGGAGATGCGATTTCTTTCAGCGAGCTAATCGTCCCCAGTTGGCGTCCCGCATAGGCATAGACGAACGACCCGGGAATGATGCCGATCGCCGTCGCAAGCATGTACGTTCCGACATTGACACGTGTGAGACCCGAGACCAGATTGACGACAAAAAATGGAAAGAGTGGAATCAGCCGTAGCGTCAAGAGATAGCTGAAAGCATTCTTCGCAAATCCCTCCTGGAATGGTCCCATCCACTTCCCGAACTTCTGCTCGACCGTATCTCGCAACAAGTACCGCGCGGTGAGAAAGGCGAGCGTCGCTCCAGTCGTCGCCCCGATATTGATAAACAGCGCCGCCATGGCGGCACCGAACAAGAACCCGCCGGCCAAAGTCAGGATGACGGCGCCCGGCAGTGACAACCCGGCAACGATCACGTACGCAGCGATGAAGATTCCCACCGCTGAGACAAAGTTGGCATCCGTGAACGCCAGCAGACTGTCTCGATTTTCTTTCAATGCGGTCAACGACAAGAACTGTCCGAGATCAAAGTAAAAAAAAGCTCCGATGGCCAGCGCGATGGCCAGCGCAATAATGATCTTGCCTGTGCTAGGTTTCTTGGATTCAACGTGAGGTGAAGTCTGGGTGGTCATAATGGCATCCTGGCGTATCATGGTAGCTCCCCCTGATTCTGTCAACGAGATAACCGGCTGGCTTGATTGTATGTCGGAGAAGCGTCCAGAATCTTACAAGATGCCGGCCTCAGTGGGAATCCTAGAACACTGGCCAGATGGTGACTGTCGATGTCTCCAGGAAATCACAACAGGGGCTACGGGGGTTATCGGTAACGGTTCGCGGTATTCATCACCACCGCGCAGTCAAAAAGAAGTTGTCACGCCTGCCTCTCCTCCCGTAGTCTGTTGGTAGGAGGCCGCCATGGATGAACCAAGCAGACTGACAAGGACCAAAGAACAGTGGGCCAAGGCTCGTCGAGGTGGGGAAGAACGCGAAGTGTTCTATGAAGGAGACGAGCGCCTCCCTCCCGGCCAACACCTCGTCGACAACTTTCCCGTGCTGGATCTCGGTTTCAAGCCAGAAATTCCTTTAGGCGAATGGACACTCAGCATCGGCGGATTTGTCGCCACCCCTCTGACCTGGACATGGGAACAATTCTTGGCACAACCCCAATTCAAAGACCGGTCGGATTTCCATTGCGTCACCTCATGGAGCCGTTATGACAACGACTGGGAAGGCGTGAGCTTCAAGCACATCATGTCCATGGTGCAACCGCTGCCGCTTGCCCGATTTGTCCTGTTCAAGTCCTACGACGATTACACGACGAATCTTCCGCTTGAAACCTGTGACGATGACGATGTGCTGATCGCCCATAACTGGAATGGCAAACCCCTATCCCGAGATCATGGTGGTCCGGTTCGTGTGATCGTCCCCAAACGGTATGCCTGGAAGGGAGCGAAGTGGGTGAAGGATATTACGTTTTCAGATAAAGATGAGAAAGGGTTTTGGGAAGTCCGCGGGTATTCCAACACCGCGTTTCCGTGGAAGAACGATCGCTACGGATAGGTGGCGGTTATTTCTTCATCCACCCACCAGGACCCTCAACAAAGTTTCCTGGTTTGGTGTTCTGAATGGCCTTTTCTCCGGCGAGCGTTTGAACGGTCTGGACATTGGTGCCGTTTCTCTTTGCGATATCTTCATAGGCCTGGCGCCGCTTCTGATTCACATCCTCGATCAATGCTTGGGCTTCGGGATTGGCAGGGTTCACCGCCCCCAGGTAGCCATTGGACTTTTCTCCGACCAACCCGTTTGCTTTCGCTTCATCCAATGAGAGTGCGAACGCAGACGAAGTGATTACTGCCCATAGGATCGTCACACACACCGCACTGGTTAGCCGTGCAATGAACATTATTCCCTCCAGTAGCTAGAACAGTCCGCTGTCATTTGACAGAACCTGATCCAAGTCCTTGTCGACTTTTAGCCGAATTTCATGATCGATCTTCACATTGAGATTGATCGTAATCGGTTTGTCCGGCGCAGCCACCTCGACTCGAGGGGTGCAGGCACTCACAGTCAGGAGCAGAGTGCCCCAGGCCAGCACGCCAACGCCTACCCGTATCGTCCCGCTCTGCATGGTCTGCCTCATAGTGGCCCTACTCGTTTATACTTTCGTTCGATGGTCCCCTGGATATCTTCGACCAAGCGAAGGCTTTTGAGAAGCGTGGGGATGTGCTCCTGCACGGTCAGGTTGAAGTGAATCGGAGGGATGCTTCGGAGGTCCGGATTCCTGCCTTCTACCCGAGCATTCAGGTCCAACATTCCGGTTTCTTCATATTTCACGCCGACGCGCAAGTGTGAGTACTGAAAGTTGTTGAGCGCTTGTGCAACCAGCTGGACTTGCCGATCTGATTCCGTAAAGACCTTCGACGAATCGGACGTCGAGACATACCGTATGACCCCTCCCGGAGGCTGTGCTTCAATCACTCCATCTTGCACGATGATCCCACCGGACGTAATGGTCACGGGAAGTGTCCCATGAAGTGTTCCGGTTCCCTGAAGCCCCTTCTGTTGGTCCACGCTGAGAATTTTCGAAAGATCAAGATTTCGCAGAGAAAACGTCGTAGTCACCGGCAGTTTGGCTAAGTTTACCACAGGACCTGGATTGCTGACCGTTCCTCCAAATACGTCGCACTGAAAGTCTCTCACATCTATCATTGGCAGATCATCCGCCAATCTCCATTTTATTTGGTAGGAGGCCACAAGGTTGGCGACGTCAATACCGCTCTGGACTGCCGCAACGACGAGTGACGCTGGTTGGTTCATGACAATTGATTCAAGCCCTTGGGTGTGGAACACCATCGTGGTGCTCAACCCCTTGACGGCATAATCGGTGTAGTGCCCGGACAGTTTCTCAGCCACAACCTTCGCGGTTGCTGAGACGGCATTCATCATATTGATCCGGTCGTGGGAGCCGTTTGGCCAGGAGGCATCGACGGTGGCCGTGAACCTTCCATCGATCAGATCGGATGAAGGAGGAAGCCCCATGATCATCTTGCTGAGCCGCCTATCAGTGCCGTTAAACGTCAGAGGACCGATGACACCGTGCATCACTCCTTGCGCCATCTGGAGAGGCTGCTCGATCGTCGCGGTCGCGAACCCTTCGTGGGTTGGGGTGTCGATTCGCAGGTCGGCCTTGATACCGCCCTGATTTGCTGAGAATTTGACTATCCAATCACTCGTGGCAGGTCCCCAAGAACCCGACTCCGGACTTATTCCCGCAACCGACAACGTTCCTTGTGCGGCCCATGCAGCTCTGGTCGTTTCTGCTCCCTGGAGCCTCAAGATACCTCGCGTAATACGAATGTTCCGACCGCTTAGTTTCATGGTCGGAGATCGAATCGTTGCGATCATCGCTCCCCCGCTGCAGTGGATCGCTGTCAGGTCGCATTCAACTGTCAGCGGCTCTGACAAATTCAGCGTGACGCTGGAAATAAGCGTGGAGCCTTGTCCGATCTGTTTCGCCGTCACTGAAGATGGCGGTAACAGGATGCCACGCAGGTGTGTCCGAGCCAGCTTCACGGTTCCTTGAACTGTTCCCGTCGCCTCCTTTGCTGACAGCCTTTCAGTAATGGCCTTCGGAAGACTACCTTCCAGGTGATAGGCCCCTTCGGCCAATACCAACTCATCGCCAAGGCCCTCGGCACGGGTGGTTTCGAACTGTGCCACCAATGGCCCTGGTGTCCGACCGTAGGTCACATGCAATGGTCCTTGCGCCACCGTACGTATGGGCGTTTCTTTCCAATAGAGAGTCCCCTGCACAGGCTGGGTATTCTCAATCCGCACCGGTTGATCCCCATGAGGAAGGATCAGCCTGACCGCTTCGGGAATAATGCGAGGTTGGGCATTGATCGTCGCGGTCAGCAAGACACCGGGGCTCATGGCCCACTCCGCCTGAGTGGCATTCCCTCCGAATCTCCCCTCGTAGGCAACGGCGATATCTTTTGCCACGCCTTTCAGAGCAGGCAGCGTGACATTGACTCGCATCGTGCCGTCCAGATGTGTGCGTTCGTCTTCCCACAATGAGCTGAGTGCGGCCTCTGCGGCAGCATTCCCTGCCCAATCTATCGCCACCGCTCCCGTGACTTTTTCCAGTTCGGGACCGATCGGGACAAGGAGTGCGATGAAAGGAGCCAGTTCGTGCACATTAATCTGGAGGCGCCCATTGACCTGAATTTGTGAATCGTTCGGCTTCGACTGCGACTGCCAGGAAACGATCGGCGCCGCTTGCGGTCGCTGCGAGGCCAAGATCACGGACCAGGTACTGGCAGAATGCCCGATTACGGCTAGGCCATAGGATGCGGTATCGCGCCCGCGAAAGACGAGGTGACCACCGACCTCTCGGCCGCTATAGGTCAGATTCCCGTCAATCGTCACTCTGCGCAGTGGACCGGTTGCCTGTTCACGAAAGATGGTGAGATGATCCAGTTGCAACTTATCGAACGGGAGGATCGGAAGACTGCGTAAGAGATCTCCTGCCGTCAGCAACCGCCATGGTGATTGCTCATCACCGGTCTGATCCGTATCTCGTCCATCTTGCACGGTGGGCTCCGTGGGCTGCACGTTCAGCACATGGATGGCCGCGTCTCGCAATAAGATGCGACTGACACGCCCTTGAAGCAGTTCAGCCAATTCATATCGTACGTCCACATCTGTCAGCGAAACCATCAGTCGTTCTTCGCCCAAATCCTGTTGAAACGAAACCACGGGAATACGCATATGCGTCCAGCCTGGATAGCTGAGCTGGAGGATCACGTTGCTGTAGCCATAGTCACGAAGCCTATTCGCTAAGAGATAGGACGCACTCAGCGGCAACAGTAAATAGCAGCTAAAGAGAGCTACCAATCCAAGGAGAAGGACTATCTGGTACCGTTGAGTCAACATTGTTTGCCTGATCCACCCCGGTATCGTGGTAACCGTTGTCAAATAATCATGCAAGTGCTGTCAAGAGATCCGAATGGCTCTAGCCTAAGAGATGGTCCAATCGCCATTTTATCGCGTTCTCGATGGGAATCTGGAGGGCCAGTCGATGTCGTACGATACCACCCACTGGGACTATCTTGACGCAAGGTGATTGCCAATAGGCATCATTTCAAGCAGAAGTTCATATCCAGCAAGCCGTCTTGTGCGACCGTCGCCTCGCCGCCATCTTTGCAATGGAGCTTGGTCTGATTCGTGCCGACTCCTTGATCTAAGGAATGAGGTGTACTGCTCGATCCAGTTAAGCGTCCGCCAAGCCCACCAACTGTGACCGGATCAACCGTTCGTAGAACTGCTCCCTCTTTCGAAGCGACGAGGATGAGGGCCTGCTGTAGCGGAGTACTGGCAAGCGGGACTGCTACGGCTTGAAAGGAGGTTCCTCCGTTTTGAAGTTGCACCAGTACCTTGTAGTACTTGAGCGTTGGGGTCAGTAAAAAACCGATTGCAGCGATATCACTAGAATACTTTCCATGATTGGCATGATAGATGGTTTCAAGGCGGTTGATCTCGGCCAATGCCACTTCAGCTTCCACCGATCGCGCTTTCTCTGCAAAATGACGGTGCGACATCATGGCCACCACAGCAAGAATGCTGAGAATAGCCAGGACCATCATCAACTCGATCAACGTGAATCCAGAATCCTTGCGGAGTCGCTGAGTCATCAAATCTTTACGCGCGTTTCACTCAGGGATCTGAAGTCAAACCGCTGTAATACAGTGGCCATATTTTCGATAGCATCCCGCGCTTCCTTAGTGCCTGAAGAACTCGCTTGCTCAATCTTCAACAGAGCCGCCTGAAGCATCTGAGTCTGATGCTGAATCTGGGCAAAGGACTGTTCAATATTTTCCAGCGCCCGATTTGCGGTGGCAGTCAACTCATCTAATCGGTCACTCGGACGGAACCGCATTCTCCAACGGAGATTGCCGTTGCCCCACTGCTGAATACTCTCGTCGAGCTGATATAACGGGCCTGCGACCCGCCGTGTGATGATGAGGCTGAAGATTGCCGAGCCAAAGAACAGCACTGGAACAGCGACCCAGATGGTTTCGCTCAGCATGAGCATTTCTGCAGAGGCGACCTGACGTTCCTCCAATGAATCACTGCTGTACAGTGCCAGCATGGGCTTGAGATGAGCGCCATAGAAGGCCAGAGTGAAAAACAAGGCCGAGTAGAGAAAAAGTAGCAATCCGATCCAGACGGCGTAGCCCTTCTGGATTCGATGGATGAAAAACCCATCCCGATAATCGAGGTTGGATTGTGCAGGTTTTACCATAGTGGCCATGCTCATCTCTCCTCCATTCCGTTCTCCGACGGTACCCCAATACCGCTGTGGTTCACGGTATCATTGAGGCCTTTACTGGCCAAGTAATTGGAGGGTTTCGCGAGAAAGCAGAACGGATGAGACAGGATTTATCCAGAAATCGGAGACGGATCGGCCACTGGTTCCTCGCATTTCTTGCAGTCCAGATGGGTGCCCAGATGCTGCTCACGGCCTGTGACGGTGAGTACCCAGGGGCGATTGATGAAGGGGGGCTGATGCCGTACGTGCTGCCCATGACCACAGGTCAGATCGGCCACCCAATCGCCGTGTTCGTCTTGGTGATATCCAATGATCAGCTGTTGCATGGTACAACGATGCTCATCTTCCAGATGGAGGACGGATAAGGATCAGAGCAGTGAACAAGTCGCGGTATGTTCTCTGCAATGGTCCGCTTGGTACAGCGCCCGGTTACCGTTTTTCGAACGGCAGCTCCTGCCGCTGGGCAGCAGAAAAATACCGCCAGTGCTTTGCCTCATCCTGATCGAAGCTTCCGACAAAAATCACGTCTCGATCGAGATATCGAAATTCAGAGAGACTCGTGTGGCAGTTCTGTGAATCGATGACTCGTGCATCGTACTGCCCGACCACATACACCATTCCCTTTGCTGCCTGATAAATGTTCCGTCGACCGGCATACCCGGTATCGGGAAACAATTCGGTAGAGGAAGAACAACCGCCCACACTCTTAACGTGCATGGTGAGATTAAATCGCTGAAGGAATGGGTCTGTCGCCATTCGCGCGATGGTCAGCCGAAGTCTTGCTGATGAGATCTCAGTCGAAACCGGCTCGGGAGTGTTACTGTTGCATCCGATACAGAGGAGCACCGCACTTCCAACGAGAGTGGACCATGAGCGCGTATTCACTTGGACGCCGGAACCTTTGGGGCCGCGCCGATGGCATCAAGCCCCTCCTGAGCGCACGCATCATCCAGATGGGCACCCGGTGCTCCACCGACACCGATTCCCCCGATCACTTCTGCGCTGATTTCGATGGGCAGTCCTCCGCCCAGGATAAGCATCTCGCCGTTAATGTCCCGAAGCGCCTGCAGCGTCGGGACCTTCGTGATGAGATCGGCTAACTCACTGGTGGGGCGTCGCAGACTGGCCGCCGTGTAGGCTTTCTTCCTGCTGCTATCAACCGTATGAGGCCCAGCACCATCGGCACGTCCCATTGCACGCAGGACGCCAACTCGATCAACTACGGACACGCTCACTCGATAGCCGTCTTTCTTGCAGGCGTCCAATGCTGCCTGAATTGCCTTATTCGCTGTCCCAAGCGGTAAGACAGATTCTTTTGGAAGCTCGTCTGCAGACGTCGACGGTGGCGTGGCTAGTCCCGCGAGAGACAGGACTATCGTTGCAGCAACGACGAGGCGACTGATTGGTTCCTGCACGAGCGGAGGCATCATAGTCTCACCTACCCTTTCTTCGACTGCGTCCTGAGACTACGGATGCCCAAAGACGCTGTCAAGAGATCCAGGAGCTGTTGGGGAGGATGCAATTAGAGTTCGGCTGCCCGTTTCTGACCGGTTGATCGAGCCTTGGTTGTCGTAATCGGCGCCCCCAGCTCTTCGACCATGGCTCGTAGCGGCTCCGCGATCGACCAGGCCTGCGCCGGACAGCCTCGTGGCTGATGTGGTGGGTCTCCGTCGAAAATCTCCGACACATGTCCGAGACAGGCCTCGTGTAAGTGGACCTCTATTCCGTTGAGGAAGGCTCGCGCCTCAGTCCTTGTTTCGGCCGTATCTCCAAACGTTTTCACCCAGGCCGTCACAAAAGGACCCAAGAGGAACGGCCAGACAGTCCCCTGATGATAGGCGCTATCTCGGTCCATAGGCCCACCCTCGTACCGTGGGCGATACCGACTGTCCTGTGGTGACAACGTTCTCAGCCCCACTGGCGTGAGGAGATGGTCTTTGATCGTATGGAGAACCTGCTTGGCCTGCTCCTTCGTGAGCAGATCATCACAGAGGGAGATGGCATACACCTGATTGGGGCGAATTGATGGGTCGTCTCCCTCAGGCCCATCAATCGTATCGTACAGGTACATTCCGTCTTCGTGCCAGAATTTCTTACGGAAAGACTCCACTGCTTGCGTCCGATCTTTCAGGCAGTCAAAGGCATACTCTGATTCGCCAAATTCCGCAGCCAGACGTGCACCGACGTCCAGCGCCTTAATCCACAGGGCCTGAATTTCAACCGGTTTTCCGGACCGAGGGGTGACGACCCAGTCACCGATTTTGGCATCCATCCACGTGAGTTGAGTGCCGAGCGTTCCACCAGTGATGAGCCCATCCCTATCCATATGAATGTTGTATCGAGTGCCTCGACGGTAGCCATCCAGAATTTGTCTAAGCGCAGGCCATGCGACTGATCGGATGCTCGTCATATGACGACTGTACGCAAGATACCGGTCGACGGCATAGATAAACCAGAGTGATGCATCGATGGTGTTGTATTCCGGTTCCTCACCAACATCAGGGAATCGGTTGGGTACCATCCCGTTGGAAACATGAGCTGCGAATGATTCGATGATGTGTCGGGCAACGTCATACCGCCCCGTGACAAGGCACAACCCTGGAAGTGAGATGAAGGTGTCTCGCCCCCAATCCGTAAACCAGGGATACCCAGCAATGACCGTCTGCTTCGTCTCTCGCACCACGAGAAACGTTTCTGCCGCCTGCCTGAATGCCTCGGCCAACGGATCGGCGGCTGGCGCAGACTTTTGCAACCGTCCACGTCGCACGCGTTCGCTGGAGATGAGACGAGTGACGCCAAGGCTATCATTCTTGTCGCTGGCAAGTGTGAGTGTATGCGCTTTCCTAGGTTTCAGCTCGAACATGAACTCGCCCGGCGACCACCAGTCTTCCTCACAATCAAGTCCCCGCTGCTGCTCCACAGGAAACTGCACATGCCGATACCAATCTGGTTCATGGTGATATGTACCTGAATGGAAAGCTTGGACAGCCGGCAGACTGTCGTAGGGAGACCAGGTCACGCACTGTTGGCTAATCGTGGCCGACGTCGAAAGACTTCCGTTCTCGTGATGCAGGCCATGATACTCACGTCCCGTCAGCATCGGCCGCACTCTCAGCACGACAGGCGCACTCTTTGTGCCCATCAACTTCCATCGAATAATCACAATGTCGCGTTCTCGGACACAGAGGATTTCACGCTGAATTTGTTGGTCCCTGCAAGCAAACGTCCATGTCGGCCAGGGGGTTGATGAGAATGAGGTGCAGTGTGTGTATCCGTTGGGATGGATTGAGCCCGGATACAGGTTGGTGGAGAGAGAAAACTCCTCGTTACCGATATGAACCCATTCTTCGACGTGATTGACCAGTGTATATCGATCGGTTGGTGGTCGGCGTGCCGTCAATAACAGCGCATGGTACCGACGCGTATTGGCACCGGCAACGGTCCCTGAGGCAAACCCGCCGCGACCGTTTGCCTCCAGCCATTCAACGTTCAGTGCGCGATCGAGACTTTGACAAGTTGCTTTCTCAACTCTCATCCTCTCCACCACCCTGGACAGCGAGGATTGCCTGGTTTCTTAGTGCATGCATGGTGCAAGGAAGGCAACGACCGCTCTTCGCCGTCTACTCCCCCGACTGCTGGATTAATTTTGCCACCAGTCCCGTCCATCCCGTCTGATGGCTGGCTCCGACACCGGCGCCGTTGTCGCCATGGAAATATTCATAGAAGAGAATTGCATCCCGCCAGAATGGATCGTCTTGGAATTTCCGGGTGCTTCCATAGACTGGACGTCGGCCGGTCTGGTCACGAAGGAAAATGTGCGTCAATCGCCGCGAAATCTCAGAGGCAACCTCATTCAGGGGGACCAATTGACCGGATCGGACCGGGCACTCGACTTTGTACTCGTCACCCAGAAAATAGTGAAACTTCTGGAGCGATTCGATCAGCAGATAGTTGACCGGGAACCAGATTGGACCCCGCCAGTTCGAATTGCCGCCGAAAAGTCCCGTGCTCGATTCAGCGGGTTCATAGTCCACCCGATAGTCTCTGCCCATGATGGACAACACATAGGGATGATCCTTGTGATAGCGTGAGAGCGCCCGGATGCCATACGGGGAGAGAAATTCTTCTTCGTCGAGCATGTACCGCAACACCGACTTGAGCCGCGAGGGATTGACCAAGGACAAAAACCTTCGCACCTCTCCGTCTTGTGAATGGGTCTCCACATGAGCGCTGAAATCTGGCCTGTTTTCAATGAACCACTGCATGCGGTGCTTAAACCGAGGGAGTCTGTCGATCAACTCCGAGTCCAACGTCTCGACCGCAAAGAGCGGGATCAGCCCGACGAGCGATCGGACCTTGAGCGGACAGGTATGACCGTCTGGAAGGTGCAGCACGTCGTAGAAAAATCCATCTTCTCTATTCCACAGCTCGATTTTTTCGCCGCCGATGTTGTTCATGGCTCGGCAGATATACACGAAATGCTCGAAGAACTTGCTGGCCACGTCTTCGTACGCTCGATTGTCACGCGCGAGTTCCAGGGCAATCGAGAGCATATTGAGGCAGTACATCCCCATCCAACTGGTCGCATCCGATTGCTCGATATGACCGCCGGTTGGCAAGGGTGCGCTACGATCGAAGACACCAATGTTATCGAGTCCGAGAAATCCCCCTTGGAAAATGTTTTTCCCTTCGGCATCTTTTCGATTGACCCACCAGGTGAAGTTCAATAACAGCTTATGGAACACTCGTTCGAGGAAGACACGATCACCGATGCCTTTCCGCTTTTTCTCGATCTTGTAGACACGCCAGGCGGCCCAGGCGTGGACCGGAGGGTTGACATCTCCGAACGCCCATTCATAGGCCGGAATCTGGCCGTTCGGGTGCATGTACCATTCTCTGAGCATTAGAATCAGCTGTTCCTTGGCGAAAGTCGAATCGACCAGAGCCAGGGGGATGCAATGGAATGCCAAATCCCAAGCTGCATACCACGGATACTCCCATTTGTCAGGCATTGAGATCACGTCTGCATTGTAGAGATGGGTCCAGTCGGAGTTCCGCCCATGGAGCCGCTCCTGAGGAGGATCCGGCATTCCCGGATCGCCGACCAGCCAACGTCTTAGGTCATAGTGGTAGAATTGTTTACTCCACAGTAATCCGGCAAATGCTTGCCGCTGCACCCGCCGCGCATCTTCTGAAAGATCAGGTGGCGCCAGTTCGTCATAAAACTCGTTGGCTTCCCGGATCCGCTGCGTAAAGAGGCCGTCACACGTCGATGTTTCGAAACCTCCGGCGTTGTCCTGATCCGTAAGGCGAAGACGTATGATCTCCGATGCTCCGGGTGGCAAGGTTAGTACATAGTGCGCAGCGGCTTTTGACCCGACCTGTTCAGGGTTCACCGCATCTTTTTGACCATGGATTACGTAGTCATGAAAACTATCTTTCACATAGGTGGAGCCTTCTTGATCGCCGTACAATCGTCGAGTATTCGTTTCATTCTCAGTGAAGAGTAATGGAGGCTTCCCTTCACACCACAGGCGACGTTGACCGTAATACTCATGATCGAACTCAATGACACTCATCCCTTGGGCAGGCTTCCCTGTGCGCATTCTCGGTCGACGAGCATCGATCCCCCACGCCCACGTATTCCGGAACCAGAGAGTGGGTAACAGTGTCAACTCAGCAGAAGCTGGCCCGCGGTTCGTCACGTGAATACGAACGAACAGATCTTCTGGCGTCGTCTTTGCGTACTCCACAACGATATCAAAGTAGCGATTCTCGTCGAAGATACCCGTGTCGATCAGTTCATATTCCACATCTCCACGTTGGCGCCGGTGATTTTCCTCAATCAGTCTGGCATAAGGAAATTCAGCCTGAGCATACTTGTATAGATACTTCATGTATGAATGTGTAGGTGTTGAATCTAAATAGAAATAGTATTCTTTGACGTCTTCCCCATGATTCCCTTCGTTACCCGTCACACCGAATACTCGCTCCTTCAAAATGGGATCACGCCCATTCCAAAGCGCGATGGCAAAACAGATGTATTGGTGACGATCTGAAATCCCGCCAAGTCCGTCTTCATTCCATCGGTAGGCGCGGGAGCGAGCATGATCATGAGGAAAGGATTCCCAGGCCGTTCCGTAAGGGCTGTAGTCCTCACGCACCGTTCCCCAGGCACGTTCACTCAGGTAGGGCCCCCATCGTTTCCAATGCTGCTTCCTGGCGGCATCTTCATCGAGACGCTGCTGCTCGGCGAGTCGGGAAACCTCAGTGCGGGAAGCTGTCTGAACCGTTTTCGCCACAACACCTCTTTTCTACGTAGGAATCATGATGTGGAGGATGGCGCTACGATGCGCCTCCACTAGTCCTAAATCAAGCTCCACCCGTCGATCATCACTTCTAATTCCCTTCACCTCTTCGGTTTCTTGAGGCTTCCTCTAAAGAAAGGGACAGTGATTATGTCGTGAAAGGGATAGCCGCCTTACAAAAAGCAGTTTGTGAAGGCGGTGGAAATGTTAATGATTATGGGAAGGTAACTGGAAGAAGGGGATGGGCCAAGTAGGCCGGGAGGTTAACTCCAGACCACTCGCTCTTGATTCAAGAGGTATTCAATAACCTCGATACTATTCCGCATCTGGATTTGAGCCTGTTCAGACATGGGGAGCACGGCCCCAACCAGCTTGCCGGATTCCATATCCATGAGCGAGGGAATGTCTTCACCCGATAACTTTTCAAGATTGCTGCGAAAGCTAGCCAAGGGAGACCTCCTGGTTGAATCCTTCTCGGCGCGCTTGCAGCGTTACTTTAATTTAGGATGGATCTGGAGGTGCATGCGCTAGACGGAAAGCATACCATACGCATTCCTCGCACCATGAGCAGCCTCTCTATCTCATTGTTTCCACGATGTTTATTGGCGACTGTGTGCAGGGGGTAGAAGCGGAGGAAGTGCGCCAAGGTAACGAAAGGTCCCACGATTGAGCAGGGTTGTGTCGGGCTTCAAGCGAAAATCATCATGTTCGGCATCGACAAAGCGTGGATCGGTAGTCATATCCGATTCAGCCTGAAGCTCCGGTGCCGGAACATTCGGGGAGCCGGGTCTCATATAGTTCCCATCACTATTGATGAATAGCGCGTTATACGAAGTCTTGGTTTGACTCGACGCGGCAATGAGAAAGCCAACTTTATTGAGACTCACAATATTTCCCGAAGCTTCGATCGTCGACGAGCCTAGGAATGCCGCTCCGCCACCATTGTTCACCAGGGTGTTATTGATCAGGACCACCTTGGCCTGATCACTGATCACGACGGCCTCAAATAAATTTCTGGTAATGATATTGCGCTCAAGCCGAATGTCTGATTTTCCCGTGACGTTCACTCCATGGTCATTGTCATGGATAACGTTCCCAATCAACTGGACTTGAGAGTCCGTGACATGCACGCCGGTCGTCTCACTTCCCCCGATCACACAGTCTTCGATGTGAACTTCGTGCACCTGTTGGCCGAAGACCATCCCTTTCACATGAAGTTGATGGAGCGTAATGCGGGTTCCATTAAAGATTCCCAGAGCATGTCCCCCGTGCTCGTTGATCGTAAGCCCACTGATGTCAATGTCTGTTGCTCCATACGGCCACTTGCCTACATGGAGCACGCCAACCATCGTACCTCGTCCCAGCAGGATAGTCTTGTCAACTCCAGCACCGACAATCTTGATCTTCTCCTTGCTATGAATGGTCAAGTCCTGCGCGTAGGCCCCGGCCTTGATGAATACCGTATCGCCCTTCAGGGCGCTATCGACCGCTTCCTGAATCGACGAGAAATTCCCCGAGCCATCGAGCGCGACAGTAATGGTTCTTGGCGCGGAGGCAGGATTCTCAGCCAGAGTCAGCGCAAACCCAGCGCTGGTTATCCCCAATAGTATTGCCGTGAGAAAGACAAGCCGCATGAAGAATTTCATACAAGCGGAGAGCTGGTGATGTCAATCGCGGTTTCCTGACAGATACAACACATGATAAGCTCCGCTGCCATGATGCTGATTGGACTCACCGGAGGCGTCGCCACAGGGAAAAGCACGGTCGCGAAAATATTCAGGCAATGCGGCGCCGTCGTGATCGATGCCGATCAGTTGGCGCGAGATGTGGTCCAGCCAGGCAAACCAGCGTGGCAAGACATTGTTCATACCTTTGGTACAGGAATTCTGAATCCTGATCGTACGATCAACCGCCCAGCGCTCGGCTCGCTCATATTCAGTCATCCCAGGAAACGACGCCAGCTCGAGCGTATCATTCATCCTCGTGTGGCTCGTGAACAGCAACAACTGACGAGAGAGGCAGCCAGAATCGATCCGGACGCCGTCGTGATCTATGACGTTCCCCTCCTATTTGAAGCGGGTGTCGATAAACGTGTCGACAAGATCATTGTCGTGACTGCCGATCGAGAAACTCAAATTGCCCGCCTCAGCAAACGAAATGGCCTCTCACGATCCGAAGCCCTTCGACGGATCAGGAGCCAGCTGCCGATGAATCGAAAATGCTGGCTTGCAGACCTTGTCCTCGACGGAACAAAAGACACACGACGCCTCAAACAAGACGTTGCCAAGTTTTATAAGAACCTTCGGTTGCTGTAAGGGACGAGTTCCTTCTCGAGAAGACTGACTAGATATTGCATAACAACCTCCTACCTTCTGATTCTCGTGCTGTGATAGAGTTCTCAATCATGCGCGATCTCGTTATCATCGGTTCCGGTCCGGCTGGTCTCACAGCCGCCATCTATGCCGCGCGGGCCAATCTGTCACCACTTCTCATCGAAGGCTGGCAATCTGGTGGCCAGCTTACGACCACGACGGAAGTCGAGAACTATCCTGGGTTTGCAAAGGGCATCATGGGTCCGGAGCTCATGAAGGAAATGCGGGCACAGGCGGAGCGATTCGGGACAGAGTTTCTTACCGGGGACGTCTCCGCTGTGAACTTCAAGAACCTCCCATTGATCCTGACGATTGATGGTGAGCGTACCGTCGAAGCAAAAACTACCATCATTGCCACTGGAGCTTCAGCGATTCCAATTGGACTGCCCAATGAGAAGCGATTGACCGGTCACGGAGTCTCCACGTGCGCCACCTGCGATGGGTTTTTCTTCAGAGGGAAAGAACTCATTGTGGTTGGTGGCGGTGACAGTGCGATGGAGGAAGCAACCTTCCTTACCAAGTTTGCGACGAAGGTCTCGATTGTCCATCGGCGCGACAAGCTTCGTGCATCGAAGATCATGCAAGATCGAGGGATGAAGAATGAGAAAATCACATTTCTCTGGAACTCAGTCGTGGCAGATATTCTTGGCTCCGATGTTGTCACAGGGGTCCGGCTCAGAAACACAGTCACTGGAAAGACCTCCGAGGTAGCCTGCGCCGGTGTCTTTGTTGCTATCGGCCACAGACCGAACACCGCGTTGTTTGCCGGTCAGATCGATATGGACGAGAAGGGCTACATTAGGACTCACGCGGGAACAGCCACCAGTCTTCCAGGCGTCTTTGCCGCCGGTGATGTGCAGGATTCAAGCTATCGTCAGGCTGTGACTGCAGCCGGGTCTGGCTGCATGGCTGCGATCGATGCCGAGCGATTCCTAGAGTCCAGTGAAGGGTGAGGCGTTAGGGCTGACATGCGCTGTGCCATCGCCCACTACCACGAGATCGCCCTCAAAGGCCGAAATCGCGACTACTTCGAGCAATGCCTCATTCAGAACATCCGGACAGCCCTCAAGGACTTAGGCGTTCGACAGGTTCAGAACCTCCACAGCCGGATCCGTATTGACCTCCCTCCGGAAGCGAGTGCGGAGGTCGTTCGAGACCGGCTCGTTCGTGTGTGTGGCATCGCAAACTTCTCGCTGGGTCGTGTGATTCCGCTACAGATTGCGAACCCTGACCTGGCGGCGCTTGCTGAGGTCGCTGTCGAAGAGATCAAGGCAACCTCATGCACGACCTTTCGAGTCACAGCCAAACGAGCTGATAAGCGATTGGCGCTGACGTCGATGGATATCGAAAAGATCATCGGTGCAACAGTCTGCGAACGAACCGGTAAGACCGTTAACCTGAAAAGCCCGGACGTGACTATTTATATCGAGCTGCTTTCAAGGGAAGTCTATTGCGCGGCGGAAAAAATCGAGGGACCTGGTGGGATGCCAGTCGGAGTCAGCGGAAGGATCGCCTGCCTCATCTCGGGAGGCATCGATTCACCGGTTGCCGCCTACCGCATGATCAAACGAGGCTGCCATGCCTCTTTTGTTCATTTCTCTGGCCGCCCGTTGGTCAGTCGTGCCTCTGAGGATAAGGTGCGGGAGCTGGTCCAAACCCTCACGGCGTATCAATATGTGTCGCGCCTCTACGTCATTCCTTTCGGGGAAATTCAGCGTGAGATCGTGCTGAGTACACCCCCACCGTTTCGCGTCGTCCTCTACCGGCGGATGATGCTTCGCATCGCTCAAGAACTCGCGCGGAAAGAACGATGTTGGGGGTTGGTCACGGGAGATAGCCTCGGGCAGGTTGCGTCGCAGACTCCTGAGAATCTGACGGTCGTGGAGGAAGCGGCCGAGCTTCCGATCCTCCGACCGCTCATCGGAATGGATAAGCGGGAGATCATCGACGAGGCCAAGCAGATCCGAACCTATGAGACGTCTATCGAACCCGACCAAGATTGCTGCAAGCTGTTCACTCCACCCCACCCCAGTACGAAGACCCGGATCGACGATCTTCGAAAGGTTGAGCGGAGCTTGGATATCACGCAACTCGTCAAGCAAGGGTTGGAGAGGGCTGAAGTGTCAGAATTCACGTTTCCTGCCTGAATGAAGATCCGATTCCTGCGGTATTCTCACTCAGAGCATCGGTACCCATCGCTAACGATCAAGAACGCACATCCTTCCTCGAAGCCATTGCAAAACTGCATCGACCACGGTAAGCTCGGCACTCCCGTCGAGCATGTCTCCCTCACCTGCTCGATCTTCGAACCAGCCGACGATCTACCATAACGGAGAGGTGCGAGAGCGGCCGAATCGGGCAGTCTCGAAAACTGCTGTCGGGGTAACTCGACCGTGGGTTCGAATCCCACCCTCTCCGCCATACCAACAGCCGTGTGGGCGAATTTTCCAAAACCTATTAAAACCCCAACACCCAAATAACAAGGGTGTGTGGGTGGTTTTCGAACAAGGGGGTTCGCGGGGGAAAAGTTCCCCCGCGTGGGGAGCCTACGAGGGGGCTGGCCCCCTCAGTAGGAGCGTGAGCGCCCAGGCGAACGCGACTTCGAATCCCCACCCTCTCCGCCATACCGCACTTCGTGTGTACCGCTGGTTCATCAGGCGCAGCCTCTCTTTATTGTCGCCGGCGGATACGCACCTCCAGCGGTTTGCCCCATTCTGGCCAGCCTTCATCATTTTGTCCTCAGATATGACGATCCGCTTTCTCCCCTAACACCCTCCGCAGCTCGACCATCGCCAATGTGTCTCTCTCACAATAGCGGAGCAGCGCCTCCCGTATGGAAGCGCGTTCTATCCAATCGCTTTCGAGAAAGACCATTCGATAGTATTCAGCCGCTGCCTGACCACCGGCTTGTATCGTAAGATCATCATACCCGAGCGATGGCACCACCGCCGGCAACACAGACTTAATCGAGTACGATCCGTTGAAGGTGGGATGATAATAGTGGTTCTTGATGATTGGGAGCAGATCCCATAACCGTTTCACAATCGCTTTGAACGCTGATTTGAATTCCGGACAGGTCTCTGCCAACTGGCGAATGAGCGATTCCTCGTATGCTGAATAGACCACAATGCTCCCGGTCTCACCGAGCGATTCGATGAGAGCCTCGACCCAACGTTTGCGAGGGTCCGACGCCTCAGCGTGAAGAAACTCCTGGTGCGCCACCTCACCGGATTCGAATTCAATATGGTTGGACCACTGCACCGGAAGAGACTGATAGGGCCTGGTCGATGGAAACCGCGGCAATGCCAACATGACGGTTTCGGCATCGAGATGGTGTATGGGATAGTTCAAGGAACGAAGAATCCGACCCAATTCCGATGAAACCCACTCGACATTATCTTTGACCTTGCGTTGCACATCCGACAATTTCGTATCGTCTGGAATGTCGTCGATCGTCATGATGCCCTGCCGGACAAGCTGATCGACGATCTCTTTCTTGCCCGGCAGGTGATAGATCCAGCGCTGCGGTTTCTCCTTTGTGCAATGAGCCCAGAAGGGACATTCGTAGGGGGTGTGACAATGCTGATCAGGCTCGATCTTCGGGGCCTGCGACTCCAACACAAGGGCTTTCATGGCGGCCAATCGTTCCGGCACCAGCGCTCGACGATCCGCCACTGCTTCCGAGACGTCTTCAATCGAGAAGAGCGCTTGGAGATCAACGTCTCCATGTTGATAGAGATACCCTGTGTCGATATGCATCAAACAGGTTGCATCAAGCCTCAACCCGGTCCCTTGGACCACGTGGCTTTGAATGGACAGGTCATCCAGGTGGACATCTTTCACCCTGGTGGAAGACTTCACCTCGATCAACCGCCAGGACGACGATTCCCCCTCACCATGCCGCACGCGTTCTAAAATATCGACGCGCACCAGCACTCCGTCATACTCAAACGCCCCTTCGAAGATGGCGGAGATCTTGGAATCTTGAAGCAAAGCATCAGTCTCTGCGATCGCCGCTTCTCGCTGACGGAATCCCGACTTCACCAGTACGCCGCCTCGAAAGCGCTGTTGTGCCAGGATTCCGATCTCGGTTCCCATGTCCAAGATCGCTTGCGTCGACGCATCCGGTGGGGTGGCCAACGCAGGCTGATGCATCTCCAAATAGAGCCGCTTGTGACATTGCAAGCCCGAGAGGTATTTCGATTTTGATAAGCGACGTGGTGCGAATATCGTGGGGGATTCGGTATGAGCGTCGGCCATTGTCATAGAGTCCACCAAACGATCAACGATTTCTCACATGGCGTCAGAAGAAACTCTGGTAGGATAGCGCCCCATGGGCAACGGTGTCACCCAGATCAGACGGTCCGTGATGACTTTGGCACTCCCCGTTACGCTGACCACGCTGCTCCAACGAGCCGAAGGCATTGTCGCCGTCTTCTTGGTGGGGGGGCTGGGTGCCACATCAATCGCCGCGGTCGGTCTGGGTCAACTGCTGGCCTTCGTGGCCACGACTCTGGTCTCTGGAATCTCGGTTGGGACCAACGTGATCATCGCCCAGTTATGGGGAGCGCGGCGTCGACAAGACGCCGGAGAAGCGGCTCGTCACTTCTTGTGGCTTTCGATCGGCGTCTCGCTTCTGTTGGCTGGCCTTGGGATCGCCGGCAATCTGGTCGTCATGCAGCAACTCGGTGCGGAATCCGCTGTCATTGATCTCGCCCTCCCCTATTCGACATTCATCTTCCTCGTGATTCCCTGTACGATCCTCATCCAGGTCTTGTCGTCCATCCTCCAAGGCACAGGCGACACGAAGACACCGATGTACGGTCTTATCGGTGTCAACCTCCTCCATGTATTTCTGGCCTACCCCCTCATCTACGGACTGTGGGGAGCTCCTGCATTGGGGCTCAAAGGCGCGGCGATTGCTGTCGGCCTCGCGGAAGCGACAGGCATGCTCTATCTCTTGTTGCGTTGTCGTCCTATCTTGAAAAAGTCGTCTATGCTGCGTCTGGACCTGATCCGATCAATTTGGGAAGTCGGAGCATCGGTATCCGGTGAACGCATCGTGCAACAAGCCGGCATTTTTATCTACACCAAACTCGTCCTCCTCTACGGCACCGTGGCCTATGCCGCGTATCAAGTCGGGTTATCGATTGAATCCTTCTCATTCCTGCCTGGCTATGGATTGGCCATTGCTGCCGCCACCATGGTTGGCCAGAGCATCGGAGCCGGCAAGTATACGAGGGCGAAACTCGAAAACTGGGAAGCCAACCGGCTGGCCATTATGATCATGACCGGTATGGGAATCCTCTTTTTCTTCTTTCCATACACGTTGCTTCGTGCGTTCACAACCGATGACGCGGTGATCGAACTCGGCACGATGTTTTTAAAGATCGTCGCCGTCTTGCAAGTGCCGCTGGCCCTCACCATGGTGCTAGCCGGATCGCTACGGGGCGCCGGCGACACGCGCTTTATTATGGGTGCCACGATGATCGGCATGTGGGGCGTCCGCGTGCCCTTGGCACTGGTCGCGGCCCTCTGGCTACGCCAGTCCGTCTCATTCATCTGGGCTGCGATGATCGCGGACTGGACTGTGCGGATGGGGCTCTTACTCTGGCGCTATCAGTCCGAGCGCTGGCGGCAGATTCAGGTGATTCGGTGAGTTAGTACGTTCAGTTCAGTGCACTATCTCTGGCTTGGATTAGATAGTGATGACTTTGAAAGCACGTACCCTTTAGAGACCCATCTCCATTCCGATCACGAGCCTATCATTCCGATCAAATTGTCCAAACAACCCATTGCGATCGCCATAGAACAGATCAAATCCTGTCCAAATTTTTAAATTATCCCGCAACTCATAACTAATCTTTGGCCGGACGAGTCCATCGCCTTGATTTACGCTCTGTAGCCAGAGCACTTCAGTTTCTAACGTTTCATTCAAGAAATGTCTCTTCAGTAATATCGTAGTCGTGGTGTCTAATGTGTCTCGCACCATACCGTCGGCGGGATGGAGTAACCAACTTTGAAACAGCTGGACACTCAGCAATGTATCTTGGATGCCTGACCAATCCAGCCCGAGGACATAGGCTATTTCACCACTCTTGATCACACCATCACCGTCCCTTCGGTTCATGGTCAGCACAAATTGATCGGTATTGTAAATCGCTTCCCCACGCACGGTCAGATTGCCGAAAGCATTACTGACCGATCCTCCGATGAGATGGTTGCGCTCATAACGAGGGTTTACCGTAACC
>JBQTJA010000054.1:0-47370 GCA_052387595.1 Nitrospiraceae bacterium | reverse complement strand
CCCATGCCCACAGCCCCGCGCGTAACATCCGTCCGCCGTCCAGTGGAAAACCTGGAATCATATTGAAGAGTCCGATTTGCATATTCACGAAGCCCAGCAAGGCCCCAAGCATGATCCACCCCTGGAGGCCATGGTGCCGCTGCATCGTCTCCGCCAGCTCCACAAACACAAAACAAAGACCGCCGATCACGAAGCTGACCGCCGGCCCGGCCAACGCAATGAGGAATTCAGCGCGGGGTGTGGGGGCTTCCTTCCGCATGTGAGCCACGCCGCCAAAAATAAACAGCGTAATCTTTTCAATCGGAATGCGGTAGTACAACGCGACGTAAGAATGGCCGAGCTCATGCAAGAGCACGGAGACGAATAACAGGACTGCTGCAAGTCCTCCCATAGCCCAATACCGTTCTGGAGTGAGCCCGGGCAAATTGTCCGGTAGGTACTCAGTCGAGAGTGACCAGGTGACGAGGAGAAACACCACGAACCATGAAGCATGGACG
Organism: Nitrospiraceae bacterium; assembly: GCA_052387595.1. Lineage (GTDB taxonomy): Bacteria > Nitrospirota > Nitrospiria > Nitrospirales > Nitrospiraceae > Nitrospira_D. Next base: position 46,873 of record JBQTJA010000054.1, on the reverse strand, counting down.
CGGATCGGAATTCCCAACGCGCGGCCGATTTCCCAAGAAGGTACCTGCATTGACAACACCGTACCAGCGGAATACGCAAAGGGTCAATCTTCTCCACCGGTTCAGGTATACTAGCCTCTATGCGACGACACGTTCTGCGACGCCTGCTGATAGGCGCGCTGTTAGCCGCAACTCCAGGGCCATTCGTTCCAGCAGGCGGCGTGGCTCAAGTGATCAAGTCCGGTCCACCAACCTGCCCAGGCGTGGCACTGACGTTCGATCTTTGTCCTGTGCGAAAGGGGGCCGGTTACGATCAGCCGTTGATGGACTATCTGATCACACACCGTATCCCAGCCACATTCTTCATGTCCGGCAAGTGGATGGCCAAACATGAGCAGGAAGTGGACCATCTGCTGGGCATGGAATTTTTCGAAGTCGGGACGCATGGTGACGTCCACGCCCACCTTCCCATGCACGATGCCGATGAACAACGCATGGAGATCCTTGGCCCTGTCAAAATCCTGCAAGACCACTATGCCTATACGGCGACGTTGTTTCGGCCACCGTACGGCGAATACAACGATGAGACCGTCGCCGTGGTGCAACTGCTTGGCCTGCAGTTCATCCAATGGAATATCGAATCGGGCGATCCAGATCCGACACTCTCGGCAGAACACATCTTGGCCAGAGTCGCCAAGCGGGCCAAGCCCGGGAGCATCATCGTCTTCCATGCGAACGGCAAGGGCAAGCAGACTCGGCAGGTGATCGAGCAACTGGCAACAAGGGTGCTCCCTCAGAAGGGGCTCAAACCCATGACCGTCAGCGAACTATTGAATTGTCAGTCTTCGACTCCATGAGCCAGCCAGTCATCCGGACGATGCAGGCAGACGACCGGGAAGCCGTGGTTCACCTCCTGGGTGAATCCGATCCCTGGAAGACACTCGGTTATGCAAAAGATGATTGGAACCGCATCTTTTGTCCGACTCCCCAGGGGCGAGACTGCTACGTGGCCCTCCTTGATGGGCAAGTGGCAGGCGTCGCCATCGTGAAGCAGAAGTTTCTCCTGGGCGATTATTTGGAGCTGTTAGGCGTGGCTGAATGGGCTCGTCAGAAGAGAGTCGGTGGGCAGCTGTTACGGCACATCGAACGGCTCGTCTTTGAGCGGACCAAGAACCTCTTTGCCTGTGTGTCGGACTTCAACGAGCCAGCGCGATTCTTTTACAAGAAGCACGGCTATCAGGAAATTGGGCCTATGCCTAACTTCTTGATACCAGGGAGCGCAGAACTGTTGTTGCGGAAGACGGCGGGGCCTGTCAGAGGCAAGACGAATGGTTCATGGTAAATGGTTCATGGCAGATGAGAATAAACCTGACAGCCTCGGCTGTCTTGCATTTCCCGTTTACCATCAGCCATAAACCATTCCCAGGGACTAGACCGATGAAAGTTCAAAAGCTCCTCCACACAAGAATGCGGGTCAGCGATTTGGATGAAACCGTTCGATTCTATACGACTGTACTTGGCCTTGAAGTGATTGAGCGAAAAACTTCTCCTCGAGGATCACACCTTGCCTTCCTAAAAGTTCCGAACAGCGACGAATTGATCGAACTGACCAGTTTTCCCCCAAGTGGTCCGGTAAAAGTTCAGGAAGATCTCGTTCATCTAGCCTTTCAAGTCGAAAACCTCGACCAAACGATTGCATCGCTTCATGCACAGGGTGTCACGATCACCGATGGCCCCACGACAACCTCTTCCGGAAGCCGGTTCATCTTCATTGATGCCCCCGACGGCTATGAAATTGAGCTGATCGAACGGCCGGCCGGAGTGAAGATCGTCTAGCAGAATGCTGAAAAAGTCCACCAGCGGCGTTCTCGCATCACTCAGAGGCTCAACGTACCGAAGCGTACGCCTCGCCCCTTCGCTCGCTGCGGCCTTGCTGGATGGCCTTTTTGAGCATTCTGAGATGTAGCGTGCCACAGTTGTTTCTGTCATCGTGTAACGGTGCGCGAAACAGAGTCCAAGTTTTTCAGCAGACGGCTAGTTTTCAACACCTACGAACTCCCCACTTTCACGCTCCGCGCGCATTGACGATGTGACTCCCTCCGAAGTACCTTCTTCCCATCAACATACCGTGTGAATTCTCTGAATCAGGAGGGCCGCTGAGATGAAGAACGGGTTTTTCCGAGGACATGGACTTGGTAACGATTATCTCGTGATGGATCCCAAAGACCTGGCGTTCAAGCTGACACCAAAGACCATCAAAGCAATTTGCGATCGGAACTGGGGGCTCGGCAGCGACGGGATTTTGTCGTTGGTTCCGTCGAAGAAGGCCGATTTCGGGCTGCGCATTTTCAACCCGGACGGCAGCGAAGCAGAGAAATCAGGGAACGGCCTCAGGATCTTCGCGCGCTATCTCCACGCAACCGGTAAAACAAAAGAGAAGCGCTTCACCGTCGAAACAAAGGGCGGGCTGGTCAGCATTGACCTGCAGGTAGACCGGCATGGCGATGCTGCCGCTGCGACCGTCGAGATGGGGATCGCCACGTTCAAGCCGGATGCGCTCCCCTGTTCACTGAACGTGCCCGAGTTGATTCAGCAGCCGATCGAAGCTGCAGGCCGCTCCTTGATTTTTACCGGCGTGAGCGTCGGGAATCCCCATTGTGTCGTCTTCAAACAGGCTGGTGAATCCTGGTCGCGGGAAGAATTATTGACCCTCGGCCCCTCCTTGGAGAACCACAACCTCTTCCCGAAACGGACCAACGTGCAACTCGCCGTTCCAACCGGGCCAAAGGAAATATTTATTTTGATCTGGGAACGTGGCGCCGGAGAGACGCAGGCCTCCGGCTCGTCCTCCTGTGCGGCGGCCAGCGCCGCGGTGCGCTTAGGACTCGTGAGGAGTCCCGTCACCGTCAAGATGCCAGGGGGAGTGCTGAACATTGATGTGGCTCCGGACTTCAGCCTGACCATGAAGGGGCCGGTGGCCGAAGTCGCGCGAGGGACATTAAGCCCGTCGTTTGTTCGTTCGCTGCGATGAAGGGATCTATGCGAAATGGTTGATGGTTAATGGTCGATGTCCGAATGGCTCATGGATAGTGGTTAATCGCTGATCGCAACAAATGGAAAAGAGGAAAATAGAACGAGTCGAGGAGATGTCTGTTTTTCAAGCCTGCATGGCGTTAGCCTTGAGCATTGAGAAGAACTCGCGTGCCTTCGCACCTGACTTCAAATGGCTTCGCAGTCAGATGTTGCGTTCATCTGAGTCGGTCTGTGCGAATATGACCGAAGGGTTTTACTCCCAATACAACACGGAATACCTTCGGGCTTTGTATCGGTGCCGTCGTGAGGGACAAGAAACGATGACGCATGTGCGCTACGCAATGGCCATCAAGCAAATGTCTAATGAGAAAGGATTGGCACTCTCCAAAGGATACGACAGCGCTCTTACGCAACTGGCAAGTCTCATTGCGAGCATTGAACGCAAGATCCGTGAGCGTGGAAAAGCCAAGACCGAGCGTCCCTCAGACTCCTTTTGACTGATCGCCCGTTCTCCATCGACCATATATCATTGACCATGCATCCCACTACCGCCCTTCAATCCAAACTCGCGCACCTACCCGACCAACCCGGCGTCTACCTGTTCAAGAACGAGCACGGAGAAATCCTATACATCGGAAAAGCCGCGGTGCTCGCCGATCGCGTCCGATCCTATTTCCAGAAAGCGACTGACCATAACCTCAAGACCAGTCTTCTCGTCAGTTGCGTCACCGACCTAGAGACCATGGTGACCCGGTCGGAGCTCGAAGCTCTGATTCTTGAGAGCAACCTAGTCAAGCGCCACAAACCCCGCTTCAACATCGTGCTGCGGGACGACAAGCAGTACCCCTATGTGCGGCTGCCCATCAAAGACGATTTTCCCCGCCTCTCGATCGTGCGTCGCGTGCAAAAAGATGGGGCTCTCTACTACGGCCCCTATACCCCGGCGAACGCGCTCCGGGAGACGTTGAAAGTCATCAAACACGTCTTCCCTCTCGCCACGTGCACAATTGACATCGACGGGACCGCTGACCGTGCCTGCATCGAGTTTGAGATCAAGCGGTGCATGGCGCCCTGTACTGGCAATCAGTCGAAGGAGGAGTACCATCAGATCGTCAAACAGGTCCGCCAGTTTCTGGAGGGCCGGGATCATGAGTTACTGGACGATCTCCGTACCCGCATGGCAAGAGCGGCCGATCGCGAGGAATTCGAAGAAGCGGCCCGGCTGCGGGACCGCCTCTTCAAGATTCAGCGCATGCTGGAAAAGCAGCGGATCACGCAGACCTCGGCAACGGATCAGGACGTGATCGGCTTAGCTAGACAGGGTTCAGCAGTGGATCTGCAAATTCTGTTCGTGCGCGGCGGCTTGCTGATCGGGCGGAAAGATTTCTTCTGGCCTCAGTCGGCTGATGCTCCGGACGAGGAACTGGTCCGCTCCGCGATCGAACAATTCTATAACAAGGATGGGCAGCCGCCCAGAGAAGTCCTCGTCCCGACCGATCTCGAAGACACCATACTGATTCAACAATGGCTCTCCGACAAGCGAGGGGAATCCGTTCATGTGCGTTCGCCTGAGCGAGGCGCCAAGCATCAGTTGGTCCTTTTAGCCGAGGAGAATGCCGCTGCGGCTGTCGCCGATCATTTGCGCGATGAGGAACGTGACCGGCAAGCGGGCGAGGAACTGAAACGGCTGCTGAGATTGGAACAGGCTCCGCGTCGAATCGAAGGATTTGACATCTCGAATACGATGGGCAACGACTCCGTCGCCTCAATGGTTGTGTGGGAAGACGGACAGATGAAGAAAACGGACTACCGGCGGTTCAAGATCCAAACGGTCGAAGGGGCCAATGACTTCGCCAGTATGAAAGAAGTGGTGACGCGTCGCTATGGGCGAGAGGAGAGTCTGGCTCAGCCGGACCTGATTCTCATCGACGGCGGGTTAGGCCAGCTGGCTGCCGCGCTGGAGGGCCTCAAGGAGGCTGGCCAACCAGGTTTGCCGATCCTTGGGCTGGCCAAGGCCCGCGGCGACAAGGAGGAGCGTGTCTTCTTAGCGGGGAGAAAAAACCCGATTGCCCTCAGGGCCACCTCTCCAGCCACCCATCTGTTACAGCATATTCGTGACGAAGCGCATCGCTTCGCGATTACCTTCCACAGGAAGCTGCGTGGCAAAGCACTGGTCAGTTCAAAGCTGGATCAGGTCATTGGGATCGGGGAGATTCGGCGCAATCAACTCCTAGAGAAATTTGGCAGCCTCGACAAAGTGGTGTCAGCCAGCGACGAAGCCCTCCAGGAGGCCGGACTCAATGCGGAAACCGTGTTGAATCTCCGCCGGGCCCTTGAACAAAAGTAGTCATCTGTCTCCATTCGCTGCTTAAAATAGATACCGGAAACTGAACGTCCCCAGATGCACGAACGCGTGGTAGGTCCCGTCCACCGTCGGATTTTGATTGCCCGCCACCGTGCGTGATTCGTAGGACCACTCCTGATAGGCAAGATCGAGCCCGATTCCTTTGGGCCACAGCGCTGACTCTCCACTGCACGGGATCAGACCCATAAATCGCCCAGCACCCTTACACAGAAATCCCACGCCAAGGGATACGGTATGAGCCGGCAATGAAATGATGCCAGGATTAAAGGTCTGATCAGGAACAGGATCTTCCGTGTACGTATAACCAGAACGGGCGGCGACCTCCCAATGCGGCAGCCAGCCCGGACTCAGCCACTTATATTCAGTTCCGACTGCGATCACTGGCACATTGTTCCACTGTTGCGGCTGGGGGATTGCGGCTCCATTGGACAGTCGTACATCGAGATTCCTGTTTAAGCTCCACCCCACATACTCAACATCGACTTCGACTTTCCATTCTCGCTCTGGGGATCGAATCGGCCAGACGGCGAGAGCCCCCATCACCATTTGTGGCAACACCAAGTCCGTGGCGGCGTCGGCCACCTTCGCTCCGTTGACTAACAACACCCCATTCAACGGGAGCACAGCCTGACTGCGATAGACCAGCCCAATAGAGACGACTGGTTTCCCTGCCCCATTTCTCAACGGAGTATACAAGAGACTGGCCGTCACTCCCGCTCCAGTCCCTGTCCCGTTCAGTTCGATGGACGCCCCCGCTGGAATTCCAAGACCGCCTGCACTAATCTGTTTCTGCTCGACATGCCCTTCACCCAGAAAACTGGCGAAAGTATAAATATCGGCGCTCACACCGACGGAGAGCGCATCGCTTATTTTATAGGCAATCGTGGGTTTGATGGCAATCAGCGGCAACTCCGCTGACGTGACCGCGGTATTGAACGGGGCGTCAATCGGATAGCGAGTTCTTAAGCCAAACGGCGATGTCAGCCCTAATCCAATGGTCACAGCGGAGAAACGAGGTGCACCGAGTGCCCCAAGGTTGGCGCTGAGGTACGTGTGCCCAGGTGGAGGGAAGCTGACGCTTCCCCCGAAATCGCCTCGAGTATCAACTCCGGAAATGCTCTTCGCCTTTATGGAACCACCAAGTAACGCGATCCCGAATACTCCCTGGATACCAGAGACTTGAGTAAGGCCAGCAGGATTATATTGAATAGCCGAGGCATCGTCCGCCTGGGCGGCGAATGCATTCCCTTGAGCTGCGGCGATAGCCCCCTGTGGTTGAAATCTCAGTGCCTGAGCGGTTGCGCGTACAGGGCTCAGAAACGCCACCACCACTACGACCATCACACCAGCTGCAACCCTATTATGAGGACGGCAACCTGATGAAGTACGCTGAAGCATAGCTATGATGGCTACTTGTTGCTTTTCTCCCTCCGACTTTGCCAGACCAATACCCTACTTCATCGTCATAGGTATAGATCCGTATGGGCCTAGTTGATAGGCTCTATCAAATCTTGTTCTGTTTTTCTATAATGTTCTCCCAATTTCGACTCTGCACACATTTGGAGGCTCCCTATGGCACAAGTGGCACCGGTTGAAAAAAACAAGCGCCCTTTCCCCCGCCAACTTTTCGAAACCCTTTCAAAAACTGAATGTACGGCGTTTGTCGAAGCACTTCATTACACGGTTGAAGCGGACTCTACCGCTGATGTCAAAGAGGCGCTGCTCCAGTTTCAAAATTTGTTCCCTTTTACGCGAGTGATTGGTGGCCTCGCTCGCCTCACAGCCAACGGCCGTTTTGATGGGTTTACCAACGTCGTCAATGTTAGCTATCCCGAGGAATGGATTCGACTCTACTGGCAAAACGGATATTTTGAGGTTGATCCAGTCTTTCAGACCGCTCTGCAAAAACCAGGCACCCAACATTGGGGGACTACCTATCAGCAAGCAAGCTCTCCGAAGCAACAAGAATTCATGGCCGCAGCAAAGGAATTTGGACTTGGAGATGGAATTACAACCGGATCCGCCGACCCTGCATGTGGAATCGCGACCTTCTGCTCCTTTGCTTCCGCCGATAGCGTGGATGCTACGCGATATGTGCCACTCATTGAGTATTTCGGATACTATGTTCATCTGGCGCTCTTACGCACGGCTCCTGCAAAGGCCCAGTCGATGGATCGCTGTGTAAAGCGGTTAACGCTGAGGGAGTTGACGATCCTGAACTGGGTCAAGAATGGCAAGACGAATTGGGAAATCGCCCAAATTATGGGCGTGACAGAACGTACGATCCGATTCCACGTCGAGAGTATCTTTTCCAAGCTGGATGTCACATCACGGTCTCAGGCTGTTGCCACTGCCATTGAACATGGCTTGCCGAATGTGGTCTAGACGCTCCGCATGACCTTCATAACACAACTCCGTGCCGCTGTGTCACATGTCACACCAACGCTGGTACAGTCTGGCTGAAGGTCGAAGTTCGCCCTGTCACCGCGGTGCCTGCTGGGGTCGTTAGCGTAGAGATCCATTCAAGAAACTCCGGCCGCTTTTGCCCGTTCTCTTCGTCAAAACGAACCATGTCGTAGATTGCCGCGACCGCTCCGACTTCGGCAGGTGGCAGCTTCACGACGGGACCGACCGGCTCACAAGGAAAACCGAGCATGCGAAGGGCTCGCAAGAACCGATGTTCGACTTCGAGATAATAGTACCGAATCTCATTTTCCACGGCCCATTGGTAAATCCCTTTCAACACTCCCAGCATGATTCGGCTTGAAAGCTTCGCATCTCGAATGTCCGGATTGACAGCAAGCCTCGTGATTTCCGCCGTATCCGGCGCTTTCCGTATGACATACCCCTGGTGAAGCAGCGCTCCGAATTCATGCTCCAACATGAATTTCCCTGAGTGAGGAAGGAGGCGCGCCGTGCCGAGTAGCATTCCGTCGTAGCCGAAGACTCCCACCGTAACACCCCAAAGATCATACATGTCCATCTCTTTACCATCCTCTGTCGGTGGCACCCATTGTAACTGCTCTGCAAAGACGCGGTGCCGCAGCCGATAGGCCTGTTGCAAGTCAGACTCGTCTTTGAGCGTCTTGACGAGAAACTCTCCCTCATAGAATGCAATCTCTTTATACTCTCCAGCTGGTACGACTTGCATGATGACCTCCTCTTGGGCGGGTAACTGATAGGGCTGATTGTCTGCTTGAGGAGGCGGATGGTTCCACTTCACGGCACAAACGTCACCTGGCGTGTCCGCCAGGTGATTTGCTAGTCCCTCTCGCGTACAAGATCCACGTAGCGTCTCCCATTAATAGGATTACGAAATTGTTTAGATCGAAAAAGAAGGAGGAATCTAGCGTGACACAAGGCAAAACCAGCTTTCAGTTGCTGGACGGTGGACTTCCATCGACATCCACATTGTCAACGGCTCGGTCGGTACGACCATCAACGAACTTTCCAGGCCTCTACGAGTTGAAGCCTTACGAAGGCGAGTTAACGACCGCGTTCAAAGCGACGGAAAGCCGGTTGAGCAAACTCTTGGAAGACCGAAGCCGTATCGGCCGAGATCTGCATGATTCCGTGCTGCAATCGCTGTATGCCATCGGGTTGAACATAGAAGCGGCTCGGCGGGGCCGGAACGACCAAACGGTGGAACGAAAGGAAACCGACGACCGGATGATCCTCCAGATCAATCAACTGATTCATGAGGTCCGTGGCATGATCCGGGAGTTAGAGTCGGGGAGCGTTCAAGAGTTTGACTTGTCATCGGAACTCTCCACGTTATGCACGATCTACGAGCAAACGGGGCGGTTATGCATTAAGCTAGATATCCAACGCAGCGCCATCGAGGTGCTGACGCACGAGGAAGAGCGCGAAATCCTGAATATCGTGCGTGAGGCAATCAGCAATTGCGCACGGCACGCCGCCGCAACCCGGGCGGTCATCTCGATCCGCATACGAGACGCGAGAATTCGTGTGAGCATCCATGACAATGGCATTGGATTTTCAACGGCTGGGCAGCCGCGAGGATATGGGCTGGCCAACATGGAGGCTCGAGCAAAGCGACTCGGTGGGGCCTTGCGGATTCAGTCTAAGACAGGAGCAGGGACGCACGTCATCACAGAATTTTCCTTGGAACCTGAGTTGACATCCATATGAAACCATCATTGACTAGCATCATTCTTATTGATGATCATGAGATGGTCCGCCGAGGGCTCCGCGCGCTACTGCACCTGGAACCGGATATGACAATCGTCGCGGAGGCCTCGACGGTGGCGGACGGCATAACTGCCGTTGAGCGTCTCGCCCCACAGATGGTGTTACTTGACGCGAAACTGCCGGACGCCTCGCTGACCGAAGCCTGTCGGCGACTGTTGACCGTTGCACCAAAGCTTCGGATCCTCGTCCTGACCAGTTATGCCGAAGATTCTACGGTGATGGCTGCCGTCCAAAACGGAGCCCACGGCTACGTGCTCAAGGATATCCGAATGGATGAGTTGATTCGTGCCATTCGTACCGTTGCCAGCGGCCAGGGGTATCTCGACCCACGAGTCACCCAGCAGGCCCTGCGTTGGATTCGGACCAGTTCACACCTTGGAGCAACATCCCATGGGACCACTCGACTCTCCCCACAAGAGCGCTTGATCCTGCCGCTTCTGGCTGAGGGAAAAACAAATAAAGAGATTGCTGTCCAACTCCGCTTGAGCGACAAAACGGTGAAAAACTATCTGGCAAATATCTTTGACAAGCTTCAAGTCAAGCGTCGGACAGAAGCCGTTGCCTGGTTCATGAAGGAAACCCAGGTACCCGGTGGTGCGAGAAGTCAAAACTTCTAATGTGCCAGCACTCTGCTCGCGCCCGCGGTTCTTCCTCATTCCCCCGGCGCCCCCTCTGGCATTGCAAACCTCATAGGCTCTATACTGTGCGTTAAGTTGACACGTTACGATTGACCTGCCTGCAATGCGTCACAGGCTAGCCCTGTCGTGTGATCTGACAGGGCACCAGAGCCCTTCCCTATGAGTACGCCGCTGGACACCGATTGCTCAATGTCCACCGAACTTGTCGATCTCCGCCGACAAGTTCGTGAATTGCAGCAGGCCATAGCTCAGGCAGAACAAGACCATGTCTCGGCGCAGACATCAGCACTTGGAGCTGCCCAGATAGGCACATGGGAGTGGGACAGCCATACCAATCGTGTCATATGGTCATCGGAAACCGAGCACATTTTCGGCATGCCTCCTGGTTCCTTTGACAGCACATATGAGAAGTTCTTCGCACTCGTTCATCCAGATGACCGTCTGCGGTTAGGCACTGCTATTACTAAGGCCGTCGAAGACCGGGCCCCCTACAGAATCGAACATCGAATCATCACACCGGAGGGAGCCATCCTGTGGGTCGCGTGCCGCGGCCGAGCGGTGTTCAACCAGAACGAACCGGTGACAGGCATGGCCGGCACCATTGAGGACATTACCGCACGTAAACAGCTGGAACTGGCCCAGCAAGACTTTCGAGCGACACTCGAGGGACAGGTCCGTGAACGCACGGCGACGCTGGAACAAGCCATTGCCGACCTCAAGGAAGAAGCCGAGCGGAGGCACGGTGCTGAATCCGCGCTCAAAGCGAGCGAGCAGCGCTACCAGTCGTTGTATGAACAGAACCCCTTCATGTACTTCACCCTTACCACCAACGGCACCATTCTTTCGGTGAATTCCTTTGGGGCCGAGCAACTCGGATACCGGACGGAAGACCTCATCGGTCAATCGATCCTGAACGTGTTTGATCGCAAAGATCAACCGGCCGTGCTAACACAGATCAAAGCCTGTGCGGCAAGCCCGTACATGGTGTTTCAGTGGGAAACACAAAAGATACGGAACGACGGAACCAGGCTGTGGGTCAAAGAACGAGCGCGGGCGATTCATGACCAAGCCGGCCAAATCCTCATACTTGTGGTCTGCGAAGATATCACGGAACGGAAACGAACAGAAACCCAGCTACAGGAGACCTCCCGCCTGCTCCGTACCCTCGTCAAAGAATCGGCACTCCCACTCGTCAGTCTCGATCGAGACGCGCGTGTGACCAGCTGGAACCAAGCTGCCACACGCCTATTCGGTTGGTCGGAAGAGGAAGTGTTAGGGAGCGAACTCCCCTATATCCGGCCTGGCGAAGAGACAGCAGCCGATGCACTGTGGCAAGCGGGAACTCGCGGAGAGTTGGCTAGTCCTATCGAGCTGAAACGCTGGCGAAAAGACGGTGTGGCCCTCGACCTCCTCCTTTGGCCTGTTTTTGTCTACGACGAGTTCAATCAGATCTCTGTCGCCATCGGCATCTATGTGGACCAGTCGGACCTGAAGCGAGCCGAGGAGGCCAAGATCAAGAGCGAAACCAGGCTCCGCTCATTCCTGGACGCCCTGGACGACCTCGCCTTTGAATTTGACGAAGACGGACGATATCTCAATGTGTGGACCCGCAATGAAGACAAGCTGGTGCTTCCCAAACAGGATCTTGTCGGCAAGCGATTGACCGACATCTTCGGACCGGAAACTGGTTCTCACTATCTCGAAACGATTCGTCGCGTCATTACGACAGGCGAAACAGCGACCGTTGACTATACTGTGTCGTTGAGTGGGGAGTTACGGTATTTTTCAGGGATTCTGACACTTATTCCAGGAAGCGGAGCGGATAGCGCCACGGTCGGGTGCATCGTGCGCGACATTTCCGATCGCAAACGCTCCTACTCGCTCCTTCAAGCTGCCATCAATTCGGTCGCAGACGGGCTGCTCGTCATCGACCGAGAGGGAAAAGTGACCAGTGTCAATCAGCGGTTTCTGCACCTCTGGAACATCCCCCAAACTTTGACCGACAGCCGAGACGACGAGAAGCTACTGGCCTTCGTGATTGACCAGCTTCGAGAGCCGGAGGCCTTTCTGCATAAGATTCGAGAGCTGTACGCACATCCAGAGCAGGAAAGCTTTGATACACTCCACTTCAAGGACGGACGGGTTTTCGAGCGCTATTCACGGCCACAGATCCTCGATGAGGACATTGTCGGCCGAGTCTGGACATTCAGGGATATCACCGAGCACACACGCGCCGAGGAGGCATTACGTGCAAGCGAGCTGAGGCTGCAGCGCTTTGTCGCTGAAGCCCCAGTCGGGCTCTGCATCCTTGATGAAAACTGGCGTGTGATCAGTGCCAATAAAGCCCTGTGCGAGCTTACAGGGTATGACGAACATGAAATCGTGGGCAGCACCTATGCCCTCTACACGCACCCGGAGGATCTTGCGGCCAATATCATGTTGACGAGCGAGTTTTTCCGCGGGGTTCGATCGGAATATACCTACGAAAAACGCTACATTCGTAAGTCCGGTGAAATTATTTGGGTCTCAGTCAAAGCGACCCGTGTTGAGTTATTGGGCCATGCCGGGCCACTCCTCCTGGCTGCGGTTCAGGATATTACCGAACGCAAACTGGCGATGGAAGAACGTGCGCAGTTGAGTCGGGACCTGCACGACAATATTTTGCAAGCCCTCTACGCGGTTGGTATGCAGTTGGAAGCAGGGAAGTTGTCGATAAAGAAATCGCCTCGGAAGTCGAAACTCCACATGGCTCAAGCCGTTGACCAGCTCAACGCACTGATGCTTGATGTTCGGCGATTCATTACATCATTGACCCAGCGTACGACAATGGAACTGGATTTCGGACAAACCCTGCGGCAGCTCATCACGTCGATGTCCAGTGCGAGCCAGGCCCCGCCTGAACTGGAGATCGCAACTCCAGTACTGTCGTTCATCACACCCACGCTGGGAGAACAGTTGCTTAACATTGTACGAGAAGCCCTCAGTAATAGTACCCGCCATGCGCAGGCATCCCATCGCTGGATTCGACTCAGCCTGGCGGGAAATGCCATTCATTTGATCATCGGTGATAATGGGGTCGGATTTTCGACTGTGCGCAAACGTCGAGCCGGTCATGGATTGCGCAACATGGCAGCCCGAGCCAAGCAGATCTCCGCCATCTTTACGCTAAAGAGCGCACCGGGGAAGGGAACCCGCGTGATGGTCGACATTCCACTGAAGAAAGAACACATCTATGAATCAATCTAAACCGATTCGGCTGGTCATTGTGGACGACCATGAAGTCGTACGTATCGGGCTCTGTGCGGTCCTCAGTTTGACGCCTGGCATGAAGGTGGTAGGCCAAGGTGGGCGGATGAAAGAGGCGAAAACACTCTGTGCTCGTCTGAAGCCGGACCTTATCTTGCTCGATATCCGGCTGCCGGACGGCAGTGGGGTCGATGCCGCTCGTGAGATTCTCGCCAAATGCCGCAAGACACGCGTGTTGTTTTTGACGAGCTTCGCCGACGACCATACGGTCCTAGAGGCTATTCTGTCCGGTGCTCAAGGATACATTCTCAAGGATATCGCATCCGAGGCGTTGGTTCGTGCCATTCGAACCATCCACGCTGGCCAGCCCGTCATCGATTCCCGCTTGACCGAACATACCATGGAGTGGCTCAAGCACGTCTACACGGAGCCTGGCCAATCCAAACGGCCACTCCTTTCACCACAAGAACAACGGCTCCTTCCCTTGGTGGCAAAGGGCCTCACCAACAAAGAAATCGCCAAAGACCTCAGCTTGAGTGAAAAAACCGTCAAGAACTATCTCGCGAATATCTATTCAAAACTGAACATCGGGCGCCGATCCCAGATTGCCGCCTTTTATGCGGGGAGCTTTAAGGGCTCGGAGGTGCGTTTGCCCATGGCGACTCACGCCATTAATGGCTGACACGAGTGGATGCTCACCCGTTGTTGCCACTGGGAAAAGAGCCTCGCTGCCTGACGGTCCTCATCTGCCCAACGTATCGATCTCTCTCTGGACCACTCACACGACCCACCAGCACAGCGACAGATGGAATTGACAGCTTGGAATGCACTGACTAGGATACACTCCGCCGTCCATTCGTCACTGGAACACCTCTATCGTTGTGCTGTTTAGGAGGAATGTGATGTCCGATTCTGACTTGCCTGAATCTCGAGAGATGCACAGATCACCGAAGACTTCTCACTCAGCCAGCAATCACATCGAGGCAACGTTCGAATCCATTGTCTTTGCCAGTCGATGGATTCAAGCCCCGCTCTATGGCGGACTCATCGTGGCGGAGCTGCTCTATGCCTACAAGTTTCTTCTCGAGCTCTGGGAAATGGTGCTCCACATCAACAAGATGGATGAAACGGTCTTCATGCTAGGTGTTCTGGGGTTGATCGATGTGACGATGGTCGCGAATTTGCTGACCATGGTGATCATCGGCGGGTATGCGACGTTCGTCAGCAAGCTTGATTTGGAGCAGCATCCAGACCGTCCCGATTGGCTGACCCATGTCGATCCCGGGACCATCAAGATCAAGCTGGCAGCTTCGTTAATCGGGATATCGAGCATTCATCTTTTGAAGGGGTTCGTGGACGTCGCCAATGAGAACCCGGAACATCTCAAATGGAAGATCTTTATCCATATGACATTCTTAGCGTCCGCCATTTTGCTGGCATGGACCGACAAGATCATGCAGAAAGACAAGAAGCACTGAGTAAGAGCATCGGAGGTTGTTCGCCAAACACTGGGCAAGGACCGATTGGCACACGATGGCACTTGGCTACTGCCAGGCAACGGTGAGCTGTCCCTTGGCATCCCGCCAGTAAGGAGTCCAGGCGAGGGTCATAAGTTTCACCGCAATGTTGGCCTTGGTCGGCTTGATTGAAATCGTTTCGAGCTTTTCGTTCAAGGGATCGGTTGCCGCAGCCAATGCGTCACTCTCCGACTTGAATTGCGCTTCGAGATCGGCCAGCTGCTGCTGGAGCGCCGCCACGTTTTCTTCCGCCGCCCCGACATCTTGCGACTCTTTCATGACCCGTCCTGCGCTCCGGATCGCTGTCGTGGCACGGCCGATGTTCGAGGCGCTGATCGTCTTCCGTCCGAGAAAGGCGCCGAGGATGGAGGCTCCGACAGAAATCGCCGCCTGCACTTGACTGGAACGAGATTCAGTCTGCTGCTTTTCTTTAGCCAGCTCTGCTCGTCTGATGCGCTCTTGAAGCGTCGCCATCTTCGAGGCGTATTTCTGGCGAAGCATCTCGGCGCCCTTATCCCGCTGTTCCCGCCCAGCCTGCTGTAACCGCACGCGAAAATCCCGCTCGGACTCGTCCGGCGTTGATACTGCTTTCGTGCTGGGGCTCCTGAACAACTCCACCTTCTGCGTCCTGAACAGCCAGCCGCCAAAATCCTTGTTCCAATCGGCATAGCTCTTAGCCTTGCCGGCACTCGCCGGCAGTGCAAGAAATTGGGCGCCCTCTGACGGCGTCTGTTCAAGGTCAGCTACAGCCAACTCCGCTGCCATCGCCTTGTCCCAGTCAACTGCCACAGGACCCTCGGCAATGGGCGACAGGACCGTCAGATCCTGCATACTATCCACGCCACTCTTCGAATCGGAAAAACGGATCTGCGAGGAGCCCAACAGCATTGGGGCATAGACCAATTCACTTCCATCCGGCTTACTGCCACGCAGCGGCACGAAGTGTTGCGGCACATCCGGAGGCAGCATCGGGCGTGAAGTGTGAGGCGTGAGGCGTGAGGCGATCGGAGAAGATGCCGACATGTCCTTCCTCTCACCCCTTACGCCTGACGCCAGACCCCTCACAGAATCCATGAGTGTCTTAATCTGCGTCCTTGTCAGAGGCCCGCGGAGGTAGGAGAGACACCAGCGTGTCTCAAACACAATCGGTTCGTCCTCATGCACGTTATTCATCAGGAAGATCCGATTACCGAGGCCGGCCAGTGTTTGCTCCATGCGGCCCCGATCGAACCTCTTTCCGGCACTCGTCGAAGCCCCTTCCAATCCCTCAAGCACCCGCGCCTTGTCCCGCTCCGTCTGTAATCGTCCGATGAACCAGGTGCCGGTGTTGGCCAGCCCCTTGTAGTCGAGGTCGACGGGATTCTGTGTCGCCAGCACAACCCCCAGGCCGAACGCGCGCGCCTGTTTGAGCAACGTCATGAGCGGCAACTTCGATGGCGGATTGGCGACCGGCGGGAAGTAGCCGAAGATCTCATCCATATAGAGAAGCGCGCGCAGGCTCGTCGTACCCGATTGCGCCCGCATCCACCCGACCATTTGACTGAGCAACAACGTGACAAAGAACATCCGCTCGGCATCGTTGAGATGCGCGATGGAAAAGATCGCATGCCGCGGCTTTCCGGCCGGCGTATAGAGCAACGACTGGATGTCCAACGCCTCTCCTTCCAACCAGGCCTGAAACCCTGGGGCAGCCAGCAGATTGTTCAGTTTCATCGCGAGTGCGAATCGATCTTTCGAGGGGAAGAAAGACTCTATGTCCATCACACCGATTTTGGAGACCGGCGGCGATTGAATGGCTTGGATCAATGTTGCCAGATCAAGATCTTCTTCTTTCTTCCAGGTCTGATCGAGGATTGTCGACAAGAGAATATGCTCGCGGCTTTGGATCGGATCGGCCTCGATCCCGAGCAGCCCGAGCAGACTCGTGACGGTCGTGCTGATACGTTCGCGCAGCAATTCTGCATCTTCACGCACATCGGCGGCCGGTGCGGCGAACGATTTGAGGATGGAAACCGGCAACCCGGCATTGCTCCCGGGCGTGTAGATCACCACATCCGCCGCATCCCGAAGCCGCTGAATGCGGGCACCATCCTGCTGCCACCCGGCGAGGCCTTTTGCCCACAGTTCAGCCTGTGCCTTGGCATAGTCGGCGGGAGCGAGCCCTTTCTTGCGTGCGTCGTCTTCGTTGATCCAGGGCTGGAAGTCTTCGCCTGTGAGAGAGGGGAACGTGAGCATCAAATTGCCGAGATCGCCCTTCGGGTCGATGATGATGGCGGGGATGTTGTCGATCGCCGCTTCTTCGAGCAAGGCCAGGCACAGACCGGTCTTGCCGCTGCCGGTCATACCGACACAGACCGCGTGCGTCACAAGATCTTTCGAATCGTACAGGAGCCAGCCCGGCTTGGCCTGTTTGGCCGCCAGATCATATGGCCGCCCCATGTAAAAGACTCCGAGCTTTTCGAAATCTTCCGCCGATCCGCCGACAGGGGGCGCTGCCGCAGCTTTTACCGGTCCATTTGCCTTCGCGGTTTCTTTCTTCTTAGCAGGCATTCTTCACCATTCTTTGAAGATTATGAAGACGGCGCTGGCCATCATGCCAAAACCAACGAGATAATTCCATTTCAGCGGCTCTTTGAGGTACCACACAGAAAAAGCGCAAAACACGACTAGGGTAATCACTTCCTGGATCGTTTTCAATTGGGCCGCGGTGAATTCATAGTGCCCGATCCGATTCGCCGGCACTTGCAGACAATATTCGAAAAACGCGATCCCCCAGCTCACCAGAATCACGATCCACAAAGGCGAGTCTTTGTACTTCAGATGCCCATACCAGGCAAAAGTCATGAAGATGTTGGAAATGGTCAGCAATAAGATAGTTTGCATGGGCCTCCTCTAGGCATTACACCCTGCCATTGTTACATCCCGATGATCTGTCGCCATGCCTGGTTCCCGGGAGCCTGGGGTCAGTGTCCGGATGCGGTCGTCGCGCCGATGCCGGTCTCCGACCTCACTTGTTGTGCCAAAAATCCGCCGCGGTCTTTTGCCGCCTGGCTGCTTCGGTCAAGGATCGAGAACAACCAGATGCCCGCGACGCCGATCGTCATCGAGAACAGCGCCGGCGAGGCGTACGGGAACAAGGCGCTGCCTTTCGGATAGCCCAAGGTCGTTTCCCACACCGAGGGCGATACGATCGTGAGCAGCATCGATGACATCAGTCCGAGAAAACCGCCAACGACCGCGCCGCGGGTCGTGCAGTCTTTCCACAACACGGACATAAACAATACCGGGAAGTTGGCCGATGCCGCGATCGCGAATGCCAGGGACACCATGAACGCCACATTCTGTTTCTCGAACACGATACCCAGCAACACGGCCAGAATTCCCAGCGCCACCGTGGTCATACGTGACACCCGCAACTCAGACGCGCCGTCGGCCTTGCCGCCTTTGATGACCGTCGCATAGAGATCGTGCGACACCGCCGATGCACCCGACAGTGTGAGACCGGCCACGACCGCCAGGATGGTGGCGAATGCGACGGCCGAGATGAAACCGAGAAACACATTGCCGCCGACCGCATTGGCCAGATGCACCGCCGCCATATTGCTGCCGCCCTTGAGCGCACCGTCGGCATCGAGGAACTCCGGGTTGGTCAACACGAAGGTGATCGCGCCGAAACCGATGATGAAGGTCAGCAGGTAGAAATAGCCGATCCATCCGGTCGCCCACATCACAGACTTGCGCGCTTCCTTCGCGCTCGGGACTGTAAAAAATCTCATCAGAATGTGCGGTAGGCCGGCCGTGCCGAACATCAGTGCCATGCCGAATGAAATCGCCGAGATCGGATCCTTAACGAAGTTACCGGGTCCCATGATCGACTGCCCGGCCGCCGCCGCTTCCTCTGATGTCTTGCCCGACGCCGTGGCCAGACCGGCTTTGATCTCAACCGCGTTGGCAAACAGCGCCTCCAGGCTGAAGCCGAAATTCAGCAGCACCATGAACGCCATGAACGTGGCGCCGCCCAGCAGCAAGCAGGCCTTGATGATCTGCACCCATGTGGTGGCCGTCATGCCGCCGAACAACACGTACACCATCATCAGTGCGCCGACGATCACGATCGCAATCCAGTATTCGAGACCGAACAGAAGCTTGATCAACTGGCCGGCGCCGACCATTTGCGCGATCAGGTAGAACGACACCACCACCAGCGTGCCTGAGGCTGCAAAGATGCGGATCGGCGCCTGCTTGAATCGAAAAGCGGCGACATCGGCGAAAGTGAACTTGCCAAGATTGCGCAGGCGCTCGGCCATCAGGAACGTGAGGACGGGCCAGCCGACTAAAAATCCGATTGAATAGATGAGCCCGTCGTAACCGCTCGCCATGACCGCCGCCGAAATGCCCAGGAACGATGCCGCAGACATGTAGTCGCCGGCAATCGCCAGACCGTTCTGAAAACCCGTCACGCCTCCACCCGCTGTATAAAAAGCCGCCGCCGATTTGGTTCGGGCCGCCGCCCATTTCGTAATGAACAACGTGAGCAAGACAAACACACCGAACATGCAGATTGCCGTCCAATTGACCGTCTGCTTCTGTGTCTGGCCCGCATCCGGGCCTGCGGCATACACCGATCCAGCAACGGCACACAGCGCCGCCACGGTCAGACCGGACCGCACCGCAGTGAGATACGTGCGATGCAGACCGATCACTCCAGTACCTCTTTGGCGATGGCGTCGGACAACGCATCGAACTCGCGGTTGGCGCGATTCACATAGTACGCGGTGATCGCAATCGTGAACACGATGAGGCCAAAGCCGATTGGAATACCCAGGGTCATCACGCCGGCGCCAAGCTTCTGCGACAGAAAACTCTTGTTGAATGCCACCAGCAGAATGAAACCGTAGTACGCGATCATCATCACCAGGGTCAGCCGACGGCCGAAGCGGGTTCGCTTGGCTTTCAGCGCCTGATAGTGCGGACTGTTCGCGATTCGCGTGACTAACTCAGCATCCACGATGCCTCCTCGGCGTCATTCGTTTTTTCAGGTGGTGCGGACTTTTCCTACCTTCCATCTTTTCGAGGCAGGTGGAAGGGATGGCATGAAGGGTTCGCCGTAGCGCCAATTGCCGCTGTCAGCTGCTTCCGCCCATTCCCTCTTTGCGAGGTGGAAGGGAAGGAGGTTTCGGAAGTCGCCATGGCGGGCGTGGGAAGATGTCGCCAAAGAAGGTGCCGCGGGCGACGGCCTGCGATTCTGATCGCGTCTTACAGTCGCACGCGGCCAAGAGTGACGAATCAACTGGCCGTCGCGATCCATCGTATCCTGGCGACGCCGAAGGCTCCTTCCCTTACATTCCCGCCTCTCTTAACACCTGCCCCGTATAGGATCGCTTTGCCTTGGCAATTTCCTTCGGTGGTCCTTCGGCCACGATTTCGCCCCCACGATCGCCGCCTTCCGGCCCCAGGTCGATGATCCAATCCGCGTTTTTGATTACATCGAGATTGTGCTCGATCACCAGCACCGTGTTGCCGGCTTCGACGAGCCGGTCCAGCACATCGAGCAATCGCTGCACATCGGCGAAATGGAGGCCGGTCGTCGGCTCATCGAGGATGTACATCGTCCGCCCGGTCGCGCGTTTGGAGAGTTCGCGCGAGAGCTTCACCCGTTGGGCTTCGCCGCCGGAGAGTGTCGTCGCCGATTGGCCGAGCTTCACATAATGCAACCCGACATCGTGCAGGGTTTGGAGCTTCGTCTTGATCAACGGAATGTGTTCAAAGAATGCCAATGCATCGTCCACCGTCATGTTCAACACATCAGCGATGCTCTTGCCCTTATGCAAAATCTCCATCGTCTCACGGTTGTAGCGTTGGCCCTTGCAGACTTCGCAGGTCACATAGACATCGGGAAGGAAATGCATTTCAATCTTGATGAGCCCGTCTCCCTGACAGGCCTCACACCGTCCACCTTTCACGTTGAAACTGTAGCGTCCAGGCTTATAGCCACGGACACGTGACTCTGGAAGATTAGAATAGAGATCGCGGATGTACCCGAACAGGCCTGTATAGGTGGCAGGATTCGACCGCGGTGTCCGCCCGATGGGCGATTGATCAATGTCGATCACCTTGTCGAGCCCATCAACCCCCCTTAGGTCCTTGCACCCATCGATCTTCGGCTTCTTGTGGTAGAGCAGTTGCGAAAGTGAATGGAAGAGCACCTCCAGTACCAGCGTACTTTTCCCTGATCCGGAGACCCCCGTCACGCAGGTGAAGAGGCCCATCGGAATGCGTGCCGTCACATTTTTCAGATTATGCTTCTGTGCCTCCACTACCGACAGTGTCCCCCTCGGCTTTCGATGCCGTTGAGGTACTGAAACGGTCTGAATTCCACGCAAGTATTGGCCGGTCAATGAGTTGGGGTCGCCCATGATCTGCTGAGGTGTGCCCTGCGCAATCACATGCCCGCCCTGCGACCCCGCGCCAGGGCCCATGTCCAAGACATGGTCAGCCGCCACCATCGTCTCGGCGTCATGCTCGACTACCACCACTGTATTGCCGAGATCCCGCAGCCTGAGCAAGGTCTGCAGCAACCGACGATTGTCGCGCTGATGGAGTCCGATAGACGGTTCGTCCAGGATGTACAACACCCCGACCAGGCCGGAACCAATCTGCGTTGCTAAACGAATCCGCTGCCCTTCGCCGCCAGACAGCGTCGCTGCAGCGCGATCAAGCGTCAGATAGTCCAGCCCGACATTGACAAGAAACCCAAGCCGCTCGCGAATCTCTTTGAGAATCCTATGGGCAATCACGAGATCACGGTCGGTCAACTTCAACGACAGGAAAAAGTCGGCAGCCGCACGAACCGAGAGGCTGGTCACCTCGGCAATCGACTGTTTCGCCAGTTTGATGGAGAGGCTTTCCGGCCTCAGCCTCGCCCCATGGCAGACTGTGCAGGGTTCCAACAGGGTGAAGTCCTCTTCCTCGTGGCCACCCGGTGTCATGGCATAGCCGATGCCATCGCAAGCCGGACAGGCACCGTGCGGGCTATTGAAGGAAAACACCCGAGGCGTCACTTCTGGATAGCTCACGCCACATTTGATACAGGCCAGCTTGTCACTGTACAGGCGGGTGTTCCCATCCTCGAGCAGAACTGCGACGAGCCCGCCTGTCAGCTTGGTGGATGTCTCGACCGAATCTGCTAACCGACGCATCAGCGCCTCACCTGGTTTCATCACCAGCCGATCGACAATGATCTCTATCGTGTGTTTTTTCTGTTTGTCGAGCGTGACGTCCCCGCCCAGATCGACAATCTTGCCATCGACACGGGCGCGGACATAGCCCGCCTTGCGCATCTCTAGTAGTTCTTTCCGATATTCACCCTTTCGCCCACGCACGATCGGGGCGAGGATCTGGAATTTCATGCCTTCCGGCAACAACGCGATCGCATCGACCATCTGCTGCACGGTCTGCGCCGTGATTTCTTCTCCACATTGAAAACAGTAGGGGCGCCCAACGCGGGCGAAGAGGAGCCGGAGATAATCGTAGATCTCTGTAACCGTGCCGACGGTGGATCTGGGATTGTGGCTGGTGCTCTTCTGTTCAATCGAGATCGCGGGAGACAGGCCTTCAATCGAATCGACATCCGGCTTGCCCATCTGTTCAAGGAACTGCCGGGCATAGGCCGACAGTGATTCGACATAGCGCCGCTGGCCCTCAGCATAGATCGTATCGAAGGCGAGCGACGACTTGCCTGACCCGCTCAAGCCGGTGATGACCACCAGCTTGTCGCGTGGAATCTCCACATCGATATTCTTGAGATTATGCTCCCGTGCCCCTTTGATGATGATGGAATTTCCCATAGGCGCAGGATTATACCATTTTGCTCCACTCTCTCATCATGCGAGTCCGCTGCGAAATTCAGACAGGGCAAACATTAGCAACACTATCCATGTATCGCCACGCGCATCACGTCACTTTTCTTCTGCTCGGCTAATGCCTCAAGATGGCGCCGGCTTGACAAAGGGCTCCACCCGTCACCTTGACAAAGCTTGAAACCGGGTGCTACCACCGTCGAATGGTGGAAACCGAGCCTCGTCCATTGACACAGGATTCCAAGGCCCCGGCGAAGGTGGTGTCCACCTGGTCCGGCCAGGCCCGCGAAGATGCCGTGCAGCGGATGTTTACCTCCATCGCGGGCGTCTACGACCTGAACAACACGCTGTTGAGTTTCGGCCTGCATTACCATTGGAAGAAAATTACCGCGTCCTTCATTACGCCCGTTGGACGGGGGACCGCACTCGACGTCGGATCCGGTACGGCCGATCTTGCCCTCCTGCTTGAGTCTCGAATGGGACCCAAGGGACGTGTGATCGCCTCGGACCTGAACCATGCGATGCTGGCCGAAGGCCTCAAGAAGATCGGTGGCAAAGGACTCGCCGACAAGATCACCTGCCTGCAGGCCAGCGCGGAACATCTGGGATTCGGGGACAACACCTTCGATGCAGTCACCACCGGCTTTTGCATGCGCAACGTCGGAGATTTACCAGGTGCCGTGCGAGAAATTCGCCGTGTCATGAAGCCTGGTGGGCGCTTTGTGTGCTTGGAGTTTTCGCGTCCGGTATTCGGATGGTTGCGAACATTGTACGATTGGTATTCGTTCAAACTGCTGCCCTGGGTCGGCACCATTGTCGCCCGTGATCGCACCGGCGTCTACGAGTACCTTCCCGCGTCCATCCGGACATTTCCCGACCAAGAGCGGTTATGCCAAGTCCTACGCGATGCCGGGTTTCGTCAGGTGTCGTACAAGAACCTCAGCGGTGGTATTGTCGCGATACACGTCGCAACCAAATGACGTCGCTGGTCATTCGTCAAACGTCATTCGCGGTTACGCGCAACTCGCAAGCGCTCTTCACAATTGACGATTGACGACTCCCATGAACTCAATCCTTTACATCTTCCTCCCCTGCAAGATGGTCTATCCTATAGGGATCACCTACCTGGCGGACTTTATCCACCGGCGAAAACCGGAGGTCCGGCAGCGCATTCTCGATCTCTCGTTGTTTCCAGTCGCGCAGCGCGGTCAAGCCATTCGCGACGCCGCGACGGAGTTCAAGCCTGACCTGGTCTGTTTCTCATGGCGGGACATTCAAATCTTTTCACCGCATGAGGGCGATTCGTCGTTAGAGCATGCGTTTAATTTCTATTTTGCCAGTAACCCGTTCAAGCGAATCACCGCCTCCATCGCAGGCGTCAAGCAGCTCTATCGCTATTACAGCCACATCTATACGATCCTGTCGTACCCGGCGCTGATCCATAAGGAGTTCCCCAAGGCCCAGATTATGATCGGCGGCGGAGCCTTTACGGCATTCGCTGATCAGTTGATCGAAAAACTCCCGGAAGGCACAATCGGCATCCTTGGCGAAGGGGAAGACGCCATCCTGAAGGTCATTGAAGGCCGCTCGATTGAAGATGAGCGGTACATTGTCAAGGAAGGTAGCCAGATCCGAAAAGGCCGGCAGGGTTCCCCCGCGCTGTTAGATGCGCTCACGGTCGATCTGCCCTATCTCACTTCGATCTTCCCTCAATATGGGGACTATATCGGTGAGTCGATCGGTGTGCAGTCCAAGCGAGGCTGCCCATATGACTGCGCCTTCTGCCTCTATCCCTACATTGAAGGCAAGCGAGTGCGATACCGGCCACCGGAGATGGTCGTCAAGGATATTTCGCAGCATTACCATCAGTGGGGTGCCCGTCGTTTCTGGTTCACCGATGCCCAATTCATTACAGGCAAGGAAGCCTATCCGCAATGTACGGAAATCCTTGAGCGAATTGTGGCGGAAAAGCTTGAGATCGAGTGGTCCGGCTACATCAGAACCTCATTGATTACCCCTGAGTTTGCCAAGCTGATGGTTCGTTCTGGGGTCGGCGACTTGGAGGTAGCTATCACCTCCGGTTCACAGGAGGTCCTGAACAATCTCCACATGGGATTCAAGCTGGAACGCTTGTACGATGGCTGCCGCTATTTGGCCGAGGCCGGTTTCAAAGGCAAGGTCATCCTCAACTATTCCCTCAATAGCCCTAAGGAGACGGAAGAGAGCCTGCTTCAAAGTGTCGAATCCTACAAGATGGTGGCCTCGATTCTTGGCGAAGAGCGTGTGTTTCCATTGATGTTTTTCTTAGGCATCCAGCCAAATACCGACCTGGAACAGCGCCTCCTGGAAGAGGGGTATTTGTCGGCTGGCTATAACCCCTTGATGCTGACACCGACCAGCATCAGAAAGCTTCTCTATAATCCCGCCCCCCTCAACAAGATTATCGCCAAGGCTTGTCTCCGCGCCTGGGAACAAAAGCAAGGTAGCCGCGATCCCCGTCGATGGACCGGATCCCTGTCCCAGTCATCGGGAGAACCGGCCTATGCCGACCAAAACCTTAGCAGAGGGATCGAAGGCAATTCAGGACGGGAAGCCTTGCTTTCGATCGAGGAAATCATCCGCTCCAGCAGACCAATCCCCTCGGCTTCACAGATGGCTGAACCAAGAGCCACCTCTACCAGGTGAATAGGTGCCATACGTCCGTCATTGACCACAAGTACACCTTCTTTACACTCAATGTGTCCCTCCTCACACCTTGCATTCCCGTTTGAGCCAGTGCTATCATCCCGCATCTTTGGAGACGTTGTTAGCGCGTTAATCATATTTATTTTCATACAATTACGACTCCTCTCCTCTGACAAATTCGCGCCTTAAGGAGGCGCCGCAATGTATAAGACAATCTATATTCCGGTCGATAACTCTGACCATTCGAATACCGCAGTGGATGTCGGCGTTCATTTGGCAAAAACCTTCGGTTCCAGGATCGTCGGGAGCCATGTCTACGCCGCGAAGATGCATGATAAACGCTTCAAGCAGATGGAAGCGGGCCTCCCGGAGGAATACCATGATGAGAAGGAGCTCGACCGTCAGCGTCAGATCCACGACTCGCTGATTACCCGAGGACTCCAAATCATCACTGATTCCTACCTCGACTACGTCGACAAGAAATGTAACGAAGCGAATCTCCCCATTGAACGGCGATCACTCGAAGGCCGGAACTGGAAGGTGCTGGCCGAGGACATCAACACCAACGGGTATGACCTCGTCATCATGGGCGCTTTGGGGGTCGGAGCGGTCAAAGACAGCGTCATCGGCAGCAACACAGAGCGCGTGGTCCGCCGGGTCCGTAACTCCGACATGCTGATCATTAAGAACGTTCAGCCACTAACTGGCGGAAAGATCGTCGTGGCCGTCGACGGCAGCCCCTACTCGTTCGGAGGACTGATGACCGGCTTAGCGATCGGCAAGGCCTTCAATATGCCGGTGGAGGCGATTTCGGCCTTCGATCCCTACTTCCACTACGCGGCATTCCACAGCATTTCTGGTGTTCTGAACGAAGAAGCCGGTAAAGTCTTCCGTTTCAAGGAGCAAGAAAAACTGCACGAGGAAATTATCGACAGCGGCTTGGCTAAGATCTACCAGTCTCACTTGGACATTTCCCGCGAAATCGCCCAGGCCGAGCAAACAGATGTGAAAACGACATTGCTGGACGGCAAAGCATTCGAAAAAATCATTCAGTATGTCCGGAAAGATGTCCCGGCCTTGCTCATCGTCGGACGCATCGGCGTCCATAGCGACGAGGACATGGACGTCGGCAGCAACACCGAGAATCTGTTGAGGAGCGCCCCCTGTAATGTGCTGATCTCCAACCGCAAATACGTGCCTCCGATCGATACGCAGGCCGAGTACACCATTGCCTGGACGGAAGAAGCCCTGAGGCGGATGGAAAAGATCCCGGTTTTCGCGCGCGGCGTGGCAAAGACGGCCATTCATCGGTATGCCATCGAAAAAGGGCATACCATCATCAGTAATACCGTCGTTGACTCCGCGGTCGGACACATTCTGCCAAAAGGCGCCATGGACGCCATGCGTGCGCTTGGCGGCAGCTTGGACGCAGCGGGCATCGACCGCGACAAGATGCAAGCCGATGAGGGCGTGACCAAAGATCTCATGGGCCCGACATTGAGCGGAATCATGACCCAGATCGTTGAGGAGAAACCCAAAGAGATCAACGCGTCCACACAGGCCTACCTGGACCGCATGGGGCAAACCTATTTCGTCTGTGACGGCTGCGGCTACATTGGAAAGGGAGACAGCCCGGTCAAATGTCCGGTGTGCAGTGCGGATGGGACGAGATTCAAACAGGTCGATAAGAAGATTTTCGAAGTGGCCGCGACAACCGAGGGTGAATTGGAAACGGACGTGGCCTACGACGACGTGCCGATGCAATGGACCAAGGATGCGAAAGAAGCGATCCGTGCCGTGCCGGCTGGCTTCCAGCGGAGACGCGCGAAGGCCAGGATTGAAAAGAGCGCGCGGAAATTAGGCATGACAACCATCACGCTTGAATATGCGGCACCGACCATTCAAGAGGCTGCATCCGAAGACTATACGCCGATTTTCTCCAACAAAGGCACCGGTACCTCGCCGGTTGCGGAAGCCACTGTTGCAGCGTCGAACGGGAATGAGGCGAATGGTCATGTCGAAGCCGCCTCACCCTACACTTGGACGGGCGACGCACAAGCCAGATTGGATCGAGCTCCGGAAGGCTTCATGCGGGATTGCACCAAAGCGCTCATTCTCAAGCATGCCGAGAAAATCGGCGCGACCCTGATCACGATTGAGGTCGCCGATGAAGGGATCGAGCAGGCAAAGGGGTATATGGCCGAAGCGATGAAGACTGGCAATCTCAAGGACATGATTGCCGACCTCACCGGAAAAGGACGCGGATAAGTTTCGCGTGCTGAATTTTGGTGCTGGCTTCCAGCGCCTTCTTCTCGCGAGTCTTCGTTCTCAGCACCTAATACGATACACTATGGGTAAATCTCTTCCCATCTTCAACGGTCCTTCAGGCGTCTTGGGCTCTTTGCAGCAACAAGTTGCCCAGTTCTTCACCCCCACTCCAAAGGAGGCGGGGCCGTTTGATGGCCGGACGGTTGACGACTTCAAGCCCTACCTCGTTGCGCTGAACCTGACCAAGCGTTGCAACCTCAAATGCGATCACTGTTATCTCGATGCGACGACCAAAGCAGCCGGTGGGGACGACGAGCTGAGCACCGAAGAGTGCTGTCGGCTCATTGAACAGATCGCGGAAGTGAATAAGGGGTGTCTTCTCGTCATTACCGGCGGCGAACCACTGGTGCGTCCTGACATTCTCGACATTGCTCGTTACGCCGTTAAACTTGGTTTTATGGTGGTTTTCGGCACAAACGGGATGCTGATCGATGACCAGATGGCCAAAACACTTGTAGAAATCGGCGTGATGGGAGTTGGCATCAGCATTGATTCATTGGATGCAGCGAAACACAATACGTTCCGTGGCGTTCCAGGAGCGTGGGAAGCCGCGGTAGCCGGCATTGAAGCCAGCAAGCGGAATGGCCTCCAATTTCAGGTGCATTTCAGTGCTCAGCCGATGAACTATCGGGAGCTGCCTGAGGTCATTGACTGGGCGCACCGGCTCGGCGCCCGCGTTCTGAACGTGTTCTTTATGGTGTGTACGGGACGAGGCGAAGAGCTGACGGATATCACTCCCGCTCAGTATGAAGAGGTCCTTGGGTACCTCGTTGAATGCCAAGACAATTACAAAGGCATGTTGGTCCGCGCCCGTTGCGCTCCGCACTTCAAACGGCTGGCCTATGAGAAGGACCCTAACTCCCCGATTACGAAGGCGACCGGATATATGGGGGGAGGATGCCTGGCGGGCACCAACTATGCCCGAGTGACACCAAACGGTGAATTGACCCCTTGTCCCTATATGCCGCTGTCGGCAGGGAATATCCGTCAACAGAGCTTCGTTGATCTCTGGGAACGATCGGATATCTTCAACTCCTTTCGCTATCCCCAACTCAAAGGGAAATGTGGTGACTGTGAATATACTGACATCTGCGGGGGGTGCCGCGCCCGCCCCTATGTCGACCACGGCGACTGGCTGGACGAAGATCAGTGGTGCCTCTACACCCCGAAAGGCGGCGAGAAAATTAAAGTGGCGTTCAATGTCTCGGAAGAGACCGAAGTCGCGTGGGACGATGCGTCTGCTCTCCGATTGAGCCGTATCCCCTACTTCCTACGTGCGATGGTGAAGAAAGGCGTGGAAAAGCACGCCCGCGAAAACAACGTACCGCTTATCACCGTTGAACTCATGGAAGAGCTGCGCAAGAAACGATTCGGCAATGACGCACCTGTCTTTAACTTTGACGTAAAGGGCAAACGGTAAGGCGTCGGAGGTGAAGACCTAGAGGCCCATCCTCAAAGCCCTCACTCCTTACGACTCTCTTCTGCCTGGTTTCCAAATGGACGCGCTCCAAAGTATCACCACCGATCTCAACACCCTCATTCCGATCGTCAATCACTGGTTTCATCTGCTTTCAGCGATCATTTGGATCGGCGGCTTGGCATTTCTCGTCATGGCGGTGACACCAGGACTGGAGAAAGCCGTTCCAAAGGATCAGATCAAGCCCATCACGGATATTTTCTACCGACACTACAAGAAAGTCGCCGGCATTCTCGTCGTCGTCCTGCTGTTCACGGGCGGCGTGAATCTCCACTACGTCAATCAGGTCATTACTTCACAAACGGGCAGCGGGATCCAGCACCACTCCAAGTACCTCATCGTCTTCATGATTAAGCTTCTGCTCGTGCTGGGGCTTCTCACACTGTTCCTCTATACGGTCATTTTCAAGTCAGACGATGAGGCCGAGGATGGAGAGTCCTACGAGGTGATTCCCTTCCAGCGCGCTGCCCTGTGGATGGGGTTCTTCATTATCCTCTGCGCCGCCGCCATGAAGCACCTGCATCAATAATCCTGCATCCTGTCCCTGAACATTCCCGAGACAGTTCCGCCGTCTCACATGAGACAACTGCTGTATCACCTCGATACAGTCCCTCACGCCAGACGATCATGTATTTTTAACACACACATATAATCCAATGCTTAGACTCGCATCTCTTGGCCAACCATCCTGGAATGGACGTTGCTTAACCTATTGGCAGGAGTCCTGGAGCTTTGTGGGTTATCTCGTAACCACTAGGCAAAATGGAGCACGGTATGGAGCTGACAGTCACTCACGTGGTAAGGAGGCCTCTCTCTTCCTCACCATCTGATGCCCCCTTTGGATCCTGCCCATCCAGAGCAGCACTGCCACCTTCCGCCGTTGCCGCCGGTGCTGTGCCTCCTCAAAGAGGCACAGCCCGGCCTGCCACTCATCCCATTGTCACGAACCCACGTGAGCCGGTTCAGACAACCCCTTTTATTCTCGAGTCTGAAACACATCGCCCGCAGCGGCCGTTAGACTCAGATCACACACTGAGTCCAGACACGAAGACGAAGGTCGAAACAAGAGCAGCGCATTCTATATTGGTTGTCGAAGATGACCCCGATATCGCGATGGCCTTACAAGACTTGCTCGAATTCGAAGGATTCCATGTTGACTGTGCACAGACCTGCCGTCAGGCCTTTTCATCCATCGAACAGAATACCTACCATGCAGTCCTCCTCGATCTTGGACTACCAGACGGAGATGGTTGCTCGATCTTGGAGAAGCTCCAAGCTTCACATCCCTCCCTTCCCGTGATCGTCTTAACGGCTTCGAATAGGGATCTTGGATCGTTGCACGCCTATGCCCGTTTGACCAAACCGTGGGAGCGAGAAGAATTGTGCACGATACTTCGCCACGCCATCGGCATGGCATGATCTTCGACGCACTTTGAATCAGGAAGGGGCGATCAAACAAGAAACGATTTATATCACTTAGACCGGCTGAGGCCTAGAGCGCGCTTGAAGACCGCAGTGAAACCGAAATAGCCGAAGGAGTCTTTGAGGTTCGAATAGAGCCGCTTGAAGGTGCCCATCTCAGGATTGGTGACATACTCCATCGTTAAGGCAATCCGCTCCTCACCTTCTCCGAGAGGCGTGACCGCATGCCAGAGTTTATCACCGTTAAAAATCACCATATCCCCCGGCTCAGTCACGAGCTCAAGATGGCGGGACTGTTTGGTCGGATGGTCCTTGAACAGCTCGCACACCAGCTTGCACTGGGCTGACCGATCAACAAGCCCCATCAGAATCGTGTAGCGTGCGCCTTTGTAGTATGACGTATCATAGTGGAACCCAATATGGTCACCCGGTTCAGTGTAATAGTAGAGAGCGCAGGAATGAGGATCATTGTCCGGACAGAACATCAGCTTCGCCTCAACGAGCCGGTTGAGGAAGGCCCGGAATGACTCAGACCGGTAGAGGTCGAGGAAGCGGGGAGCTTTTTCTTGCACAGTATAATAGCTGACGCTCCCGCCCTTCTTGTGGCCGGGAATGTAGTTTCGATTGAGTTCCGCTTTCACACCCTGGGCCTGAGGAACGAACACCTCCTCTACGAAGGCACGTGGCAAGAACTGTTTAATGACGAGGAACTCGTTCTGATCCCAATATTCTTGGTGAAGCCGGTCAAAATCCAAGGCGGCAACCGCTTGGGTGACCCTGTCCGTCACATTGCTCACAAGACTCCGCACCTGTCTCAGCTCCTCTTACGAATACAAGTCACCCGTCACTAGTCATTCGTCGATAGAACTACGCCCGCCTCGTCAATGACTATTGACCAATGACCATTGACTGTTTACGGCCCATTCAATACCGGAGCCCGGACGACTTCCGCATCCGCCGGTGTCTTAAAGTCAAACACTTCATTACCTAATCCCAGGTTGGGTTTCAAGTTCGAAAACTCGAAGACGGCGACGTTGCCGCTGACCTCATGGAGGGACACCGTGCGGATAAAATAGGTTTTGGGGAAGACTTCGACGACGATCTTCTGAAGATTCTGGGTGGATTCCTGCTCTTTGGCTTTGGGAATCAGCGTGATGAGGGGCATCCCACCGACTCCGCGATCTTTTCCCCTGGTGGGCTCAATCGCAAAGGATGCATCCAATTTGGCCGCTCCCTGCAACAGTTCCAACGGTGCCTTGGAGGCGGCCATCTGCGTCAGCTTTCCGACCAGGACCTGCTTATGTTCTGGAACGTAGACCTTCACATCCTCCTGGTTCACATAGATTTGCTCCGTCGCTGGATCCAAGTAGTCCCACCGTAAGCGGCCGGGCTTTTTGATGTAGACCTTGCCGGATGATGTCACAGGCCGCTCAAACCCTTCAATCTTAGTTTTCTGAGAAAAGTCGGCCTGGAGATCCTTCATCTTCTCGTATCGCGCTTGCAGCTGTTTGACGACTTCACGAACCTCCTGCAAGGCCTTTTCATCAACCGGTCCGTCTGCCGCCCAGGCCGGCAAGGCCAATAGGATACTCAATGGAACGGCAAGCCACCAACGCATCATACTTCCGCCGCACCTACCGGGCCGCGCCGTCCAAGCACCTCCCGACGCCCATCACGACCCGCCGCCCCTACAATGCCTTCCGCTTCCATCTGCTCAATCATGCGCGCGGCCCGAGGATAGCCGACCCGCAGCCGGCGCTGGATCAGCGAAGCTGAGGCCTGCCCCGTCGACAGCACCAGTTCTTTCGCTTGCTCGTACACCTCGTCTTTCACCTCTTCCTCAGCCGCCTCCTCCAACTTGAGAGACTGCAGCTCCTGGTTATAGATCGGCAGGGCCTGCTTCTTCACAAATTCCACCACCGAGCGGACGTCGTCGTCCGACACAAAGGACCCATGCAGACGCGCGAGACGACCCGTGCCGGAGGCCAGATACAGCATATCGCCCCGGCCGAGGAGAGCCTCCGCTCCATTCGCATCAAGAATGGTTCGCGAGTCGGTCTTCGACGAGACTTGGAAGGCAATGCGTGCTGGGAAATTCGCTTTGATCAGACCGGTCAGTACATCGACAGATGGACGCTGAGTGGCCAGCACTAGATGAATACCGGACGCCCGGGCCATCTGCGCAAGTCGGGCGATCTTGTCTTCCACATCTTTCGGAGCGACCATCATCAGATCCGCCAGTTCATCGATCATGACGACGATAAACGGCAACGGTTCCGGCGGCGTCGGTTTCGGTTGCATGCAACCCCGCTCACCTTCGGCGATCGAGGTTTCACCGGCGGAGAGACGCTCTTCTTCAGAGAGAAACTTCATCGGAAACTCAGTCTGCTCGACGCCCGGTACGTTATTTTCAGCAAACACCTCGTGCAAACCAGCAACCTTTCGATTATACGCATCAATGTTCCGCACACCGGCTTCCGCCAGCAGCTTGTACCGCCGCTCCATTTCAGCGACAACCCATCCGAGGCCTCTTGCGGCTGACTTGGGGTCCGTAATCACCGGCCGCAAGAGATGTGGAATGCCCTCATACGATTGGAACTCAAGCATCTTCGGATCAATGAGCAACAGTTTCACTTCACTGGGCTTGGCGGAAAAGAGGATACTGAGTAGCATCGTGTTCAGGCTGACACTCTTCCCAGCGCCCGTCGCGCCGGCCACCAAGAGATGCGGCATCGTCTTCAGATCCGCCGTGCTGGGAGCACCGAAGATATCCTTGCCCAGCGCCAGTGTGAGCCTGGACCTGGCTCGCCGAAAAGCCTCGCTCATGACGACTTCTTTCAGGGACACCGTCTCCCGTGACCGGTTCGGCACCTCAATGCCGACCACGGATTTGCCCGGTAGCGGCGCAACGATGCGTAGACTCATCGCCTTCAAGGCCAAGGCCAGGTCGTCGGCCAGATTCACAATGCGGGCGACCTTCGTGCCTGGCCCCGGCTCAAATTCGTACATGGTGACGACGGGGCCTGGTCTCACTTCCGTCACAATGCCCTCGATGCCGAAACTCAGCAATGCGCGTGATAAGACCTCGGACTGGGCCTTGAGTTCCTCATCCGACATCCGATCCATCGGCCCAGAGGGGTCACTTAGCAGAATCTCCGGGTCAGGGAGCTGATAGTTTTCGGACTCAGCTGTCGGAACAACCACTTCCGACTCAGCCGTTTGCGCCTCCCATGTTGGAATTGCGACAGGGAATGGCTGGATGATCGGACCTGGAGGAGCCTGGATCGGGGTCAGCTCCAGCTCCTCGATCCCGTTAGTGGCTGACTCCTCTCCTCGAGTGACGGCCGCTGGCTTGGACGACCTGGCTCGTAACCGTCGATTGCCGATCTCTTTCTCGACCTCAATTGATCGCTCTGGCATCACCGCGGACACTCCTTCGCGGAGAGTGGCCCAACGGTCCGGCATCCGACGCACGGCTTCCGCCAAGGACAGAGGGGTTGTCAACAAGAGGGATACCAGGAATCCTGTGATGACCAGAATATGGGCCCCGGTTCCGGCAAAGATGGCTCGGAGTCCCTCGGCGATGGTCTGACCAACGACACCACCGCCCATCCCGCGGGAAATCATCCCGCTGGTCAGAGTTGGAACCCCCGTTGTTTCAAGATGCAGAAAAGCGCTCAGGAAAAAGACAGCGGCTAAGGAGCTGGCGGCCGTCCGCAGCGTAAGACTCACCGGAACCTGAGAGAAACATCGAACTCCCAACCGCCCCAGCAGCACAGGAAAGAGATAGGCCGCTCCACCGATACCAAAAAAGAACCCACCGGCCAATAACGCGCCAAACGAACCAATGAGATTGCGTGGCGGATCGGCATCCGGCACACCAGCCGCCAGCATCTTCGCCTCTCCCGGCACGAACGACAGGAGGCTCAAGAGCATCAGCAGACTCAGCGCAATTAAGATCACGCCGATCACTTCTCGCTGAATATGAGAAGGGGGAGATGGGGCTCGGCGGGCTTCTCCCCGCTTCGCCGAGGTGGTGGCACCCATAGATCGAATGCTAACACAGGGGCAGGGTCATTTCAAACGAACGCGCATCTGAGCCACCGGCAGCCCAGCGTGCCTGTCAACCCAATCGGCGTGTCATAATGGAGCCGATGGCGCCGTGTGCCGGATGATCTTGCCTTCGACCAGATAGACAACCAACTCGGCGATGTTGGTGGCATGATCGGCCACTCGCTCGAGAGACTTGGCGATAAAGCTCAACCGAATGGCGCGTGAAATCGTATGCGGATTTTCCATCATGAAAGAGAGCAGTTCACGAAACAACTGTTCCATGAGATCATCCACGAAGTCGTCATCCCCGATGACTTTCCTGGCCAGCACGGCATCCTCCTTGACGAACGCATCGATACTTTCCTTCACCATGACCCGTGCGAGGCTCCCCATCCTCGGGATATCGATGTAGGGCTTGAGTTGAGGCTCTTCGTTCAGTTCGATCGCGCGCTCACAGATGCTTTCCGAGAGGTCACTGATACGTTCAAGCTCAGTGGACAGTTTCATAGCGGTCGTCACGAGCCGGAGATCGCGCGCCGCCGGCTGGTGGAGTGCCAACAACTCAATGCAGGCTTCGTCAATCTCCACATCCATCGCATTCACTTTATGATCTCGTTCGATCACGCGGCAGGCCAGGGCCGCGTCTCGCGTCACCAATGCGGTCAAGGCCTTATCAATTTGGTCTTCCGCGAGGCCAGCCATTCGCGCCAGCTTCGTCTTGAGTTCCGCAAGTTCTTCGTCGAAATGTCGGTGTTGAGCCATCGCGTCACCCGAATCGTCCAGTGATGTAGTCTTCCGTCTGCTTCTTCGAAGGATTCGTGAACAGCTGCTTCGTGAGACCATACTCAACCAATTGGCCGAGGTACATGAACGCGGTCCGATCGGATACCCGGGCAGCCTGCTGCATGTTGTGCGTCACAATGACGATCGTCAACTCTTTCTTCAGCGAAAACAGCAACTCTTCGATGATGCCGGTCGCGATCGGGTCTAAGGCGGAACAAGGTTCATCCATCAAGAGCACATCCGGCTTGACGGCGAGAGCCCGCGCAATGCAGAGGCGCTGCTGCTGACCGCCGGACAGGCCGAGTGCGCTCTTGTGAAGCCGGTCCTTCACTTCCTCCCATAAACCGGCGCCTCGGAGACTTCGCTCGACGATCTCTTCCAACACCATCCGATTCTTCAGGCCTTGCAGCCGCGGACCGTACGCAACATTTTCATGAATCGACTTGGGAAACGGGTTGGATTTTTGAAACACCATGCCCACCCGTTTCCGAAGATCGGTGATGTCGATCAACGGGTGAAATATATCAACGCCGTCGATGAAGATATTTCCTTCATGCCGCGCACCTTCGATGAGGTCATTCAAGCGATTCATGCATCGCAGCAAGGTAGATTTCCCGCATCCTGATGGCCCGATGAAGGCAGTCACTTGGTTTTCTGGAATCTCCAAATCAACCTTGAATAGGGCCTGGACCGGCCCATAGAAAAAATTGAAGCCCTGCACTCGAAGCTTCGGCTTCCCCTGAGCACTGGGCTGAGGCGTCACGTTGGAATCATGAGGGTCCATGCTTTCCATCTCCAGCGAGGACACAACGGGTAAGAGGGTACGGACACCGGACGTCACGTCAAACTGCTGACCCAGCATATTTCCTCCTCATTCGATTTCGCAAGAGGATGCCCGTGAGGTTAAGCGTCACCACCACAAGAATCAACACCAACGTGGTGACATAGACCATCGGTTTGGCAGCTTCCACATTGGGCGATTGGAACCCCACGTCATAAATATGAAACCCCAAATGCATGAACTTTCGGTCCAGGTGAACAAATGGCCACGTCCAGTCGATCGGCATGGCCGGTGCCAGTTTGACAACGCCGGTCAACATCAAGGGCGCCACCTCGCCCGCCGCGCGAGCCATGGCCAAGATCAGTCCGGTCAGAATGCCCGGAAGCGCCGTGGGAAGCACGACTTTCCATATTGTTTCCCATTTGGTCGCGCCCAAGCCAATCGACCCTTCTCGATACTCCCTCGGCACGGCTGCCAGTCCCTCTTCCGTTGCGACAATCACGACGGGAACGGTCAACAGCGCCAGCGTCAATGAGGCCCACAGAATTCCACCCGTGCCAAACGTCGGAGTGGGCAGCCGATCAGAAAACCACAGCGCATCCAGTGTGCCCCCGACGCCATACACGAAAAACCCCAACCCAAACACACCGAAAACGATCGAGGGAACTCCAGCGAGATTATTGACGGCGATGCGGACGGTTCGTACGATGACTCCCTGGCGGGCATACTCCCTGAGGTACAGCGCGCCGATGACACCAAAGGGGGTCACGACAAAGCTCATGATCATTACCATCAGAACCGTGCCGAAAATGGCCGGGAAGATCCCACCCTCCGTGTTGGCTTCTCGTGGCTCGGTGGTCAGCACCATCCAAAGGTTGCCCGCATAGACCCACACCTTCTCCATCTTCGAAAGGTCGTTCGGGCGCAAGACTCGTATGACTTGGCTGAGTGCAACGGACTTTTCTCTGCCATTGGCATCGACAACGAGCAGCATATACGTGCTCTCTGCCTCACTCGATTCCGCTTGTCCAAGCAGTGCCGGGAGGGACTGCCATACAGCCTCCGAACCTTCAGCCACAGTTTGGTCTTTCTTGACCAGCGTCTGGAGCCGTCCATAGAAGTTCCCCCACTCGCGCCGCTCCACCATCACGAGATCGGCTGGCGTGGCTCGTTCGACGATCTGATCGGTGTTGATCCACCGATAGTCCAGCCCATACAGATCGCGATTGCCGATCTTCATCCTGATTCGCGGGATTCCTTTCGGACCGACTTCTTCGCCGGCCAACTGACCGATCACATGTTTTCCATCTTTCAGGGTCAATTCGACAAGATCAGCCGGCCAAAAATACCCGAACCCATTGAGGAGAATGAGCACCAGAAGCCCACCGATCATGAGGAGCGAAATGGAAAGCCCAGCCCCGCAGCCCCAAATGAAGAGCTCACCGCTTGCCATGAAATGCTTGACCCACTGTTTCATCGAATCACTCGTACTCCAAATTTCGTCAGACTTGCACCCAACAACTGAACTCTACCCACAAGCCTGGAACGTCACCTTGTCCGAATCTTGTCGCACTAGAATTGGCTATATTTCTCCCTGAGTCGCTGTCGAACCAGTTCCGCTACCGTATTGAGCAGAAAGGTTGCAATAAAGAGGAGCAAACCGGCCAAAAAGAGTGTGCGATACAAGGTCCCGCCATGCGGCGCTTCAGGAATCTCCACGGCAATATTCGCGGACAGGGTTCGAAACCCGTTGAAGAGGCTCCAATCCATAATCGGCGTATTACCAGTCGCCATCAACACGATCATGGTCTCTCCAACCGCCCGGCCGAACCCGATCATCAATGCTGAGAAGATGCCTGGGCTGGCCGAGATCAGAACAAGATGGGTGAGCGTTTGCCAACGCGTGGCGCCGAGGGCCAAGGACCCGGCGATCAGGTTCTTTGGAACATTGGAGAGCGCTTCTTCAGAAATGCTGTAGATGATGGGAATGATGGCAAATCCCATGGCCACCCCGACCACGATGGCGTTGCGCTGGTCATAATTCAGGCCGAGATGAGTCTGAAGCCATGGTTTAAAATGACCATCGAACAAGAAGGCCTCCCACCACGCGTTGGTCTCAAGGCACCCCCAGACCACGGCGACGATGATCGGCATCATGAGCAGAGCCTCCGAACCAGGCCGCACACGGTGCTTGAGGGAGGCAGGGAGCAGGAGAAAGAGTCCGCTGGAAAGGGCAATGACCAAGGGCATCACCATGACCATCCCCATCATGGCGGGAAAGTTCCGCTCCAGGATCGAGGCAAACCAGAGGCCGGCCAGAAATCCAAGCACCACGGTGGGCAGCGCTGCCATAATTTCAATTATGGGCTTGATCTTAGCCCGGAGATCCGGATGCATGAACATGGCGGTGTAGATGGCGGCCAATACCGCCAACGGAACCGCCAAGAGCACAGCATAGCTGGTGCCCTTAATGGTTCCAAAGATCAACGGAGTCAAGCTGAACTTGGCCTCAAAATCGTCCGACCCACTGGATGATTGCCAGACAAGTTCGGGCCGATCATACCCCTCGTACATCACGGGGGAGAACAAGGTGGCCAAGGTGATTTCTGGGTAGGGATTCGAAATGTCATACTGCACCAGTCGATCATTTTCGGCGAGACCGACCAAGCCATCCGCCTTGGGAGAAAAATAGGTATTGCGAAGCGCCCCTTGTTGTGGAGCAAGTATCAGCAACGTTTGTTCGGACGTCGAGTGGTGCAGGCGGATTTCTCCCCTGGCATCGGTCGTGATGAATCCCTTATCGCGCTGGGAAATCGTGATGTCGGTGACCGCACTCTGGTGAGGGGCAAACCGATGAATACGTGTCATATGCGTCGTATTCGTCGCCGCATGTTCCCGCACGGGCATCCACACGTCAATCTGCCCGGACGCACAGCCGACCACAAGGCTCCGGTCACTCATCAAATAGGCCAGCGCGGTAATCGCGTCACTTCCTTCAGAAGCCTGACTTATCTCAACAAGACCGGGCTTTGCCGGTTCCCGGAGGTCGAAATGATAGACTTTACCGTCTTCCGTACCGATAGCGAGAAGTTCGGCACGACTCGCGAGTGTGATCGCCGTCACCCGACCAGGGATACTGGGTGTGAGATCGATCTGTGTGATCGAAGCTGCAGCTGTTCCATCAGGGCGGGATGCGCTTCGACTTGTGGTGAGCCAGAGATGCTGATCTTGAAGCAGCGCGGCAATCCGAACGTCGGAGTCCGTGTTCTGATAGGCCATCTTGGTGATTGGTTGCGGAGTTGGTGCGGCAACCATCGGAGTCCCCACCGTGACGGACGGAGCGATCGAACGTTCGTTCCCTTGGAAGTCCTGAGTAAATTCGATCGCCACAGGGATGGCGCGGCCGTCTTCCGTCCCCATGGCAAGTGAGTGCCCCTTCCCGAATGCCCGTGCGATCGCCGTGACCGAGCCATCCGGCAACAAGCTGCGCAAAGGAATGGTCGGTGCTGCGGACGCGGCGTCTCCTAAGAAGACAAACTCCAGTGCATCACCACGGAGCACATAGGCAAGCTCTTGATGCTCGTCGATGCCGATGAGCGCTGACGCCGAGGGACGCTCAAGCGGAGAGAGGACAATCGGCTCAGCTCGGGTCGCGTGGGGCGGTTGAAAGAGTGGGATGACTTCTTTCACTAGAAAGACGCACATCCCGATAATGCAGAGGATAATACTGATCCCACCGGTCTTGATGATGACGTTGGTAATCCCATCCGTGATTGACCTGATTTGGCGCCGGCTGAACAGTCCACCCACCCGGGCCGGGGTTGGAATTGAACCCCGGCCCGGGGAGGGCTCTCCTTGAAGGACAGATATTGGAGTAAGTGGCGGCACATTCATGCTTTGACTTTCGATCTCCGTTCCTACGTTTCAGCTTTACACTTCTCACATGATCGTGAGTCGTCATATACCTTCTACGGTCTACCCACTCCAGACAGCCGGCCTTAGACTTATTCGATTTTTGCAGATTCCTTTTCAATCACAGACTGCGGAAGTGGAAAGAAACCATCCTTGATGACGATGGCTTGCCCTTCCTTGCTATAAATAAACTTGATGAACTCCTTCACGAGCGGATCAAGCGGCTTGTTCGGCGCCTTATTGACGTACACCAACAAATGCCGCCAGAGGGGATAGGACCCGTTCATGGCATTGGTCTGGGTGGGAGCCACAAAAGGTGCCCCCTCCTTTTCAGCCAACGGAAGCACTCGCACACCGGAGGTCAAATAGCCGATCCCGCTGTAGCCGATACCAGCCGGATCTTCCGTAATACCCTGCACCACGGAGGCAGAACCCGGCTGCTCTTTGACTTCATCCTTATAGTCGCCGTTCTTGAGCGCAAACTCCTTAAAAAACCCATAGGTGCCGGAGGCTGAGTTACGGCCATAGATGCTGATCGGAGAAGCTGCCACCTCACCTGTAACCACCAGCTGGCTCCATCGTTCGAGGGTTTGCTGCGCGCCAAATCGGCGAGTCTTCGAGAAAATCGCATCGACTTGCGCCATCGTGAGGCCTTGGACAGAGTTATCCTTGTTGACATAGACGGCCAGCGCGTCGATGGCGACTGGAAATGCGGTTGGCTTATAGCGGAATTTCCTTTCAAAGGAATCGATCTCAGTATTCTTCATCGCGCGGGACATTGGTCCCAGTTGCGCAGTCCCTTCGATCAAGGCCGGAGGTGCGGTGCTCGATCCCTTGCCTTCGATCTGAATTTTGACGCTTGGATATTGCTTGCGAAATCCTTCGGCCCACAGCGTCATGAGGTTGTTGAGTGTGTCCGAACCGATGCTGTTGACATTCCCTGATACCCCGCTGACTTTGAGGTACCCCTTCAAAGCCGGATCCAGCACGATGGCGTCATCGGCATGGGCGGATGGGAGTCCCGAAATAAGAGATCCAAGGAGGGCAATGCAGGATAGACCAGACTTGGCAGCCGATATGTTCATAAACAGTCCTTTCGTCACCACTGACTTATTCCATTGGCACAATACCCCTGTCGTATTGCGACCACATTACGGGAATGTTACAGGCGCGTTACATAATACGCACTCTAGCTTGAACGACCTTGATTAAAGGGGCAGGCTGTTGCCTGCCCCTAATCATCATCAGAAGTTATACTGCAACTGCGTCCGAACAATATCCCCCTCACGGATGTTATAGGGAGCGGTCTGCGTGTCGGTACGTCTGCTCCGCGCATAGGCGATCGTGAACTCTAAGGCCTTCGCGATTTGCCACTCCATCCCAACTTCCCATTCCCGAACCACATTGAATGGAGAATTCGTCCGATGCTTCTTTCCGCCGCTGTATTCCTGGTACCGAACATAGGGAATAAGGGTGGTCAACCAGGGCTGGTTCACATCCCACTTATACATCCCCTGGACATAGCCACCCTGGATGTCTCCCTCCCCAACGGCTGTTCGGGTGGCGTTCAACTGAGGACCATTGCCCCAATTCCACTCCGCCTGGAACCCGATCGGCTGCGGATACAGCACAAAGTGCACGCCAACCCGCTCGTCAAGAATGTTCCCGTTATTTTCGACTGTCGGAGTTGCCGCAAGGCCGGTGCCTGAGGGAGTCCCGACGTTGAACGTCCCACGATACGCATCGACGCCGAACTGAATGATCTGCCCGTAGGGCAATTCCATTGGATAGGTGGCATGCAGGACGACATGTTTATTATCATTCCGCTCAGAGACATTGAGAGTTTGGCCATTATAAACTCCGACGCCTAACATGCCATAGTCCCCGGATCCCTTGAGGCCCGACTCGACGAGTTTTTTGAACAGTTTCCTGGTCTCTTTCGGCGTGTAGTAGAGGAAAAATCCAAGATCCCGTTCGCCGTTCACCGCGCTATTGAGGCCGTCGTCGCGGTCGAACGCCAGTCGATTTTGACTGGACTGCAGATTTGCAAACCCAAACGGGACCTTCGACTGCCCGACACGAACCCGCAATTCCTTTTCCTCAAAGAATAGGAAAGGCACAGGCATGAAAATATCGGCATAGGCATCGCGAAGTTGGACAAAGTGATTGCTCTGATCCCCGGTCGTGCCGGGTACAGTGCCGGCAAATTCCGGCTGAATATAAAAGGACAGCCAATCCGTCACGTCGCCCGAAAAGACGAGGCGGACACGGCGGAAGGCAAAACCCGTGTTATCCCGGATGGTATTATCGTACTCGCTCCGGATGGATTTATCTCCGGGCAGGTAAGTATAGCGGGCTTGCACATACCCCCGAATACTGATCTTATCGAACCATTTTTTGATTGATGCCCTCTCGGCAATGATCGCATCATCTCGCTCATGCTCGGCTTTCAGCTTGAGCCATTCTTCCTTCGTAATCTGGCCCTTCTCGTACAGGAGATCCTCAACATTGGCCTGAGCCTGATTGGCCTGGAAGAGCAACCCGAGACCGAAGGCACACAGGACGACCGCAAACCACCATCTCTTCATTCCGCTACCTCCCTCTAGTTGGTCATGTTTCGAATACGTGGCGAGGTATAGTTCAACGGCGTTAAGATAGCGCTACGGGATTGTTGCAGATGTGTTAAATCGACGATGGTCTGGTGAATGGCAACGCCCGACGCAAAGGGTGGACAGCTGCAACCGGTCCATTGGGAAGCTTGCTGGGGATGAACGAATCACTGAAAACACGCGACCAGCACCATACTGAACCGCCTCTCTGGTCGATGGCTGCGGCGGTGCTCGTTATTCTCGGCGCCCCGCTGGTTCTCTATTCCTTAGCTCCGACCGGCCCTATTCGAGAAGGGGACACCGTCTTCTCAGAGGGTGAACAGCAGGTGCGGATTCGTCGCGCAGCGACAGATCAATCGGGTAAGACGGACAACACGTGTCTACTTGATCCGAACAGTCCGTTGATCGTCCTTCACGCTTCAACCGATCAAGCAGATGGCTCGATCATTGCTCACGTTCAAGGCAACCCCACTGACAAATGGCCCTTTTGCCCCGTACATGCCGAGGTGACACTGAAAACGCATCAGATATTCCAGAAGCCCGCGATCCTTGGGACGGTACGAGAAATCTTGGTTGGATGGTTCAGTCGATGAGCGAGGTGCCGTTACCCTTTTAGGCGCTGAGCGAATTGCTTTCTGAACTTCGTGACTTTTGGACCGACCACAAACTGGCAGTAACCCTGAAGGGGATTTCGAGCAAAGTACTCCTGATGATAGGACTCCGCCTCATACCACGGACTAACTGATACGACCTGCGTGACGATGGGAGCATCGTAGAGTCTTTCAGTAGTAAGAGATTTAATGAGATCCTCGGCGGTTTGCTGCTGTTCCGGGGAGGTGTAAAAGATCGCCGACCGATACTGGGTACCTGTGTCGTTTCCTTGCCGATTGAGGGTCGTGGGATCGTGAATGATGAAAAATATTTCGAGGAGTTCCTGATAGGTGATCACGCGGGGATCAAACGTAATACGCACGGCCTCGGCATGGCCGGTCTGCCCCCCACACACCGCTTCATAACTGGGATGGTCTAGGTTACCCCCGATATAACCAGACTCGACCGATTCCACCCCCCTAACCTGGTCAAAAACGGCTTCAAGACACCAAAAACAGCCACCTGCAAGGATAGCGACTTCCTTCTGAGGTAAGATCGATTGCGATTCAATGCCCATTGTGTGATCGGTCGAGTGAATGACAAGATTCCTACCGCAAGCAAAGACCGACTACTCCTCTTCTTCCTCAATATCCTCAATTCCCTCATAACTCATTTCAGGAAAAGATGCCGAGGCTTTTTCACAGGCGGTTTCGACCATCTCTTCCGCATCTTCCGCCGAATCGGCATCGACCAAGAACTTCACGGTGATTGCATACCTCTGTTCCACCCCCAACTCCTTTCTCTATCCTTATGCCATGATTTTTGTATCGAGACATCGCTTCTTCCGTACTTTCTGACAGTTACGGTAGCCATGTCAACCGTGTTCAGGGCCAGGAAAGCGTCTGCACAATACACACAGCCACACTGGAGAGCGGGAAAACGACGAAGGTTCACCGAACACAGTTTCAGGAAATCCTTACGAGAGAGGAGGTGTGCACGCTGAAGCAACTAGAAGAAAAGTTACTCGTCCTGTTCAAGTTCGGAGAGCATCGTCTTGAGCTTTGCAAGCTCTTCTGGAATGGTGCGCGAAAACGCGATTCCGAAAGTATTGCCATCGACCCAACGCACCGTGGCTTCGTCGATCCTCAAGGGCCAATCAAGGCCTGGAATGTGGAGTCGGCATTCGAGCTTAGCCCCTTGCATCACGTTGGTATCGCTTTCGATCTTACACCCACCGACGGAAATATCCAGAGTCCGTCCCTGCCCCTCCTCTCGTTGCCCTGAGAAGGTGCTCCGAAACTGGGTGGTGAATCTCGGCTGGACCCGTCGGTCTTCTGGCCGGGGCTGCGCTGGAGATTGTTCAGTACTGTCTGACTTAAAGAACGACCTGATTTTTTTCACTGAAGAAGTCCCTATCCCAATCTCATGAGTTGTGGCACTCCAAAAGCTCCTTGCCGAATCTCAGTGGCAACCCAATCGAT
This sequence comes from Nitrospiraceae bacterium, assembly GCA_052387595.1. Classification (GTDB taxonomy): domain Bacteria; phylum Nitrospirota; class Nitrospiria; order Nitrospirales; family Nitrospiraceae; genus Nitrospira_D. Next base: position 1,902 of record JBQTJA010000054.1, on the reverse strand, counting down.
GAAAGACAAGGTACTCATCGGCGAGGCTCTACTTTTTAGTGGAAAGAAGCATGTGGCCACGGCGGTTCTGCTGATAGCAGGATTCGTCCCGATCAAAGCAGAAGGGACGTTCCTTCCCATACGAGACGATCGCCACTTGCTTGGGATTTGCCCCGACTTCCGCCAAATAGCTCCGAGCAGCCTTGGCGCGTTTGTCGCCCAACACCATGTTGTAATCGGTCGTGCCTCGCTCGTCACAATGCCCTTCAATCTTCAACGTGGCGCTTGGATGATCCTTCAGGTACGCCGCGTCGTGATTGAGCGCTTCCATGCCGGGCTCCGACAAGGTCCACTGGTCATACCCGAAAAACACGTCCTGCAACCCCGCCTCCACGGCGGCTTTTTCTTCTTGTGTCAGTTCGGCGCGCTGACGCGCGCTGTGCCCCGATGGATTCAGTGCCGTCGCGTATCCTCCTTGCCCTAACCGTTCCTCTGATGGATTACGAGAGAACCCACTCAATTCACCGCTGGGGCCTCCTCTTGACAAGTTTGGGAGCTTCGAACTCTCGCTCCCAGCGCCACCTTCACCGTCAGACTTGAGCCACTTCGTATTGCAACCCTGGTTCGACAACAAGACTATGCCCATCACCACCACAGCTCCGGACTTCGCTAGTACTCTATTCATAATCTCTCTCCTCCGGGTGATATCAAGATTCAGCTGCTCAATGAATTTCATTCATAGACAATCGGTGCAGGAACGATAGTTTGCGATGCTCGCGCATTCCCACTCCAAACAAATATAGCACCGCCGTTGAAAAGGGACGCCTTAGCAGAAGCTTAGCTGATGGGTGGAGGGATGCCTAACAAAATTCAATATTTAGCTAGATAACCCAAAGACTCTCTGACTAGAACTGGAGAACTGAAATTGAACCAGCAAAACGAGAGGCACGAGGATGTGGACGATGAGAAGGAGACCGGTCAAGCATCACTGCTGGCTTCAACGGACGGATTCGTCCTTCACTCAGCGATACCCTTTTCGATCAGACCAACGAACCGGTTGCAATACAGCTCCTAAGCCAGCCATCGCACAGATAAACAATAGCATGGCTAGTGCAATCACAAGAAAAAATGCTGCTCTCATGTCGTGCAAAACGGGGATCATAGTACCTCCCTCTGCTTGCTCGAATCATTGGCTGCGCCATCCGCATTCACAAACCCAGGGACTCGCCGGGTCCATCTTCTCAAGTGGTCTTCCACAACAGGGGCATTCTCTAGTCCAAGCACACCGGTTATTCTATTCAGAGTATACCGCACCAAACCTTGCCCGCGTTCTATATCGGCTAAACTACGGCTCGGGATAACCCCGTTTATGCATAGACATCATAGTAGATGAACTCCCATCACGGTTCTATCCAGCTTTTGTGGAATGACCGGTGGAACTTGCATAGCCATAACTCATTGGAAATTCAGAGAGATACGATCCATTGCCTGGCATGTACCGGCAAGGATTGAGCCTGCGACCAACTGATTCAACGGCCTACATAAGTGATTCAGCTACCCAAATCGCACCCGCAGGGAAGGCTACACAGACGGATGAATGAAAAGCAAGGCGGGAATGACGCACTTCTACAACTATCGGCAACGATACGGCTGTCTAGAATAAACGGAGGGGAAACTTGCAATCCAGCTTCGATCAGGACGGCACCCTGCCAGGAGACGTGCTCCTCCCAATCCTAAAAGACTCGCTCCCTTCCTTCTCCTCACGTCCTGTCCAGACCAGATCTTAAAACAGCGGCTTCTTCCCACCTGCTTTTATAATGGCGTGGCGAAAGGCCTTCGAAAGGCTGTCTAAAGATGCCATGTCACAGATGGGAATGTAGATTTCCCCCTTCTTTTCCCCCGGTCTGTCTTTGGGGGCACGAT
>JBQTJA010000053.1:0-15757 GCA_052387595.1 Nitrospiraceae bacterium | reverse complement strand
CCCGCATGGCAATACCACGTCCACACCAGCCATACCCGACAACGACGACGACGGACCCGCAGACCAGCCGGTTGGTGGCACGCACGATGCCATCCATGGTGGATTGCCCGGTGCCGTAGCGGTTATCAAACATATGTTTCGTGTCGGCGTCATTGACGGAGATGACAGGGAACTTGAGGACCTTCTTTTCAGCCATGCTGCGTAAACGAATCACACCCGTGGTGGTTTCTTCCGTGCCACCGATGACATTTTTTAACAGCTCCTTCCGTTTGGAGTGGAGGTGCGAGACGACGTCGGCCCCGTCATCCATGGTGACATGGGGGCGGTGCGCGATGGCGGATTCGATATGGCGATAGTATGTGGCATTGTCTTCGCCCTTGATGGCAAAGGTCGGAATGCCTTCATGTTGCACCAAGGCCGCAGCGACGTCATCCTGCGTGCTGAGCGGATTTGACGCGCAGAGACGGACATCGGCTCCGCCGGCTTTCAACGTGATGGCCAGATTCGCGGTTTCCGTCGTGACGTGCAGGCAGGCTGTGACCCGCACACCTTTCAGTGGCTGCTCCCGCTTGAATCGTTTGCGAATGAGTCGCAACACGGGCATCGTGGCTTCGGCCCATTCAACCTTTAATCGACCCTGGTCTGCCAGCTTGATATCTTTGACATCGTAATCCACGACACCCTCCTTCTCGGAAATGCTCATCGACATTCGTCAACGGTTAGTGGTTATCATGCGCCATCATGCAAAGGGGGACGGGTGGAGAACCCGTCCCCCTTTGCCGACATTCTGCGCTCAGGACGCTTATAGCCCGGCGTCTTTGCGCAAGGTCTTCGCCTTATCGGTTTTCTCCCAGGTAAACTCAGGCTCGGTGCGGCCGAAATGGCCGTAGGCAGCGGTTTTTCTGAAAATCGGGCGCCTGAGTTTAAGGTGATCGATGATGCCACGGGGAGTCATGGGGAAATGTTTGCGTACGAGCTTATCAAGAATATCGACCGACACCTTTTCAGTGCCTTTGGTGTCAACGAGGACAGACACCGGATCGGCAACCCCGATCGCGTAGGCCAGCTGCACTTCACACTTGCCGGCCAGGCCGGCAGCGACGAGATTCTTGGCGATATAGCGGGCCATATACGAGGCGGACCGGTCCACCTTTGTGGGATCCTTCCCCGAGAACGCGCCGCCGCCATGACTGCCATGCCCGCCGTAGGTATCGACGATAATTTTCCGGCCTGTGAGGCCGGTGTCGCCCATCGGGCCGCCAACGACGAAACGGCCGGTGGGGTTAATGTGATGCTTCACGCTGGTTGGATCATAGAGCCCTCTCGGCATCACCGGTTTAATGACCTTTTCCATGATCTCACGCTCGATCTGCTTGCTGGTGACATCGGGGCTGTGTTGCGTGGAGACGACGATCGTATCGATCCGCACGGGTTTGCCGTTCCTGTACTCGACCGTCACTTGGGATTTGCCGTCGGGCCGCACCCACTTGAGAATATTCTTTTTGCGCACCTCTGCCAGCCGCTTGGTCAGCCGGTGAGCCAAGACGATGGGCATCGGCATGAGCTCATCCGTTTCATTGGTGGCGTAGCCGAACATCAAGCCCTGATCACCGGCTCCTCCGGAATCCACGCCCATCGAGATATCAGCAGATTGCTGGTGGATAGCGGTGAGCACCGAGCAGGTATGATAGTCGAATCCCCACGATGCATCGCAATAGCCGACGTCCTTGATGACGTCACGGATAATATCCGGGATTTCAACATACGCCTTGGTTGAGATTTCACCGGCTACCAGTGCGATACCCGTGGTCAGGATGGTTTCGCAGGCGACCCGGGAATATTTATCCTGCGCGATGATGGCGTCCAAGATGCCGTCGGAAATCTGGTCGGCGATCTTATCCGGGTGTCCTTCAGTAACCGATTCTGAAGTAAACAAGAAATTGTCTCGCATGTGCCCCTCGTGGGTTCAGGTTTATGGAAAGCCAGTGCCGCTGTGTCTGCAGATTGTGAATGTGACGAGTGGTGCCGGGTGACAGACCACGCACAAACCTTGGCAATTCTAGAGAGATCAGTCGGCTTTGTCCATCACTTCGATCGTAGGGGAAGAAATTTGTCATTCGCCGCTTGCTTGACTCAGGTTTTTACGGACTTGTAACATACTCCCCCAGTAGTAAGAGAATCCGTCGATGGCTGGGGTAAGAGAGTTTGTTTGAAGTGACCATGGTTATTTTGACGGCAGACTAAGACCGTGTCCATCCGTGTATCAACATGACACTTCATCAAGCGGCTCTGGTTGTCACTTTCATGGCAATCGGTGCGTTGTGCCTGGTGCCATTCTCCGAGGCAGAGTCTCCCCAACCGAAGAAACGGCCAGGCTTTGAGCGTGGCGTTATCCAAGTTGGTGACGAAGCACCGGACTTTATGTTGTGGGACCTTGCCGGTAACGTTATGAGCTTGTCTCAGCTCAGAGGGAAGGTCGTCCTGCTGAATTTTTGGGCGACGTGGTGCGGACCATGCCGTGTCGAGATGCCGGCGATGGAACAGCTGTACCGCACGTTGCCGCGAAGGGAGTTCGAGATCCTGGCCGTGTCGACGGATCAACAGGGCGCTGCGGTCACCCGTCCGTTCCAGCGAGAAATGGGGTTCACGTTTCCCATTCTTCATGACTCGGAATACCGTGTAGGCCTGACGTACGGGGCCCGTTCGCTTCCGCTCACGTTTATGATCGATCGCCGGGGCATCGTACGACTAAAGATTTTCGGTGCACGTGATTGGGGCTCTCCGGAGGCCCGTGACTTAATCCATGAACTGATGAAGTCGTAGCCATGACACAATCCATCCCACAGATTTCGCTCATTGCGGCTTTTTCGGCGGGGCTTCTTTCGTTTGTATCCCCATGCGTGTTGCCGTTGGTGCCGAGCTATATTTCCTACATTACCGGGCTGTCCGTCGAGCAGTTGACCGATGCGTCTGAACGAGTGAAGTTTCGGAAGGCCATCGTTGTGAACTCCTTGTTGTTCATCGGAGGGTTTTCATCGGTCTTTATTGCGTTCGGGGCTTCAGCGAGTTTTCTCGGCCAGATCCTGATCACCCATCAAGATCTCATCCGTCGTGTCGGTGGCGCGTTGATTATCGTGTTTGGGCTCTATTTGCTTGGGATTCTGAACTTGAAGTTCCTCAAGATGGAGCAGCGGTATCAATTCCGTAATAGACCCGCCGGGTACCTGGGGTCATTCTTGATCGGGGTTGCCTTCGCTGCCGGTTGGACTCCCTGTGTCGGGCCAGTGCTGGGGTCCATTCTTCTCTATGCCAGCACGACCGACTCTCTTTTCAGTGGAGTTGTGTTGCTGACTTTTTACTCGTTGGGGTTGGGCTTGCCGCTGTTCCTCACGGCATTGGGGGTCGATCGGTTTCTCGCTTATTTCAAGGAAGTGCGAGCGTATCTATGGGGCGTGTCGACCGTGAGTGGAGTCCTGCTGATCCTCGTCGGCGTGATGATCTATGCCAATTCGCTGACCATGGTGACAAGTTTCTTGGAACGTTATGGGATCGGTTGGTATTTCGGCCAGTAAGCAGTCTTCAGCAATCAGCTTTCAGCATTTGAGTACCGACTATCTGGACTTGCCGGGGAAGCCGTATCATTCCATTTCAAGGATTTCCTGCTGAGCGCTCTATGCTGAGAGCCGGGGGCTATCCTAACACCAGGCGCCGAGACGGCAGGCTGTAAAGCCTTGACCCAGTGTCGTGATAATGGAAGGGGAAGTGCTGAAAGAGTCGAGTGACGGAGGAATGCCGAGTGTTCCCATTGTCGCTGGAGCGGGCGATGGACTAACGGCTGGTCGGTTGCTTCGGACCATCCCTGGGCCTGCGTCGGAAAGGGGAACTGATTCCGATTTTTGCGCGAGGAGCGTAGTCGGTTGGGCCCCACCGATTTTCTCAAGCAAGCTCTTTCCGGCCCCTGAGGCGGTACTGGTCGGATATTTGTCCACCAAGACGATGAGATTCTCCCTGGCCCAATCGTCGGCGCCCATTTCATGGTACGCCTTCGCGAGGGAGTACAGGGCTTCTGCGGCGATGGGCTTATCAGGATACGCCTTGAGGATTTGCTGAAACCGATGCGTGGCAGCAAGGTAGGAGCCCCGCCGGTAATAAAATTGTCCCACGAAGAGATGCATCTGCGCGATCCAATCATGGCATTCTTCGAGTTTTTGCAGCGCCTGGATGTCATAGCGGCTGCCGGGGAACTCTTTTCTCATCTGTTCGAAGGCAGTGATGGCATTGCGCATCGGTTCAGGATCACGATCGATGGTCTTCGCCATCTTGAAATGAATTTCCCCGATCCTAAATGCTGCGTACGGAGCCAGGACGTGATTACGATGGAGCTCCAGAAAGTGTTTGTATTCGACTAAGGCCTCCGCATACTCCTCTTTCTCGAAATAGGCCTCTCCCCGCTTCATGATGATGTTGGGGTGGTAGTGGTTCTCAACGGTATCTCCGAGAAAAATTTGCTCGTCTGTGCTGCTGAAGACCTTCTTGATTCCGCTTCGAACATCCCTTGTGCTGATATCGCCGGCACACGACGTGATGAACAGTGAGCCAATACCGAGATAAACAGCCAGACTGAGTCGGGATGATCGTGACGTCCGATGGGCAGTGATTCCGATGGAATGAAGGGACATACCCTCAATACATAGCAAGAATACGGGCTAAAAGCAATGCAGGAGCGGTTTGGTTGACCTGCCTCTTTCCGCTCCCTATAATCCAGCCGCACGTCGCAAGTTTAAGCATTTCTGCGAGGGAATGGACGGTGTCGAGCGGTCATGATTCGTTCAAGAATCATTGGAACAGGTAGCTATCTCCCTTCCCGGATCGTCTCGAATGAAGAGATTGCTCCTACGTTAGGGATATCCCCGGTCCGGATCTACCGGCTGACCGGTATTCAGACACGTCATTGGGCCGGCGATCACGAGGCGTCTTCCGATATGGCCATCGAGGCGGGACGTCGGGCACTTGATGCCGCAGATTGTCCGCCTTCTTCAATCGATGCCATTATTCTTTCCACCACCTCTCCGGACATGGCGTTTCCGTCGACGGCCTGCTTGGTCCAGCGAGGATTAGGCTGCAAGCCAGTGGGGGCATTTGACGTGTCTGCCTCCTGCTCGGGGTTCTTGTACGGGCTCTCCATGGCACAAGCCATGATTCTGAGCGGACAGGCCAAGACCTGTCTGGTTGTGGCCTCAGAGGTCAAGTCCCGGTCGCTCGATCCTCAGGATGACTCGACGGCGCTGTTGTTCGGCGACGGGGCTGGTGCTGTTATACTGCGGGGTGAAGAAGATGGCACGCCTGAGTGGCGAGGGATTCTGGGGATCAGGTTATATGCCGATGGAGCCCATCATGGACTCATTCGACTCTCCGGCGGAGGATCACGGCTGCCCTTGTCCTCCGACATATTGCGTAAACGGGAGCACTCGCTTCGTATGCAGGGAGCGTCGCTCTTTCGGATAGCCATTCGCCGGATTGAACAGGCTGTGCTGGAGATCTTAAAGGAATTCGGTGCCTGTCCAGGAGATCTTAAGCAGGTCGTTCTCCATCAAGCAAACGGTCGAATCTTGTCGCAAGTTGCCGAGCGCTTGGGTATCGATCAGGGACGCGTAGCCTCGGTGATCGAACGTTATGGCAATACGTCCTCAGCCTCTCTTCCGATCGCGCTCGATGATGCGGTACGCGGCGGAAACATCTCACCGAATGATCTGGTGCTGCTGGGCACGTTCGGCGGCGGAGTCACCTGGGCAACGGGTCTCCTCCGCTGGTAACGCGACTAGGTCGGGAGCGGGCGTTTATATCTTGCTTGCTTCGCTCAACTGAGTGGACACTCGCGTGCCGCCGCTGACCGGAAGTCGAACCACGAAGCGGCTTCCCTGAGGATGATTCGCTTCGACCCACACCTGTCCTCCATGTCCTTCCACGATATGCTTCACGATCGCCAATCCGAGTCCCGTCCCTCCCAACTCGCGTGACCGGGCTTTGTCAACGCGATAAAACCGTTCGAAGACACGAGGTCTATCCTCTTCGGGGATACCGATTCCGGTATCGGCGACGCTGAGGTCGATCGCTCGGGCTGCTGGCTCGGCATTTCCGATCGGGGGAGCAAGCTTGGCGCCAACCGCGATGGTTCCTCCTTCCGGCGTATATTTGATGGCGTTATCGAGCAGGTTGGTCAAGACTTGCACGAGCCGACCTTCGTCACCCGCCACCGGAGGGAGCGACAGATCGACCGAGGTGACGAGACGGTGCCGTTTCTTATCGGCGATCGGTTTGATCATGGAGAGGGTCCGGTCGACGACGGAACGCAATTCAAGCGGCTCCTCTTTCAGTGAGACGCGGCCCGATTCAATTTTCGAGAGTTCAAGCAGATCTTCGATGATCAGGTTCAGCCGATCGCTTTGTTTGAGGATGATCTCCAGGAATTTCGCGGACGTCACGGGGTCGTCCTTGGCGCCGTCCAGCAGGGCTTCAACGTAGCCCTTGATGGAGGTGAGCGGAGTCCGAAGTTCATGGGAGACATTTGCCACAAAGTCTTTCCTGATCTTCTCCAGACGCCGCAGTTCGGTGATGTCATGAAAAACCAGCACGAGACAGGCTTCGCGTTCCCGTTCTCCCCCCGCTGGAGAAGCTTCGATCTGAAGACACCGCCCCGTTAGAGGCAGCACGATTTCATCTTCGCCCGGTACGCGTGATCGGAGGATGGTCGTGACCAGATCGTTAAGCTGTTGATGGCGGAACAGCTCGGCGCAGGGGCGCCCTCGAGCTTCCACGCGCGAGATGCCGAACATCCGTTCCAACGCCGGGTTGATCTGCAACACGTGGCCGCGAGAGTCCAAGACCATGACGCCTTCGACCATTGATGTGAGTACGGCAAGCAGTTGGGCTCGATCTTCTGAGAGTTCGTCGATCTTGGCATGCAGCTGGCCCGCCATGTCATTCAGCGTCGTTGCTAAGAGACCGACTTCATCCTGGGCGGTTGTTCTGATGGGCATGGTCTGATGGCCGGAACTGAGCCGTCGCGCAGCCGATGCGATGTCCGAGAGAGGTCTGGTGATATGGTGCGCTAACCAGACACTCAGGGTCAGGGCGACGAGGAACGCGATTCCGAGCGCGAGAAGCAGGTGCCGTTTCAATTCTGCAATCTCGCGGTCGACGATGGCCATCGGCAGGCCCACGCGTACGGCGATCGCCGCTGCCTCCTGAGACTGACGCAGCAGCACCGCGCGATACATGGTGCGCTCGCCGGTGGTATGACGTGGGCGGATGTCCTCTCCATGGCCCGTGGAAAGGGCCTGTTGGATTTCGGGCTGAGAGGTGTGATTCTCAACAGTGGGCACGTCGGCATCTCGTACGGCGCTATCCGCGAGAACCGTTCCGTCCGCGGCGACTAGTGTCACACGGGCGGATGATCGGTTGCCGAGGTCACGTGCCGTCTCTTGCAAGGAGGAAGGGGTCGGATGTGAAGACGATGAGTGAAACAGCGGCTGAAAGCCGTACTCGACAAGTGTGGTTTTTGCCTCCAGGGCCTCAGCGAATTGCGCGAGGTACTGTTGTTCGAGGGTCTGGATCGTCATTGCGCCGGCGATCAGCAGCCCACAGGCGACCGCCACAAGCGTGCCAAGCGTCAATTTCCATCGAATCGACCACGTCATTCTGATCAGTCGAGATCCCTCAGCTTATAGCCCAATGATTTAACGGACATGATGGCGTCTTCGAGAAGCGGCAGCTTTTGTTTGAGTCGGCGGATGTGTACATCGACTGTTCTGGTTGTTCCGTAGTAATCGTAGCCCCACACGGCATTGAGCAGTACTTCACGAGTCAGCACACGCCCGCGATGCCGAAGCAGGTGCTCGAGCAGGCCAAATTCCTTTGCCGTCAACGGGACCTCGTGTTTCCCGAGACTGATCTCATGCCGAGCCAGGTTCATGGTGAGCGCACCATAGTGGTGCAGATCTGGGCCCTCAGCAGGGGCACGCTCGATACGCCGCAGCAGCGCTTTGACACGCGCAACCAGCGCTTTGGGGCTGAACGGCTTGGTGACGTAATCGTCAGCCCCTAACTCCAGCCCGACAATCGTGTCCGATTCTTCCGCTTTTGCCGTGAGCATGAGGATCGGAAGCATGGCAGTGCTGGGCATGGCGCGGAGGCGTTTGCAGACTTCAAGCCCATCCATCTCGGGCAACATCAGATCAAGGACGACCAGATCGGGCTTCTCCTCTTTGACCTTCTTCAGCGCGTCGAGCCCACTGATCGCGGTGATCGGCCGAAACCCCTCTCTTTCCAAATAGTGTTTCACGAGCTGCAGGATGTCCTGCTCGTCTTCGACGATGAGCACTTTCTTGTGAGCGGAAACTCCCATAGGACCATGAGCGTACGGGGGAGGGGAGAGAGAGTCAAGTAACTGAGGGGAAGACCACGGCTCGAGGCTGCTCAATTGATAGTGAGGTCACTGGCAGGTTTCTACTGCCTGATACTACTCCCGTCCCAGCTCAGACATCGACGAGCAATCCGCAGATGTCAATAAATACTCTGACGTTACCCACGGTGTCCTTGCGTGCGACTGAAAAGATCAGGTTGGACTTGGGATCCGCGTAGAGCATCGCTTCTTGGCTTCCAAAGAGCCTCGTCGGAAACTCGGGCTCATCTATCTCGGATGCGCCGGTGACGGCAATCGGATAGATGCCGGCTCGCGAGCGTGTCGTCACGTGAACCGCGTAGAAGAGGGGTTGAGCCGGGTGCCCGAAGCCATTGATGCCGAGAAACTTGACGTCGAATCGCTTTCTGGCGGGAACGGTACAGACGACGACATCCTTGCTGCTTTCTCCATCACTCAGATTGACAACCGCTCCTGTTTGAAAAGGTCGTTGAGCCATATGAGGAGTCTCCTTTCATAAGAAGAAACAACGAACAGAAGTTTTAACAGAGATTGAGCGTACGAGGGGTGGTAGAGGGAGTCAAGTCAGCAGAGTGATGGCGGCATAAGGTGGGTCTGTTGTTCAATGGCGTGAGCATGACTCCCAAGAGCGTTTTGGGCCGACACCTGTCCGGGTAAGATCGTCAAAATAGCATCCATATCGGTAGCATTATGGATGCCCAATGAGAGGAGTAGGTGCGGTGACTTTGACTATCAAGTATGCTGCAGAATCACTGGTGAAGCGACAGATCAAGTTATGGGGGCCTGATCTGATATGGGGATCCTGAAAGGGTCGGTAGAGACTCATGACGGTACGCCTATGAACTCTGATTCATTCATATGTGACCTGGTGTTGGCAAAGCAGTTCGAAGGACTAGGGTAATGATGACGGCAATTCTGTTGACGAGGCCAGTAGATCTGACGTATCGTGACCTACCGATCCAGGGTCATGACTAGATACTTGAGCTGAGCCTAAGGAGCTACGCCAACCATGAAGATCTATCTTGCCAATCCCCGCGGGTTTTGCGCCGGTGTCGATCGGGCGATCGATATCGTGGATCTGTCGCTCAAGAAGTACGGTGCTCCGATTTATGTTCGTCACGAGATCGTGCACAGCCGACACGTCGTGAATTCGCTCCGGCGAAAGGGCGCCGTCTTTGTGGAAGAGTTGAACGAAGTGCCGGAGGGGTCGGTCGTCATTTTCAGCGCGCATGGCGTGGCGAAGTCCGTGTGGGAAGAAGCGAATCAGCGCCGTCTGCACGTGATTGATGCAACTTGTCCGCTCGTGATCAAGGTTCACAACGAAGTCAACCGCGATTATACCCAGGGGTATGAATTAATTCTGATAGGTCACGCCGGTCACCCGGAAGTGATTGGAACGCTAGGCCAGGTTCCCGACAAGTTTCATTTGGTGTCTTCGGTGGAAGATGTGGAAAAGCTGCAGGTGGACAACACCGTCAACCTGTCGTATGTCACACAGACGACGCTGAGTGTGGATGAATGCCGGGACATCGTCGGCGCACTGCACAAGCGGTTTTCAAACATCAAGGGGCCACATCAGGAAGACATCTGTTACGCAACGCAAAACCGGCAGAATGCCGTCAAGGAATTGTCTCGTCTGGTGGATGTCATTCTGGTCATCGGGTCACCGAACAGCTCTAATTCTAATCGTCTCCGCGAACTGGGGGAACAATGCGGCATCCCGTCGTACCTGATCGATTCTGCTGCCGACATCGATTCTGCATGGCTGCAAGGGGCCAAGGCAGTTGGGATTGCGGCCGGTGCGTCAGCTCCGGAAATCCTGGTCACGGAAGTCGTTGCATTCCTGAGAGCGTCGGAACCATCCGATGTTGAAGAACTCACGGTGATCGAGGAAGACGTCGAATTTCTCTTGCCGAAAGAACTGGTCCAGATAGAATCCTCGAAAAAGCCGGTCGGCAGCATTGCCGGGTAGCTGGCGGTGCCATCCGCTCATATCCCCACATGGCCCTATATATTGTAGGGCCATGTTATTCATCCCACCACGCAATGTGTTTTGTTTTTGATTTCCAAAAACCCTTGTGGTACAAGGGCCGGAAACTTTTTGTTTCTCAAGCACGCGTCTTAATCCGCGCGTAACCGAGGGTGAGCTGATGTACCTGAAATCTATGAACATGATGGGCTTCAAGTCGTTCGCGGAAGCCAAGATTGAATTTCCTGAGGGAGTCACTGCGGTCGTCGGGCCGAATGGGAGCGGAAAGAGCAACGTCGTAGATGCCATCCTATGGGTGTTGGGGGAGCAAAGCACCAAAACGCTCAGAAGTGAAAAGATGGAAGATGTCATTTTTAACGGCACCGAACTACGAAAGCCTTTGGGGATGGCGGAAGTGTCGTTAGTGATCGGCGGGCTTGATCCGGCAATGATGAAGCTGGACGGTGGCTCAGGACTTCCGAACGAGCTGACTGAGGCGCAAGAGATGATGATTACCCGCCGTTTGTACCGCAACGGCGAGAGCGAGTATCTCATCAACAAGATTCACTGCAGGTTGAAGGATATCCGCAGCTTGTTGCTCGATACGCGGGCGGGGAGCAAAGGACACACGGTCATTGCCCAGGGCCAGATCGATCACATTTTGAATGCGTCGCCGCAAGACAGGCGCGAGCTCATCGAGGAGACCGCAGGCATTGTCCGGTATAAGAAACAGAAAGCCGAGGCGCTACGGAAGTTGGAGGCGACGCAGCAGAATCTTCTGCGTGTCCGAGATATTGTGGCAGAGGTCAAGAAGCAACTCAATTCGTTGGAACGCCAAGCTCGTCAAGCGCGCACATTTCAGACGCTGCAGGGTGAGGCGCGCGGAATCGAAGTGATATTGTTGACAAGGGAATTCAGGGTCTTACGACACGCATTGCAGGAGGCGGACACCGAAGTCCTGAACCTGGATCAACAAGACTCTGAGAAAGCGGCCGACCTGGCTCGGCTGACAACGGAACTCGAACAGGCGCGTCTTGATGCGATTACAACCGCTGATTCCATCGGGAAGATTCGAGAGGAATTGGCGGGTGTCGAACAACGGCAGGCTCACGCGCTGACGGCGGCCGAGGTCGAACGAAACCGCGGGCTGTTATTCGGCCAGCAGCAGGTACAGGAATCGGCTGAGCTGGAGGAGCTAGTTCGATCACAAGAGCAGTTGGTTGCCGGACTTCGAGCCATCGAGTCGTCATTGACGTCGGTCGAGGAGGAGATGGCGATTCGGGATCGGACTCTCGGGGAACTCGATGAAGAGCTGACGCGCTTGCTCAACCAACGAGCTGCGGCTGTTGCGGAGGAGGAGCGAGGGCGCAAAGATGTGCTGCAATTGGCTGTGCTTGTCGCGAATACCGAACAAGGTATCTCGCAATTGGCGAAGCGAGTGGAAGATCTCATGGGCCGCGGCACTCGCTTGTCGTCGGAGCGAGACGAACTGCGAAGCCAACGTGAGTCAGCGATTGAGCGCTACGAGATCCTGCGCAAGGAATATGGAGAGGCGGATCGCCTTGTCTCGCAACTACGGACAGAACAACGCACCGTGCAAGAGGAGGCAGCTCAAGCTACGGGTGCCCTCCAGTCATTGGATCCGGTAATCTTACGACGCTCAGAAGAGCTGGCTGGAGTGGATTCTCGCCTTGAAGCATTGCAGGGTGTGGTTCGTGAAGAGATGGGCTACGGTCGACAAGGGATACAGCAGGGCCCCGCACTGAAGTCTTGTGATGGGGTACGGGATGCGGTGGCCGAATGGTTGGTGGTTCCGTCGGGGATGGAACGGGCGGTTGAGGCAGTGTTGGGAGAGCGTGTCCGAGGATGGTTTGTGGATGAACCGTCCGTCGGGCGGCGGTTGATTCGATTTCTTCAACAAGAATCGCTGGGGCGAGGCAGTTTTATTCCCCAGCGCCCACGATGGGAAGGCGGACGGAGTCATGACTGGTGGACGTCGCTCGCCACGCAGCCCGGCGTTGTCGGGCTTGCCACGGATCTGGTCCAAACCGACGCCGCCCGAACGTCGGCCCGCGATTCATTATTCGATCGCATCGTCATTGTTCGATCATTGGACCAGGCGATGCAATTGTGGGAGCAACATGCGTGGAGCGCTCCGAACGGTCCAATCTTAGTGACTCTGGATGGGGAAGTGGTGGATGCGTCTGGCATTGTGACGGGTGGCCAGGTTCAAGGCACGCCGGGTTTGCTGGAACGCCGGCGAGAGGTGATCGATCTTGAATCCAAACGCCACGTGCTTGTGGAGGAGCTTAATCAGAGCAAGCAACAGCGAGAGATGGTGTTTGCCCAGATCCAGATGCTTACCCAGCAGGGCCGCCAACTTGGAGATGCGCTTCGTGATGCCGAGATGCAGAATCTATCGCTGCGCAAGGATGAAGAGAAGCTTCAGCATGTGCTGAACGACCTTGACCATCGACTCAGTGGGATGGAGACGGAAATTCGGGACGGTGTCAGCGAAGGTCAGCGGTTGGAACAAGAATCGCACTCGGTCCAGACCCAATTGAGTCAGTGGCTGGCTGAGAAGAACGGACAGGAAGCGATGTTAGGGAGTGTGCGCGAGCGACTGGGCCTGCTCGATCAAAATATGAGAACGCATCAGGAACATGTGACTGAAGCAAAGCTGACTGTGGAGGGTTTGCGAGCCAAACGGGAACATGAGCAACTGAACCGGACCCGAGTGACACAACAGATCCAGCAGACGGAAGATCGGCGTCGTGCGCTGGGTGAGCACCTGAACAGCCTGAAGGGGCTCATCGAACAGAGCCAGACGGAACAAGCTCGTCAGGAGGGCCTCTGCCAAGAACTCGGCGTCACTGCCGGGCAGGTGAAGGGAGAATTGGTCGCCGCTCAGGAACAACAGGCGCAACAGATGGCGGCGAGTCAGACGCGTGAATCCGTGCTGGAAGAGTTGCGACGAGGGATTTCGGCTCTGCGGGATGCTCGGATGACGGTTGAGGTCCGTCGAGCGGAAATTCGCACGCAATTGGGGACTGTCGAAGGAACATTGTCGGGGACCTATCAGCTTGATCCCCTCACGCTGATCGATGATCCTACGCGGCCGATCGATTCGATGAACGAGGCGGAGGCCACGGCCGCAGAGGCGCCCGCGCATCGCTCCGATGCCGAGTTGAAAGAGCAGTTGCAGAAGCTCCGCGACCGACTGGATCGAATGGGCCCCATCAACTTGGCTGCGATCAGCGAACACCAAGAACTGGAAGAACGCCATACATTCTTGTCTGCTCAAGAGCAGGATCTGTCGAATTCGATTGCTTCATTGAAGGAAATTATTCAGCGGATTCATCAGACAACGAAAGAGATGTTTTCAGCCACGTACCAAGAGTTGCAGCAGAAGTTCACCGAGGTCTTCGGTCAGTTCTTCCCTGGCGGGCGGGCTGAGTTGCAGTTGGTCGATGAACCGCCTGCTGAAAACGGTGAACCTTCCGGGAATCAAGAGCCCGGTATTGAAATCGTGGCGCAACCGCCTGGAAAACGGTTGAAGAGCATCACCATGCTGTCAGGCGGAGAAAAGACGCTTACGGCAATGGCGCTGTTGTTCGCGAGTTTTCTGATTAGGCCGACACCGTTCTGTCTGTTGGACGAAATCGACGCCCCGTTGGACGAGGAAAATATCGGACGGTTTACGGGGGTCTTGAAGGAGCTGGCGCAGAACGCGCAGTTTCTCGTCATTACGCATAACAAGCGGACGATGAGCATCGCTGATTCCCTCTTCGGCGTCACCATGGAGGAGCCGGGGGTGTCCAAATTGGTGTCCGTCAGGCTCGGCGATCTGCAACCGGTTTAGAGGGCAGACGTCTGGCGCCACAAGCTTCTGCTCAATATAAGGATGAAGAGTTCTCATACCTTTCTTTACTGTCCTGGGTAGACTCGTTTCGGGAAGGGTTTACCGTCAACCGTGACCTGTCTCCAGGTGACGGACACAGCTTTCTGCTTACCGCTATAGCCTCTTCTGTCTCTGCAGTCCCAATTCCCGTAGGTAGTTTGACATTTTAGTGGTCAAGAATGTCCAGGTTATATGCCGGGAAATACCCTGGTCATCTGAAAGGGCTGCAGAATTGTGGAGGGATCTCCCACCACGTACTGAGACGTGGATGCACGTTTTTGAAGTAAAGCACAATTTGTCAAATGCTTATGGAGGTATTCCCCCTTACGTGCCAACAGCGGACCTATAGTCAAGAAAAGTGGTTTTGCTATGAAACGGCGAATGACTCACGGTATCGTTATTGCTCTAAAGCATGAAAGCTGCTTCACGGCCTGCATTAACGAGGAGGGATCATGGCGCTTTCAAAAATCCGGGCTAGAGGGCCACACATCGAATCTGTCACTAATCTCACTCTTGCCCAGGTGACCTTGGAAGCACTGCTCACGCCCAGGTGCAAAGCGGAGGACGCATTGCAGCGGGCGCGGGACGAGCGGAAGGAGGAGTTGGACCTTGACCCTTTGGGGTCCGTCAGAGGCATTGTCAATGGACTGCGTCTGTCATTCACGTTGTGGAGCTTCGTTACTCTCGTGGTCCTCTTAACGCGGTAATCCTTGTTCCTGTCTTGTCGCATTTACTTTCCTGCCACATCTCATTCAGGCCCACACCCACGTATTTTTGGTGAGGGCATGCTGCGAATAGCAGCATAAGTCACCAGTGGAACCTGAATCTGTTATCCATAAAATTCATGAGCCGGTTTAGCCAGAAGATTGAGGTGAATGCTGGCAATGTCGGAACCTCCGTCTAGGGTTTAGTAGAAGTGGTGTCCTTAATCACCTACACCGATAAAAAATATAGATACTTCAGGCACTTCTCCCACCACTCGCTTGACTCGTTTTCAATCGTCTGTTATAAGCCTTCGGGGTATCCACAGGGAGTATTGGAAAGGTTTACGAAGGGAGACCATTGCAAGATGCCGGTCTTTCACCCTCCTCAGTCCTGTTGGTCAAGTCATAAAGATTCATGAATATCATCAAGGCGTTGTTCAACCGCCTCTCAGACAGCCTGCTCTCGACTGTTCAAGGGCGACTCGATCCTGCGACGGAGTTGACTCCTGTCGCGTCGCTTCGGTTAGTTTCTGACAAACCGGTTATCCTGGCTTCATTAGATTCTTCGGCTGCTCGCCGGCCTATCGGTCATGCCGTGAGCCAACCTGATGCAGTGGATGACGCAATCAGGCGGAGTCAATCATGGTTCTTCAACCGTCAACATGCCGAAGGGTATTGGGTTGCTGAGTTGGAAGCGGACACCACGCTGACCTCTGAGTACGTCATGCTGCGTCGGTTTCTCG
>JBQTJA010000052.1:0-24573 GCA_052387595.1 Nitrospiraceae bacterium | reverse complement strand
TGAATCTCGACCTTGTAGCGTCCAGGCTTCCAGCTCTTCTGTGGGGGCGACAACGTGAGATACCCGCTTTCATCCTCCAGGGCAATGTGCATCGCGTCTTCGCTGACGATCGTCCCGGGTAAGACACTGTCCACCTGCTGTTCGGGCATGCATCGGCCGAACACTGTGAAGGCCTGATAATGTTGATGCAGGGAGAACACGATGAAAATGGCGGCTGCATCAGCGCGAAAGCGTTCGGTTGGTTTGACCGGCACGATTTCATGAGTTCGAAGGGGCCCCAGGCGCTCTTCAAAGTCTTCGGCCATGGCGATTGAGCGAAACATGCCACGCGGTGGAGCATCGAAATCGTAGGCTTTGATGTCCTCTGTGCGGTTTTGAAACTCGGAGATCGGCACGTTCTCGGTGAGTGGGATCTCTTCGGCAGGCGTTGCCTGACACCACAGCAGCGCCGCCACCATCACACCGCCGGTCAGATGAAATCCTCTGGTCATCATATCTGTCTGCTACACCTGTCGAGGGGACCCTGTCAAGAAATCGGCGAGTAAGGAGCCCATTGCGGCATTTTCCAGCCATCTGTTAGGATTTCGGCCACTGAACGGACAATTCGCCGAACATTCTCACTGGTGACGGAACGACATGTTGCAAGATGCTGACGCCCTTCCGCAGTTGATCGGAGAGTATAAGCCGCTCGATCAGTGGCAGATCCATCTCAACCAACTCTTCTATGGACTGCGAGGGGACAAACTCCGATCGTACTACCAAACGTTCGCCTCAGCGGATTTCCGGCTCGCCCATGCGCTGGCGGCTGATTATTTCGAGCGCGTCACAAAGCGTGAGAAGACAGCAGGTTGTCAATCTTCCAGCCCCTTACCCCGTACCCCTCACGCGGCTCCTCTTACCGTTCTAGAGCTGGGGCCTGGCAACGGCAACCTGGCGGCCTGCTTCCTCAGCCATCTCAAGACTCTCGATAAAGAACGTATGGTGTATCCACGAGTACGGTATGTCATGGTCGATTGGGAGGAGTCGGTGTTGGACGGGGCTCTCGCTCATCCGGACCTGGCTGTGCATCGGGATCGTGTTGACCTTCTTTGCGGGTCGATACATCACATAACAAGTGTGGCCGATGGGACCGTCGACCGAATCATGTGCAACGAGCTGTGGAACGATCTGCCGACGAAATTGTTGGCGAAACATGGCGGCGAGGTCGAGGAAGAGTATCTCCGTCCCAATCTGAGCGAGTTGCTCCATGCTAAGATTCAAGATTGGTCGTCGTTCGTCCGGGCGTTTCAGGAGAAGAATCTGGATGAGATCAAGACGTTTCCACCCTTTCTCGATGAGCTGGTGTGGGAAAAAGAGTATCGCAAGGTTGAATGGAAAGATTTGCCTTACCGGAAAACCATTGTCGACTTCCTCCAGGCCATCGACCAAGAAGTCTTGGTGCCAGTCAACGTTGGGGCCTTCGCGACGCTAAAAGAGGCGAAGCGGCTTCTGGCTCCGGACGCGATCGGCTTCAGCGCCTTCGATGCCGGGACCGCCGATATGAATGTCTTGAATGATCCCGAAAAGCCCTGCTACGGCCAGTTCGGTGGGCAATACAGTTTCATGATCAACTTCGCGTTGGTCGAGGCTGTGGCCAAACAGTTGGGGCTCAAGCAGACGACCCTTGAGCCACAGAGGGAATTCGTCGGGCGGTCGTTGACTACGAATGTGATCACCCTTATGGACCTGTTGGCGACGCATCCCTCTGCTGGACCTAAACTGCAAGCCTGGGAACAGGACACACTTGTGCTGAAGACTATCAGGGCCTTGAACGAAACATTTGAGAGTCCCTATCATCGCCGCCTCGAATTTCCGTTAGGCACCAACATACCACCGGAAGAGCGGGAGACCTTGGGCGTGATCGTGCGCGCACTCAAAGATAATGGCATTCCCGATACCGTGGCCTACGTAACCGAAGAGGAACTCACCCGCGCACAAAAAGATTTGGAAGCGACCGGCTACGATGCAGATACCATTCAGATGGCCATGACAGCGCCTCCTAGCCCTGTCGAGTACTGCCACTTCACGTGTCGGTGATGAGTGGGAGTGACGCAAGATCAGCAATGGTGGTCTCAGCATCCGCCGCAACAGCAGTGCAAGGCCTCGGCCAAGAGTGACGACGCCCTACCGGGGGCATTGATAATGTCCTGGCCTGATACTGTTTCATCATCCTGCGAGAAGGAGTAGAATTTTCCCGCTGAACGATTGAGCGGATTGCCACAGTGCGATTCGGAGAAGAGTCGGTGTCGCGCCTTCTGGTGCCACCAGCATGGTCTTTGAATTTCCTGAATGACAGGGGGAGAGGGATATGAGTTCGTTTGGGACGGGTATCGCCGGGCTTGTAGGCGGAGTGGTGCTCCTGATGGGTCTGCTCGCCTTTTGCCAAAGACAATGGTTGGCCGGGTTCGCGTGGTTGCTGTCGGGGTTGGGGCTCATCGCGCTGCTGACGTTTCTTGATAAACCGGGATCTCATCCATCAGAACCCGTTGAGACTCGCGAGACGCGTGGGTAGCCGCGGCTGATCTCCGTGAAGTGGTCCGCTCCCAGTCGTGACTACCCCGAGTACACCCTCATTCATCACGTACCGCAAGAACAAATCCGGCGGACTGTTCAGCATTCCTGCTAGCCCGTTGGAGTCAACGGAGCAAACAGCAGAGAGCTCAAGGGGCTGGCAAGCAGGGGAGCGAGCATGAGCCCGAACTGGGGGAAATGGTCCTGCAACGACAAAAACAGGCCATTGTCTTTGAGCCATTCCTGCGGTTCGGGTACGGACCGTTGAGAGGATCTCTCTTGCAGGAGAGCCGCAGCTCGTTTCGCAAGAACCAAGGCGGCGGGGAGATATGTGGACACCAACATCAAGGTAAAGGTCACGCCCCAAAACAGAGTAATGGCTAAGGCCGTTCCCAGCACGGCTTCGTGCGCATCTTTATCGGCGATCAACGCCGCCGGCCATCGCAGCCAGGCTCCCATGTGCAAGACTCCTGCGACAAGAATCGCTGAGGCTGCAGCCAGCACTTCTTTCAAACGCCTCATCTGCAGCGCATAAAACTCGGGATCGGGTTGAGTCCCCGCTATCGGCGGCGCGAGTGTGCTGCATGCTGCAAGCAGAGCCACCACCGGCACCACCATGGCCTGCACATTGACGATGGACACAACCACCATCGCGTACCGTAAGAGATGTTCGCCGATCCGCTGAGGTCCGGCCTGGCGCAGATTGTCATAGCTGAAGCTGAACACGGCTCGGTAGAGCGCATGGGTGTCATCCAGCGACCAGATAAAAGCCAGTCCGATGGATGCGAAGAAAATTCCTAGGGCTGTGACAGGCAGCAGCCGTGGTCGCGGAAGCGATTGGTACATGATGATCCCGCACACGATCAATGCGTAGAGCCCGGCCACGAGGGCCACCACCACCGTCGTCAGCCAGATATACCGGGACTTGACCTCCACGAGAAAATGAGTGGGATCGAGGGATTCCTTCGACGCTTCTGACGCGCGGTGCATCAGCCGGCTCGTGAGGTTATGGAAATTGTCTACGGTGATATTGGAACTGAACTCAAACAGTCCGATCGCAAGCAGCAGGATGAACAGCGAGGGGGCCATGAGGAGCAAAAAGCGATAGTCGGAAGCTGGTGAGGGAGCCGGCCGCGTCATGGCATTCAGGTTGAGACAATGTGAAGCTGATTGCACAAGAGCAAGATGAGAATAGTAGCATAATTAAACCAAGGGGACGAGATGAGAATGGCAGACTCAGCGAAATGTCCGAGCGTCCCCATAGTCGTCGGCTTGATTTCACATCGGACGTTTGGAAGAGATTGGCGACAGAGATCAGACTACCCAATTCTTTTCCCAAAGACTCTGTTTGTACATGCTCCCGCCCAGGTGGCGCGCAGGCCAAACGTCAGGAGACTGTCGGCAATCAGATACCTGCCTTGGTGGCCAGCAGGCCTTTTGTCACCTGAAGAGTCAACGCCTGCTCCAGAGTTCCCAAATTCCGAGCGGTGACGTCTTGACTCTGACGTAGCGGGCATTCAGGTTGGACTCAAACCTGTTCAACTCAGAGGCAATGAGGTCTGGAGACTTTTTCCGAGGCGTCCATTCGAAGGCACCCGCCGGCAAGGCACGTCCGAACACAACGACATAATCCACTCGCATGTTTGTGCGTTGCTCGAAGCCTTGGAAGTCGAGCGGAGGCGGTGCAGACTCGATCCAAAAGAATCCTTTCCCTGGGTAAACCAAGTGCGCATAGGGATTCGTCTCCTTTCTGAACCGGAGGAGTCCGAAAGGTACCGACCAATCGACGTTGCCAAGATCAAACGCGTCTTGGGCTGCCGCAAGCCGTCCAGTTTCCGCCACCAGTGAACTGGGGCGATGGAGAGATCCAAATTTCACCTGTCGAACATTCGCTTGAACCACGGTGGAATTCGGTAATATGGAGGGCTCAAGGGCACGTAGATCCTGCAAAGCGGCCTCGATAGCCCGAAGCTCGTCATAGCGAATCGTGGCCAAACTGGATGCCGAGAGAACTGCGACCGTGGCTCCTATGAGCAGGACGCGGGAAGGCAGGGGCTGGTAGGCGAGCCAAAGGATCACGCCAAGAATGGGAAAGAGCGCGTACCGAATTGAACCGAGAGTCCCGCCGCTTCCCATTTCATCCGGAGCGAAGAGAGCAGCAATTGATGACAGCAGTACGAATACCGCGAGTCCCAGAGGAACGGGACGCCCGATCCAACTCGACCGACCTCGCACCGCTGCAATCAGAACCAGGATCAACAGAGCAAGTCCCGTCGCGAAGCAAGGCACGCGTTCCAACCGATCATACGTGGCGATCCCGGTCGTTAGTGAAACCAAGCCTTTCAGTGAAGTTAGTTTGGCTGTCAGATCGAATGAGACGGAAGTTGGCTCTGAGCGAGTCAACATTAGGAAGAGCAGAGTCAGGACGACAGCCGGCACTAGCGCAATCGTAGCGCGTGTCAATGCCGCTAAGGGTCTGTCGTCCCGTATGCATGCCGCGCCGAGTATACAAGCAGCTAGTAGCCCCGCCTCCAGGTACCCGACCAAGTGGGTGAAAAACACAAGGACTAGTGCCGACGCGAGCACCATCATGCGACTCAAATCGAGCCGCCCATCCCAATGCATCAGCAAGCCCGCGACAAAGAGAAAACCTGCGATCGAATAACTGAAGTTCAGGAAGCCCCAAAGAAAAGGCAAATTGAAAGTCAGGGGAAGGACCAAAAATCCGAGCAACATTGCTCCAGGGCGGGTCTGCCGAATGGCCCAGCCCCCGGCGAGGGAGAACACAATGACATACCCCAAGAGAATTAAGCGCTCTGCCCAGAGCGAACCTACCGCTGGCACTAGCATCCCAAGGGCTAATTGGGGAAGCAAGTTCGGAGGGGGTACAATGTTCCATTCAAGAAACTGAGAAGGGGTGACCGACTCACCGGCAATGAAATCGGCAAACCCACGAGCGGACCCGAGATGCGCAGCCGTGTCTACCGTTGGGAAAGGGTCAAAAGCTAGAATAAACAGCATCTGAGCGATGACACATACAGTAAGGACCACAATAGTCCATCTGTCTGCATCCCAGCTGGCAAACATGTCACTGTACCCCCTGTCCGCAAGGACCGAACTAGTGCTCCTGATATCGCGAATGCTCGTGTAGTGATTCATGCTGTTCTTGTCTTATCCCAGGCGATCCTGGCCGATTCACTTTCGTCCAGATCGCCTGTGCTGTCTTGGTCCACACAATCGGGTGAGGTGTGGCATTGCGCTGAGTCATGCATGCGTCAATGGCCGCAATCAGCTCAGGGACACTTCGGAATACGCCACGGCGAATTTGTGAGGAAGAGTATACCCGTGGACGGCAACAGGGGACAGAATGAGTTTTTCCGCAGCCTACTAGGAAACGAACGTTCCGCACATCCCACTAGCGAGTCCTATCAGCACGATGACTCGAAATAGCTCTTCAAAGACCTCCTTTGTTAAAGCACCGAGCTCATGAGTCGGCATTGCGAACACAGTTATTGGGAACCTTCATCACGCTAGCTTCTGACCGAGGGGGTAGTGGCCACGAGGGCAAAGTTGCTATTGGTAGGGGTATTCGGCGTACTGCCTGATCACCTTGACTTTGGCATGGTGAATTAATACTATGCGACCGAAAGCGTTCCAAAAGGAAAACTAGGGTTCCGGCTTTCTTCATTCTAGGAGGGAGCGTCTGGTCCAAGAGTTTTCGGCCTCGCATAACGAGGTTCCACGGAGGGATAAAAACCCGGGAGATCATGTACTGAGGTACATGGCCTTTTGGGAATATAACCTTCCAGCAGGAGGCTTCGTTATGCATCTCCATCCCCCAATTTTTTCCATACCGGATCAGTCAGACCTGCTGCCGAGTCAGAGAGGTCTGCCATGGTAAGTCAAGAAAGTCCGGATGCGGTTTTTCCTGCTCCCGCTAGGAATCCTCCCGAGACACTCCACCGCAGCCTCAGTCTCTGGAACAGCCTCACCATCGGCTTTGCGACCGTCTCACCGGTGGCAGGGCTCTACGCCATTATCGGTGTCCAGACGGTCGTGACGGGTGGCGGGTGGTTCGCGGCTCTGGCACTCTGTTTGGTGATGCAGTTGTTGGTCGCCACCGTGTATGCGGAACTGTCCTCGCAGATTCCGATCGCGGGCGGCGCGTACAAATGGGCGCGACAGCTCGGAGGTGCGACCACCGGCACGTACGCCGGAGCCATTTACGTCAGCTCCACGATCGCCATGCTCACCACGACCGCCTATACCGGTGGTGTCTGGCTGGCTATTTTTTTCGGATCAGGAGGTGGAACAGGAGTGACCCTCGTGATATGGGGCGCGGTATTTCTGCTGGTCTGCACCGTCCTCAATCTCGTCCATGTCTCGGTCTTCAAGTTCCTCATTTCCCTGGGGGTCTATGCGGAAATCGTCGGCTCGTTCGGCGTCGCGCTGCTGTTATTCTTCTTTTTCCGGCAGCACGAGTTTTCTGAACTGTTCGCCCATCTTGGGACAGGGACCGCGCCCAGCCAGACCGCGGCATTTCTGGCGGCGCTCGCGATTTCCGGTTGGGCATTCATCGGCTTCGATGCCTGCTCGACCATCGCTGAAGAAACTCGTGAGCCCAAGCGAATGGTTCCCCGCGCGATCTTTTTATCCCTCTGCATGGTGGGTGGTGTGGTGCTCTTCAACTCCGCCGCGCTCACCCTGAGCTTGAATCGCGATACCTTACAGCAAACGAGTGCGGTGTCCGATCCTGTCACCCCGGTGATTGTCGACAACTTTGGCGCATGGGCAGAGACCCCGTTTCTGGCGATTGTCATGGTTGCGTTTCTGGCTTGCGGGTCCTCCATGGTCCAATACACCTCCCGGATCGTATTTTCCATGGCTCGCGAAGGCAGTATGCCGGCCGCCCTCAGTCGGGTGACCACGGCGGGGGCTCCCCGGAATGCCGTGATGTTCACGGTGTTGCTGGCCACGCTCGGATTACTCTTCGGGCTCAACGATGAAGCGGTCGCCACAGTCCTGGCGTTTGGCACGGGGGGATTGTACGCCATGTTTGCGATGACTACGGGCGTCGGACTCTATACCCGTCTCACCGGGCGCTGGGACCCCTCGTTAGGCCAACTGAAGCTGGGCTCGTGGGGATTACTGATCAATACCGCGGCGTTTCTTTGGTCGGTGTTTGAATTCGTCAATATCGCCTGGCCGCGCCCCTATGCGGTGTCGCCTGATGCCCCCTGGTGGCAACTCTGGGCCGTCCCGCTGGTTCTCGGAAGTATCCTCGGTGTAACCACGCTGTATCTCCTGGTCGCGAGATCGACAAGGAGCGACGCTCTGCGGAGTCCGCGGGAGTCGACACCAACTGAAGAATGAAAGACAGGCCGTTCGCCACGTCTCGTGTCGTAAGAAGCGTTTCAGAGAGAGTCAGAATCCATTCATCCAGTAGAAAGGAGCACTCATGGCAAAGAAGAGAACATATCAAGGCAAGGTTCCCCTACATGACAAATACGGGCCGGAGGCGAAGTTCGCCGTCGAAGCGGAGGCGCTGCTGCCGACCACGAAATATGAAGAAGAAATCGCCCGGGGCCTTGAATTGGGTCTGCAGGGGGCCGATTCCATCAAGGATCGCCGCATTCCCACCTTTAGCCGTGGTGAGCTGCCGCATTTCGCGGGCATCAACACCTTTATCAAGGCTCCGTATGTCGAAGACGTGCGCAAGTGCGGCCAGTACGATGTCGCTATTCTTGGCGCGCCGTTCGATGGCGGGACAACCTATCGCGCCGGCACCAGGTTCGGGCCTCAGGGCATTCGCAAGATTTCGGCGTTATACGGGACGTACAGCTTCGAGCTCGGCGTGGATCTACGGGAATCCATTTCCATCTGCGATGTCGGCGATGTCTTTACGATTCCCGGCAACATCGAAAAGACTTTCGATCAGGTCACCAAGGGTGTCGGGCATGTCTATGCCAGCGGCGCGTTTCCGGTCGTGCTCGGTGGAGACCATTCCCTGGGATTTGCAACCGTGAGGGGCGTGGCGCAGAATATGGGCGGCAAGAAGCTCGGCATCCTGCACTTCGACCGGCATGTGGACACGCAGGAGACCGATCTCGATGAACGCATGCACACCACACCCTGGTTTCACGCGACGAACATTCCCAACGTGCCGGCCAAGAATCTGGTGCAGATCGGCATCGGCGGCTGGCAAGCGCCGCGGCCCGGTGTAAAGTCCGGCCGTGAACGGCAGACCAGCATCATGACCGTGACCGACTGCGTGGAAATGGGCATTGAGAATGCCGCGAAGCAGGCGCTCGAAGTGGCGTTTGATGGGGTGGATGCGGTGTGGTTGAGCTTCGACGTGGATTGTTTGGATGCGGCCTTCGTGCCGGGCACCGGCTGGCCGGAGCCGGGCGGGTTCTTGCCGCGTGAAGTGCTGAAGTTCCTCCAGATCATCGCGGACACAAAACCTCTGGCGGGAATGGAAATCGTCGAATGTTCACCGCCCTATGACGCCGCAGAGATCACCAGCCTCATGGCCACGCGGGTCATCTGCGATGTCCTGGCTTGCCAGGTGCGATCCGGAAACCTGGCCAATCGGAAGAAACGCTGAGATGTGGTGACATTGGTATGACAAAGGAGTGAATTGACGGGCTTGCATCCGTGCAAGCCCGTCAGCTGCTTGTGCGTTCGGGAGGGGAACGCTGAGAGTATTCCAGCCTTCTCAGTGGGCATTCTTAACTAAAAGGTTTCCGGACTTATCCATTTCTCTTTCGGAACATTCTCTCTACAACGCATCATTCAAGTAATGTGATATCACCTGCTGATAACGGGCATTCGATTTCTCAACCCATTTGACGTATCCTACCACTCTCCAAAAACAATGGGTGATTCTGGTAGATGCTGCAGTGCTCGAACTTGCCGAATCTCTAGGTTCCAATTGTGATTTCTATAGACGTCGGTGTGCAGATGTTCATCCAACTTAGGAATCTCAAATCACGGCTTCTCACAATTGTAATCGCAGCTATCTTGTCGCCTGGGCTTCACGGGTGTACCCATCTGTCGCAAGTTGAGTCTCTTGCTGGAAAATCGCGCACAGAAATCTATAGAACCTGGGTAAGGGAAGACCAAAATGCCCAAAGGCTTCTCGTGTTTGTCCATGGTTTTAACTCATCCAAAGATCTGGCATGGGGGAAATTTCCAGAACTTGTTGTTCGTGATAGCGCCTTTGATGACTTCAACATTCTTCTGTTCGGCTATCCCACGAAGTTCTGCGGTGAGATAAACGATCTTCGCCGTCTTGGAGAATTTCTTGGCTCCTTCCTGAAGGACGAACTGTCCAAGTACAAGTCAGTACAAATGGTTGGCCACAGTATGGGCGGACTGGTTATCCAGCACGCTCTTCTATCAATAGAAAGTAGTCGATTTACTCTCCTGAAAGAGACTGTCATCGAACTGCAGGCGTTTGGAACTCCATTTTATGGGGTTGAAGGGTCGGATTTGCTACGTCTTCTCTGCGAAAACAAGCAGGCCGATGATTTGACGGTGTTGAATAAGGAACTTGGCAGATTGCAGAAAGACTGGGCACAGCGGTTCAACCGCTACCAAGAACAGGCTGATGATAGGGTGCCCACACGAATCTCACTGTATCACTTCTACGGTCTAGAAGATCATTTTGTTCGTGAGGCGAGTGCTTGTGGCGGCGCTCCAGTCAACTGTGATGCGGTAGACGGCGACCACATCTCCATGGTAAAGCCTGAGAACAAGGAACACTTAGCCTATAGAAAAGTTCGCGCACTAGCTAAAGATCTAGTTCGCCGCTCATTGCGGACATTATCAACTTCTAAATTAGAAGCACCGAAGCAGCTATTAGTTATCGAAGGTGTAGATGATTCATTAACTATCGTTCCTCAAGGAAACCGAAACTGTTCAGAAAAGGTAGCGAAACTCGCCACACTTAAGCTCAAAAATGTTGGTGGGGTTCGGATCACCAATGTTGGAATCGCAGTGCTCAAAACGAACGATTTTGTTGGTCTGGACCAGCCCCAGCTTCCTGTTTCATCTATGGACATTCTGTTCGATTGTCCTAATCCTCCACCTACACAGGTATCTGTAGTTCTTAATCCCGGAGACGAGGCATTTTTTGGTGCCGTCATCGAATGCAACGGAAAGAAATGTCCAAGAGGAAAGCTAGGCGTTCCCTACGTCAATAACGGCGCAATTTCTTTTCTTCTTCCAGTTTTAGACAACATCGAGCGCTTCGATAAGTTCACAGTTCGAGCATCTGGCGATATGACGGGGGCGACAATAAAAACATTCCATGTTTTGAGAACTACGGACGGCAGCATAGAGCTGAAAGAAAAAATGGACCAGCAACAGGGTCCGTAGTTAGAACTCACGGTTGACTATGATGCGATTAAGTCCTGATATTTCAAATTCATTGGCCTTGCATTCCTCCATGCCACATCATACGCTGCTCATCGACCAGTTCTTGTAACCATGGCGAAGTGAACAAATTTTTGAGCGAGGCCAAATCGCTGCCGTAGGTGGTTCCGCCGAGCATGTTATCGCAGAGGAGTTCAGGCGTACGGTCAGTTGTTTCCACCTGCCTTTCTTTCGCCCATAACGATTGTTAAATCCAGTAATGCGATGGCTTGGCTGAAGGCCTTTCGCAGCGTCGCTCGTTTGACTCACGCGGGAACCGTTTATATACTTCATTTTCACCTGGAGACGATCACCGATGAAAATCGCGATGGGCTTGCTCGTCTTAGTGGTTCTCCTCGTCTGCGTGGTGCTGGCGCTGCCTTTTCTGATCGATCTCAATAAATATCAAGATCAATACAAACCGCTCATCGAGGATGCTCTCAATCGTAAGGTTCAGGTGCAAGACATTCGATTGACCATCTGGCCAAGAATCGGTGCGCGCGTGGCGGGTTTCTCGGTGCTGGACGATCCGGCCTTTGGGACTGGTCCCTTTGCTTCTCTAGCGTCGTTGGAAGTGGGTGTGAAGTTGATGCCGTTGCTGAGCAGCAAAGTCGAAGTGGAGGAAATCACGCTTCGCCAGCCGGTCATTACGGTGATCAAGAACCAGAAGGGTGTGCTGAACATTTCAACTATCGGCCGCAAGGGTGTGCCGGTGCCGGAGAAACCTTCGCGCGCTCCGATTCCTTCGACGGAAGGGCCGCTCAAGATTCTGGCGCTGCTGGCCGTGGACCGTGTGTCGATCGACGGCGGGAAATTGACCTACCGTGACCTCTCTGCCGGCAAGCCGACAGAGTATGTACTGCAAGATTTGGAGGTGTTCCTGCAATCAGTGCGGCTGGGGCAGACGCCACGTGTGCATTTTGGCTCACTGGTGCAACCATTCAATCTGCCGGTGAAACTCGACGGTTCGTTTGGTCCATTGCGAGAGACGATGGACATCGATGCGATCAATTTCCAGTTAGGCGTGGGAAAGACGGACTTTACCATTACAGGAAAGGCTGCGGGGAATGATGCCATCATCAATGTCAGCTCACCGGTGATCAATACGGCGAACGTACCGATTGCGCTTCCCCTGAAAACACCGGTTGAGATCAAGGATCTCCAGATTGCGGCGGAAGTGATAGGGCAAGAGGCCAAGCTGAAATCCCTGGCGTTCCGTTTGTTCGACGGCGAGGTGAAGGGGCAAGGCAAACTGATCGCCGGATCAGACATGCCTCCATTCAAGGGAGCTGTGACGATTCAAGGATTACAGCTTGGCCCGGCGCTCAATGCCGTCGCCGAGACGCCGATCTCGATCAGCGGGTCGGCCGGTGCGGATCTGTCGGTGCAAGGGCGTGGGTTCTCGATGCCGGATCTGACCAAAGCGTTGGAGGGGACTGGCCACCTGGCCGTGAAAGATGGAAAAATCGAAGGGGTGAATATTCTTCAGGAAGTGGTCTCGGCCCTCAACGTGGCCGGCATGTCCCTCGGCGATGCGAAGGCCACGGCCTTTTCGACGATCGAGACGGATCTCGCCATTAAGCAAGGGACGATCAACGTGCAGCGGCTCTTGATGGACAGCCATGATTTTCAAGCGACCGGCGGGGGCACGATTGGGTTTGATCAGCGGCTGAATCTTGCCGTGAATCTCAACCTCTCCCAAGAGGTGAGCCAAAAGATTGCGGCGGCGTCACCTGTCGTCAAAATCGCTTTGAAAGACGGACGATTGAGTCTTCCACTCACGATTACCGGAACGGCTCAAGCTCCATCGTATGGAGTTGATCTCAAGGGTCTCAGCGGGAAAGTGCAGGAGCAGGTCAAGAAGAAGGTCGAAGAAGCCGTCGGCGGGCTGCTCAAAGGGACGACAAAGCCTGAGGACCTCCAGAGAGAGGGGAAAGAGCTGCTCAAAGGATTATTCGGTCGATAAGGAAACCTCTCCATGAATATTCTGGATACGCTCACTCAATATGCCGTGCAGTACGGGTTGCAGGCGGCGGTCGCGCTCGGCATCCTCATCGGCGGAATGATGGCGTCTCGTGGGGCTGCCAATTTCGCACAACAGGCGCTTGAAAAACAGACCCTTGAGCCACCGGTGCGCCTGCTTCTGGTGCGTATCGTGAAAATCATCGTCATACTGTTTACGGCGATGATCGCGCTCCAAACACTGGGCGTGCCCATTGCTCCGCTGCTCGCCGGTGTGGGAGTCGCCGGTGTGGGTATTGGGTTGGCCTTACAGGGAGTGTTGAGCAACGTGATGGCTGGGTTGTCCATTATCTTCAGCAAACCCTACAAGGTCGGCGAACATATCTCGCTGCTCGGAGTCCACGGGGATGTCGTGGTCATCGACATCTTCACCACGACGCTGATGCACGCGGACCGATCTCGCGTCATCATTCCCAACAGGAAAATCGTCGGAGAGATTCTGCACAACTTTGGAACCATCCGTCAGATGCATGTGACCGTTCCCGTGTCACCGAACGCGAATCTTGATGAGGCCCTGGCTCAAGTTCGGGATGTCCTCAATCGGCATCCATCGGTCCTGAAAGACCCGGTTCCTTCAGTGGGAGTATCATCCCTCGGGGAGTCGTCCCTGGCCGTGGCTATTGCCGCCGAGCCTTGGACAGCCGTGGCGGACTACAGCTCGGCACAGAGCGAGTTGAATAAATTGATTCTTCAACGATTTCAAGAACGTGAGATTGCGCTACCCTCTGCAAGTCTTACCGTCCATGTGGTGAACAACTAAAAACCTCCGGTTCCCACAACGGCACTCCGCTTCTCGGGCGTTCTACAGGCAGGTCACATTCAGTCTTGTTGATGGCGCTTCCCAATGCTAGGATACCACCTCTGTTGTTCGCGATTGTGATGCACGGAGAGGGAAGCGAACTATTTGCCGCCGTCGAATCGAACGGCGGTGGATCGAGAGCGATGAGGAGCATGTCGTTACCGGGCTTGTTACCTCGTGACCCCGACAGGAGGTGAGGCGATGACTACATCACGTTCCGCGGATCAGCCCCTGATCGCCCGTGAAGACCCAACGACAGACCCTGACCGAGTCGGTGGCCTACCACACCCTGACGATCGATCCGCAAGCGGGAACCTCGACAAGATTCGCGATATTCTCTTCGGCGCACAAGCCCGAGAACATGACCGTCGGTTTGCACAACTCGAACAACATTTAATCCGTGAAGCCTCTGATCTCCGCAACGATCTCAAACGACGTTTTGAGAGCCTTGAGATCTACATCAAGAAAGAAGTTGAGGCGCTCACGAGCCGGTTGACCAAGGAGCAGGAAGTCCGAGGAGAATCCGTCACGAATCTGACACAGGACCTCACCCAATTGGCTGCCACTCTTGAGGATAAAGCACGTCTGCTGGATATGCAGGCGACCCAAGCGCAAGCACATATTCTCCAGCAGCTGACAGAACGGACGAGCGAGCTGGCGACCGACGTTCGCGCTCGACATGCCGAAGCGACGTCGGCGCTCAACCAGGCCGTCCATGATCTCCGAGCGGAAAAGACGGATCGTGCGACGCTCGCAGCCATTTTATTGGAGGCATCTCAACGGCTATCCAGTCATGAGGCGGTCTCCGGTCGCGGCTGAGCCTAACACAGCGGCCGTGCGGCAGTCTCTTTGTGATCTCTCGAGTCCATGACGATTGTGCTACCCCATGTCTACCGATCCGCACAGGCCTCATCGCGATTCTCCATCTTCTGAGGGACGCACGTCCGTAGACGAAGACTGGACCCAGCTGCGCACTCTTTTGCTCTCTCCGGAGCAGACACAACTCGATGAACTCCGGGATCGGCTCGACAATCGGGCGGTTCAGCCTCGTGATGTCAGCCGGGTACTTCCTGAGGCATTCGCCGTTCGTGGGGAGAGAGACCCACAGTTATCGGCGGTTCTGACTCCCTACGTCGAGAACGGTTTTGTCGCCACCATACGGAAATCGCCACGGGCGATCGTCGATGCGATCGCCCCAATCATGGGGCCAGCCATTCGGCAGGCTATCGCGCGTGCCTTGCAAGGCATGACCCAGTCCTTTAACCATTCGTTGAATGAAAGCCTGTCCGTTCGAGGCCTTCGCTGGCGGTTGGAAGCCTGGCGGACAGGGCGACCGTTCGCGGAGGTCGTGCTGCTCCATACGCTCCGCTATCGCGTGGAACAAGTGTTTCTTATCCATCGGGAGACAGGCCTTCTCCTGCATCACGTGGCAGCCGAGGGGGCTGTGGTCCAGGATCAGCAGGTTTTGTCCGGCATGCTGACGGCGATTCAGAGCTATGTGCGGGATTCGTTTGGCGCGTCACCGGACCAGACGCTCGACCATTTTCGAGTTGGTGAATGGACTGTGTGGATTGAACAGGGGTCCCACGCCTACTTGGCCGGTGTCGTTCGGGGTACTCCCCCTGAAACCCTCAGGGAGGATTTCCAAGCCGCACTGGATGATATTCATGCGCAGCAACCCGATGCCTTGACCCATTTTCATGGAGACGCGGCGCCGTTTAAGACGACACAGGCCTGCCTGGAGAGCTGTTTACACGCCCACTATGAATCACCACCGCGACCAAGCGCCTTGAAGCTATGGATTCTGGGCGGGGCGATTATCCTCCTGTTCTCGTGGTGGGGTGTCATGGCCTATCAAACCCATGCTCGGTGGTCCAATCTGCTGGTTGAACTTGGGACAGAGCCGGGCATGGTTGTCACCGTGGCAAAATCGACGTTGACAGGCTATCACCTCGAGGGGTTGCGAGACCCCTTGGCTAAAGATCCTTCGGCGATGGTGATCGAGGCTGGCCTTGAGCCATCGAGCGTCAAGGCTGTTTGGTCCCCCTATTATTCGCTGGACCCTCAACTCGTTAAGACGAGGGCTCAATCGATGCTGCAACCTCCGGGATCCGTCAAGCTAGACCTGGAGGGTGATACGCTAGTGGCGACCGGTTCAGCTCCAATCGACTGGGCCAGAGAGACGAAACGTCTGGCACCACTGATTCCGGGAATCGCCCATTACCGAGATGAAGGTCTTGTCACGGCACCCATTCCAGACCTCCTCGAACGGGTCAATCGAACCGTGGTGCACTTCCGCTCCGGGTCGTCAACTGTGGGGCCGTCGGAACGGGCAGTATTGGGTGCTGTCTCGGCTGCGTTACGAGAGTTGGATCAAGCGGCATCTCAATCAGGCCAGCGAGTAGTACTCGAAATACTCGGATCCACTGACGAGACTGGTTTGGCGATACGGAATATTCAATTGAGCAAGGAGCGGGCGGAAGCCGTTCGCTCAGTCCTTGAAGGGCAGGAATTGGGAGGGGTCACAACGATGACCACCAACATTCTGCGGTCTTCGAAGATTCCTGGATCACAGGGCGAATCTGGTGCGCGGATCGCCATCTTGCGCGTCTCACTCACGGCTGCGAGTCGTGGAAACGAGACGACTCCTCCATGATGCAGAAGAAGGTCTGCATGTTGGGTGGATTCGCGGTCGGGAAGACCAGCCTTGTGCGCCGATTTGTGAGCAACGTCTTTTCCGATCACTACCACACGACGATCGGAGTGACCGTGGAGAAGAAGAGTGTCAAGGTCGGGGACCGGGATGTGATGCTGGTGCTGTGGGATCTCTATGGAGAAGACGAGTTCCAACGAGTGCGCGACTCGTATCTTCGCGGTTCATCCGGCTACATCTTGGTCATGGACGGCACCAGAAAAGCCACCCTGGACACGGCACTCGCGCTACGGCAGACCGCCATGCGAACAGTAGGAACGGTTCCGTTCATCTCGATCATCAATAAAGCGGATGTTCGCTCTGAGTGGGAAATCGATGAGCGCGCGATCGAACAGCTGCGTGAACAAGGCTGGACGGTCCTGTTCGGCAGTGCCAAGCGTGGGCAGGGAGTCGAAGAGTTATTTGTGAAGCTGGCAACCCAGATCGTACATACATCTCCGATCCCCAGTGATTCTTTATGAAAAGCTGGCCAGGCAATCTCGCACTGCACAACGAGTCCCTGTTCAATGCGGTTCTCTCCGCTCTCGACATGGTGGTGTTTGAGCGCGAGGAGGATTCGGCCGAGTTTCGGCTTCAAGGTCTCCCGCCTGACTGGTGGCGCCAGTGGGTTGGTCCGGCGTACGGGACGGTGCTAGACCTGGACCAATGCTCGCCGTTCTTGCGGGATTATCTTGTCGGGGCTCACCCAATTTGGGGAGGTCAGCCGGGCGCAACTGAGAAGTCGGGCCCATGGACGGAACCTGATCGACAGGGAGGCACCATGGCACTGGAGGCCACCGCACTGTCGATTGGGTCCAAGAAATTGTTACTCATTGAGCGTCTGGGTTCCGGTTTCGAGAAGATGGGGGCGATCGTTCAGCGGGCTCGGGAACGCATGTTGGCCGAAGAACGTACCGCGAAGTCCCACCGTAAGACCGAGACACGCTTGATCAGTGAGCTTGAAGCCAGCGAACGCACAAAGGACGATGCGCTGGCTCTGCTTCAGCACCTCGGGCTTGCTGCGCTTGTCCTAGATGAACGCGGGCACATCACGTTCGCCAGCGATCGCGGTCTTGAGATCCTGGGAATGACGGCAGAGGCTGTAATCGGCCGAGAATGGGAGCAAGCACTTCCTCTTCACAAGCAAGATCGTGTGGCGATTCGGGAGCTGATCGATACCGCCTCAGACCGACGGAAGACCTGCGTCGTGGGCATCGAAGGACCGCGTCCCTCTTGGGTTGAGATAGAAGTCCACGGAGATCCTCGCCACCCCGGCCGGCATA
The DNA here is from genome assembly GCA_052387595.1 of Nitrospiraceae bacterium. GTDB lineage: Bacteria > Nitrospirota > Nitrospiria > Nitrospirales > Nitrospiraceae > Nitrospira_D. The sequence goes on along the minus strand of JBQTJA010000052.1, from coordinate 6,809 downwards.
TCGTCATCGTGCATGACCGCACCGAGCTCCACACGCTCCGCCGGGTGCTCAACGAGCAGGCGTCGTTTCACGACCTGGTGGGGAAAAATCCCGCCATGCTTCGCACGTACCAACTTGTGCGAGACGTGGCGCAGGTTGACACCACCGTGTTGATCGAAGGGGAAACGGGAACCGGAAAAGAGCTGATCGCGCGTGCCATTCATTCTTGCAGCGGCCGAAAACATAAGCCGTTCATCGCCGCCAACTGCGCCGGATTGACCGACTCGATCCTGACGAGCCAACTCTTCGGCCACAAGCGTGGATCCTTTACCGGGGCGGTGAATGATCAGCAAGGATTATTCGAAGCGGCAGAGGGTGGCACGTTATTCCTCGACGAAATCGGGGATATTCCGCCGCAAGTCCAAACGGCTCTCTTGCGGGTGTTGCAGGAAAAGGAGATCACCCGTCTGGGAGAGGCCACGCCTCGCAAAGTCGATGTGCGTGTCGTGGCGGCCACCCACCATAACTTGAGTGAAGACGTCGTTCGTGGGTCCTTCCGAGCGGATCTGCTCTACCGAATTCGTATCGCCAGAGTCCAGCTTCCGCCTTTGCGTGAACGACGCGAGGACATCCCGCTTCTCGTCCAATCCTTTCTTGGGCAAATCTGCACCGCCACTGGAAAGACGATCGAGCGCCTGAATCCCGACACTCTTCGGCTTCTCATGAGCCACGCATGGCCTGGTAATGTGCGTGAACTGAAGAGTGCCATCGAATTTGCAGTGATCAGCTGCAAGACGAAAGAGGTTCTTCCCATTGATCTCCCGCCGGAGATCATCAGTGCCCCCGTTGTCCCAAGTTTGTCCGTATGGATCCCGTTGCCGAACCGGGATGAGAAATCTCGATTCCTCGCGGCGCTTTCCGATGCTAATGGCAATCGGACGGAGGCTGCAAGACGGCTGGGAGTCAGCAGGGCGACGTTCTATCGCCGCCTCGTCGAGCTAGATATCGATCCTCGCTAGGCGGAGCGCAAGGGCAGCCAGTTTTATTCCCAGCAGTGCATCGAGAGACCCAGCCGATGACGGCCGTGCTCACCCATTCCCCTCCACTTCCGTAGCGTAAGCGCCTCTCACCATCCTATGACTGTCTCATGAGACACTCCGCTGTCTCATGTCGACACAACGGAGGCGGTCTCGCCAGTCCGTCCATTCAATGCAACCGATTGATTATGTGGAGGCCTTCACTCGTTTGGAGATGTGGCACGAGGGTTGTAGTCATGCCATCAAGAGGAAGTCGGCAGTATCCGTTGCACGTGCGAGTATCAATCGAAATGCGATGAGAGAGGTAAAGAAGCATGACCACACCAGGGCTACTCGTCGAAGACTACAACGGACAGGACTACCTGCTGACCACGGAGTCTCGCGCGGGAGTGAACACCCATCGATTGGCCGTGCTGCAACGCGTGAATGGGCAGTGGAAGCATTTGAATGGAATCCAGGAATCGGCTTGCCGCGAATTGCTGATCGGTGCATTCGTCGATTTCTTTGTCAACTTCTGCCGGGTGTTAAATTCGTCCGATCTCGATCGCTCCCCGGCGATCACGTCAGCTTCCGGTCGCTCTGGAGCACGGTCATCAACACAAACTAAGCACAAGAGGGGGCGTGACAGGCGTAGTACAACATATTCCTGAACTGGGTTGGATGGAAGCCTTGCCTACGGAACAGGAGCTTTCTGAGTCCGAAGTGGGTCTCATCGCAATCATGAAATCCATGGTCGGTCAAGTCACCACAATGAACAACGTGAGGCGCTTATGAGCACCAAATTCTTAGCCACCTCCTCGACTGGGCTTGCTGAGCCGATAGAACGTTCACTCAATGGAAACCATCTCATGGACACCTCAACCCGAAAACCAAACCCAATTCGTGTCTTGCTCATCGATGATTCTGTCCTGACTCTCCATGGACTCAAGACTGTTCTCTCGAAGAACAGCCGGCTCGATATCGTTGGCGTTGCAATGACTCAAGCTGAGGCTCTAGCCGCAATCCAGACTCACAGCCCACATGTGGTGGTGTTGGAGGTGCGAGTTGGGCAAGTAAGTGGAATCGACTTGTGTCGAGCCATCCGTGTGTCACATCCAACCATCGGCATTCTCTTTTTTACGGCGCATGACGATAAGGATCTCCTACGAGCAGCAATCCTTGCCGATGCGCACGGCTACCTGCTGAAGAGCGCAGCGGCTGAGGCGGTTGTGAGGAGTATCGAGATTGTTGCGAGTGGGAGGGCACTCATGGATCAGCAGTTGACTCAGCAAGTCATCACATGGGTTCGGGATGGAGCGTCGGCCGGACAAGAGCGGATCCCCTATAGCTGTTCGAAACACGATCGGCAGCTACTCTCTCTGGTGGCGCTCGGGAAGACAAACAAGGAGATTGCACAAGAATTGGATCTTGCGCCTCGTGTGGTGGCCAATCGCTTACAAAGAATCTACAAGCGTTTGAAGATATCCAGGCGATCCGAGGCGGCACGCTACTATGTGCAATTAGAAAAAGATCCGCATGGACTTGAAGGCGTTTCTCACCAGAACTAGCAACGTATCAGGCCTGTATGGAGGCGGTCTGGTGATCGTGAAGCCGGACCGTCTCAACCACGAATCGCAACTCCATGGTTGTCATCGCTCAGAGTCGCTAGACCAGCATGAAGCAATGCCATGGCGCTCTCCTCTGTCTGGACATTGAAGAGCTCTATGCTGGGTCTCGCACAGGCAGACAATAGCCTCTTGCAGTGTCGCGGCAATCTAGGTATATACCCAAGGGCGACTTACCTTAACTAAACTACTTAGCCACACGAAGGAGGATAAATGAATCCACTCATGCTGCTGGTCGCGGTCTTAGCTCTGGGCGTGATGGAGACGCCGGTTGTTGCTGATGATGGAGCGCCCGCGACAACGCCGAGCCTCGATGTCGTGACATTGAAAGATGGCAGTGTCATTTACGGCGAAGTCATAGAAATGTCGGGCGGAATCTTGCAGATTAAGAACGCCTTGGCGGGAGACATCATCAAGCTGAAGTGGGCGGAAGTGAGTAAGCTGGCCGTCTCCCACACCATTCCCTTTCATTTAAAAGAGGGGACGATCCTTAATGGAACGGTTGAAGAGGGAGAACCGGGGACGATGAAGGTGAAGGCCGGCCCGGGCGGAGACACGATGACAGTTCCGATCAATGCCGTGACCCACGTGAACCCGATTGTTCAGGCGCCGGTCATCTATACCGGGAGCCTCAACGCGGGCTACTCGCAATCCGTGGGAAATAGCAGTCTTCGAAACGTCAGCATCCTGGGAGATCTTGTGGCACGCAGCGAGCAGCTTCGGCTGACCCTCTTGGGCCGCTATGTTAATGGAGACAACAACGGCAGCTTGCAGGTCAGGAATGCGCGAGGAACGATCAAGCTCGACTTCTTTATCACCAAGCGGTTTTTCTGGTTTGCGTCCGCCTATGTCGAAAACGATTTTCTCCAAAACCTCAAGCTGAGAACAGCGATCTCCAGTGGCCCGGGGTACCAATTCCTTGAGCGTGGAGATCTGAAGGGTATTTTTAAGGATATGACCTTCTACGCCGAAGCCGGTCCGACATATTTCAATGAGGACTACCGCGATAATCGTCTGACCGATGATCGGGCGAGCTTTCGCGCACGCGTCGCGATGAAATGGGATTGGCCGCTGTTCGATGGCCGTGTCACGCTGTACCATTACAACGAAATATTCCCATCGGTCCAGAACGCGTCGGATTTCTTCTTCACGATGGATAACGGGGTTCGCATGAAGATTTTGGCCGGCCTGGCAAGCGGATTCCAGGTGACCACCCGGTATAACAATCGGCCGCCTGCTGGCACGGGCGATACCGATAACTTATACTTGCTCACCTTAGGGTATGCGTTTGACACTACCCGCACACGATAGGCTGCGTGCAGCCTCGCACGGAGCTGCGTTCTTATAAGGAGGAACACTATGCTGAAAGAGTTCAAAGAGTTTGCCATGAAGGGGAATGTCCTGGATATGGCCATTGGTGTCATTATCGGGGGCGCATTCGGGAAGATCGTGTCGTCACTGGTCAGCGACGTGCTGATGCCGCCCATTGGGTTACTGATGGGCAAGGTGGATTTCTCCAGTCTGTTCGTCGATCTGTCTAGAACAGCACCTCCATCCTTAGCCGCAGCGAAAGCAGCCGGGGCTCCAACGCTGAACTATGGCGTTTTTCTACAAAGCGTCTTCGACTTCATCATTGTGGCCTTCGTCATCTTCATGTTGGTCAAGCAGGTGAATCGATTTAAGAAAGAAGCGCCTGCAGCCCCACCGCCGCCTCCCCCGGCGCCGAGCAATGAGGAGAAATTACTGATGGAAATCCGGGATCTGCTCAAGAATCGTCAATAGATCGGCAGCTCACCAGAACCAGGGTTTAGCCTCGTTTTGGAACACCTAGTTCTGACTCATACTGGTCCAGGAACGTGTCATGACACCCAAGAAGGAGATCTTTCCATGCAAATCAACAGACGTGTGATACTGATGATAGGCGTAGTCGCCTTGACGGGATGTTCTTCATTCAAGCACGCGGATACTTTTATCAAGCAGCCGACCGTCTGTGTTGACAAGGGATGGTACGGCTATCACAAAGGCAGTGGGTGCCCCTCCACCGTGAAAGCCGTGGCCTCTGATCCAATGGCTGCCCGTCTTGCAGCGCTGGAACGAGATCGGTCACGATTAGCCGAGGAACTGGAAGCAGCCCGACGGCAAAACGGAACCCTCAGCAGCCGTGTCAGTGAATTAGAACGACAACTCGCCGACCGTGACCGGGAAATTGCCGCACTTCATTCTGGAGCCGGTGACAATGCGGCCTTCGCAGGTCAGCTTTCGGCTGCACAGAGTGAGAAAGATCGGCTTGCAGCGGAACTGGCTGCGGCGAGGCAACACAACGAGGATCATGACCGGCTGGCGGCGGAGTCCGATTCACAGCTAGCAGCGTTGAAGCAACGCAACTCCGACCTTGAGGCCCAACTAGCCGATCGAGACAAGGAGCTTTCCGGTCTTCGTGGAGACCTCTCCGCAGAGATGGCGAAATTGAAGCAAGCGGAGCGCGGATTAATCCGTGCACTTAAGCCGCAAATCGATGAAAAACATATCACCGTTGATCTCAATAACGAGCGATTGCTCATCAACCTGGCTTCCGGCTACCTGTTTGGATCCGGCGAAGACCAGCTCAAGCCGGCTGGAGCGGATGCCCTCAAACAGGTCGGGTCTATCCTCAAGGATTTCCCGGAATATAAAGTTCATGTTGAAGGCCATACCGACAATCGGCCGATTCTCGGCGCGCTGAAAAAGAAGTTCCCGTCCAATAAGGAATTGTCCGAAGCACGAGCAGCGAACGCCGCGCATGCGTTGTCAGATGGCGGGCTTTCCGATGTCCATTCAATGGGAGTCGCGGATACGAAACCGGTGATGCCGAATGCCACTACCGAGGGGCGGGCGAAAAACCGCCGGGTAGAAATCAGCGTCGTCAAGTAGACGCTTGCAATGTATCGGAGAAGGCGGATCCTGCTCCAAGCTACCTGCGATTCGCCTGAAGGGAGATTCACGATGAAGCCGAGAACGGCCCTTGTCAGTACAGTTTTCTCGGCTTTCCTAATCGGTCTCACCACGGTGGCCTGGGCTGTCGACATGGGCGCCATGAAACAAAAGGTTGAAACCGTGAAGAGTTAAGCGGAGAACGTGAAAAAAAGGGTGGTGAGACCAGGCAGAGCGTCAAGGATATGAAGACGCAGGATGCGATGAAAAACGCGGGAGAAGCGAAGGACGAGGGGAAAAAACTCAAAGACGCTGTCACGGGCAAGTAGCGTGTGGAGAGGTTCCTGCTTCTCCGGGTCGGCGCGGCACAGACGCGCCGCCCCATCTGCCCACCGGTATGCCGATAGCTCTCTTCCTCTTGTGTGTAGGCCAGTGATATCTGTTCGGGTCTGATACCATCACATCCTACTGTGGCTATAAAGCAGCCGGCAATCGCAAAAGATGTCTTCGTGTCAGGCTGGTGAAATTCCAGTCCCTGCTCTTGCTGCATGCAACTCGGACTCTAGTTCGGTAATGCGTGTCCGCAAGGGCTCCGCGAGTTCCTCTATCTCGTCCAGCGAATATCGTGGGGTAATGTACTTTGGGCAATTCCAATCAAACGACACCACGTCGATCAAGACAATGCGTTCTACTCGTGCTTTCATGCCGGGGTTTGCGAGTTGTGCTGCAAAGTCCGGATGCAACCGGGCATCCTCGACTCTGGCATGACCGAGAATTTTCAACCTGGTCCGATTCGGGTAGTCCATCAGAAACAAGGACACACGATCCTCCACAGAGAGATGGCCTGTGCTCAAGAGTTGCCGGTTCCCCTGATAGTCCGCAAAGATCAAGGTTGAGGAATTCATCAAGCGCAGAAATCCCTTAGGCCCTCCGCGATGCTGGACATAGGGCCATCCAGTTTCGCTGACTGTTCCGAGGTAAAAGCTCTCTCTGGCGGCGATAAACTCAGCTTCCTCTTCGCCCAGGAGATCACGCTCCGGAGCATCGGTGATCTTCGCCGCATGCCCATAGCACTGTTGCTGTGCGCGAAGTACCGACTCCGTCATCATCGTCTCGAGATATTTCATCGCCATCGGCTTGTCCTCCATCGAATCGGCCGGCGCACCGGTTGGCCGGCGCAGGCCGATCTCCCAATACCACGTCTGTGAGAACACCACCCGGTTCCACCCCCCCCTGACAAAACGGCGCAAGCTCAACAGCCCTGCCGTTTCGGTCAGAG
>JBQTJA010000051.1:0-38324 GCA_052387595.1 Nitrospiraceae bacterium | reverse complement strand
TCGCTGCGGACCAAGACGCCATTCTCGCGGAAAATGTCAAAGATGTTGAGGCTGTGGGAAAGTCCTTTGAGAATGCGGGCATGAAAGATCGGATGAAGGCTGCCGTGGCTCGCGTCCGCCTGACGATTGATCAGATGAAAGAGATCGTTGAGCGACTGCATTGCATCGCCGATCTGCCAGACCCCATCGGCGCCGTGACGTCGCGACGGGAACGCCCGGATGGGTTACAAGTCTCCAGGGTGAGGGTGCCGATTGGAGTGGTTGGTGTGATCTCCGAACGGAGTCCGCTTGTCACCGTGGAATCGATTGCACTGTGTCTGAAGTCAGGCAATCTCTGCATCTTTCGTGGGGCTTCGGAATGGAAGCTGACACATCAGGCGGTTCATGCTCGATTTCGTGAGGTGGCAACGGAGCATGGCATACCCCATGGAGCCTGGGTGCTCATCGATCGCCAAGAAAAAGAAGTCGCGCTCGACCTGATTCGATCAGGGAAGACCCTCGATGCGCTCATTGTGCGTGGCGGAGCTGGCTTACGCAAGATAGTTGCGGAGCAAGCCAAGGTTCCGGTGCTGTGCGATGATGGGGGCCTCACACAGTTGTACATCGATGAAACCCCAGATATTTCAGTCGCGCAAAACCTGGTGATCAACTCGAAGGTGCAGCAGGCAGGAGCCGCCAATGCGCTGGATACCTTACTGGTGCAGCAGATTGTAGCTAGGCAGTTCTTGCCTCCGTTAATCAATCGCCTGCTGGATGAATTCAAGGTGGAAGTGCATGCCTGCCCAAAGACGGTTGCACTCATGGGGCAAATGGCGATGACGGGACATACCGCGATCATTCCGGCGACCGAGGCGGATTGGTATACGCAGTTCGCCGGTCCAACCCTGGCTGTAAAAATGGTCGAAGACCTCGATGAAGCGTTGGTCCATATCCAGACGCATGGTCCCTGTCTTACCGCTGGAATTGCCACCACACGCTATGAGTCCGCCCTGCGATTCACCCGGGAAGTTGATGCGAGTGCGGTGCTGGTGAATGCATCAACCAGGATTCATGCCGGCGATAGCTTCGGTATGGGGAGCGACGTGGGGCTGAGTGTGGGGAAACTGCATGCCAAGGGGCCGATCGGCTTGGAACAACTGACCTGCGAGAAGTATGTGGCCTTCGGGTCGGGGCAGCTTCGGCTCCCCCATCCGGTGCCGGAAGCGTACTTTGACGCCATCATGCTCAAACGGCCCTGATTCTCATGACGTGTGAACGTGAAGTGTGAAACGTCTTCTGCCGAGGAGAATTCGTGTCGGTTGATCCAAACGACGAGATACGAACGACGCTGCGCGAGCATCTCGCGTGGTGGGGGCTCAGGCACTTCACATCCGACCGCGACTACTTCTTGTGGCAGCGACAACAGCTCTCCGTCGAAGAGCTGAACCAGCTTAATATCCGCGCCGAGCGAAAACGCACAGGGGATTCTGTCGATGAAAGGGCGTTCTATGATCTAGCCGCGCATCCGAGGGTCTACCCGGTTCTCTATAGCCAGCGGTATGAATATTATGAAGCGATCGGGCTGCAAACGATGGCTCACCTCGGCAAGGCTCAGGACATGCTTGATTTCGGGTGTGGGCTCGGCATTCTGACGACTTGGTATGCCCTCCGCTTCCCTGATGCGAATCTGGTCGGTATTGATCGTTCGGCGGCGTCCATTGTGATCGCACAACAAAAGGCGAAGGATCTGGGCCTGCGTAATCTTCGGTTTATCTGTATGGATCTCCAAACTGAGCCTCTTGCGGCCTCCTTCGACATGGTGTTGGCGACGCACGCACTGCTCCAGGCGGAACTGGATCCTGGGATACCCAGCGAGAGTTGGCGGACATTTGATCGTGTGCACGATCCATTGCAGCAGATGGTGTTTGAACAGCGGACAGGCTTGGCCAGCCGACTTGACCGCCTCCGCCAGGTCCTCCGCCCACAGGGCCGCATGATCGTGTGTGAGAAAACACGGCAGTTGGCCAGGCGAATACCGTTCCAGCGTGCGCTGGCCAGCAGGGGGCTACAGCTCGTGCAGCCTGCGGATCCGATTCACTATCGATCCATCGAAGAAGCGGTGGACGATGGACCATTCTATGTGTTGAACAACGGGACTCAGACCACAGTCGCCTGGGATGAATTACCGGAGTTGGATGATGGGACGCTGTTCAATCTCAACGCCATGCTGGCGAACTCCATCGATTCCAACGAACCGCTCTATGAGAATCATGGCCATTCGGCGCAGGTTGCTTGGGAAGAGTTGCCTGAACGAACGGTCACCCAGGAATTGACGCGCGAGGAGCCGGATGGCCGACAAGTGCATGTGGAGCTTGGTATCGTGGAGGACACGCACTATCTGTACTGTGCGAATACTTTCGATCAACGGCAACTGGTCATGATGGAAGAAGCACGCGCGACGCTTCTTGAGGCGTACTATCAAGAAATCATACGTGGGCTCCCCTAGGAATTCTACTGAGTTGTACTAGGCTATATGTACTTGCACTCCTGACAAGTCCATACTACCAACATATTTCATGTGCAGTGGGTGATAGTACCCTGTTCCTCAGGCCTGCTCCGTTCTCTCGTTTGAGAGTGCAGTCAGGCGGTACCTGGGGTTCTGTGAATGTTGGTTTCAGGCGTGAGTCGGAAGGAGGAATCACCATGAAAGCAGCGCAGGTTCTTGTCGCGCTGAGTCTGGTTTGTCTCGGCTGCACCACTCCGCCGGAAGTCAAACAAGCCTTGATTGCCAAGGATCAGGTGTATGCCGAGAACCAGCGGTTGATGCAGCAATACCGTGAGTTGGTCAGTCAGGTGACCCAGCGGCATCAACAGTGGTATCGCTACATCCAAACCAGGCTGAAACTCAATCTCGCCCTGCAATGGGCCGCCACCAATCCTACAATGATCAATGTGAGTGAGGCTGATCTGGCGAAAGATGATGCCGACCTCCTGGGTTCTGAGGTGATCGCGCTGATCAACGAGATTCGATTGAAGAATCTGCCTGAACGGAAAGGCCCCAATGGGCAACCGATCTTTTCAGCTGGTGTTGGGGATATGAACCATCTCCTGCAGAAACTTCCCGAGCTGGTCAGCCGGGTTGAGCACCGGGTGGCGAAGGATTCGCAGGTCCCATCCAATGTGGACCTGACGGCGTTCGACCATTACCGGGCTAATGTGGAAGCGCTCCGCCGAATCAATGCGGTGATCAAACAGTACTTGGATATCGATGTGACCTTGTCTCGCGATGAAGTCCAGTTGCTTGCGGATGAGCTGCGGACGTTGCGCCGATGACAGCGGGCCATGAGAGAGAGGAGATCGGTATGATTGCACGACAGATGATGGTGGTGAGTCTTGGGCTCCTCCTGAGCAGTGTGGTTGGGTGTCACTCGATTCATAGTGATGCGGTGCGCGGTCTCATCCAGCTCGAAAGCGGCAAAATTGATGCGGCGCAGACGAACATCGATGTCTTCCAGAAAGAGACGGAAGAACGCATCAAGAATCTGGAGCAGGCGCGCAGCTTTTTGCACGAGAGCTTTAAGCAGCTGCAGATGCTGGAGGCCAAGCAGCAGTTCGTGCTCTCGTCGTACCGCAAAATCGCCAGCAAGAAAGGGGAAGCGGCGTACGCGGCTTCGTATTTGGTCGCGCAACTCTATGTGGCTGACTCTCACGGTGTGGAAAAAATGGTGTGGGATCAATTCGAAGAGGACTTTTGTGGGCTGCGTGATACGGCTCAGGCGTTGAATACCTCGTGGAAGCAGACTGGTGCGATCCATGCCCAGCTAAAGCAGTTCGCGAACAAGTCCGCGCTGGCCTCTGTGGATCCGGAATTCGTGTCGGCGTTGGTCGATCAGGCTCCAGCCCAGTCTGGACGTATTGTAGAAATTCTGAATAACTCGCGAACCGTGAACGATGCACTCGAAGAAGTGACGGGTTCCGGGATCATTCGCATGCGGGCGCTTGAGCGTGCCCATACCTTGACCGCTGATCTGGTTGAGCTGCTCGATAAATTGAAAAAAGACGACGAGCAATAGGGGGGCACCATGGATCTCAGTATTGATGGAGTCGTCGGGTTTCTCCGGGATAACGATAACCTGATCAAGCAGTTGATGGAAACAGCCGAGGATGCGACTCAAGCGGTGATGGGGCTTTCGGTTCAGGTCGACCATGCTCGTGATGAGGCCAAGGCGCTGGTGGATCAGCTGGGGGCCGTCGAATTTGAGGTTGGGAAGCAGGATGAGACGAAGGTTCGCCAGAAAGCCCTCTTGGAGGCGGTGGCCACGCTCCGCAAGAAATTCGAAACCTATAAGAACGATCCGCTTCGGCGTGGGATCTATGCCGCTGAGATCTCGAACCTGTATCTGCAGTTGGCCAACACCTTCAACAATGAGACGATCGCGCAGATCATTCCCTTCACCAAGGACGAAATCAAGTCGTACAAAGACCTCATGAAAGAAGCGGTCCTCGACGCGGCCTCCAGAAAAAAACGGGCTGCCGTCATCAAGGCCGCCGCACAGCTTTCCAAGCTGGCGATCGGCGTGGCGGCGAAGTTGGCGGTGTAACCGCGTGAGGGATTGAGCGATGCGACGGACATGGTTTCTGTGGGCTGTCATCGGTCTCTCGTCTGGCTGCAGCCTTGATGCAGGCTCCCGTGGTCCATTTGGTCCAGAGGATCCCGAAACCGCAGTGCAGAAGACCAAGCTTCCGGACAAGATTCCTGCTCCGCATGTGTTTCAGTTCACCGGTGACGACACGGCTGGCCATCACAAACCCAAAATGGCTGGCGCTGTTGCTGATGCTGGTGTGAAGCGAGCGACGAATGAGGGAGCAGTCCTGACGTCGGGTGAGGTTGCAGCGTTACGAAGAGCTGCCGAGGGAGACCGTCGGGTTGCCGCCCTGCTGGGTAAACGCTGGGCATTCATCGACGCGGATCGGTTGCCGCCGGAGGGCAAGGTTTCGTTCGGCTGTTGCCGCAGCGTGTCCAGCATGACGAGGTTGGAGTACTACAGCTATAGCCAAAACGTGGCCGTGGACGTCCGCATGAAGGACACGAACGTCCTGAGCGTTTCTTCTGTGGAGGGCTATCAGCCGCCGGAGGGGCAACAAGATGTCCAACGGGGGATCGAGTTGGCGAAAGCGGACCCGCGCCTGGCTGGAAAGGTAGATCAGCTTCAGGGGCATGGGCTGCTTATGCAGCCGGACCGTGGGTTTTTCAGAAATGAGCCCGGGTACGCACACCGCACCATTTGGATTACGTTCTCCAAAGGACATGATGGAGATCCGAAGTACTGGGCCGTGGTGGATCTGACCGACGACAAGGTGCTTGAGGCCGGCGAGGAACCACCTCGCTCTTGAGAGGAATGTGATGACACGAATCTGGTTGGGCCTGTTCATGATGGTCGGCATGGTTGCTTTGTCGGGATTGTCGTTTGCGGAAACTCATGCGGAACATGTGAATTGGGGGAAATGGAGTTTCGATTGGGAGGTGCGTGATAACACCGGATTGGCCCTTCGGAACGTCACGTATCGAGATGGGCTGGTTCTTGCGAAGGCCAGCATGCCGGTGGTTCGGGTGAAGTACGTCAAGGAGCTGGTATGGTGGAATCCCTTCACGTGGTTTGAGTCTCGCGCCGAAAGCGGGCGCTGTGGTCCGTTTCAGGATCGGTTGCGTTGGCAAGACCTCGTGCCGATCGTCAATTGCGGCAATCAAAAAGTCTGTATGGAAACGTCAGCTCAGCAGAATGTGAAGTGGCTTGAGGTGGGGATCTATGCCCGTATCGGAGAATATCATCTCTATCAATCCTGGCACCTGTCGGATGATGGCGAGCTCCGCCCCGTGCTGCATAGCCGAGGGCTTTCGTGCAACACTGACCACGTCCACCATCCATACTGGCGATTTGATTTCGATATTAACGGGAACGGCATGGACCAGGTCTTCGTTCACGAAGAGGGGGGGGCAGACCGGGGGTGGGGACCGGGTTGGCGGAAATATACGAATGAGCGCAACGATGTCAAAGCTCCAGCACTCACTAAAACCTGGTTCGTGCGCGATCAGCTGAACGGCCATGGCGTGTGGATTCTCCCTGGCACGGGCTATGTGCCGCTCAAAGATGACGGCGAGCGGGACAAGTTTGCCGATCTCGATGTGGCGATTCGTCGAGCCAACACCAGCGAAGACGTACCTTGGAGTTTCGGAGCGCGAGGCCAGCTAGGATACGACGAAGATAATCAGGGAGTGCAGGAGCAAGACATTGTGTTCTGGTACGTCGCTCACTTGCCTCATATGGCGGCGTTAGGTCCGGCCAAATGGCTGACTCTCGGCCCCATCTTACGTGTACAGCGGTAGTGTTCTGCCGGTCTGCTAACACCATCTGAAACATACAGAGACGTCAGGTCTCATAATCCGGTGTCAATTGCTGTCTTCTCTGCTGGATGTGGCATAGCTTATGCTCAGCTCAGATTCAGAAGAAATTTGAATTATCCCAGTTGACAGTTAGGCTGGAAGAGGTATACAGAGAAAGTATACCTCGATGTCTACACAATTCTCCGAGTGATTCCGTATCAAGGAGGAGGTGAAGATGGAAGACCTTAGTCCACCGGATTACAATGGCCCGCCGAGTCATGGGCGGGCGTCTCGCCAGTCACGTTAGCCGGTCCTCTCTCGGCTGTCACATTCCCGAGTAGGGAAGACAGTATTAAATCTGACGAGCCCTGTGGAGGTTCTCGGATGGCGTAAGTACGTCATCGCTGGCGAGGGCGTGCATTGCTTGTGACGAATTGCCGCTAAGCCTATTCCTCGTGCGGGTCTTTATCACTACAGACAAAATGTTCCAGGCGTCCTAAGCGCCCGCTGCGGGCAGCCTTCCGGATTGGGGGGCTGCTCGCCGTGACTTCATCAGGCCTTCTTATGGATCGATAGCACCATGTGATGGTAGGGAAATGTTCGAGGTCGTGGTTCTAATGAAAGGAGCTAGCCATGGACACTCTCGTAATGTTTATGATCGTCATGCTCGTGATTTTTATCGGTGGCTTAGTGGTGTACAAGAAGAGCCAGTAAACAGTCTGCTCTAGAATACAGACGACAAGGGTTGCGAGTTCATCTATCCGTTAGGACAAACGAGGGACAGGCGATAGTCGTTGAGCCGTAGCTTGTCCTTTGGTGGGTAGGTGCGTTCTTAACGTAGCGCTATGGCTTGAGCCGCGAGCATTTTCTCTTCGCGCGATGGTGTGTTGTAGCGCAGCGTCTGTGTCGGTAATCTTGTCACTCCGGCTGACTTTGATGCTTGGTGGATTTGTGTGCTCACGAGTCCATACTTGGTTTGCTGTGCAATCAAGGTCCAATCGAACTCTTTCCGAAACGTAACGCGGTAAAACTCCCACTACATTGTCTTGCTGAAATGTGTGTGACCACGGTTGGTCTAGGGATATCTCATTGTGGCTCGGTGCATCACTCAATGAGGATCTGTTGGTGGCTGCGAGTGTATGCTGTTCAAGATGTAGGTTGTGCCCTGCGCTATCTGGTGCATTCATTCTTGAATCCCTTATGCGCATAATTATCAGCGGTAACCGTGTCGACTCTGATGCTGCACGTATCAGTGGGAGGCTCACCAATGGGCAACACCGTAGGCGCTACCCATCACATTTGTAACAACCATCATGCTTCTGCTCTTAAAGGGTGAAGACGTTATCCCATGCTGTAAGGTATCGAAATGAATAACGAGTTACGCTGGTTGGGAGGATCAGGAGCAAAAGGATAGAGAGATCTCGCCACCGTGGTATCCCACTTGCCCTTCCATATCATCTTTTAGATTTGTGATGTGGCCTCTCCGATGAGGACCGGCTTCGGACTGCGTTATTGGGAGCTGGCCATGCATAATGGTAGGTTCAAATGGAAGCGACACTCTTGAAGATAGTTGACTTGCAGATCGCAAGTCTTTATTCAATAGTGAAAGCATGAAGAGGCTCTTTCATTGCATCAAAGGTGGGTATGCTTCTCGGTAGTACTCGAACGTACATCCGTGTGGCGTAGGGAACCAATGCCACAGTTCAAAATAAAAGGAATATCATTCATTGTTATCGTTGGCTTGATTGTGTGTTGTGTTGTCATGCAGATGGTCGGTATTCAAGCCTCACTATGGGATTCAAGCCATATCGAAGACAATTCCGTGGAGTCATCGATTCTAGGCGCAAGCGCTCTGGTTCCTGCTTCAGGGGGTACCAGTCTCCCTTCCGTCATTAAATTGAGAAACGATTTTTGCCCCACCTCCGCTCAACGGGTGTTTCTCGTTTCCATCTTTCATCCTCCCGATTTCTCGTAACTTCTTCTTCTCGCGACATGCGTCTGATCGTACTGTCGTATTAATGCAGCTCCGCACAGACCTCAGTCGGCGCAGCAACGAGAGCTGTGATGAGAGAGGCGATTGAATGGAACGTTCATTCATTAAAAACATCCGAAGCCTGTCGATAGTGTGCGTGGGCATTCACCAGCATTAAACTTAGCATCGTTTTCATTAAGCTGGAGTGCGGGACCAACGGTAATCGTAGAGGGCATTCTGGTCCGGTGAGGATTTGCTGATGTGGTTGCCATTGAGTCGAATTCTGAAATTATTGACCGCTAGAGAGCGGCGGTTCTCGTTTTTGTTACTCGGAGGAATGGTGTTTGCCGGCTTAATCGATGTGGTGGGAGTGACATCGGTCCTGCCGTTTATGGCCGTTGTGGCAAAACCGGAAGTGATTCATACCAATCCCTGGCTGCACCAGATCTTTGTCCGGCTGGCGTTTGAATCCACCAATAGTTTTCTGATTGGCTTGGGTGTCGCGGCGCTGGGGGTCATGCTCTTCAGTAACGTGGTCTCGCTTGCCACCGCTGCGGCCATCTTGTCCTTTGCGAGCAATCTGGGGCACAACATTTCACTGCGGATACTCGCGAGTTATTTGCGGCAGCCCTACGCGTATTTTTTGGACTACAATAGCGCGGGCCTTGTGTTTAATTGCACGGAAGACGTTGCTCGTGTAGTGAATGGCATCGTTGCGCCTACCTTGCAGTCAATCGTCAAATTGGTCATCATCGCGAGCATCCTGCTTCTGGTGTTGTGGGTCGATCCGTGGTTGGCGCTCTCGTTTGGGGTCGTGATTGGGGCGGTCTACGCCGGGGTGTTTCTCAGTATTCGTCGAATGGTGAGCAGGCTTGGCAGGATCAGCAAAGAGGCGAATAAAGAACGGTTTCGACTTGCCACGGAGTTGTTGAGTGGAATCAAGGAGCTCAAGATCCTGGGGCAAGACGAGGCCTACCGGCAACGGTTTGCCGACCGGTCGACGGTGTATGCAAAAACTCACTGGATCGGCGCTGCGGTGAGTCTGGTACCGCGATACGCGATCGAAAGTATTGCGTTTGGGGCTCTCGTTTTGGTGGTGCTCTATCTGATTGCGACCCACGAGAATTTCAACGAAGCGATCCCTCTGCTGGTACTGTATGCCTTTACGGCTTACCGGGTACTGCCGGCATTCCAACAGCTCTTCAGTAACGCCACGCAGATACGGTTCAATTTGAGCTGCTTGGAGGTGGTTGAGGAGAGACTGAAGATACTTGGGAGTGCGCAAGCCAGGGAAGCCCAGCCGAGGCTGCCGGGGAACGTGGATCGCGTTCCCTTTGAGCGCGAGATTGAACTCAGGGACATTGAGTTCGCCTATTCCGAAGCGCGCGGTCCCGTGCTCAATAATTTTACGCTCACTATACAGCGCAATTCGACAATTGCGTTGGTCGGTGGCACTGGGGCCGGGAAGACCACGATTGTTGACATTCTGTTGGGACTCCTCGAACCGCAACGTGGTTGCCTATTGGTGGATGGCAGACCGGTCACTCCTGCGAATGTGAGAGTCTGGCAGAAACGACTGGGGTATGTTCCGCAGCATATCTATTTAGCCGACGACAGTCTTGCGGCGAATATTGCGTTCGGTGTGCCACCCAAACAGGTGGAGATGGATCGTGTCTGGCATGCAGCGCAAATCGCCAAGCTGCATGACTTTGTTGTTGGGGAGTTGCCTGACAGGTATGAGACTCTGGTTGGCGAGCGTGGCGTGAAGCTCAGCGGTGGGCAGCGGCAACGCATCGGAATCGCTCGGGCCTTGTACAGCGACCCAGACGTGCTGATTCTGGACGAGGCGACGAGCGCGTTGGACGGCATCACCGAAGAGGCGGTGACGGATGCACTTCAAGTGTTATTCCATGCGAAAACGATCATTATCATCGCCCATCGTCTGGGGACCGTTAAACATGCCGATAAGATCTATCTGCTCGAATTCGGAAGGATTGCGGATCAGGGGACCTACGAAGAGCTTCTGGATCGGAACGAGATATTTCGTGCCATGGTCAAGGCGGGGGGGGGGGAGTAGGGGAGTAGCGTAAATACTGGTTGTCTGTTTGTGAATACTGCCAACTCTCCTGATTTTTCCGATCTAGAGTAAATCTGATTCATGTAGAGTTTCAGACAGTGATCATCCGGACTCACTGTGTCTTCTCTGTTTGGTTCACCAAGCACTATGCCGATAGCACGCGCATCCTGAACCTCCCTAATTAGATGGGAACAAGATATAGGGTTGTGGCGGCTCTTGATCCGGCGGAACATAGGCGGGCGCCGGTTCTCCTGCCGGGCCGAGCTTTCTGATAAAGCGATAGATGGCCCGCAAGTCCTGCTCGGTCATTTCGCGCAGGACGAACCATGGCATGGGTGGTCGAAACTCAACCGACCGTGAAACTTGGATCCACTGGGCTTCCGAGAGATTCTGCATAGAGAGCCGTAGGTTGCTCGCGTAGGTTGTCCCCCAAGGCCCGCGCCATCCCATCGCATCTCCCTTGAGCCAGTCTTTCTCGGGAATCTTTCCAGCGGCTTCCGCATAGCCGGTGGTGTGGCAATCATTACACCCAGCGATCTTGATGACATACCGTGCCCTGTCCTCGGTTTTCTTATCCAATGGAGCCGTCTGACCGCTGGCGCGTCCCTTGTCCCCGGCAGTGGCCGCGGGCGCCATGGCCGTGATGAGGAGCAAACACAGCGCGGATGTTTGGATGCTTTGAATCAGGCGCATGGTTTCTTCTCCCTGATCGTGATGATGCCTATCGGCTATCTGTTCTCAATGTCTCTGAAAGGTGGAACAGACCATGGGCGTCGTTCAGTACTCGTCGATTTCATCGGTCTCATCCAGCATCTCGGCCGTGATCTCACCGGCCTCGGCGGTCCATTGAGCCAGTGGAATACCTTTGGCTTTCAAAATGGCTTCCTGCTCTGTTCCTGCGGCCGTCGTCAGGTCATAGGTAACAGTTTGTCTGACTTGAAACATTCTCATAATGATCCACCTTTGAATTCGTCCTAATCCGCCATTGATACGTGGGTATTGACTATTCGGTCCATAGCACGACGAAACTAAGGATGAAGTTTCGCATCGTAGCTTCTGTTGCGCTCCTTTCTATTCAGAACTGTCTAACCGCCATGCAAAATCGCCGAGCGAAGAGAGATCTCTGATCACGGGCTTCGCCCCGGGAACCGTTGCATTGTAATCGATCCAACGACGGATACCATAGGGCTCTTTTTCAAGACATCGTTCTCCAAGGCATTGTGGCGGTTGCCTTGACTCTATTTCCGTCGCTTTGCTACAGTGATCAACCCAAGTCTAAATGATTGAAAGTTCCGCTGTTTCTGAGTCGTTCCCACGAGCAATCTGAGGCAACACCGTGATGAAAGCTTGGCTTTTTGACGATATGTTTCAATTCGATCGGTCCTCCATCCGTATCGATGGGCTTCAGGGAGAGTGGGGTGCCGGAGATTCAGTGGCGGAGGAAGAAGAGCTGCCGTCACCTCCGCAACACGTTCAGGCCAAACCCGGCAATGGGCGTATTATCGTCACATGGGATCCAGTTCCGGATGCCATGTACTACAACCTCTACTTTCAGACGTCCAAGGGCGTACAGATTAAATTCTCGGAACTGACCCGTCCCATCGCGGGCCCCGAAGATTTTAAGGGCGTGATCGGTGTGAAGAAGGACAAGGCGACGTGTCTGGAGGGCGCCTCGAGTCCATACGTGCATGATGACCTCGCCAACGGCACCTGTTACCACTATGTCGTCACCGTCGTCACCTCGAAGGGCGAAAGTCCTGAATCGCAAGAAGTGATGGCGATTCCATCACCCTATCTCCTGGCCATGATCATCGGCTGTGAAGGAGTGGGCGACGGGGAGTTGAACTCGCCCACAGGGATTGCGCTCGACAAGAACGGCAACATCTACGTGGCCGATACGGATAACCATTCGATCCAAAAATTCGATAAAGCTGGAACGTTCCTGGCTCGGTGGGGCGGTGAGCCCAGTTCACAGGAAGGCCAGTTTTACTATCCCCGTGGTTTGGCGGTCGGGCCGGGCGATGTTGTGTATGTGGCTGATAGCGGCAACAACCGGGTGCAGAAGTTCGATCTCGAGGGTAACGCGCAGAAAGCATGGGGCAAGTTTGGGTTCGCCTGGCGGGGGGCCGATATGGGCCGCTTCGATGTCCCCTGGGGCATCACAACGGATCAAGACGGCCATGTGTATGTCTCCGACACGAGCAACGCGCGCATCCAAAAATTTCAAGCCGACGGCCAGCCGCTGTTGAAGTGGGGCCGTGACGGCAGCTTCGACGGCGCCTTCTTCTTTCCGCGCGGCGTGGCTGTTGATTTTATCGGCAATATTTATGTGGCCGATGAAAGCAATAATCGCATCCAAAAATTCGATGCCCGAGGAAGTTTCTTGACGAAATGGGGCCGGGAAGGCCATGGACCCGGACAGTTTAAGTCACCATGGGGCATCGCCTGTGATGCGCTCGGTAACGTCTATGTCGTGGACAGCGGGAACCATCGTATTCAGAAGTTCGACGGCAATGGAACGTTCCTGTGCTCGTTTGGGAACCGAGGGAAAACAGAGGGGCAGGTCAATTTCCCGTATGGCATCGCGGTCGATAAGGAAGGCTGCGTGTTCGTCGTCGATAGCGGCAATCACCGTGTCCTGAAATATGCGCCGACCGAAGAGGAGATGAATCGAGGGAAGGACCAGCCTGTGCACACAGTGGAAGCCGGAGCGGTGCAGCCACCCCGCAGCCTTGCCGTCAAGGCCGGCGACACGGAAGTCTTTCTGAGTTGGATGGAGGTGTCTGGCGCGCAGTCTTATAATCTCTATTTCAGCACCTCGCCTCATGTCACGATTGAGGGGGCGACGAAGATTGAAGGCGTCACGAACCCCTACACGCATGAAGGTCTCACGAACGATACGCCCTATTTTTATGCTGTGACTGCGTCGTTCGACGATGGAACGGAAAGCGGACCCTCGGAAGAAGTCACGGCGATACCCGTGCTCATCGATATCACGGCGCCGCAGAATCCTTACGCCGTGATCAATCACGGGGCCTTCATGACCAACTCGCCCGAAGTCGTGGTGACGATTTCGGCAACCGATTTGGATACAGGAGTCGGGGCCTATTTTATTTCTGAAAGTCCGTTGACGCCTGTGGCTGGCACGCCCGGGTGGGTGGATGTGACATCGGCGATCAAGTTCGGCGCCACGATTCCGTTCATTCTCTCGCCTGGAGATGGGCACAAAACCATTTATGTGTGGTTCAAGGATATCGGCAACAATGTCTCCACGCCGGCCAGCACGACGATTTTGGTTAATACGTCTGGCTATCTGTGCGTGTCGAAGTGGGGAAAGCCTGGACGGGGTGCGTCGTTGTTGCACGGCGGAGAGTTTATCGCGCCAATGTACGGCCTGTGCGCCGATCAGCAAGGGTCGCTGTTTGTGGTCGACAACGGCAACAATCGTGTGCAGAAGTTCGACAACGCTGGGAATTTCATCATTTTATGGGGGAGTTTTGGCTCGGCCAATGCGAATTTTCACAATCCCACCGGTATTGCCTGCGACGGCAAGGGCGATGTCTGGGTGGTGGATACCAATAACCACCGGGTTCAAAAGTTCGACGGGAAGCTGGGTGGGTATATGATGAAGTTCGGTTCGCGTGGAAACGGCGAAGGACAGTTCAATGCTCCCTGGGGGATTGCGGTCGACCGCGTGCGCGGCTACATCTACGTGGTCGATAGCGCCAATTTCCGCGTGCAGAAATTCGACATGTCCGGTGAGTTCATCATGGCCTGGGGCAGCTTCGGCAACGGTGATGGGCAGTTCTATTTCCCGCGCGGCGTGGCTGTCGATCAAGAGGACGGGACGGTCTATGTCGTCGATATGGGCAATCACCGCATCCAGAAATTTGACACCAGTACCAACGTCTTGCCACAGCTGTTAACGAAGTGGGGAGGCAGTTCAGCTGCAGGGCATGCCAGCAGTGCTCTGGCGCAGGAGGCCGGACAATTGCGTTCGCCCTGGGGCATCACTGTCGACGGAGCCGGACATCTCTACGTGACGGATACGGGGAATCATCGGATTGAAAAGTTCGATCGCGAGGGCAATTTCATCACCCAGTGGGGCGGGTTCGGAATCGGCGACGGGCAATTCAATTTTCCCTACGGGATCGCCGTCGATGCGAAGGGGAGCGTCTTTGTGGTTGACAGCGGCAACACACGGGTGCAGCAGTTCATGCCGGCGGACGAGGGCAGCGAACGGTTGCAGGGCGAGGCGGAGGAGCTGGCCGAGGTGGAGAACATGCAACGAACGCAGAACGTGTGAAGAGGGAGCGATGCTTGATAAAGAACCGCGACTCGGACTGACGTACGACGACGTGGTCCTCGTGCCGGCCAAGTCGAAGATTGTCCCCAATGAAGTCGATACCGGCACCTTTGTGTCGCGCACTATCCGAATCAATATCCCGCTCGTCAGCGCGGCTATGGATACCGTGACGGAATCTCGGCTGGCGATTGCGATGGCGCGCGAAGGGGGTATCGGGATCATCCATCGCGTGTTGTCTCCGGAAGATCAGGCGACGGAAGTCGATAAGGTGAAGAAGTCAGAAAGCGGGATGATCCTTGACCCCGTCACGATTTCTCCCGACGAAACGATTCGAGACGCGCACCAACTCATGGCGAAGTATCGGATCTCGGGTATCCCTGTCACCAAAGGGCGCAAGCTGGTCGGGATTCTTACCAACCGCGATCTCCGGTTTGAAACCAGGATGGAGATGAAGGTGTCGCAGGTGATGAAGCGAGACCGGTTGATCACGGCGCCGGAGGGCACCAGCCTGGAGAAGGCGAAAGAGATTCTGCATGAGCACCGGATTGAAAAGTTGCCGGTGGTGAACAAGCAATTTGAACTCAAAGGGCTTATTACCATTAAGGATATCGAAAAGCGGGTCAAGTATCCCAACGCCTGCAAGGATGGCCATGGGCGCTTACGGGTCGGGGCGGCGGTGGGTGTCGGACCGGAGACCGAAGAGCGGGTGACGCTGCTCAAGAGATCCGGCGTCGACCTTGTGGTGATCGACACGGCGCACGGCCATTCGCAAGCCGTGCTCGATACGGCGAAGATGATCAAGAAACTGTATCCGGCTCTCGAACTGGTCGTGGGAAACATCGGCACCGCGGAGGCAGCCAAAGACCTCCTCAAAGCCGGAGTCGATGCGGTCAAGGTTGGGGTCGGACCGGGGTCGATTTGTACGACGCGGATCGTGTCGGGCGCCGGAATGCCGCAGCTCACCGCGATCGCGGATTGCGCAAAAGTGTTAGCTGGCAGTGGGGTGCCGATTATTGCCGATGGCGGCATCAAGTTCTCAGGCGACATCACCAAGGCCTTGGCTGCGGGGGCGTCGTCTGTGATGCTTGGTGGCCTCTTTGCTGGAACTGAAGAGTCTCCCGGTGAGACGGTGCTCTATCAAGCCAGAACCTACAAGGTCTATCGCGGCATGGGCTCTATTGGGGCGATGGAGCGAGGGGGCGGGGATCGGTATGGACAAGGAGGTCGCCCGGCCCAGAAACTGGTGCCCGAAGGGATCGAAGGCCGTGTGCCCTATAAAGGTTCGATGGCTGCCGTGGTGTATCAGCTAGTCGGCGGTGTGCGATCGGGAATGGGGTACTGTGGCTGTAAGACGATTGTCGATTTGCAGCGGAATGCCACGTTCATCAGGCAATCCGTGGCCGGCCTCCGTGAGAGTCATGTGCATGACGTGATCATTACCAAAGAGGCGCCGAACTATCGGATGGATTGGGAATAGCTCTGCGTGAAACGTCTCTCGTGAAGCGTATCTCGTAACCAACACCTAGTTTTCCCGTATCGAACGAACGACGCTTCACGCTTCACGAACGACGGTCTCCATGGAATTGTGGCACAATAGAATCCTCGTCCTCGACTTCGGCTCGCAGTACACGCAATTGATCGCCCGCCGCATTCGCGAAGCCCAGGTCTACTCGCAAATTCTTCCCTGTACGGTCCCATTGGCGACGATTCTGGCGTATCGGGCGCAAGGTATTGTCCTGTCCGGGGGGCCCTCCAGTGTCTACGAAAAGAACGCACCGCTTGTCTCCAAGGAGCTCTTTGATCAGAACATTCCAATCCTTGGCATTTGCTATGGTATGCAGTTAGTGACGCATTTGTCAGGTGGCAAGGTCGTCAAGGCGCCGCATCGAGAATATGGCCGGGCGGATGTGCTGATCGATGACCGCAGCGATCTCTTCAAAGGTATCGGCGCCGGTGGTTCCTCGGTGGTGTGGATGTCCCACGGAGATCGGATCGAGCGCATGCCGAAGGGGTTCCGGTCCATCGCCCATACAAGCAACTCGCCGGTTGCGGCCATGAAGTCGGAGAACGCGCAGCGGCGGATCTATTGCCTGCAGTTCCATCCGGAAGTCGCGCATACGCCGGAAGGCGCGAAGATGCTCCGCAACTTTGTCTATGAGATTTGCGGCTGCAAGCCGACCTGGACCATGCAGTCCTACGTGGATCAGGGGGTGAATCAGATCCGCGAGCAGGTCGGAAAAGATCGCGTGATCTGCGCGCTGAGCGGCGGAGTCGATTCGTCGGTCGCGGCGGCTCTTACGCATCGCGCCATCGGGGATCAGCTGACCTGCATCTTTGTCGATAACGGGGTGCTCCGGGCGGGAGAGCGCGACCAGGTGAAGAAGACTCTTGCGTCGCAGATGCATCTCAATCTCCGGGTGCTCGATCGGACGACACAGTTCTTGGACGGTTTAAAGGGCGTCACCGATCCTGAACGGAAGCGCAAGATCATCGGACGCTTGTTCATCAAGAATTTCGAGGCCGAGTCCAAGAGGCTGAAGGGCGTCAAGTACTTGGTGCAGGGGACGCTCTATCCAGATGTCATTGAGAGCGTGAGCTTCAAGGGGCCGTCGGCCACGATCAAGACGCATCATAATGTCGGTGGTCTGCCGGCCAGGATGAAATTGAAATTGATCGAGCCGCTTCGGGAATTGTTCAAGGATGAAGTGCGGGTGTTGGGGACCGAACTGGGTTTGCCGGATGAGATTGTCTGGCGGCAGCCGTTCCCCGGTCCGGGTCTCGCGATCCGGGTGCTAGGCTCCGTGACGAAGGAGCGCTTGGCGATCCTCCGCGGAGCGGAAACGATCGTCGATCAGGAAATTCGCGGCGCGGGGCTCTACCGGGACATCTGGCAATTCTTCGCCGTGCTCTTGCCGATCCGCACCGTCGGCGTCATGGGCGATCAACGGACCTATGATAATGTCGTGGCGATCCGCGCGGTGACCAGCGTTGACGGGATGACCGCCGACTGGGCCAAGATCCCGAACGATGTCTTGGGCCGGATGTCGAGCCGGATTATCAATGAAGTGAAGGGCGTGAATCGAGTGGTGTATGACATCAGCTCGAAACCGCCATCGACGATCGAATGGGAGTAACAGTGCGTGAAACGTCGTTCGTGAAGCGTGAAGCGCAGAGGCCCTGATTCTGCAACGACGGGATATAAGATACGCTTTACCGGGAGATCAGATGGACATACGGCTACAAAAACTCATCGCGAGCACGGGGCTCTCGTCGCGCCGTAAGGCAGAGATGCTGATCGCGTCAGGCCGAGTATCGGTGAACGGCAAGGTCGTCACGGAGCTTGGCACGAAGGTCGATCCTGCGCTCGATCACGTGAAAGTGGATGGGAAGCACCTGACCTCGGCACAGCCGTTTGTGTATTTGATGCTGAACAAACCCAAGAACGTCATGTCGACGCTGGACGATCCCGGTGGGAGAGACACCGTGAAGGACTTTCTTCATGGCGTGTCCGTGCGGGTGTTCCCGGTTGGCCGCTTGGACTTTGATAGTGAAGGACTGATGCTGCTCACCAACAATGGTGAGTTGGCGCAGGCCCTCCTGCATCCGCGCTATCATGTGCCCAAGACCTATCTGATTAAGGTCAAAGGTGTGCTGACAGATGCCGAGATCAGCCAACTCCAGCGCGGCGTCAAACTAGAGGATGGCATGACGAGCCCGGCGGTGGTCAAGAAGATCAAGAGAGCCGAGGCGAACTCCTGGCTGGAGATCACGATTCGGGAAGGCCGCAAGCACCAAGTGAAACGCATGTTGGAATCCGTAGGGCATCTGGTGATCAAGCTGATGCGGGTCAGGATGGGGCCACTGGCGCTTGGCCATCTGGAGCCTGGCGAGTTTCGCTTCCTCACTGATCGAGAAGCCAATGCCTTGCGCGAGCTGGTTGAGGAACGCGTGACCTCGGTCGAAAAAGGAGAAGAGCCGAAGGCTGGTCCCAAGCGGCTGGTCAGGCGCGAAGGCTGGGCGAGACCGCTCAAGACCAAGAAGTATGTTGGCAAGAAAGCGAGAACGGCATGAACATCCGCACACATCGCTGCGGCGAGTTGAAGAAGCAACATGTAGGGCAGACCGTTGTGCTGAACGGCTGGGTCCAGCGACGGCGTGATCATGGCATGGTCATCTTTATTGATCTTCGTGACCGAACGGGCATCACACAGGTCGTCTTCAACGCCGAACGAAATCTCGCGGTTCACCAGGCCGCCCATTCGCTTCGCAGCGAATGTGTCGTGTCGGTCTCGGGGCAGGTCATGGCGCGGCCGGATGAGTCAAAGAATCCAGATCTCTCGACTGGCGAAGTTGAAATCTTTGTCGATGAGGTGGAGATTCTCAATGAGGCCAAGACCCCGCCATTTGTGATCGAAGACGATGCGGAAGTCACGGAGGCGATTCGGTTGAAGTATCGGTTCCTGGACCTTCGCCGGCCTAGGATGCAGCAGCTGTTGAGTCTCCGTCATGGTATTACGCAGGCCACGAGGGAGTTCGTCAATGCAGAAGGGTTCTTGGAGGTGGAGACGCCGATTTTGACGAAAAGTACGCCGGAAGGCGCCAGAGATTATTTGGTGCCGAGCCGCGTCAATGCCGGACAGTTCTTTGCGCTGCCGCAGTCGCCGCAGCTGTTCAAGCAAGTCCTGATGGTGAGTGGCGTGGATCGCTACTATCAAATCGCGCGCTGTTTCCGCGACGAAGACCTCCGGAACGATCGGCAGCCGGAGTTTACTCAGATCGACCTGGAACTGTCGTTCGTGGATCGAGAGCAAGTCATGAGCCTCATGGAGCGCATGATTACTACGATCTTTATGAAGGTGGGTGGCGTTCAGCTGCCAACACCATTTCCTCGGATGACCTATGCGGAAGCTATGGGCCGGTATGGGTCCGACAAACCAGATCTTCGCTTTGACATGCCGCTCTATGACATGACGGCATTCGGCGCCGCGAGCGAGTTTAAGGTGTTCAAGGATGCGGCGACCAAAGGTGGGATGGTCAAGGCGCTGATCGTGAAAGGTGGCGCGACCCTGTCTCGTACTCGAATTGATGCGTTGGGGGAGACGGCCAAGAGCTTCGGGGCCAAGGGCCTCGCCTGGCTGAAGTTGACGCCTGAAGGGCAGCTGGAGTCCGTCATTGCGAAGTTTTTGGACGCGAAGGCCTTTGCGGAGGCTCTGCCGGAGGCGAAGCCCGGCGACCTGGTCCTGTTCGGCGCCGATAAGCAGGCGGTCGTTCACGACGTGATGGGGCGGATTAGGCTTCTCTTGGGTGAAGAGTTGAAGCTGATCGACACCTCCGCTTGGCGACCCCTGTGGGTGATTGATTTCCCCATGTTGGATTACGATCAGGAACAGAAGCGCTACGTGGCCATGCACCATCCTTTCACGGCACCACTCGATGAGGATCTACCGCTATTGGAATCCGATCCGCTGAAGGTTCGGGCCAAGGCCTATGACATGGTGCTGAATGGCAGTGAAATCGGCGGTGGGAGCATTCGTATTCACCGCCGTGATGTGCAGAGCAAAGTGTTCGATCTCCTTGGAATCGGCAAGGAGGATGCAGCGGTCAAGTTTGGATTTCTGCTCGAGGCATTGGAGTATGGTGCTCCGCCGCATGGTGGGATTGCATTCGGGCTCGATCGCTTGGTGATGTTGCTCGGCAACGCCGATTCAATCCGCGACGTCATTGCATTCCCCAAAACCCAGCGGGCGCAATGTCCGTTGACCGATGCACCATCAGCTGTCGCGGCCGATCAACTTAAGGAATTGCGTATCAAGTTGGATCTGGTCGAGTAGGGAGCGTGCCTCCACATGGCCGGTAATACATTCGGCAGAATCTTTACCGTCACCTCGTTCGGCGAGAGCCATGGGCCTGCCATCGGGTGTGTCGTCGATGGATGCCCACCTGGTCTTGCCCTCTCAGTCGAAGATATCCAGAGAGATCTCGATCGTCGGAAGCCGGGTACTTCTCGCCACGTCACGCAGCGGCAGGAGTCGGATACGGTTGAAATTCTCTCAGGGGTCTTCGAAGGCCAGACAACCGGTACGCCGATCGCGCTGCTGATCCGTAACGAAGACCAACGCAGTAGAGATTACGGTAATTTGATTGATACGTTCCGGCCCGGTCACGCCGACTATACCTATTGGCAGAAGTACGGCATTCGCGATCATCGTGGGGGAGGACGTGCCTCGGCCCGTGAGACAGCGGTGCGAGTCGCAGCGGCCGCGATTGCAAGAAAATGGTTGTCGGAGAGATACGGCATCGTCATTCGAGGCTATCTGAGCCAGTTGGGGCCTCTCGAGTTGCCATTCAAGGATTGGGCGGCGGTCAGTCAGAATCCGTTTTTCTCTGCAGATCCAGATACCGTTCCCAAGCTGGAATCCTTCATGGATGAGCTGCGGAAGGCCGGCGATTCGGTCGGCGCCAAAGTCACGGCAGTAGCCGAGCATGTGCCGGTCGGGTGGGGCGCACCGGTTTATGCGAAGATGGATTCTGATCTCGCTGCGGCCATGATGAGCATCAATGCGGTCAAGGCGGTGGAGATTGGGTCGGGCTTTGCCTCCGTGACGCAGCGTGGCTCTGAACATGGCGATGAACTCACACCGGAAGGATTTCTCTCCAACAATGCCGGCGGCATTCTCGGCGGCATCTCGACCGGGCAAGATATCGTTGTCACCATCGGCATCAAGCCCACGTCGAGCATCCGTATCCCGCGCAAGTCGATCGACAAGCAAGGCAAACCGGTCATGGTGGAAACAAACGGCCGCCACGATCCCTGTGTCGGCGTCCGTGCCACGCCGATTGCCGAAGCCATGTTGGCCCTCGTCCTCATGGACCATGCGTTGCTGCATCGGGCGCAGAATGCAGATGTGACGACAACGACGCCGAAGATCGCCGCTTCCCCCAAGCGGCCGGCTGTATCGAAATAGGCTGAGCGCCCTCTCCGTACACGTCATCTGTATCTCAGCCTGAAGAGCGCTTCTCTCGTTCTCTCTGCGTCGCCATCTGGCAGGAGGTCACCAGCCATGCCTACTCCACAGTTGATGTTTGCCGGCTATCCTACTGCGCCGGTGTTTAAGACCAAAGGCGGCAAGTCCAGTATACGAGAACTGCTCTGGGGTGATTGGGTGCAGTTGACTGGCGAGTCGGAGGGCGAGTGGGTGCCCGTCTCTGTTCGTGGTACCAAAGGGTGGATGAAGAAGGCCGATCTCCAACCTGACCGTTGTCTGGAGATCATCTTCCTTGATGTGGGGCAGGGCGACGGCTGTCTGTTGATTACACCCGATGACAAGCATGTCCTCATCGATGCTGGTGTCTCCGACAACATGCTGCGGTTCCTCCGTTGGCGCTATGCCGGATTCAAACACAAGTGGACTTTTGATGCCGCCATCATCACCCACTCGGATCAGGACCACTATGGTGGATTCCAGGATATCTTTGAGGAGCCGAACATCTTTTTCCGGTCCCTCTATCACAATGGCATTGTGGAGCGAGATGCCGAGGACACTCTTGGCCCATCCGAAACTGACGATGGCGTGAAATATCTCACCAAGATCATTCGCACGGAGGAAGAACTGGATCAACTCTTGAGCCACGCGGCGAATCGTGGCAAGAAACGCTATCCAAAACTGCTCTACACCGCTTTCAAAAGCGGACGGGTGGACGACATTCGCTCGCTGGCGGCTGCGGACGACTACGTGCCCGGGTACGGTTCCGATAAGAAAGTGAAGCTCAAAATCCTTGGTCCGGTGCTCGAACCCAAAGCCGGCAAGGCCAGGCTGCGCTGGTTCCCGAAGAAACTTGGCTCAAAATCGTGGGATGTCGGTAAGACCAAGAACGGGCACTCGGTCATCCTTCGGCTCGAATACGGCAACCTGCGTCTCCTGTTTGGGGGCGATCTCAACAGCCCGGCGGAGATGTTCCTACTCAACCACTATGCCGGTGGCGAATTGGACGAAGCGGCTCTGGTGGAGGCCGGACGAAAGGTCTTCGGTTCCGACGTGGCCAAGTGCTGCCATCACGGCAGTGCCGACTTCACGGAGACCTTTCTCAAGGCCGTGCGGCCTGTGGCCACCGTCATCTCCAGCGGCGACGAGGAATCCCATGCCCACCCGCGCAGCGACACGCTCGGCACTATTGGCTTGTATGGACGGCCTCCGCGCCCGCTCATCTTCAGTACAGAACTGTCCCGAAGCAGCCGCGAGCGAGAAAGTACCGCTGTGATCAAGAAGATCGCCGCGCTGCGGCACCAGCTTGAGAAGGCGTCGAGCCTCGAGAAAGTTCGTGAACTGTTGCCGCTCCATGGCGAGCAGGTCAACGAACTCAAGAAACGCAACGTGACGGTGTATGGGGCCATCAATCTCCGCAGTGACGGCAGACGAGTCGTGATGGCCTATCGCCTTGAGGAAGACCGTGTGAGTGGCGGCAGGCTGACCGAATGGGACATCTATCGACTTGAAGCCAACGCGAGTGGCCAGCTCGAATACGTAACATAAAGCCCATGTCGTTCCCTAATAAAGATTCTCAAGGGACAAGCGTTTTCAACGCACAGTAATCACTTCCAAATCAGAGCTGCAGCGGAGTAGCCAAACCACACCGCGATGAGGCTGAGTAGGATGTGGCCAGCGATGTTGGCACCAGCCAGCCACAGTTCTCCGCTGCGAAGAAGATCCATCGTTTCGTTGCCGAAGGCTGAGAAGGTGGTGAATCCTCCCAGTAGACCGACGATCAGAAAGGCCCGGGTTTCCCCAGATAGGACGCCTCGCTGATCGGCGAGCTCAGCAAGGAAGCCGACCAACACACAGCCCACAAGATTGACGGCCAGGGTGCCGAAAGGAAATTGCAGACTTTTGCTCAGCTGCTGTACCTGTGTGCCTAGCAAGTAGCGAAGGATGGAGCCGATAAAGCCGCCGGTGCCGATGAGAAGTAGGGTGCGCATGGTGTGACTCTCTGAAAAGTGTGAGCCTGTTTGACTCGCTATTGTACTCAAGTGAGGTGATCCAGTCACGGGATTCACTATGGTTCTGGTAAAAGGGACATAGTACAATCCCGACGCAAAACGGTTCAGTCAGAGGATGCAGCGAATGATCGACATCTACACAGACGGTGCCTGCAGTGGGAACCCGGGGCCTGGGGGTTGGGGAGCCTTGCTGCGACATGGTGAGACTGAGACAGAACTCTGTGGCGGTGAGCTGGGGACGACGAACAATCGGATGGAATTGCTCGCGGTGATTGAGGCGTTGCAGTTCCTTGCACAACCGGCGACGGCACGGGTCTACACTGATTCGCAATACGTTCAGAAGGGCATCAGCGAATGGATTCACAGCTGGAAACGGCGAGGGTGGAAAACTGCCGGTAAGGAGCCGGTTAAGAATGTGGACTTGTGGCGGCGGCTTGATGCGCTGGCCGCCACCCATTCACTCGAATGGCACTGGGTCCGAGGGCACAATGGTCATCCAGAAAACGAACGGGCCGACGCATTGGCTCGCGCTGGTCTTGAACAGGCTCGGGATGCGGGGCGACCAGTTGGTGGCTTAATTGTCCCTCGCGTCTCAGAGACGATTTGGCCAGCGAGTGCGCCTCCTATTCTTGAGATCGAGCATGCAACGGTCTATCGTGGTGAGACCTGTGTGTTTTCGGATTTCTCATGTACTCTCCAAGAAGGTGAACACGTAGCGATTCTTGGTCCTAATGGAGCAGGGAAATCGACATTGCTCAGATTGCTCTCAGGCGAAGTGCATGCGATGCCCAAGAACGAAACACGGATGGCGCTCTTTGGTGAGGAGCGCTGGAATGTCTGGGATGTGCGAAAGCAGATCGGCATCGTATCGCACGATCTCCAACGAGAGTATCTGATCTGTGCTGAAGGATTGAACGTCATCCTCTCTGGGTTTTATGCGAGCAACGACACCTACGAATACCAACAGTTCAGCAAAACCCAGCTGACCAGAGCGTATGAGGTGATGCAGGAGTTGGGGATTGCATCATTCGCCAGTCGCCGCTTCGGCCATCTTTCTGCCGGCGAGCAGCGACGGTTTCTGTTGGGCCGGGCGCTGGTGCATGACCCGCCGGTGTTAGTGCTGGATGAACCGACAAGTGGCCTCGATCTCAAGGCCTGTTTTCAATATCTCGATCTCCTGCGTATTCAACTCACGAAAGGAAAGACCGTTCTGCTCGTGACGCACCATCTGCATGAAATTCCACCGGAGATCGATCGTGTGATTTTCCTGAAAGAGGGGAGGATCCTCGCCGACGGCCCGAAGCGAACACTTCTCATCAACGAACAGGTCAGCCGGCTCTTCGACAGTCAGATCACCCTCGTTCAGGCCAACGGCTGGTATCAAGCCTTGCCAGGGTAATATTCGGGTCCATTTCTTCTATATTTCTATAGCCTCCACTTCTTTTGACGAACTTCGTGTCGAGCGATAGGCTTCAGCTGCGGTATTTGCTTGAGGCAAAGGTATACGTGGCCGAGGATCCATTAAATCGTCAACACGTGCAGCGTCTGGCTGCACTGCTCTTTCTGGCCTTCTTCATCGGGAACGACGCCTCTCTAGATTTAGTGTGGGCCGACACCTGGGTCTGCCCTCGGCCTGGACAGTCCGATCTGTACACAGATCGAAGCGGGCCTGGTTGCAGACCACTGGGCGAGGTGAAGACCTATTTGCCGGTGACCATTTCCCCAGCGCCAAAATCTTCACAAGGGGGTAACCTTTCGTCATCGGTTGCGAATAACATCTCCTCCGACGTTCCTCAGCAACAACAGAGTAGGAAGCCGTCGCCGTTTTCAGACGTGTCTCTGTCATTACCGCTCTTGAGCGTTGGCCAAGATAAGGTTGGCGTCATTACCGGCCCATGGACCGGGTTCGTGGCGCAACTCATGGTCGGGTACAAGGCTGACGGAAAGGGGCCTGAGATTCTCGGTGATTCGAACTTGTTGCCGGCCTCCGCCCACTCCTTTCATACAGCTGTTGTAGTTGCATCGAGGGCAGTGGGATATGACCCCAGATACCTG
Organism: Nitrospiraceae bacterium; assembly: GCA_052387595.1. Taxonomy (GTDB): domain Bacteria; phylum Nitrospirota; class Nitrospiria; order Nitrospirales; family Nitrospiraceae; genus Nitrospira_D. The sequence continues at coordinate 12,558 of JBQTJA010000051.1, read as the reverse complement.
ACGGTGCGTATTCTGGTTCCATCTCGATTAAATGGCCCCAGTGCGGGAGGCATTTTTGCTGTAGGCATCGCCTCGGCATTGCTCGGCGATCCCATTCGCCAAGATGTCTGTATGTCGGGAACGATTGAGCCGGATGCTGAGATCCACCCGGTGGGGCGACTCGTGGACAAGATGAATGCTTGCCGGGACCTCAGAAAGACCACGATGATCGTGCCCGATGGGCTGGACAATAGCCATCTCAATTTCACCGGCGCCGAACGATCCATTCAAGTGATTCAAGTGCATACCCTCGCGGAAGCGTACAGCGCGGCAACTGGTCAAATCCTTCGTCAAGTTCCCCTCAATTGGTAAAGACAGGAGGTTTGTGATGCAGGAGCACACGTCAAGAATAGGGCACTCCGTCACGGGAATGATGAGGAGATGGGGAGGGCTGATGATACTGGCTCTCGGCCTGCTTGCGTCCACCACATGGGCAGCCGAGCCGGTCAAAATCAATTCGCTGCTCACCTATCCCGAAATGTACAAGATGAAAGTTGTCCAGGTGGAGGGCACGGTGCAGAACTACCGCATGAATCACTTTATCGGGGAAAGAAGTAAGTTAGAGAAATGTGTTCAGCGATTCTCGGTTGAAGATGAGACCGGTACCGTCGATGCCAGCTATGCGACGCTCTGTCAGATGGGAACTGTCATGCTCAAAGACGGCGATCAGGTGACGAGCGAGGGGCACTATTTGGGAACGTTAGATGTCCGGTCGGTGAGGAAACGCTGAGCAGACACCGATCTGATAGCGTTATCTTCAGAAGGACGTTGGGATAGATAGGCGGCCTCATCGTTCAGGCTCCTGCTTCCGAAATCCAAACAATACGCTAGCTCAGGAGCCGGGCATATGCGAGTGCCCAACCCAGAAGTGGCCATCCGGAAAGCGTCTTGACCTGGCACAAGGCCACGCTCCGTCACGCGCCATTGCGGTGAGAACGACTTCACGCCCATTGTCTTTATTCGACATCTTTTTTCATGTGAACCAAAACGAGAGATTAGTTGGCGAGCGGCAACACCTATGGTACGGATGGCGAAGGCCACAATGGCTAAAGAGGACTACCTGCCATAGGATGAATAGGGAGCGGTTCATCTCTATTTGTGCTGGCTTCGTCTTGGCTGTTGATAGATATCTTCTTCACGGGAGGCTGAGATGAAGACAGAAGCCGGTGTTTGGCTGATAGGAATGGTGCTTCTCGCTTCCGCTAGTTCCTCGAACGCCCAGTCCAGCTTGCAGCTCGGCCATGCGCAGGCGGATCTTGAGAAGGCTATCAATAATCTCGACGTCAGTGCCGTACGCGAGGCCATTCGAACCGGCGCCGACCCGAACTACCGTTACGGCGGCTATGGACGCAGTGTTCTTGCCATGGTTGGCGTAAGGCAACTTCTTTTCCTTGCCCGCCACGAGCAAGTAACTACTGAGACGGAAGAACGCATCGTCGCCATCTATGACGTTCTTTTTGAACTAGGGGCTCGTCTTGCCGCGTATGACCGCGACATTCTTCATCATTCTTCGATAGGTGGAGCGCCGCACGTAGCAAAATATCTGCTTGAACGCGGTGCCAATCCAAACGGTGCGGATAGCGGTGGTAACACACCTGTTATCCTTGCGACCAAGTATGGACATCCGGAGGTTGTTACCGCTTTAGTAGCGGGAGGCGCAACGCCTCTCGATTCTGATACCTCGGCACAGATTCGAATGATCAGTGCTGTTGGCCGTGACGATCTGATCGCGTTTCAGCGCGAGTTAATGCAAGGGTCAAATGTCAACAGTAGAGACCTGACAGGTAGGACTGCACTGCTAGAAGCAGTCACAGCTGGAAATTCTAGCATGGTTCTCGAATTGCTGAAACTTGGAGCAGACCCGAACAAGAGTGGGCACTTCTACGCGAGGCCGTACGCGACATCGACCTACGCGACACCTCTGCACGCCGCTGTCTGCAAAGATGAGAGGAGCTTCAAGTTCAACGGTTCCGTAATTGTCGACGCGCTGCTGAAGGGTGGCGCCCATGTTTCATCAACAACTTTCCATCGGAAACAAACGCCACTTCATGTCGCAGTGCGCATGCAGAACACCAAGGCCGCCATGCTCCTTCTCAAAGCCAGCGCGAAGGTCATGCCGCACGATGAAGATGGAAAGACACCGCTCGATCTGGCTGAGTCTTCGGCTATGATAGAACTCTTGAAAGCACATGGCGCAAGGGAGCAATAGCGGCGCGTGCATAGGCCAGACTCCCGTGACTAATGTTCGCTCTGGCCAACGGCATGTTCGATCAGGCCCCTGAATCGCATTCCCGCGTCGGGGCCGGGCAACATGAGTGGGTGTCAGGACAAAATGTCTAACGGTTGGTTCAAGTACCATAACGAGTCCGTGAAATCGCTCTCCGAGTTCGTCGATCTAGTTCTTGGCAAACTAAAGGCTCGATATCTATTCCGCGGTCATGCCGATCTAAACTGGGAGCTTGAGCCATCAATTGACCGTTCCGACTTCTCTGGCCTGCGAGGAAAGCTCAAGAGAGAGGATCATGAACGCCTCGTCTTTCGCGAATTCAAGAGACTTGCCTTGCCCCATCTTCGCTCGCGGCCGACGGATGACTGGGAATCCTTAGCCCTCGCGCGACATCATGGAGCACCTACGCGCCTATTGGATTGGACGGAGAATCCGCTGGCCGCGCTTTTCTTTGCCGTGGAGCCGGTGCAGAAAATAGACGGCGCGGTTTGGTGCTACACCTATATCGAAACGAATGAACCGGTAGACGTCACGTGTAATCCTGATCCGCTATCTGTCACGCGCATCGTACTATTCCGACCTCCCCACGTACATCCGAGGATCTGGACGCAATCCGGTATGTTCACGGTGCACCCACCACACTTCAAGAGTCTGAAAGATCCATGGGGCAAGATTCCACCCACTCGGATACGTATTCCCATGGCCGTTCGGGCAAAGCTTCGGTTGGAACTTCAACGAGTTGGCGTTCACCGTGCTAGCTTGTTTCCAGACCTTGATGGTGTGGGGCAGCACGTCTATGAGCTTTGGCGGAATAACTGAATATAGAGGGCAGAGAGCAATTTCGAGGGTGACTGAAGGGCTCGGACCCCATGGGTTTTGTCCAAACGGTCGGTGAGTGGATTCGGAGGTCGTGGCGCATTATACGGGCAGCAATGAGCCGATCCGGATCTTAGCGGATCGGCCTATCCATAGTTCGGTCCTTTGCGCGTGAGGCTCTCATGACAACAAAAAATGAGAGGCTGCCCGATACGGATACATACTACATGGGGATCGCAATGGCTGTCCGCGAGAAGGCGAACGCATGGGCAATCGCATCGGGGCCGTATTGGTATTAGAGAACCGAGTCATTTCGACAGGATATAACGGTGTTCCGGAAGGAATGAAGAATTGCCTAAATGACGGAAGCCTGCGCTGTTGTAATCCAAAGGGGAGATTTCCGTCTGGTACAGACTATGGCGGCTGTATCTGCGTGCATACAGAACAGAATGTTCTGCTTTAGGCGGCACGATTCTGAGTCTCTATTCAGAGAGCAACTCTGTATTCCACGATGCAGCCTTGCTTTGGTTGTGCCGAAGGGCTACTTCAGGCTCACTCCAAGCGAATCGTCTATCTCCACCCGTGGATGCCATCCGATGCGGATCCTGAGTTGGCCAGACAGAAGAAAGCTGAGTTCAACAAGATTACTACTCACTTAGACACGAAGCAGCTTTTGATTAAGGGCCTACGAGCCCAATGGGCAGTTTCAGCGCTTCGAAAGAACACCTAACCACCGCTTACACATTACCCTATGGCAATTCAGGAATTTGTCACAGCCATCCAGTCTCTCTTTCCACCTCAAGAACGGATTCCCGCGCCGGAGCCTGGCCTGTCAGGCCGTTCCGAAGGTCTGCCGTCGGGCGTCGAGCCGACTCCCAGGCCTGTGATCCCTGAATGGCTCAGACCTGGCAACGGTGTGCTGGTTCCCGCCGACGGAACGCTTGTCGTTGAAGGAGATACGCTTCCGGTACAAAATGTTCAGCTGCCGGTGATCGATGCGTTGGCGTACTACCTGCCGTTTCACTTCTACACCGAACGGTGGGGCATCTACGTCCGATCCAGCGGGATTGTCACTGTGGCCTCCATGCTGGCGTCAGCAACTGGGGGAAAGCTGTCTTCGGACGTTGTCAACCTGGCCTATGCCATCTTGCTGCACCATGAGCGGTTTCATTTCTTTTCGGAGATCGCCTGCTCTCGCGCGGAACTGGTTTTGCACGATGAACGGTACCACCACTACTTTCACGATCAAGGCGCAACGGCGTGCGAAGAGGCCTTGGCCAATGCCTACGCGTTTCGCACAGCCCTTCGGCGGCAGCCGGCTGTTATTCGCCAGCACGTCAAGCAGTGGATGCATGAGCAAGGGCCTGCGTATCGGGACTTTTCACGGTGTCTCGCCCCCGTCGCATTTGCCGATTGGTGTCGCACCGCCACGAAGCACATGCGGAACACGGGAAAGAATGGGATTGTGCTGTCCCTTCCTGGGATAGCCTGCGGGGACTCCGCGTTGTATGCAAATAGAGTCATCCTGCAGGACACTGTGACCTTCCGCGACGGCCGCAAGATCTCTCTTCCCACGGAATTCCTCTACGACGGGCTCACTCGTTCCGTTGCCCCCATCCGCGTCGTTCTTGATGTACCGGGTGTGGTGGTGTTGAAGCCGTTTCCGAAGGACAGGGGCTTGCGCGTTCTCGTTCATAGCCACGACCATCCCCCGCCGCACATCCATGTCGACATGCCGCCTGGTACACCCTTTACACGGCTCGAATGGCCTACCCTTGACCCCTTGTCAGACGATCCTCCGCTCTCGAAGAGTGGACGAAGAAAACTGGACGAATATCTCTCGAAGTACCGGGATAAGATTGAGCGGAAAATCAAGGAGGTCTATTGGTAGCGCACAATGGTGGGTTCGATTTTGAGTGGGTCCAGTCAGCAAGGCTCTCGAAAGAGCCTGCCGTGGCCAGTAGCGAAAGACGTTACTTCTTCCGAAGTCCAAAAAATGTTCCAGCGCCGGCGGCGCCGGCTGAGGGGAGATAGCCGGTCAGCACTTCCTTGAAACCCTGGGCTTTGCCGCGACCCCAATCAAGGATATGATTCACATCTGCTTGAATCAGAGTCCAATCCAAGTGAATCCAGCCGGTGGTCTTGAGAATGGCGATGAGCGCCGCCAATGAGGCAGCCACCAACAGGGCGAGCTTGACGGTTTTCCGGACTGCCCATCCGAGTAAAAATCCTCCCACGAAGCTGGCGCCTCCATTGGCGAGAGCGGGTGACATCATGTCAGTCAGCCAGGCACCGATTCCGGCAACGGTGGTTGCGCTGCCGGCAAGAAATGGTTTAGCGGCCCAGGGCGGGTCGGTGATCAGTGGCCCCAGCATTTTCGTCAGGAAGCTGCTCTGAGGCGTAGGAGCTGGGGTGTTCATAGCCGTTTCGTATCGAATGTGTTGCAGACTGAGGGGTCGCCGGACTCGAGCCCACGCTTGAGCCAGGTCATCCGTTGTTCAGATGAACCGTGGGTCCAGCTCTCTGGCTGGACCTGGCCACGTGACATCTTTTGCAACCGATCGTCCCCAATCGCTGCCGCCGCACGGAGCCCTTCTTCAAAATCGCCCGGTTCGATCACATTCCGTTCCCGCTTGGCGTGATGCCCCCAGACGCCGGCGTAACAATCGGCCTGGAGTTCCATTCGCACTGACAGGGCGTTGCCTTCAGCTTCGGAGGCCTGCCGCTGGAGGCGGTGCACTTTTTCCGCGACGCCGAGCAGATTTTGGACATGGTGGCCGACTTCATGGGCGATCACATAGGCTTGGGCGAAGTCACCGGCTGCTCCGAGTCTATGCGCCATCTCGTCGAAGAAGGCAAGGTCTAGATAGACTCGGTGATCACCGGGGCAATAGAACGGACCCACCGCTGACGAAGTAGTGCCGCATGCCGACTGGACGGCGCCAGAAAAGAGCACCATGCGTGGGTCTTCATAACGTGGACCGAGGAGCGTGCGCCAAGTTGTTTCGGTGTCCGCGAGGACGACCGACGCGAATTTGCCGAGTTGGTCGCTGGGGGCTCCGACCGGGCCGGATTCGGTGGAGGGAGCAGATATCTGTGTCACGCTCTGGACTCCAGTCAGTAAATTGAGAATGGTCAGGGGATTCGCACCAGTGAAATAGCTCACGGCCAGTGCGAGCACGATGGTGCCGATGCCGAGCCCACCTTTTCCTCCCAGGCGCGCGGGGCCCATGCCACGACGATCTTCGATATTCTCACTTTCACGTTGACCTTCAATACGCATCGGGACTCTCCCTCAATCGCGACAATCAGTCTGATTCCTTCTCCATGGACTGAATAAACTTGTCTGCTTCGGCGATGGAACGGTTCATGTCTTTGACCAGTTGATCAACTTGCGCATCAACCTTCACGAGTTCCCCTTTGATGGCGGCTAGCGCTCGGGCATTCAAATTATGTTTCAGGTAGAGGACTTGGTCTCGCAGTGGTTTTAGGACCGGTTCGATCCGCTGCTCGGCGCGTTTCATGGCCGAGAGCATCTCTTTGTAGCGGCTTTTTGTCTGGGTGAGTTTGGCTTGACTCTTTCGGCGGAGGTCGGCGTTGGAATATTGGCCGAGTTCCGTTTCCCATTCGGAAAAGAGCGCATCGGCCACGCTTTCAACGTCGGCGATCTTTTTCCGAACAGTCTTGGCACCGTCTTCGCTGTTCTCAAGTTCGCCGTTCAATTTCTTATAGGTGGCTTCCAGATCACCGCCTTCATAGGAAACCACCTTGCCGAATTGCTCCAGGGTGCTTTGAATTTCCTGCTTTGCATCTTCCTGTGCGTCCCGAGCTGATTTTACGCGGCTGCTGAGGATGTCGCGTTTGGCATAGCCCATCTTCTCCATGGTCGCCATATAGGCCTTGTCGCAAGCAGAAAGGCCAAACGGCATAACGAGGAGCAGTACGGCAAGAACTATCTTCAACATGATGACCTCTTCTACTGGGATGTGGTCTCGATGACCTAACGACTCTGAACAGTCACCTTGGGAATATGCATCATAACCGAAGCGCGCACAGGGTGAAAGACCGTAGCCGTCGCGCTCACGAAGATGAGGTGTAGAAACAGCCTAGCCGTCGCGCTATAGTGTGGACATGAGGCTGACGTTTTGCAAGTCGTGGTGGGTGGTGGCGGTCGGGTTGATCGCGGCCTGCTCCTCGCAGCGAGTGATTCCGGAGGCGCTGGAGCCTTTGGTCGAGCGAGCGGTGCTATTTCGTGAAGTGGTGGCCGCCCCTGATTCATACCAGGGCAAGGTGGTGGTATTCGGTGGCGAGGTGCTGAAGGCAAAACGACTCAAGGAAGGAACGCAGATTGAGCTGCTGCAGCTGCCGCTCGACCGAGGGGAGCGACCAATTCTCGACCGCCAGCAATCGCAGGGGCGATTTCTCGCGATCCAGCAGGAGTTTCTCGACCCCGCGACGATTGTCGAGGGGACAAAGATGACGATTATTGGAGAACTGTCCAAGTCAAAGGTTGAACATCTCGACGATGTTGAATATCGATACCCGGTGTTGATCGTAAAACATCTGTATCTGTGGCCAGCGCGATCGGACAACGATGCTCGGCCGCGGCCCCGATTCTCGATCGGAGTCGGTGGAGGGACAGGAATGGGAGTTGGTGGGGGCGGCGGATTTGGGATCGGATTCTGATTCTTTGAGAGACATGCGGCGTTCATGAACTTAAAATACGAAGGCCAGCCATCTGCCAGATCGGTTCCTGATAAGAGGATATTTTCGACGCTCCTGTAAATGTTCTTGTCGATACGTGGCCCGTATCGACCGACTTTCTACGAGCCTGGTCTCGTGGTTTTGGCATGTTTAGCAGGATGCGGAAAGAGCCCGCCAGCGGCGTTCTCGCATCACTCAGAGGCTCAACGTACGGCCCAGAGTACGATTCGCCTCTTCGCTCGCTGCGGCCTTGCTGGACGGGCTTTTTGCGCATCCTGCATGGCTGTTCAGTGTCGCCTCAGCCCTTGATATTCGTGACGGCTATAGGGGGGATAAGTTTTTTCGCAGTCTGTTAAGCCAGGGAGATACGGCGTTGCCTACTTGCGTGTGCCGAATGGAGCATGATATGCAAGCATATGTGAGAATTGCCAAGGCCGTTACGAGGAGAAGGAGATGATTAGATGAAACAGACAAGGCAGACTCTGAAACGGAAGGAGAGGGTCACGCTATCTCTCTCTGCCGATATGGTTGAACGGTTGCGAACCGTGGTGTATTGGAGCCCTAAGCTGACGCTAACCGGTGTCGTCGAATCGGCGATCCAATCCGCGCTCGCGAAGTTGGAGAAGGGGAAGCGGTTCAAGAAGCGAAGAGGGAAACTCGCTGTCGGCCGGCCGCGCAAAGACCAATCGTCTTGATACCCGCTTGAGACATATGGACCGAGCGCTGGAGCGCGCACTTGCGTGAAAGCTGGAATGAATGTAGGGCTCTCAACTGTGCGGTTCAAACGAAGCCTGTTAATATTTCTGCTGCTTATAAGCTGTGTCGGCTGTGACCGACTCACCAAAGATGTTGCTCAACAATACTTAGCCTTTGAGCCTCCTCGATCTTGGTTCCACGATACCGTTCGGCTGGAGTACGCCGAGAACACGGGGGCCTTCTTGAGTCTCGGTAGCGGGATGTCCGAAGGGTTACGGGTCATTTTCTTCCAAGTGCTCCCTGCACTGTGGCTTGTTGCGTTGGCAATTATTCTTTTCATCGCCAAACAGATACCGCCGCTCTCCGCCGTTGCCTGGAGCCTCGTGCTCAGTGGAGGCATAGGCAATCTCTTGGATCGCATCATGAATGATGGCCGCGTGATCGACTTTATGAACTTCGGTATTGGCCCCCTCCGCACCGGCATCTTCAATGTGGCCGACGTCTGCATTACCACCGGTGTTGTGCTGCTGATCGTCCAGACCGTTTGGCCTCATCAGTCGTCGCTTCAATCAGAGGCCCATCACTGATCCTGGTCTCCGAATTCACCCGAATCTGTCAGACGCGGTGGGCGAGAAGTCCTTTTCGCATGTTGCCATGGCGCGCGCGGTCGACAACATGGTGCTTGACCATGATGGGGCAGTTTACCTAAAACAGATCATATGTACGTGATGACCGTTTCACTCAGTCCGTGAGGTCATGTTGAGGAGACAGCTATGAAGAACCTCGGTGTAGTTATCGCAGGTCTGGTGCTGTTGACGGGTTTGACCGGTTGCTCGTCAGTGGGAAGCGGCTTACTCGGTGGAGTGCTCGGTGCCGGGGCGGCTGGTGGTAGCTACGAGTATCATCTGAAGCGCCAGAAGGATCGGGTAGAGGCGGACTTCAAAGCGGGGAAAATCGATCAAAAAGAATACGAGATCCGCAAAGACCAGATCGTGCGCGACTCGTTCTTCCAGAAGTGAGTGAGACTAATCGGTTGCATATCATCTTTGTGTTGTCTTAGCTGGCGTGAAATCGGAAGACGACGGAGAAGGATTACTTGTGCTCTGTGCTTTGAGGGTCTTCAGTCAAGGTCAATATATGAGTAATGGATGCCATGGGAAAGAAATCAGGCAGGTAACTTACCAATCGACCTTCTCGGAAGTAATGATGAGCAGCTAAGGGAAAGAGTTCTTCTTGTAAGGGGATCTTAGCATTTGGATTGTGGAATATTGACACGCCTTCAGACCAGGTTTCTGAATAGCTTTTCTGGTCGATTTCTAAATCGAAGTCGGCCGGTTCCAGCTTGTTTTTATCATGGTCATATCGCTTACCAACTCTGATCATTTTCACTGTCGGATCGCCAAAACCTGCCAGTTTTCCCATTCGGTTAAACTTAGAAATTGTTCCACTATTGCTAAATAGTACAGCGCTCACGTTCTCAGCGTCCGGTTGTGAGAAGAAGCCTGAAGGGATTCGCTTTTCCCCATATATATGTTCTGATATTGGAGTTGCCAGTCTTTGCAGCCCTTGATCAGTCTTCATGATCCGTTCTCTTACACCATACAAATACTCCATTAGATACGGTTGAGTCCAAAGCATAGAGTGCGGTTGATGGAAATCTGCAATGGCGAAGATGAGAGGATTTTCCTTAACATGTTCGAGTTCCCAGTAACGTTTTTTTAGCTTTGAATGCAGCGCGCTTCCGAATTTGATTGCTGCATAATCGGCTAGCTTGTTTCGATCCGGTTCGGTTTCCGGAGAAACTTCGTGCACATCATTTCCTTGAGTGGGATTCACTGTGACTGCTTCAAGAAAGACCATTTGGCCATACTTTTTGCAAAGATAATCTGGAGCTTTTAGCCTGCGATCAATGACGAAGTCGATTTCATGAAGAAAGGCGTAAAGATAGAGTTCCCAAAGGCGTGCATCATAACCAGTTGTTTGGAATTGTTGGAGATAGTTCCCGTCGGGATCCTCAAAAGAGTGAGCGATTTCAGCAATTATTTCTTTTGCGGGTGAATAGCCGTTAGATTCTCGCAGCAGGCGAAAGTTAGGATTTAGTTGTTCTTGAGGAACAGCTAGTTTGAAGATCTCGAACTTCTTTTGCCTCGTCTCATCACCTTGAGGAAAAACCTTTTCGCCGGTTACTGTGTAGTATGACAGTCTCATGAAAAGCTTGCTTCTAGCGGTTTCTATATCGGGTACGCTCACTTCGACTTCAATAGCGCGAAATAGGTCTCTCCCATCTCTTCCGAGGACTACGTAGCCCCAGTCATGGTCGATTTTGTCCCATGTGATAACTCCCAGGACATTTTCGTCCTGGTCAGAATACCATTCCCGCTCATCACAATAGTCTTTGATCGCAGGCTGGCGGGAAAACGCCAGTGCTTCAAACCTGGGTTTCGTGAGTATCTTGGCAGCCATTAAGTAAGGAAGTCATCGACTCTCGTTTGCAAATTTGGCCACTTCAGCCGCTCATTGAGTGAGAGCATGCAGAAGCAATGTGCTCAATAAGAATGAAGCACCGCTTCTGTGTCCTTACAGACTTTCCACTTCTGAAATAATCGTGTGATAGCCGCTGGCCCCGGCTGGTTGTGGGCGCACGATTTCAGCGATTTGGAGTTGGCCTTTCGTGTCAGTTGCCCTCACGACGGTCTGAAACTTCCCTGGCTTTGGCGCGCGCCAGGTATAGGTCCAGATGACCCAGGAGTAAGGCGACATAGGTGGCTCGATTCGGCAGTCGTTCCACGTGCGGCCGGCGTCGAAGCTGAGTTCAACTTTACTGATGCTGTTGGGACCGCCGAAGGCGATGCCTCGAAACGTGTGCTCTGGTCCACGTAGAGTTTGGTAATGCCCGGGTGAATCGATGCGTGAAAATACTTTAATTGTGCCGTCGTCGGTCCACCCTTTGCGCTGCCAGTAGCCCTTGTAGTCGCCTGGATAGACTTCAATCTCGACGATCCACTTCACATTCTTGATACCGTAGAGTCCCGGTACAAGAAGGCGGAGTGGGAAGCCATGTTCTTTGGGGAGCTTCTCACCGTTCATCAGAAAGGCCAGCATCACGTCATCCTGCATGGCGCGGGTGAAGGGAATGCTGTCGTCGTAGCCGTCGATGCCGCGGAAGACGACATCGCGCGCCGTCTCCGTGTCGGCGCCGCAGTCGAGGAGTAGTTTCTTCAGGGAGATGCCGCGCCAGGTCGCGGTTCCCATGCTGTCGCCGCCCGGCAGGGTATCGATGCACATCAAGGTGGAAATTTGATCGTAGGAATCGCGGTTCAGAATGTCGCGCCAACCAAGCGACAGCGGTGTTTGTACCGCGCCTTTGATGTGCAGTTTCCATTGCTCGATATTCAAATCACGCGATGCGGAGACGGCTCCATCAGCGTAGTTCACGACGTAGAATTTGGAGTTTGGTGTGAAATAGGTCGTGTCGCGTGGAGGGAGGGCGAACATGCGGCCGAAGACGCCACCGATAGCATCGCAGCCTCCGGTTATTCCTGCCGTTACGGCGAGACCGAAGGTCTGTAAAATCGTGCGCCGCCTCATGGCCAGTGGTGATTCGTTGTTTTTCATATTTTTTCGATTATACATGAAAAAGTTGCTTGACACTCAAGGGGGAGTCTTGTTATCTTCCCACTCGTTCGAGGGCAGAGGGCGGAAGAGTTCTTGCCTGCATACCGCATCAAGCCTGAGCGGTGCCTGAGGGAAACTACCCGAATTTTTTGAGTGGGTCCCTTGACATGAGAGTGCGTAAGTTTTATATTGCGCCTCCCACGTCACGAATGTGATGTTGTGTTCTTTGAAAACTGAATAGAGGACGTTAAGCAAGGTGTAAGGTGTATTGAAGTGGTGGCCCTTAGTCCAAATTCTAAGAACACCTTTTGAGAGTTTGATCCTGGCTCAGAACGAACGCTGGCGGCGCGCCTAATACATGCAAGTCGAGCGAGAAGACGTAGCAATACGTTTGTAAAGCGGCGAACGGGTGAGGAATACATGGGTAACCTACCCTCGAGTGGGGAATAACTAGCCGAAAG
>JBQTJA010000050.1:0-28477 GCA_052387595.1 Nitrospiraceae bacterium | reverse complement strand
TCGTCTTCCAGTCCCTTCGTCAAGCCTTCGCCGCCGATCAGTCCGACCGTATTGCCTCCGCCGAGTTCCCAGCGGGGTGATGCAGTCTTTCTCTTGGCATCGCCGCGTAGTCTGGAGACCATGCCGTCGAACAAGAAAATGACCTGTTTGGCCTTGAGCCTGGCGAAGGCGGACGCAAGATCAGTGAGCGGGTAGAGTCGGGCCGAGTCCGCAGCGCTGCTATCATAAAGAGCGAGCAAGACGTCGCCGGTGGGCGTGACCATTGCCTGTCCCGAAAAATAGACGATCACAACGGCATCCTGGGCTGCATGTTGTGGGAGCCAGCCAAACAAGGCCTCGTGGAGATCGGCACGGAGCGTCTTCTGGTTGTGTAGCAGCCGGACGTTGGACGAGGGTACGCCGCCGACCGACTGAAAATAGGCTGCGACGGTCTCCGCATCCGTCGCGGCGTAGCGGCGTGGTGTGAGTTTGGGATCGCGATAGGTCCCAACCCCGATCGAGACGAGGTAGGTCTTGGATTGGTGAAAGCCCGGCGTCGGTACGGGGATCTGATTCACATCGTCTGCTCCGGTACCGGCCGGCTGAATGGTCAACGAAAGGGTTTGGGGCGGCACTGCGGCCCCTCTGGATTCGGCGACGGTGACCTGGATCGTAACCTGTTGGGCCTGCTTGGTCGGGGGGAGAGTGGCGATGAATTCCAGGGATTTCGTTTGGCCAGGCTGGAGTACCGGGATGGGCAGCGTCGTGGCGGGGAATTGCTCGATGACAGTCGAGGTTCCGGTGAGCGAGGCGGAGGCGTTCTCGATTACCCTCGTCCCGGTATTGACGATATCCACCCGCACCCGCACATGCTCGCCTCCTTCAAAAATCAGGTTGCTGTTTTCGTCCAGCAGCATGGCTTTGAATCGAAGAGCCTGTGATGGTGACGTGGAGGATACACCCAGGCTTTCCGCCAGCGTGGGGTTTGGTTCGGTCGAATTGGCGATTTCCTGACCACTGGCTGCTTGTCTGGCATTCAGAGAGACACGTGTTGCAAAATCGACGACGGTGTCGTGGATGAAGGGCTCGATCAGATAGTTGCAGTTCTTCGAAAGGTGCTCAAGTCGCAACCGTTCATGACGGGCAATGTTGATGTCCGCTTGCCGGAGCAACGTCCCTTTTCGATCATGGATGCGGGCAATGGCATTGACGTGCATGTTCGCCGGGGCTCGGTCGTACAGGGCCTCCTTATTGAGGTCGAACGATGAATCGACGAGATCAACGTGAACGACATAATCAGGTGTGCTGGTACCATCGTCAACCGTCGTGTTGAACGTTCGCCGAATGCCTTCCCGTACAGCCTCCTGGAGTCGATCGCCCAGCGGTATTTCTTGCAGCTGTCCGCAGGAATCGCTGTAGCGAATCGTCAGGTCTTTGATTGAGGGGGCAATGTCCAGCTTGGCGCTGGCGGGTAACGGGTCCCCCAGTGGAGGCAATTCCAGCGGCTTGACACATGCGGCGAGGAAGAGGAGCGCACACCCGATCCATGCCCCCGTGACAAGCCTGGTATGATTGAGTCGTTTTGTTGGAATCACTGCGTGACCTATGGACACCATTTCGCTGCGGCCGTCCGTCACCGTACTGGAAAGATCGGATGAAAGGCAACCGTCTGGCTGGTATGACTGGCTATGAGCCGAATGGTAGTCTTTGGGGCGGTGCGAAGGTCTTTGATGAGATCGCTCTCATGACAGACTTTGCTCATAATAAAAGGACGTTTCCTCTTTGAAGCCCGTTGAAAGAGTAGTGTAAGATGAAGTGTTCGATGTGTGGAGATGCTTGTTCCCAATAGCACTCTCGATGAGAGTCACATCCTGGAGGAATTCAGATATGGTCAATCGGACTCAGCAAGCGACAAACGTGCTTATTAGTGGTGGCTTGGCCCTGTGTGCTCTTGTCGGAAGTGGATGCGTATCACCTGTCTCAGCTGCCGGCGTCCCTCCAGCATGGGCTCAGGGCTTTTCGGAGATCGTGAAAAAGACCACTCCGGCTGTCGTGAATATCGCGGTGACGGGTGGCGGAGAAGGGAGCCGGAGACGCGGGGGAATGCCTCCTAATCCATTCGGGACCCCTCCCCCCCCTGGGGATGAGCCGGGAGGAGGAGAATTGCCGGCCCCTCCGCCAGGCCCGCATGGTCCACCCGCGCCGCACGGCCGCCCGGATCAGAGTGCGGGGTCTGGAGTCATCTTGGATGCCAATGGGTTCATCGTGACCAATAATCACGTTGTTGAAGGAGCCACTCAGATTACGGTGACCTTGAGCGATCGGCGCGAGTTTTCGGCGAAGGTGGTGGGCACCGATCCAAAGACGGATTTGGCGGTCATCAAGATTGAAGCCAAGGATCTGCCGTCACTGAAATGGGCGGAGTATGAAAAACTGCAAGTCGGTGATCTTGTGCTGGCGGTGGGAAGTCCGTTCGGCCTGAGCTCGACCGTCACGCTCGGCATCATCAGCGCCCTGGGGCGTGGGAATGTCGGCATTGCGGACTATGAGGATTTCATTCAAACCGACGCGGCGATCAATCCGGGAAATTCTGGCGGTGCGCTCGTCAACATGAATGGCGATCTGATCGGGATCAACACCGCGATTTTCTCGCGAACCGGCGGATCGGAAGGGATCGGGTTTGCGATTCCCAGCAGCATCGCGCTCGATATCGTGGACAGTCTGCAGAAGACGGGCAAGGTCGTACGCGGATGGATGGGTGTTGCGATCCAGGAAATTACGCCGGCCTTGGCGAAGTCGTTCAAACTCCCGGAGCAGAGGAAGGGAGTATTGATCAGCGATGTCAATGAAAATGGCCCGTCCCATGCCGCGGGAGTGAAGCGAGGCGATGTCGTGGTGGCCTTTAACGGCAAGGAGGTGCAGAGTGTCAGTCAGCTGCGCAATCTTGTCGCGCGAACGATGGTTGGAAAAGACGCACAGGTCAAGGTGTTGCGTGAAGGCAAGGAGCAGCTGATCTCGGTGAAGGTTGCCGAACGCCCATCGGATGAACTGCTGGCCAAGAAAGACTCGGCGCCGCCGAAGGACGCGGGCGAAACGATGAAGCTTCCGGACAATGTGCTCGCGTCGTTGCGTGTCCAAACGTTGGATAATGCGTTGATGAGTCAGTTGAACATTTCGGCGAAGACGGCCGGAGTCGTCATCACCTCCGTGGAACCGGGTGGGCCGGGAGAGGCAGCCGGGCTCCAGCGTGGTGATGTCATCCAAGAAGTCAATCACGAGCCGATCAAGACGCTCGGTGATTATCAAAAGTCCGCGGAAAAGATCAAGAAGGACGAACTGGCGGTGTTGTTGGTCAATCGGCAAGGGAACAGCCTGTTTGTCGCGGTGAATCCGAAGTAGAAGCACAGGGGCATTTGTTGATCTGTCGATCTGGTGATTGTTAAAAGCCTGATCGTCAGATCATCAAGATCGACAGATTCAAAAATTTACGAGGCTCTGTGCTGAACAAGCTGAACCGGTGGCTGCAAGATTCGGTCTTCAAGCCGCTGGAAGACAAGAAGATGCCGGTCATGGAGCACCTCGTGGAGTTCCAGGTCCGGCTCACTCGTGCGGTGATCGCTCTGGCGGTCGTGTTCATGGGGACGTTTTTTTATGCCGACGCGTTGGTCAAATGGTTGCGGGTTCCGCTCCAGAATATGTTCGTGCCGAGCCAATTAACCTGGGAACCGACCGATTTGCCGACGGTGCCGTTTGTCTTTCTTGCGCCGGCGGAAGCGCTCTGGCAGAACGTCAAGGTGGCGGGACTGTTCGCCATTGTGCTCGCCATGCCCTATCTCTTGTATGAGATCTGGCGGTTCGTCGTTCCTGGACTCCATGCTCAGGAGCGACGGTTTGTCGGGCCGTTCGTCGGTGTCTGCGCATTGGCGTTCTACGCCGGGGTCGGATTCTCCTTTTTCTTCGTGCTACCGTTCGCGTTGAATTTTTTGATTTCGTACGGAGTGAACGCCGGGTTTGTGCCGCAGATCTCGATCGCCCAGTATGTTGGGTTTGCCCTGTGGTTCTTGACGGTCTTCGGACTGATCTTTGAAGTGCCGCTGGCCATCACCCTCATGGCCAAGTTGGGCTGGGTCGATGCGCCGTTCCTGATTCAGTATTGGAAATGGGCGTTGTTGGGGTCGTTTATCATCGCCGCGATTCTGACGCCCACGCCCGATCCGTTTAATCAGATGCTGATGGCCGGTCCCATGTTTCTTCTCTATTGGGTCGGTATCTTCGGCGCGAAGGTGTTTGGCAAGAAGGCACCTGCTGAAAGTCACCTGGCAGGTGTTCCGACAGTCGCCATGGCCGGGGCAGGGGCCGGGGGAACTGCTTCGGGCATGTCGATGCCAAAATCTTCGGGGGATGACTATGTCGGCGTTCCCGGAGGACGACACCACTAGCAGGATGTTGAAAAAGTCCGCCAGCGTTGTTCTCGCATCGCTCAGAGGCTCAACATACGGCTCAGTGTATGCCTCGCCTCTTCGCTCACTGCGGCCTCGCTGGACGGTCTTTTTGACCATCCTGCGGCATTTCGAATTTCAGTCCGTGCATCTGCTGATAGGGCACCGCTAATGCGGTAGATTAGTTTTTGAATAACCTGATAGTTTGATAGGGGTGGTAGACAACCTGTTTGCCGGAAAGAAATCCCATGGCACGTGAACTCAACGTCATCAGTAACGGAAGCGGAACCAGCGACGCCTGTACGTATATGTGGGCTTGTGCCATCTGCGACGAAAACGAGCGGTGCCAAAAGGACAAGGAAGGGCATAGCCGATGGCTGGTCGCCAAGCGGATGGAGCGTATCGAGCATAAAGTGCTCATCATGAGCAATAAGGGCGGTGTGGGGAAAAGCACCTGCACGACCAACATCGCGGTGAGCCTCGCGCTCAAGGGATGGCATGTCGGAATCTGTGACATGGATATTCATGGTCCCAACATTCCGAAAATGGTTGGTGCGGAAGGGCAGAAGCTCAAGGTCAGCACGTCTGGGGGGATTATTCCCTTCCAAGCCTACAATTTGAAGATCGCCTCGATGTCGTTTCTGTTGCAGAATTCGGATGACCCAATTATCTGGCGCGATGCCTACAAGTATGAATTCATCAATCAGCTGCTCGGAGGTGTTGATTGGCAGGATTTGAATTTTCTCCTGATCGATCTCCCGCCGGGAACCGGGAACGAGTCGGTCACGACAATTGATCTGCTCGGCACGGTGAGCGGCGCCGTGATTGTCACGACGCCACAAGAAGTGGCGCTGCTTGATTCCCGAAAGTCGGTGACCTTTTGTAAGGATAGCGAGGTGCCGATCATCGGGATCGTGGAAAACATGAGTGGGCTCGAGTGTCCACATTGTCATACTCAGATTGATGTATTCAGAAAGGGTGGTGGGGAAGCGTCCGCGCTTGATATGGGCGTCCCATTTTTGGGACGGATTCCGCTCGACCCCGATGTGGTGACACAGTCCGACGCGGGTGAACCCTTTGCCCTGTTCAACTCTGACTCGCCGACTGCGGAAGCGTACCACCAGATCGCCAATCAGGTTGAAGCCTTTTGTAAAAAAAGTGCCTCGTTGCTGAAAGTGGGGCGGACGACGGCAGGATTGCTGAAGGGAGATCGTTAGTGAAAGCTGCGGATCCGATGACCGGATTGACCCAACTCTACGAGGCGCAAAAGGTGGTCCTTGATGCCGCGCCGTTGTTGGGTCTTGAAAAGGTCTCGATTCTGAACGCCTTGGGCCGTGTCCTGGGTGAAGGCATTGTCGCTGAGCGCGATAATCCACCGTGGGATAACTCAGCCATGGATGGGTTTGCTGTCAGATGGGAAGATATCAAGCAGGAGCACGCCATTCAGAAACCAGTCACGCTCTCGGTCATTGAGGATGTCCCAGCTGGGACCATGCCGTCCAAGACAGTCGGTTCTGGTCAGGCCATCCGGATCATGACCGGGGCCCCGATCCCCCGAGGGGCGGATACGGTGCTGAAGGTTGAAGATACGGAACAGGGGCCTGATTTGGTCCGCGTGTTTCACGCGGAGCCCAAGGGGGCTAACATTAGGCCGCAGGGAGAAGACGTCAAGAAAGGGGACTGCATCATCGCGAAAGGCACCAGAATTCGCGCCGGCGAGGTCGGGATGTTGGCGATCCTTGCAAAGTCGTTTGTGTTTGTCCACCAGCGGCCACGAGTGGCGATCCTTTCGACCGGTGATGAGTTGGCTGACTTGGACGAGCGGTTCAGCGAGGAGAAGATCATCAATTCGAACAGCTATGGGATCGCCGCGGCTGTCCAGGAAGCGGGAGGCATTCCGTTCTTGCTCGGCATTGCCCGCGATACACCGGCGGCGCTCAAAGAAAAAATTTCCCAGGGGCTGAATGCGGATGTTCTGGTGTTGTCTGGCGGCGTCTCGATGGGGGACTATGATTTTACCAAAGCGGTGTTCCGGGAGCTCGGCGCCGAGATGAATTTTTGGAAACTCGCCATCCGGCCTGGGCAGCCGCTGGCCTTCGGGAAGATTCAGGGCAAGCTCGCATTCGGTCTCCCAGGCAACCCGGTTTCCTCGATGGTGACCTTCGAGCAGTTGGTGAGACCCGCGTTACTCAAAATGAGCGGGTGCCGGACCTATGGACGTCCGGTGGTTCAGGCCCTATTCCAAGAACGATTTTCCAAGCGTGGCGATCGCCGGCATTTCCTGCGTGGCATGCTCACGAACGAAGACGGTGTGTTCAAGGTTCGAACGACTGGAGCCCAGGGGTCCGGTATTCTCACCTCTATGGTCAAGGCGAATTGTCTCATTGATGTGCCGGTGGACGTTGAGCGGCTCAATCCTGGCGACGAGGTGGCGGTTCAGTTATTGAGCGGTGAGGCATGGCCTGTGAAAACCGAGCATGGGCAGACCGAGGCCCATCGGCTCTCCTGCTGCTAGATCAACCGCACGTAACGGTCACACATGTCCATTCCAATTGTTTCGTTTATCGGCCGGTCGAACAGCGGCAAAACGACCTTGATCGAACGCCTCATCCCCGAGTTGGTCAAAGCCGGATACCGGGTGGCGACGGTGAAACATGCTGGCCACGGGTTTGATCTTGATACGGAAGGGAAGGATAGCTGGCGCCATAAACGTGCCGGCGCCAGTAGTGTCGTGGTGGTCTCGAAGGGGAGCCTTGCCTTGTTTGCCGATGTGTCCGAACAGCTGAAGGTGGAGGAAGTACGGGATCGTTTCGTGGATGCGTCCTACGACCTCATTATCGCCGAAGGGTGGAAAAGCGAAGGGTACCCTAAGATCATCATCGTTCGTGATCAGCTCGGTGAAATTTCCTACTCTTCCGACGGTCTTCTGGCTGTGGTCTCTGATAAGCCGATCACCCTGTCTGTGCCGGTGCTCCATCTGGACGATGTGGCCGGGGTCGCCGCCCTTTTGATCAAGCAGTTCCCTCGTAGACGACGGGAGCATGAGCTGGAAGCCTAAGGCCACGCTGCTGCTGACGCTTGTCATCGGAGCAATGGCTCTGGTTGGAACCGCGATACCGCTGACCGATCACCCGACGTTCTGCGCCGGATGCCACACGATTGCCCCTGCGTATGAGAGCTGGGCCAAGTCTTCCCATAAGGACGTCACCTGTGTTGCCTGTCATGTGAGGCCTGGTGTGCAAGGCTGGTTGTCCGATAAGGTCGTGGCGGGAGTCAGGGATACAGCCATCTACGTTTTTGGAACGCCGACCGACGCGCACAATCTCAAGGCCAAGGTGGATTCCGGAGTCTGTCTCAGTTGCCATCGTCATATCCTTCGTGTGTCCGAGACGGCGCCGCGGGATCTTCCATCGCCCGTGAATGAGGTGGGGTTGGTCATGAAGCATCGTCAACATATGGAGGCGTTCAGCGTCCGTGGACAGGATGAAGGTTGTACGACCTGTCATGCTGGGGTGGTGCACGATGCCCCCATCAAGGGGTATCCCATTGTCATTCCACGCGGACATGTCTCGGCCGACAGCCAGCCGTGGCACCCGACTCATCCAGAGGGCTCCTATCTTCGCGAGAGGGCACTCAGTGACTGTTTCCGCTGCCATGATGGGAAGGCGCGGCATGGCGGGAACGTGTTGGACCGAAAATGCGAGATCTGTCATATCCCGGAGAAGATCACCGGGACCTTGTTGTTCAATTGACCGACTGAATCCGCCCACGTGATGGCTATCCCAGTACTGAAAGCGTCAGCTCTGACCAAGCGGTTCGGCGACTTTGTAGCGGTCAATGAGGTATCCTTTGAGATCAGGCCGGGGGAAATTCTTGGACTCTTGGGGCCGAACGGAGCCGGGAAGACCACCACCATTCAGATGCTCTTGGGACTCGTGACCCCGACGGCTGGTTCTATTCACATGTTCGGGCTGGATCTCTTGACTCATCGCGAAGAGATTCTGCAGCAGGTCAACTTCTCGTCCACCTACATCTCCATGCCTCAGGCGCTCACGGTAGAAGAAAATTTATGCGTTGTCGCGCGTCTCTACGGGATTTCAGATAGGGCGCGGCGCGTTAACGACATCATCAAGAAACTGGAGATGGAAGCGTTTCGAGGCAAGATTACCCGCAAGCTGTCGTCAGGGCAGATGACGCGACTGACATTGGCAAAGGCGTTCCTGACAGAACCGCGCATTCTGTTTCTTGACGAGCCGACGGCGAGTTTGGACCCCGATATCGCCGACAAGATCAGGTCGTTGCTGAAAGAAGAACGGCGAGCATCCGGACTGAGCATCCTCTATACGTCCCATAACATGCGTGAGATGGAAGAAATGTCGGATCGCATTATTTTTCTTCAGCGTGGACGCATTGTGGCAGAGGGAACGGCGCGGGAAATTACCGATCGATTTGGGAAAGCGGATTTGGAGGAGGTCTTCTTGAAGTTTGCACGAGAGCAGAGGCAGGCATCATGACAGATGTTGTCGCCAATAGTGTTGCCGGATTCATGACTGGAGGGCTTGCACTGAGCGCGGCCTGGGGTCTCTTTTGGCTGGCGATCAGCCTGGTCGGGCTGAGTCGCGGCACGTGTGGCTGGCGCGTGGTGGTCATGAGTGTGCTGGGAGGATGTGTGCCGCTTGCCTTGGCGACCGTTCTTGTATGGTGGATGGGTGGTCTTGAGCGCATGACGTCCGTGTTCGTAATGGGACTCCTGGGGATGCCAACGGTGCTGGCTGGCCTTGGGCTTCGGCGGATGTCTGACGGACAACGGGCAGGGATGCACCTGGCTGCGGGAGTCCGGCATCTCATGGAGAACCTTCTTGGTATGCATCAGGGATGCGGTGGCTGTCACGATGGACATGACCAGAAGACGTGCCGATGAAACTGCACCGCATCACGGCATTGCTCGTCCGGCATCTCTACCTCTATCGACGCAGTTTGCCCCGCATTATGGAAATATTTTACTGGCCCTTCCTGGATCTCGTGATCTGGGGGTTTATCACGCTCTACCTCGCTCGATACCAAAGCCAGGTTCCAGGATTCGTGACTTTTTTTTTGGGCGCATTAATTCTCTGGGACATGTTGTTCCGATCGCAACAGGGGATCACGATTGCCTTTCTCGAAGAGCTCTGGGCGCGTAACTTGATGAACCTGTTTGCCAGCCCGCTGAAACCGAGCGAGTTTCTGACCGCCACGATGGCCATGAGCGTGATGAAAGTGACGGTCGTGTCGATTGTCATGGCGGGTAGTGCTCTTCTTTTTTATTCGTACAACATCCTGATCGTCGGGGTATGGCTCATGCCGTTCGTGCTCAATCTGGTCATTACCGGTTGGATTATCGGCGTGTTTACGACCTCACTGATCATGAGGTTCGGACAAGAAGCCGAAGTACTGGCCTGGAGCATGGTGTTTCTTTTCCAGCCAATCTCCTGCGTCTTCTATCCACTGGAGGTATTGCCCACATGGCTGCAGATGATTGCATGGGCAAATCCAGCGGCACATATCTTTGAGGGCATGCGGACCGTCTTGAGTGGAGGGGCCTCACCTCTTGGGAGTCTTGCCTGGGCAGTGTGTCTGAACGGGGCGTTCCTTGTCGTCGTCGTCGCATGGTTCTATAGGACGGTTGCTTATTGTAAGGAATACGGGCTTTTGGTTCGAGTCGGGGAGTGAGGTTGTAATCCAGACGGCTCTGTGTTAGGGTGGTACAGGCTCATGTCGCCCTGGGTCTCGGCGACACCGAGTGTCCATCAGAGGAGACCCACAATGCCGATGTTGCCTTGTCCGGGAATCTTGTCGGAAGTCAGACCTAAGTCGCTGCATCGATCGCGTCTTCGGCCCGCTCCTTCCCCGTTCCTCGTGTTCAAGACAATGTCATTATCTTAAAGGAGGAACCCCGATGGGTTCGAAGATTTATGTCGGTGGGTTGCCCTATTCGGCGACCGAGCAGCAATTGAGTGACTTATTCGCGGCCCATGGCGCAGTCGCCTCGGCGCGGATCATCACGGATAAGTTCACTGGCCAATCCCGTGGGTTCGGCTTTGTGGAGATGTCCTCAGACGCTGAAGCCCAAGCTGCTATCACGGCTCTCAATGGGTCAGAGATGGGTGGTCGGACTTTAACAGTCAATGAAGCACGTCCGCAGGAACCGCGCACTGGCGGCGGTGGTGGGGGACGTGGTGGATTCGGTGGAGGCGGTGGTCGGAGCGGCAGTGGTGGTGGAAAGCGCGATCGCTGGTAATCCAACAGCTTAGAACTCAGGATGGAATGGGGGTGCCGCAGAAGGTGGCACCCCCTTCTTTTTTGTGAACTGAACGGGCGGATAATGAGATGAAGGAGAGAGAGCGGGTACTTCATCTCTGGAAGTGTGACCAAGCATGACTATGGCCCAATCAACAATTGCACTAGCGGATTTGTCGTCGGTTTCCTTGCAGAGCAATCCGGTGCTTGTTGTGGAAAACTTTTGGTCGCCGGACGAGCGCCAGTTCTTTCGGGAAAGGATGAAACAGGCGTCTTGGAAAAGCCTTTCCGACCTGCCGCATGTTCAGGACGACTTTCCGAATTCCGGTAACTGGGCCAAAGCTGAAATCGGCCCAGAGGAAGGGCAGCGATTTCTGTCGCGGCTACAGATTCCCTGTATTCGAGATCACATCGAGTCGTTCCCGAATATCATTGGGCGTCATGTGGGATTTAATTACTATTCCTATTCCGCCGGAGACTGTCTGTTGACGCATGACGATACGGATCAGGGTCGGCTCGTACAAGGACGTCGAGCGCCAAAGCGCCGGGTCGCGGTCGTCACCTACGTTCATGAGGAATGGCAGCCCGATTGGGGAGGGGAATTGATCATCTATGAGCGACGAGCAGATTGTGCCGGAGGGGCTGTCAATCTTATGCCGACGCACTGTATCGAACCTCGCCCTGGATCGCTGGTCATGTTTACTGTTCCTCGATTCCATCGAGTGTGCAGGGTGGATCCGGCAGCTGGTGAGCACCGGCGGTTATCGATTGCCGGATGGTTCATGACGGAGCATCCTTAGGATACAAGAGAACCAAGGGTAATCGTGATGGGGCAGACACCGACCGTGTTCGTTGACCATCGTCTCACCTGCCATCTTTTTAGGCGCTTAACCAAACCAGTTGGTATCGTTGGCTGCACGTGGCCGGTCTTCAACTCCAAGGGTCGGCGCCGGCTGTGCGAGTACGTTGTGCACGAGGGCAAGCAGGCGATCACGCTCGAACGGTTTTGCCAAAAACGGCAGTGTTCCCCGCTTGATCCCGTGGCAGGCAAGTTCCTTATCAGGATTCCCTGACATCAGAATAATTCGGAGGCCGCTCCGGATCAGGGTTACGCGAACGGCCAGTTCATGACCGTTGACGTGAGGAAATTGATTGGAGGTCGAGGCCAGTTGAAACCCTGGCGGGGGTAACACAAGATCTGTGAGGAGGAGATCAATCGGACCGTCATGGTGGGTACAAATCTTGAGCGCCTCCGAGCTGCCGTCGGCCTCGAGTACCGTCAGTCCCGCTTCTTCCAACAGGGTTTTGCAGAGTGTGACGATCGACGATTCGTCGTCGACAACCAAGATGGTCGCCGAACTGCGTGATGATGGAGTCCTTCGTTGATCTTCCATGAGTTCTCTGTCCCAATCATAGTGCCGAGCACGGCATACGGCGAGGGAAACTCCATTTTCCGCACGTAGTCTAGCGCAAGGTCAGGGCGGAGGTGTTGGAGAAGCCGGTTCCCATCCTCCGCCCAGCGCCTTGAACAGGCTGACCATGCGAGAAACGAGTTATCGTTCAGAGTATCCTCGAGTTTTCAATGCGTCTAGTCGGGCCTTATCAAGACTGACATGCAGCGATTTTTCTTGGGTGATGGTCACGGCTCCGGGTGCCTGGCCCTTCGCTTTCTTCACCCACTTGCGTCTAGTGTAGATGACCTCGCCTTTCCCACTCTTCTTCAAATCACTATAGAGCAGTGCCAAGGTTGCGGCGTCGCGGAGAGTTTCAGGGGGAGGATCGGTTCCTTTCTCCAGCCTCACGACGACATGCGACCCAGGCGCTCCACGAACGTGCAGCCAGAGATCCTCACTCTTGGTCAGACCGAACGTCAGCTCATCATTCTCACGGGCATTGCGTCCAACAAAGATCGGCAATCCATCAGTCGAGGTAAATCGACGGAATGGTCCGCGCTGCTGATCATTGGCTGATGATCGCAGTCCCGATTTTGAGCGAGCCTGAGTCTTGGCATGCCCCGGAGCAGGGGGCGTGGCTGGCGTGGTCCAGGTGCCCTGTTCGATCTCTTGCAGTTCTTGCTGGAGCCTCTTCACGTCCTGTCCAGCCTGTTCAATGCGCGGGATGAGCTCCCGTTCGGCCGTCAGGTATTTGCGATGTTTGCGGAAGTACTCGTCCATGTTACTGTGCGCGGATTTCATTGGGTCGAGTGGAATCGTGACTTCCGGGAGGCCCTCGTCGAAATAGTCCGTGATAGTGATGCGATCGATTCCTTTTGTGATCGAACTCAAATTGGCTTTGAGCAATTCTCCATAGCGGGCATAGCCTCGGTAGGTGAGCGCCTTGGTCAAGTCTCCATGCCAGGCTTCGATCAATCGCTGTTCCTTCTTGAGGGTTTTCTTCAAGAATCGGAACCGTGCCATTTTGGCATGGTCGACGGCGACGTGACCGTCCTGAGTTTCATAGAACGCCTCGATCGCTTCCGAAACCGGAAATGGATGGTCTGCCACTTCCGTGAAACGAGCCTGCGTTTCGCACAATGGCGGCGCGGCCGTTCGAACAGGTGATGCATAGGGCTTGCCAACACGATCACGCTGGTGCGCCAAATCGCGGAGCACATGCCGTTCAGCGTTGAGTACTAGGAGATTGGCTTTCTTGCCGGTCAATTCACAGACAATTGTGCGGGGGCCTTCCTTGCTGGTGATCCGCAGTTCAACGATTCGGTCATTCCTAATCTGACGGATTTCGTCGAGTCTGGCTCCTTGGATATGGGCTCGGAGAAACTGGCAGAACGGGGGAGGTGTTGGAGGGTTGAGATGGGGACGGGTGGTGAGGTGGAGCCGTGAGATGTCTGGTTCGCAGGAGAGTAGGAGGCGGTGTGTCTGGCCTGGCACACGAATGTCGAGTACGATCGTGTGGGGCCTGGGCTGCTGAATTTTCTGTATCCAGCCGTTCCGGAGTACCGGAATCATCTCAGCTAGAACCAGCGCGAGATCGGAAGCGGTGAGCATCATGAAAACATTCCAATTCTAGTGCCGACCTATGTTAATGGGATCTTATTCTAGGACCGTAGTGGGTTGTCACTGTACGATTCGCCTTAAAAACACGCAAGAGTCTGAAACGAAACATTCGGCAGATGTCACTGCATAGTGATGACGCGAGGTGTTGGTGAAAAGCAGCCGATCATAATCAGGAGGACTGGCTGGCGTCCAGCTTGCGCTCACTCTCCCGCTACGCTAGAGTTCCTCCAGATCTCTTGTGTGCTCGTTCCACCATGCTTCTTCTTGATTCACGACGGCTTACGCAATTACGGGATGAATTTCGCCTCTCAATGCGGCGGCTGTTTGCCGACCTGTGCCGGGAAATGCATGCCCACCATGCTGATCTGGCTAGAGAATTCTGGCTTCCGACCAGCTTCTTTGACAGCCTCCATTCCAGTCTCAAGCTGAAGGCCTATTCCAACTGGAAAGTTGTCGGATGGATCGAGACGCTGAATGATCTCGTGTATCTCTTGGATGTACTCCGTCAGCTACAGAGTGAACAGGATCGGCCCGAGTTTGCAGCACAATTGTTGAACGAGTGTGAGGAGAAGTTTTTTGAGCATGGCTATCTGGATGACCTCTTTCCCACGGGCCAACCTCAAACGCGTGGATTGGAGAAGCGCCTGTTCGCGCTGTGCCAGAGATTGGCACAGGAATTGACCCGGGAGGCCCTCTGGCTCGATCCGGCTGTGGCGGTGAAGTGGCTCCGTCAGCGGAAGATGAAGCGGTGGGATGTGCCAGGAATGCTTTCTGACAATTTCGAGCGCAGCGAAATTGCAGGAACTGTCTCCGTTGATATCTCGGGAGCCTGGTGCCAGGCGCCTAAAGAAGTGCCACGAGTGTTACGCCAATCGGCAGGACGTGTCTTGTTTCGAGTGGAGTCCACCGGGATCACGTTGAAGGCTGGTAAGATTGTGTCACCAATCTGGTCGGATGGGGGAGGAGTAGGAGTAGGACGCTGGCAGTGGGAGTACCATCCACCAATCGTTGCACCCCATAGCGGCGACGATTCCATCACCGTTGGGCCGATTCTTGTCTATGGGAAGAATCGCCAGCCGAGAACTGTGAAATCGACCGATCGGCGACAGGTCGAACGCATTGCTCGTGCCTGGCAGACCATCGAGCTTGCGTGGCCTGAGGGCCATGATGTGCTGAGGCTGCTGACTTCTCGTATTGTTCCGCTCCAGGCGAAAGGGGTTGTCAGCTTCAGCTACCGGCATCGACCGGGGCTCTCCTTTATCAACTGTTTCGATCGTAGCAACCTTGATCTCATCGACGACCTCATCCATGAGAACAGCCATCACCATCTAAATCTCCTGTTGCGAAAACATGTCATGTACCATGGGGACCATAACCAGCAGATCTTTTACTCGCCGTGGCGACGGAGCCTACGTCCACTGCGGGGCATTCTTCACGCCACGTTCACGTTCACCATGGGTGCGCTCTTATTCCATCGGCTTTCGTCTTGGGCTTCGGGGCGAGGCGGGGCGGCGAGATGGAAACAGGCTGGTCTGACACAGCGAGATTTGCAACGGGCTCGATTTCGCTGTCTGGAAGAAGTCGCTTCTGTCCGGTACTCTCTTCAAGATCTACGCTATGCCGATCACCATCTGGGGTGGCTGACCGGTTCAGGTTGGCGCATGGTCGAGCAGCTAACCCAAGCGATTGAACATGTCGAACCTGAGAGTGAGAGATTTATGCGCGAAGTGTCTCACTCGACGTTTGGCTTGACCCTGCGGAAGCACATTAAAACACTCCACCAGGCCCGCCAAACCTATGGGCCGATGCAGCTGAATCGAGCCTAATTCATCTTCATTTTATCTTCTGTTCTTTTCCTGGAAAAGAGAAGCAGGCAATGCGCCATCCTACATCGGCGAGCGGACGTGCCGGATCATCCTACTAATCAGCTTCCATCTGCAGAACCTATGCTTGAAGAGTTGAGCAAAGCCTGACGATCGAACATTCTATATTCCTTGACGATCGGTCTATACGATGTAGACTCGACGGGAAGAGGTGAAGATTATGCGCAAATTCAAGGTCACGCATGATGCGAAAGCTGTTCTGATGATGTGGTGGTGTCTCGTGACAGTTGGTTCTGGTCTGATGGCCGTGGAAGAGGCGGCTGCCATTGAAAATGCCAAGGCCATCAAGGTTGAGAAACTGCTGACGCTGATTCGAGTCTCGGAGCTCGAGGCGGAATATGACGCGCTGACCCAGAAATATGTGAGCGAATACGAGCAGCAAATAAGAAAGTCTATCGGGAGCACCTATTCTAATCTGACTGGTGAAAAAAAGAAAGAAATCGAACGGCTTCTCGACGCATTCTTGCAGGACATCAGAAAATCAATCGGGCAGGTTGAGTCCCTCCACGACCATTTGAAACAAGCCTATTCGAGAAGTTTCGGTGAAGACGAACTGGATCGTCTCATTGCGCACTATTCCTCCCCCGTAGGTGAAAAAGATGCGGGCATGAAGAAGAGTGCAGCCATTGAATACAACAAGATGTGGACGGAGCAATTCATGAATCAATACAAGGCCCGAGTCGAGAAGCTGTTTCAGGTCGTCGCCGTGGTTGCAAAAGGCAAGGGAAAGCAGGGAGCGTAGCGGCAACGCTTGAGCCCGTAGAGTTTCATCCCATTACGGTTCCGCTGTCACATCCACAAACACCGGCAAGCTGTCAGCTCCCTTTTTATCCGTTACGCGTAACCTGAAGCGGTATGTTCGCGGTTCTGAGACGGATGGGGCGAGGAAGGACGCCTCTGAGTTATTGGCGTCGAGCAACGGGACTTTGCTGCCGCGCACTTGGCTCCAACTATAATAGAGAGCTTCGCCCTCGGGATCTCGACTCTTCAGTCCACTCAACTTCACTCTCGTACTGGCCTTGACGGCTTTGCTCACTCCGGCGTCAGCGACCGGTGGCTCATTCGGCTCATCGTTCACATTGACGTCCATATCCAGCGAGGCTTGTTTGCCACGATTGGTGACGGTGATAGTGGCTTTGCCGTTGCCGACGATCTGTAAGAGGCCACCCGGCAGGACTTTAATGACTTTTGGACTTGAAGACTCATAGTTCGTCCCGCTGGCCGGTGTGCTGATGCGCCGGGTGATGCCGTCGGCAAAGTCGGCAACGACCGGCAGTTCAAAAATCTTGCCCATTGAATCCACATGGCCGAAGGCAGAGGACTGTCCTGCTCGGCCGAGTTGCAACGGCTTCTCCGTCTCAAAATCGATCGTGGTCAGGGCGGCGGAAGGTTCCACCTTCACGATCGCTTCATCAAAGACGGCTCTGGTCTCTAATCGGCCACGGGAGATTTCGGCCACCGCCAGAAGACGCATCGGCCCAATGGCGTCTTGGGGCACTTTCAGGGGGCCGCCGAAGGCAGGTTCTTGTTCGGCGGAGCCTACCATCGTGACCGGCGCTACGATGGAGCCTATGGCGGTTGAGTCATCCTGTTCGACCAGCACCTCGTCTTGTTCGCCATACCAATAGTAGCGGACCTTGACGATGCCGGTATCTTTCCCGAGATCGACACGCGCGATCACGGTGCTTCCCGCAGTCAGTATGGACCCTGCTGCCGGGGTAGTGATGGTGAAGGCGAATGACTGCTCTGTCAGCCAACTGGAGATAAGTGCGAAAGTTAGAAAGGTCGCAAGTAGGGACGAGAAGGGGCAGTTGTCACACCTAGGGAAGCTCTGATTAATTCCCAATATCATTTGGTAGATATGTAAAACACAGGGGGATCTTGATGGTCACCGCCTGGAATTTTGAATTAATCAGAGCTTCCCTAGCCCTTTCCATTTTGAACGTGCTCCTGCTCACGTTCACCTGGTCAGGTGATAGGGAACGTCGATAAGAATCACTCGATCTTTGAAGAGCAGTGCTGCTTTCAGCATCAGCGCCCGCTGATTGTGCAGGATGTTCTGCCACCACCTCGCCGGAAGAATTTCCGGGATCACGACGGTGATCCAGGCATCCGGGTCCTTCTCGAGCACTTCCTCGACGTAGTCCAATAACGATCCCAGGACTGAGCGGTAGGGCGAAGAGAGGGCAATCAAATTGACGCCACCTCCCCATTGAGCCCACTGGATTTTGACTTTGGCACTTTCTGCTGGGTCGACGTCAACGAACACGGCGCGAATTTCACCAGGCCGGCTTCTCGCATAGTCCAACCCACGGATGACAGCGCGATTCAAGCCGCTGACTGGAATGATCACGATATTGCGCCGAGGCAAGGGAGGGCGTTCACCTCGACGGTCTAGAGCGATCTGTTCAGAGACGGCCTTATAGTGAGAGCGAATCCCTTGAAACATGAGGAGGAGGATCGTGATGAGCAGGAAAACAATCCAGGCACCCTGCATGAACTTGGTGCTGGCGATGATAACCGTTGCGATGCCGGTGGTCACGGCACCGACCCCATTGACAATCAGTTTTGTCTGCCAATGGGTCCCTTTCTTGACGAGCCATTGTTTCACCATGCCGGCTTGAGAGAGCGTAAACGATAGGAACACGCCGATGGCATACAACGGAATCAGTGAGTGCGTATCTCCTTCGAACACGACGAGCAAGAGGCAGGCGAAGAACCCCAGGATGATGATGCCGTTCGAAAAAACCAGGCGATCGCCGAACGTGGCCATCTGATGGGGCATGAATCCATCGCGGGCCAGGATCGATGCCAGGTGCGGAAATCCAGCGAAAGCGCTGTTGGCTGCCAACACCAACAAGGCCATGGTGCCGATCTGTATGGCGTAGTAGATGGGGCCGGTGCCGAACGTCAAGCGAGCCAGCTGGGAAACGACGGTTTCATCCACTTTGGCCAGGATGCCATAGTGAAAGGCCATCCAGCTGATGCCCATGAACAGCGAAGCCAGGATGGTCGACATCCAGATCATGGTGGTTGCGGCATTTTTGGACTCTGGTGGACGAAAGGCTTTGACTCCGTTTGAAATGACCTCCATGCCGGTGACTGCAGAGCAGCCCGCCGCAAAGGCGCGGAGCACTAAGAACAGGGTCAGTGTTTCTGCCTCGCCGGGGCTTGTCGTGAGAGGGGGGGCTCCAGAATTGGATAACGATCGAATTGTTCCCACAACGACAAGAATGCCCAGTGCTCCGATGGCGAAATAGGTTGGAATGGCGAAAAACTTGCCAGATTCTCGAACTCCACGGAGATTCATGACGATCATGAACAGAATGGCGACCAGTCCCAAGGCTTCTCGGTGGATAAACAGACTTGGGATCGCTGAAGTAAGAGCGGCGATACCGGCCGCAACGCTGACGGCCACCGTTAAGACGTAGTCGATCATCAGTGCCGCAGCCGCCACCAGAGCCGGCCGATCACCGAGGTTGGATCGTGCGACGACATAGGCACCGCCTCCTTCTGGATACTCGTAGATGATCTGGCGATAGGAGATGGTCAGGACCAACACGAGGAACAGAATCGCGAGACTGACGGGGATCGACCAGGTGACTGCAGCAGCTCCGGCGAGTATGAGCACCAGCAAAATCTCCTCCGTTGCATAGGCGACGGAGGAAATCGCGTTCGATGAGAAGATGGCAAGGGCGATCGTTTTAGAAAGCCGTTCATGCCTTGCCTGGGCGGTCTTGAGCGGGTCGCCGACGAGCCAACGTTTTAGTATCATAGAAGGATTATCGCACAAACTTCCGAGAGGGTGAATGTTCAGATGCTCTCGACCATGGGTCGAAAGACTCATGGCTGGAGCAAGTATATCTGTGATGACCACGCGAACGCTTCCGAAATCGTTTGTCTGTTGGAAACGTCCTACGAGACAAGAAATGAAGCGGTTCGGCCTAAGGCAGCCGGTGCGGCGACGCGTAGTGGACGGAAACAATTCGATGCCGGCTATCTCTTCTCACGCGCTGCTGGCGCTCGTCCGAAAAAGAAATATAGCGCTATAGAATCACTGCGTTACAGGATGGGCTCCATTCCAAAGCATTGACAGCACTTCTCTCTTCACCTCGTACAGGTACGGTGTCGCTTAGTTGCTGTCCCCTGTCTGATCGGCATCTCCACGGCGCCTGGTGCTGAATGATTTCTTTCTCACGCCTGAGGATTTGCTTGCCTTGGTTGTGGAACGCATGCGGGTATCTTTTCCAAAGCGATGTCTCGCCAACGAGGCGACTTTGTGTCTAATGACGTCGATTGAAGATGTATTGTCGATCGAATTTTGCAGGACAGGAGACGGCTTGTCTCCTGCCTGCTCTCTCGTGTCTATTGAAGAACTGGTTGACGTTGTGAGCGCCATGCTGTATGGTAATGCTACATTTGACTCGTAGTAGTCCGGCGAGTAGATGTTCCAACTATATCGGACTTCGCGATCGCATCGCGACCAGGTCCAGTTTGGAGTTGCACCATTTCTCGGTTGTCTCTCCCCTCGGTTCTCTGATCCCGTCATAATGCGATCATACTGAAAGGATAACGTAGTGAATACGTCTGTTCACGCCAATTTTCACGCGCTCGGTTTGTCCGAGGCACTTCTGAAGGACCTGGCTGATGCCGGGTTCGCATCACCCACACCCATTCAAGAACAAGCTATTCCGCCCGCGCTCACAGGGCGAGATGTTATCGGATGTGCTCAGACCGGAACGGGTAAAACCGCAGCCTTCGTCATTCCGATCGTTGAACGACTCGCCGAATTGCCGAAGGGGCAGCCGCAGGCATTGATCTTAGCGCCAACCCGTGAGCTGGCATTGCAGACCCTGACGACGATCGAGAAACTTGGCCGGAGTCGGCGCATTTCCGCGACTGTCATCGTGGGAGGTGCCGATATGCAAGCCCAAGTGCGGGGCTTGCGGCAGCGACCGGACATCTTGATCGCGACGCCTGGCCGTCTCCTGGATCACATGTGGAACGGGACGATTGTCTTGTCTGCCATCAAGATATTAGTGCTGGATGAGGCGGATCGGATGCTGGATATGGGCTTTGCGCCTCAAATCAATCAGATTCTTGATGCGTTGCCTGAAGAGCGACAGACGCTTCTCTTTTCGGCCACCCTTCCGACCGATATGGCTCGCTTGGTTCAAGCGAGTGTAAACAATCCGGTGCGCGTCATGGTTGCGCCGTCAGCCACGACAGCCGATGGCGTCACGCAGGCGATCCATTATACATCCCACGGCGAGAAGCCCGATCTTCTCTTGTCGTTATTGAAGGCGGACCAGGATACGGCTCTGGTATTCACCAGGACGAAGCACCGTGCCGATCGGTTGGGGCGTATGCTGGGTAGCGCAGGCCATCGAGTGGCCGTGTTGCACGGAGACCGGAGCCTCTCACAGAGGCGCGCCGCGCTAGATGGTTTTAGGCGTGGGTCGTTCCGGGTGCTGGTCGCAACAGATATCGCGGCACGAGGGATTGATGTCGCGAACATCGGCCACGTGATCAATTTCGATCTGCCCAATTGCCCAGAAGATTACGTCCATCGTATCGGCCGCACGGCTCGAATGAAGATGACCGGCCGCGCCACAAGCTTTGTGACAGGCGAGGACCGGCAGCAACTTCGAGATATTGAGCGCCTCCTGGGACATGCAGTCCCGCTCGCGCCGGGAAGCGGAACGTCCTTGCCGGCGATTCATGGCGAGGATAGTCGGGCACATCGGGACGAGCGTTCCGCTCCAAGTCGCTCGAGGTTTGCCAGCCGACACCGCCGTTCGAACTCCAGGGGAGATCACGCCGAGCCATCCCCGCGTAATGCCTCGCCTTCAATACGTGCATAAAGTTCGAAAATAGTTCCCAAATGACCCCTCGTGAGATACTCTGTGTCTCACGAGGTGGATTTGGACACGTCTTTACACGGTGTACGAGTGGACACGGAGGCATCGATCAAGCCCAGTGATCAGGCCTTACTCACCCTTCAGTTGCCCAATGACACTGTCCCTGCCTCGATCGCACCCGCCGTGGTCCGCCTGACCAAGGGTTTGGTCGATGGGCTAGCCCTCAAAGGGCTGATTCTGCCATCACGTAATTGGTTGACCGAATGCAACAAAGCCGCAGGCTTGACGAAAGAGAAAACAACATGGAAGACGTAGACGTTAAGGTCATCACTGGACAGAATACTCCACAATTACGCAAGCACCCCCGCGTACGAGTGCCGGCTCCATTTCCTTGTTCATTGGCCCGCGTCGGTGTGATCAGGAAGGGGGCCGTCGAACAGGGGTTAGGGATAATTTTCGACGTATCCACTAAAGGGGCACGTGTGATGACGGAAGCGGTGATTACGCCAGGAGACCGAATCGCCATGAATCTTCGGTTTCCAGATCAGACAACCGCAACGGTTATCGAAGCCGCGACGGTTCGGTGGGGCAAAGAGTACACCTATGGTGTGGAGTTTGAGGGACTCTCGCCAGCCACGAACAAACATCTCCAGAGCGTCATTACACACCTCTCCCAGTCTGGGCCGGTGTTGACGGCCTGACTTTCACCTGCCACCTCGCGCGTGCCAATCGTCCCCAACTGTGATATGGGCGTTCAGCAGGTACGGATTTGTCTTTAGGGGAGAGCCACAAACTGTTTCCGGAAGGTGACGACTTTGACGAGGTAGTCCCTCGTTTCCTGGTAGGGGAGGTTGTTGCGTAATCGGTCGTAGACTGCTGGTGGTTCAAGGTTATTAATTTGATTGATGGCAGCCGTGTTGTCATTGGCGAATGTCTTGAAGACATTTCGTGGACCCGTGTTATAGGCCGAGATGACGCAATATTCTCGTGAGACCTCATTCCCGATGTCATCAAGCAAATTGTAGGACAGGACATTGAGGTAGGCACTGCCTAACTCGATATTGTTCTCTGGGTCGAAGAGATATTCACGCGATGGAATCGTATCCGTTCCCTTAGCTTTTCGGTAGGCATCTCGTCCGCCGCTGGTCGGTACGAGCTGCATAAGCCCATAGGCGGGGGCGGAACTAACAGCGAAGGGGTTGAAGTTGCTTTCCGTTCGAATCACAGCAAAAATGAGGCTTGGGCTGATCTTGAATTGCTCGGCAAATCGGGTCACGGTGGCTCGGTATTTTTCCGCTTGCTTGTTCGAGAAGTTCGCCACCATCTTGATTTCGGCGATCAGTGCTTGTTTTGCGGTTCCATTCTGGTCAACGGGTCTTGATTTAGTGGCGGTCTCGAGCGTTGAGGCCGCGAAGGCCTCCGCTTGGGCTGGAGTCCGAATGGGCTGTCCTTGCTGATCAACGACCAGGCCCAACAGGTAAGGAGGCTTGTCACTAGTGAGAGTGACAGGCTTATCTGAAAAGAGGTCGACCGAGCGTGGATCGTCAGGCGTGAGTAGCGTCGTCACGATCGCGTTCTTGAGGCTCTCTTTCGGCGCCTTCTCGTCTAAGGTTTCCACCATGATCGTTCCGTTGTCGAAGTCGACGATGGTACGACTCATATAGTTCTGGGTATATTTCACGTACTTCTTTTGTTCCGGGACCTTCACTTCCTTCTCGCCCCAGGTTTGTCGGACTCGTCCGGTCAATGCGGTCATCAGGGTGTTGAAATCACGTTGAATCGTCCGTAGATCTCTGATCACGGCCTCGGGGTCTCGCTGGTAGGCGTCGACGCGTTCTTTGAGGATTTGCTTGGGGTCTTTGCCCGTGGCGATATCGAGCACGGTCCTGCTGGTTCGGCTGCCGAGCACACGCTCAGCGTTCGTGAGCACACGGTCCGTGGATTCACATCCCGCGAGAAGGAGCAGTGGGGCCAAGAAAAGTAACGTGATTCGTATCATAAGTACAATACTGCGCGGCGCATTCTACATGGTTGTGGGGAGAGAGTGAAGGGGGGCTGATCCAGAAAGGCAGGGTGTATTGAATAAAGTCAGAAGGCCTATTTGATGGCGACTGCTTTGACTTCTTTGTTGGTTGTGTGGCCTTGTAAGACTTTTTGTATCCCGTCCTGCACCAGCGTTGTCATTCCCTCTTCAATTGCGGTTTTGAGCATGTCTTCGGTGCGCGATTTCTGCTGGATCATTCGTTTCATGTGGTCTGTGCCCAGCAGAAGTTCGTGCAAGGCGACTCGCCCCTTAAAGCCGGAACGGTTGCAGGTTTCGCAACCCTTTCCACGGGAAAGACGAAACGTATTATCTTGTTTAATGCCGAGCTTGTCCCAATACTCAGGCCCGTAACCCAGTCGGAGTTCTTCGTACTCCTCTTTGGTTCCGATGTACTGTTCCTTGCAGTCTTTGCAGATCCGACGAGCCAACCGTTGCGCCAGCACACCCAGCATGGCATCGGCAAAGCTGAATGGATCGCAGCCCATGTCGAGCAGGCGGGTAACCGTTTCGACGGCACTGTTGGTATGAAGCGTGCTCATCACGAGATGGCCGGTGAGTGACGCTTCGATGCCGGTGTCGGCCGTCTCTTTATCCCGCATTTCTCCAACCATAATGACATCTGGGTCGGCCCGGAGAAATGCGCGCATGGCAGTGGCAAAGGTGAGGCCAATCTTCGGCTGTACCTGCACTTGGCGCAGGCCGTACTGTGTGATTTCGACCGGGTCTTCGGCGGTCCATATTTTGATGTCCGGGGTGTTAATGTTGCCCAGCACTGAGTGCAGCGTGGTTGTCTTTCCAGAGCCTGTCGGGCCGACACAGAGAATGATGCCATAAGGCTTTTCTGAAATCTCTTTCAGCATTCTGAGGTTCCGCTCCGAGAACCCCATTTTATCGAGAGGCAGTGGTTCGCTCGCCGCGAGGATACGCATGACCACGTCTTCGTTGTATCCGGCTGTGGGGAGAGTCGCAACGCGGAGTTCGATTTCTTTTGTCTCTGAAAGTTTGAATTTGATCTTTCCGTCCTGAGGTTTGCGGCGCTCGGCAATATCCAGACTCGCCATAATCTTGAGTCGGGAGACGATTGCACGTCGGTAACTCTGCGGAATCTTCATGTACTCGAAACATTCTCCATCGACTCGGAACCGGACCAGCGTTTCGCGTTTTTCTCCATACGGTTCGATATGAATGTCGGACGCGCTCTGCCGGTAGGCATCGGCAATGATTTGGTTGGCCAGGCGGACGATTGCGCTGTCATTTTCGTCGAGTCCTCCGGCTGCAGATTCTTCAGTCGCTTCGGCCTGCGCCTCTGTAACCAGTTCGCCGAGAATGTCGGATACATTTTCGTCGAGCTTGCGTCCTCCGCCGGTGTCACTCTGTCCGGTCGCGGAACTCAGAAATTGGGCGATGTCCCGGCGAAGGCTGACGGCGAATCGAATGTTAAGACCTGGAAAGGTCCGCTTGATGTCTTGGACGCGGTCAAGATCTCCTGGATCGTCGGTCAGAATTTCAATGGCCGTACGATCTCGCTTGAGCGGCATCCAATGGTTCTTCTTGAGATAATCGACATTAAGGTTCTTCAGTAATTCCACGTCGACGATAGTGCGTTCGCTGTATTCGATATAGGGGCACTTATGAAATTGGGCGAGCGATTTGCCGATGTCGAGTTTCGGGATCTTGTGTTTTTCGATGAGAAGACTCTCCAGATCGCTCATCCCTTTTCGCGAGTCGGCTATGGCCTGGTCGAGTTCATTCTGTGTGATGCGGTTATTGCTGACTAAGAGATCGAACTTCGTCGGGTTCTTTTTTGAGATCTTACGGAGGTTGAAGAACGCGATGCCGAGCGCTTTTGCGATCTCATCTACGGCTTCTTCATCTTTTCGAGTAAATCGACTGCCGCTTTTCTTATTAAGGAGTTGCAGGACTCCCATCAAGTATTTGTTGTCGGCTACGATCGGATAGGTCAGGACCTGCTTGGTTCTGAATCCGGTTCGTTTATCATAGGATGTATCGTGGAGCAGGGACGGATGAATGCCTTGAAGTTCCGGGATGTTGTACGCGTCGGCAATGTTAACAGGGCGAAGATACTTGGCACAGAACCCGGCGAGACTTTGTTCAGTGATGGGGATGCGGACTTCCTCCACACCATCGATGTGAGGAACTTTTGAGAAGATTTCCTTCTTCTCTGTGTCGAATGCGAAAAGAGTCAAATCCTCTGCGTCGAACAAACTTAGGATGTCTTTATGCAAGTCAAGAAGGATTTGATCAAGGTTGCTGGCCGCATGAATCTGGGTGGTAATACGTTTCACATGTTCGGCATGCTCGACCTTGTGCTGCAATTCCTGAAGATTCTGAGTCATCGGCTTGGCTTGCATCCGGCTGCGCTTTCTCTGCGGTTGAGACGTGAATCAGTCAGGTGATGCGCTGGATTATAGGTGCCTGGTCATCACTGGTTGTGAACGAGACGTCGAGTCTCAGTCTAAACGAACAGGTCGGGAAGGCAAGGAAAAGGCATTTTCTGTCGGTGCATTCTTGAAAAGTGCGAGCAATTCAGCTCTGGAACTAAGCGAGGGTCAGCTCGCGGATGGATGGGCTTCAAAAGAAAGGTGCTTGAGGTGGGCGACAAGCTCACTGGGTGCGATGGGGGATTTGATCCCGGTTCGTCGAATCTTGACTTCTACAACGCCGTTCGCAAGACCTTTGTCGCCGATGACGAGTTGGAATGGGGCGCCGATCAGATCCGCATCATTGAATTTAACG
Organism: Nitrospiraceae bacterium; assembly: GCA_052387595.1. GTDB lineage: Bacteria > Nitrospirota > Nitrospiria > Nitrospirales > Nitrospiraceae > Nitrospira_D. The sequence goes on along the minus strand of JBQTJA010000050.1, from coordinate 2,224 downwards.
CCGGCGCGATCGGTACGGTCGTCCCATAAGACCTCGATGCCTGCTGCCAGTAAATCGATATAGAGACGTGCGGCGGTTTCGGTCGTCTTTTCTGATTGGCTCACTGTCAGGAGGTGGACATGGAATGGCGCGATGGGAAACGGCCAGATGATGCCCTTCTCATCGTGGTTTTGCTCGATCGCCGCAGCGGCCGTCCGGCCGACGCCAATGCCATAGCAACCCATAATGGCAAGGCGCTCCTTGCCCTGATCGTCAAGGATGGTGGCATTCATTTTCTGGCTATACTTGGTACCGAGTAAGAACACCTGTCCAACTTCGATACCCTTGGCGAGTGTCAGCGCACCTGGTCCTCGCGGAGAAGGGTCGTCGGCTTGCGCATTGCGAAGATCGGCAAACTGTTCGGCGGTGAAATCACGGTCGAGATTGGCATTTTGGTAGTGCGTATCGGCTTTATTGGCACCGATAACGACGTTTTTCATTCCCCTCACGGCGTGATCCGCCAGGATTCGTGCATACTGCAGGCCCACTGGTCCGGCGAACCCTGGAGGGGCCCCTGTGACATGTTGAACCGTCACGGGATCGGCCAACGTCACATCAGTCACCTTGAGCAAACGAGCCAATTTGACCTCGTTCACTTCATGATCTCCCCGGATCAGCACGGCGACGGTTTCGGTGCCTGCGCGGTACAGCAGTGTCTTCACGAGTTGACGGGGTGTAATCTGCAAAAAGGCTGTGACCTCTTCCACCGTCCGTCGCTGTGGCGTATCAATTGGCGTCAGGGGGCGAAGGGGGGTGGTGTCGACATCAGATGGAGGAAGCACTTCCGCCCGTTCAAGATTGGCGGCGTAAGAACCCTGGTCGCTGTATGCCACCATTGCTTCGCCGGTATCGGCCAGGACCATGAACTCGTGTGAGACGTCCCCGCCGATGAGACCTGTGTCAGCTTCAACCGCCCGGAAGGTGAGGCCGCATCGTGTAAAGATTCGGGTGTAGGCGTCGTACATGTTCTGATAGCTGACCTTAGCGCCAGCCTCATCGACGTCGAAACTATAGGCATCCTTCATGATGAATTCCCGCCCTCGCATGAGCCCAAATCGTGGGCGGATCTCGTCTCGAAATTTGGTTTGGATCTGGTAGAAATTGAGCGGGAGTTGCCGGTAGGATCGCACTTCTCGTCTGAAGAGATCGGTAATGACTTCTTCATGCGTCGGGCCTAGACAAAAATCCCGTTCGTGACGATCCTTGAAGCGGAGAAGCTCCTTCCCGTAGTAGTCCCATCGGGCTGTTTCTTTCCAGAGTTCAGCAGGAGATGCGATCGGCATCAGCAGTTCCTGTGCACCGGATCGGTTCATCTCCTCTCGAATGATCTGCTCGATTTTTCGGATCACACGGAGACCGAGTGGAAGATAGGTATAGATGCCGGCTGCTACCTTTCGGATCAGTCCGGCACGCAGCATCAATCGATGGCTGACGGTTTCCGCTTCGCCGGGATCGTCCCGGAGCGTGGGGATGAGTAACTGGGATGTTTTCATGAGAAGGTTAGTGGGAGAAGATGCGTTCCAAGTCATTCCAGAAAGCGAAGATCATGACCCCAACCAACAGAACTAACCCGACCTGCTGGGCAACCTCCCGTTGTCGTTCAGCGAGTGGTTTTCGCAGAATGCCCTCAATCAGGAAAAAGAGCAAGTGGCCACCGTCGAGGATCGGGATCGGCAATAAATTGAGGACACCGAGGTTGATGCTCAAGATTGCGATCAGGAACACGACGCTGGAGGCGCCTTGGGAAGCAGCTTCACCGGAAATATTGGCGATCGTCAGCGGTCCACCGATATTCTTGCTCGAAATATCGCCCACGATCATTTTATAGAGGCCGATCGCGGTCAATTCGGTCCATCCCCATGTGGCTTCCAGCCCTTGATACACAGCCTCCGCCGCGTTGTCGGAGCGCATCAACGAACGACCGGGTCCCGAGATGCCGATTTTCCCCACTTCGAGAGTCTGTCCGTTCACCGTCACTTTTTCACTGCTCGGCGTGACGGTCAGCGCGGTACGTTTTCCGTCGCGGAGGACGTCGAGTTTCAGCGGTTTCTGCGGGTGCTCCCTTACCTGGGTAGTCATTTGGGCCCAGGAATAGATGGCTTGCTCTTCTATCGCTACCACTCGATCGCCCGGCTTGAATCCGCCCAGGGCAGCGGGTGATCCATGCATGACCGAGGTGACGAGG
>JBQTJA010000049.1:0-46399 GCA_052387595.1 Nitrospiraceae bacterium | reverse complement strand
GCGAAGCCGGAGGACCGACTTTCAGTTCTCGCAGAAGGTCTTCAATCACCATTTTCCCACCCTCGATCTCCAGCTCAACTCGGCCATCGTCGAGGTTGCGGACACCCCCCACCAGATTCAGCCTGGTGGCGATACGTGCCGCGAACGCACGATACCCTACTCCCTGCACACGACCGAGCACGAGAATGTGCGCTCGAACCAGCGGTTCATCAACCGATTGAGTCATCTGGCTCTACTACAATCATGACTCGTCAACTGCGATGCGTGGCGTTGCTCAGCGGATACTCTCACACCTCTTCAGATGCGTCACGCGTTTTACATTTCCACGCTAGAAACCGAGCCCACGACATAGACTTTCTAAACGATCGATACGAGCAATATATGACCTACCTGAATGAATGGACCGCTCGCAGAACGTGCAGTTTGCCATGGAAGAAAGACACCGTTGGGTTCCATCCATTTCAATGCCAATCGCGATTGAGAGTTGCCGGAAGACCTGAGCCGAATGAGGCACAAACAGACAAGAACTATTGGAGGCCTGTATCCCGTTGCCCTTGACCTGGAAAGAGTAGGTTTCTGGTGGAGGAAGCTTGGTTTGGTCGGGGCGAGAGGATTTGAACCTCCGACCCCTGCGTCCCGAACGCAGTGCGCTACCGGGCTGCGCTACGCCCCGACAAGACCAAGCGGACAAACAGAACGTGTGATTGTCTTACAAGACAGGGGTAAAAGGCAACCCATGAGCTTCAGCCACACCTCGATGAACAACTTTTCCATCATAAAGGTTAACCCCCTTCGCCAGCCCCGGATCAGCGTGAATCGCTCGATCCACACCGTGAGACGCGAGCCGCACCAGATACGGCAACGTCGCATTGGTCAACGCGTAGGTGGATGTGCGAGGAACGATTCCCGGCATATTGGCGACACAATAATGCACGACGCCATCAACGACATAGACCGGCTCCGAGTGAGTTGTCGGTCTTGTGGTCTCAACGCAGCCCCCCTGGTCGACAGACACATCCACGATCACCGATCCAGGCTTCATCCGTGAGACCAACGAACGGGACACCAATGTGGGTGCCTTGGCTCCAGGAACCAGTACGGCGCCGATGACAAGATCTGCTGAGCACACAGCCTCCTCAATGGTGGTGGAGCTGGCAGCCCGAGTGATAATCCTACCCTGGTACTGATCATCGAGATACCGCAACCGTTCAACATCCAAATTGATCACCGTCACCTGGGCTCCCATCCCGACCGCAATGCGAATGGCTGAGCTTCCAACGATCCCGGCTCCAAGCACAACGACCTTGCCCGGCTCCGTCCCTGGAACCCCTCCCAGCAGGACACCCCGTCCTCCATGGATTTTCTCCAGATATTGGGCACCGACCTGCACCGACATCCGCCCGGCAATTTCACTCATGGGCTTGAGCATCGGAAGACTGCCGTCTTTGGATTCGGTCGTTTCATAGGCAATAGCCGTGACCTTCCTATGTAGGAGTTCTTTCGTCACATCCGCGAGTGCGGCGAGATGTAAAAAGGTGAACAGGACCTGGCTCGGACGAAACAGATGGCATTCGGAAAGCAACGGCTCTTTAACCTTCACGATTACATCAGCTCGCTTGAATACCTCCTCTTGCGAACCGACAACCGAGGCTCCAGCCTTACGATACTCATCATCGCTAAATCCACTGCCCTGCCCGGCAGACGATTCGACCCAGACCTCATGCCCACTGTGCCGAAGGGTCGCTGCACCCTCCGGCGTCAGACTGACACGATACTCATGATCTTTGATTTCCTTCGAGACACCGATAACCATAAAGGTTCCCCCTTCCGGCTATGAGTGCTGCAGGCCTCATTGTGTCATTATACAATACATGGATCCACAAAGTGATCGGGTTGGCCACCACACCATCTACCTGCGCGGCCCGTGGACAGTCTGGAAAAGTCTGTTGTATGATGCATCCTTCGGTGTGGGTTATCTGGAGGTGAAGATGGACTCCTGGAGCGAATCGTGTCAGGCCTGCGGAGCCGGCAACGGTCCACTGACAAAGTTTTCCCTGGGAAAAGACTTTTTCGGCCGCCCTTACGATCGCCTGTCTCCGTTATCAGATCACAGTCCAAAATGGTATTGCACTCCGTGTTCGATACACAAAAACTTACAACGAGACTTTCGTGACATCTGCGCTGAATTCAATAGGTTACGGGCTGACCAGGTATCGGAACTCGCGAAGGGCGACGAGTTCCGACGAGCATCATTGCGGTTACATGAAATCTTGACTATCCTAAACGCAACCCGGCACCCATCTCCGTTCTTAAAGGACGACGAGGTGACGCTCCTGATGGAGCGCCTTAATACCCTGACGATGCCTGTCTAGCCGCCTAACCCAATGCCATCATTTCAACGGCATATCTTCATCTGTACGAATCAGCGTCCACAAGGCGATCCACGCGGCTGTTGCGCGAACTTGGGTTCAGAAAAGCTTCATGCACGCTTCAAGAGCGAGACGAAGCGGTTAAATCTCAAAGGCGTCGTCCGAGCAAATAAAGCCGGTTGCCTCGATCATTGTGACCTCGGCCCAAGTGTCGTGGTGTATCCTGAAGGCGTGTGGTACTGGGTCGGCACAGAGGACGATGTCACAGAGATCATGGAGCGGCACGTACTGAACGGGGAAATCGTCACCCGATTGCTCATGCCAGACCATCCAGTTCCTGAACAGCTGGCACCGCTCAAGAGACCATAAGAATTCCCTTCGATACCTCTATACATCCATGCCAACCGAAGACAAATGGAAGGCCAACATGGAAAAGGTGGCCTTCACCAAACAGTTTCCGGGACTCACGCTGGACTGGAAAGTCTGCGAACGAAAAACGATTGAAGCCGTGGTCCCTTTGACCGGTAAGCCGAATGCCTCGGTACTCGTGTTTACCGACGGTTCGTTTACGGTCGCTCCCCTCCTGGCACCGGAGCCGTGGGAGTTGGGCCAAGCCCTGCTCGATGCCCGGAAACATCTGGAACCCAAACACCAAGCAGCGTATGAGGACTATGACCGCCTGGCGAAGAAGGATAAGGAAGCGCTTCGCTCGGCTCGGCTGGAAAAAATCATCGGCGCGATTCAGAATAATCTCGAACAGATTCCCGAACTCAAAGATCGGCTCAAAGCACTCGTGAAGGAATGGCCGTGAGCAGTCTGCCGAATAAGAATATGTTCGAGATCTTCTCGCAAGGCCTCTTTGAAGGAGTCAAACCCATGTTGGTCATCCGCGATCACCTCGTCCGCCATCCCGACCGCTGTACTCACCAGGCCGTCTGCGTCCCGATTTGCCCGACTAGCGCGTGGCTCTCAACGCCACCTTACAAATTTGATCCTTCGCGCTGTCTTGAAAGCTGCCGACTCTGCCTCGACGCTTGCCCCTCACAGGCAATCTACGCCGTCTTCAAGAAGGGCGACAAACTGTTGGAACCGCAGAAAAAAACAGGGTAGGACGAAGGTCTGCAGATCGTCACACGATCTGCTTGCGTAAATGTCCCCAATAGGCAGTTCCGGCGTATGCACACGCAGCGGTACCTGTCGTCATAGCTATGATCTGATAGACCTTGCTGCGTGGGATTTTGACTTTCACGGCAGGATTCAACAGGTCGGGAGAATTCATGACCAGCTTGAGCGATTCTCCGGCAGAGAGGATCGGCCACATACAAGCGAGCCGTAACCGAGTTTCGTAACGTGGGATGGCCATTGTGTAGAGCCAGCCCTGATCAAGGTGCTCGACCGCCAGACGAATGAGCTTGCGGAGCACAGGTTTGAAGCGAGGAAGATTGGCCTGCTCCAACAGGTCCTGCGGCTTCAGCCCAGCTTCATCGAGCATCATGTCTGGAATATAACAACGCCCCTTCTGCAGATCATGGGCAATATCCTTGACGATGTTCGTCAGTTGCAGCCCCTTGCCAAATCGTACTCCGGCTTCCGACATCTGGCGAATATTCCAGTTCGCCAGTGCCTTGCGATGGGCACACATCAGACCGGTCCAGAACTCACCGACACATCCAGCCACATGGTAGGTGTACTGGTCAAGATCCTCGAAGGTCTTGAGCGCGGTGAGGTCGGCCACGGAAGCCCCGGGGAACGTGGTCAGATCCATTTCCATTCCTTGCGTCAAGGTCGTCATCACCCGCTGAATCCTACGCCGGTCGTCCAGCGAACAGGTGAGCGAAAGTCGGAAACACTCGTCCAATCGCTCGAGCAGGGTTCGTTCAGCCGATACTTGTTGGAGCGGTCCCACAGCCTGCTGAATCGTACGGATCTGAGCCCAGTCGAGCTGCTCACCGAGAAATTGCTCTCTGAATCGGTGAAGAAAACTGAGACGACGCGAGCGGTCAATCAGTTCCGTATCGGCGATCGTATCGGCGGCTCGGGCAAAGAGATACGCCAATCCTACTTGATCACGAACATTCGCCGGCACGACAACTAACGTTGTGTAAAACAGACGGGAAACCTGCTTGAGAAGGTCCCGGAGCAGCTCGTGCTTGGAGGAGACGGTTGTCGTAGAGAGTTCCATTACCTGACTTCCAGTAATCCTTCCATTCCCTTATCTCGATGACTAGGCATAGGCCATAGCCGATTGTCACAAAAGAACGGAAAGCGCCCAGGCTGAGTCGGAGTAAGTTTCGCGATGATCGTTTTTCCTGCACCAACGTCCTGCTCGATCGAAAGGCCGGCCGAGATCTCCTTCATGACGAAGTTATGGGGTATGAATGTCGTACGACTCGTCAAGGTCAACTCAACTGGTTTCCCGCTCTCCACGACCAGATGGTTCGGCGAGTAGGAATAACTGTCGAGAATAACGGTAGCCCGTTGAACTCCATCAGCAGAAATGGAGACCATGATCGGCGGGCCTGGCATGAACGTATCCGCAGCTCGTCCAACCGACGTAGGCACTAGGGTCAACCAACTCCCTATCACCAGTGTCCAGAAGCATTTTGCACAACCCCCCATAATAATGGCTTTTTAACAGGAGTGTCGGGAGACGGTCAAGGTTATCCACGTACTTTCAGAGACTTCACACATCTTGACTTTGAATAATGAGGACTTACTTATAGCTCCATGCCCCATATGACTGACAGTGTATCGCAGGCAATGGATTTGTGTATAATCATGGCAGTTCAGCTCGCTGCCTCACATGAGGCGACCGTTCGTTTCCAAGGAGGCTTATGATGAAGTGGCTTAAAGGCGTAGGGCTACTACTGATCGCAAATATTCTCATCATGGTGACGTTGTCGCTCACCATCCCCATTGTGATCAATGTGATCTTGCCGATGTTCGGAATCGATGTCCGCGGTTCCGTTGATCTGACATCGTTGGTATGGGCCGCCATGTTTGGGTTCGGCGGAGCATTTATCAGTTTGGCATTCTCAAAGCAAATGGCGCGTGCCATGCTCGACTGCCAGCAGATCACCCAACCTCGTTCTCATGCTGAACAGGTTGTTTATGGTTCCGTGCGGGAAATCGCCCAACGGTTGAATATCACCATGCCCGAGGTATGGGTCTACAATTCTCCCGATCCCAATGCCTTCGCGACAGGACCAAGCAAGAACAACTCAATGGTGGCGGTATCAACCGGATTATTGGAGAACCTCAAAGAAGATGAGGTAAAGGCTGTTCTAGCTCATGAGATGGGCCACGTCTATAACGGTGACATGTTCGCCACGACCGTCCTGGCCGGGCTGATGAACACCTTTGTGTATTACATCGCGATGTGGGTACGGCGTTTCTTCGCGGAGCGGGATCAGGCGGCCTTGGGTTTCGGCCTGTCACTGGTACTACAGATCATTGTCAGCATCCTGGCCTCCGTCGTCATCAGTTGGTTTTCACGTCGGCGAGAATTTGGAGCCGATGCGTTTGCCGCCAAGGTTTACGGAAAAGACTCGATGATCGGTGCCCTCCGAGCGATTGATCGATGGGTGAATCGTGCTCAATTCGAATACTCCACACAAGACGCACTCGCAACAATGAAAATCTCAGGCAATACCGGTGGGTTCATGAGCTTGTTCTCAACGCACCCGCCGCTTGAGGTACGGATCGCGGCGCTGGAGCGGCTTTAATCCTGCTTCTTGAAAAACACGATCTGGGCGCGGTACTCATCAATGGCCGCGCCCAAGATCGTACTTCCCCGTGAGATGTTGACCTCAAGGGCACGTTCAATGTCGGGGTCGTTAATCTCGACTTCATACCGGTCCTGAATGTTCGTTCTCACCGGCCCCCCGGTCACCTCCCGTGGCATAAAGATTTCTTTCCAGACTTCTTTTTCAATTAAACACACATCCCGAAACCGTTCGTAGAGCAAGGCGAGTTTGTCCGGATCTGTGATCTTCACGCGCTCTCCCATGAGTATCCTTTCTCTAGAAATCTACCTGACCGACTTCTTTTCAGGAGACCAGGCAGGAACACTATCTGCAATGGTAAAACGCATCGCGCCGACGTGGTTGACGGCGTGAAATGGTTGTTGGCCTAGCGGTGAAATATAGATCTTCGCCACATAGTTGCCCACAAACCATCGTGCGCCTGGCCGTTTCAACTCAAGATACCCATATCGTTCATGTCCTGACACCTCCAATACATCTTGTCCTAGCGGCTTCTCATTCAACTGGCCACCCAGTTCCTCCAAATACCATTGCACGGCAAATTGTGCCGGATCTTCCAAGGGAGCTACTTCAAAAACAATATAGATTGCTGGAATCTCCGGCGTGAATTTCGAACCTAGTTCGATCGGTTTCAGCCGTGGATCCTGGGTATACCACCCTTTACGTCCAAACGTATCCCATTCTACCTCAAACGCTTTCGCCATCTTAATCCAAGTAAAAAGCGACTGTGGAACGTCGTTTTCCTGATAGTCGAAGGACGGGCTTTGGGTCGATCCAACCTCCGTGGATTCTTGTGCCTTGGAAGGCAAAAGATCTTTGGCAGTCCCAACCGACGCAGAGAAAATGACACTGCACATAACACCAGCGGCAAAGCAGCCTGTTGCCAATCTCTCCTCTAAAAGATCATCAGCCATAGAATTTATCGTACAGAGGAACATCATAGGAGGCAATGACTGCCGGCCATCATCCGATGAATCCTTGTGCCATGTCGATTCTATGGTAGAGTGCTCTTGGTTTTCTGATTATGACCGCCCAACCAGTATCACCACATTCAACAGAACATACTCCTGACAACGATTCCGCTCCAATAGGGCCGCACGCATCAGGTCGGCGTTTCGGCATTCGAGATGGACTCTTCCAGGCCATCGCCCAAGGGGGAGGAGAGCACTATCTCTCGGCCTTTGCCCTCCTGCTCCACGCGACACCATTTCAGTTGAGCATTCTTTCGGCTATTCCACAACTCTTAGGTACATGGGCTCAGTTGGTTTCCGTCAAAGTTGCCCGCTGGTTCCCCAGCCTAGCCTCTCAAGTCTTCTGGGGCATCATCGGACAATCCTTGTCTTGGATTCCCATTCTTGCACTACCCTTGCTCTGCCCCGACCAAGGGCCGTGGCTGCTCATCGCAGCCGTCGCCGTATATTTCACCTTCACGCATTTCACCTCTCCTGCATGGAATAGCCTCATTACCGACTTGCTTGAACCCAATGAACGGGGTACCTACTTCGCCAGACGATCACGGACGATTGCACTGACCAGTTTTCTCGCGCTCTGCCTAGCTGGAGCCCTGTTGAGCTTCTTCGAGCAACAGCAACTCCTTTGGGTCGGCTTTGCTGTCATATTCCTCGCAGCTGGGCTCTGCCGTAGCACGTCGGCGCTCCTACTCATGAAGGTGAGGGGCTTACCTTCTCATGAGCCGAGCGACAATCCAACGAGCTTTCTGATCTTTTTCCGTACTGGCATGTCTGAAAATTTTCGCCACTTCCTCATGTTTTCAGGTCTCATGCACTCAGCTGTGTTGGTTGCCGGTCCCTTCTTCGTGATCTATTTGCTTCAGGACCTGCATCTCACACACTGGCAATATGGAACCTGGCTGGCCGCCGGTATCATCGGCCAATTTCTGACCTTGCCAGCCTGGGGACAGTTCGGCGATCGCTTTGGAAATAAGGCATTGCTCACCTTCACTGGGCTACTCGTAGCATTCCTGCCGATGTTGTATCTGTTCGGGGCAGCATGGCCGTTTCTTGTCACCGTCAATTTCTTCGGAGGCGTGGTCTGGGCTGGACTTGGGCTTGGACTGAATAACTACGTATTCGACGTAGTGCAGCCCACGGATCGCGGAAAGGCTGTCGCCATTGCGAGCATCGTGAACGGCATTGGGTGGACCATGGGAACCGTGGTTGGAAGCGTATTAATTGACACGTTACCAAACAGGCTTCAGGCTGGGACTTTGACTCTGGAGCCCCTCTCCAATCTCCCGTTTATTTTCTTCCTCTCCGGTCTATTGCGCTTGATCGTCTCAATGACACTTCTCCGAACTTTTCACGAGCCCCGTCATGTGGAGCGATGCGCTCACCATCGATTGCTCTGGGAACTGCCGCTGTTGAAACCCCTGCGACGACTCTCACGCCGAGCGACCAACCTGAATCAGTAAGGACCTACTCCGGATTCTACAGGACGATTCTTTTCCTCTTGCTTCAGTTTTTCGAACGCTTTATCAGTCTTGCTTCGAAGTTGGTCCTGCGTCATCGTCGGCGCAGGCTTCGGGACTTCGCTGGCACAACCTCCCATCGCCAACAGCACTACCCCTATGCCAGCAGCCCTCAACCCCTTCTGAAACCCCGCCATCCATGTCACCTTCTCCGACATATACACCCTCCCCTTCGTCATGATCGCCGTACAATTCGTACCCATATCATACCATCCCTTTGTCCAAACACCATTACCTCACATCTCTTTGACTCACTGAAACCAAGTGTGTATGCTTCGCATTCCAGCTCAACCATTCGTCCATGAGGCCGCCCATGTCGCTGTCCGATCGCTTAACCGAAGATCTCAAACTTGCGATGAAATCACGCGATCAACTTCGCATGGATGTCATCCGTATGATCAAAGCCGCCGTTCTGAACAAAGAAGTCGAGCTGAAGCGGGACCTTGATGATGCTGAAATGAGCCGCGTGATGACAACTCTTGTCAAACAACGCAGAGAATCCGTCGAGCAATTTGAAAAAGCTCAACGGGCTGAACTGGCTGCCAAAGAGCGGAAGGAAATCGCGATTATCGAGGCCTACCTTCCCACACCGCTTTCACCTCAACAGCTGGAGGCCATTGTCGCAACGGCCGTCGCGGAGACAGGCTCCCGCACCCACAAAGATATGGGAGTCGTCATGAAGGCTGTGATGGCCCGCCTCGCCGGGCAGTCTGTTGACGGCAAGCAAATTAGCGACCTGGTCAAAAGCAAGCTCTCCTAATCATCTCTAGCATCGTTTGCTATACTGAATCCTATTCCAGGGGTGGCTTTAGTTTCATCTCCTCTTAGCCGTTAAGTAGTGGTATGGCGATCCTCATAGTCGATGACTCTCCAGACCAGCATCTCTTACTGCGGTCTATCCTGACGAAGGCTGGTCATGATGAGATTGTCACGATTGATTCGGCCCGGGCAGCCTTTACGGCCTTAAACTGTGACAGCCCGCCAACATCGGTCAAGGTTGACTTGATTCTGATGGATGTCCTCATGCCCGACATCGATGGCGTGGAGGCTTGCCGACATATCAAACAGCAGGAGCATCTTCGAGACATTCCTATCATCATGGTAACTGCGAAGAATGACCTCAATAGTCTCAAGGACGCGTTCGCTGCCGGCGCGATCGATTACATCAACAAGCCCGTGAACGGAATGGAGTTGCTTGCCCGCGTGTCCTCGGCGCTTACACTGAAGCACGAGATGGATTGCCGCAAAAAACGTGAAGCGGAACTTAGCCGCAGCAATGAGGAACTCCAACGCGCCCTTCGCGAAGTCAAAGTGCTTCGCGGACTCATTCCGATTTGCGCCTCCTGCAAGAAAATCCGTAATGATGGTGGATTCTGGCAACAGCTCGAAGAATATATCGGCGAACATTCCGAAGCGGAGTTTAGCCACGGACTCTGTCAACCCTGCCTCAAAAAGCTTTATCCTGGCGTTTATCAAGACTAGCTGGTACCGTTTAGAAGCTTCTTGCCACAAGACTGTGTGAACTTATGAGCATCCTCATCGTTGACGACTCCGCGGATGATCGGCTCCTGTTGCAGGCCATTTTGTCGGCTGCCGGGTATGAAAATATTCTGACAGCTGATTCCGCCGCCGCCGCGTTTCAGCATCTCGGCCTGGATGGAAGCAAGCACAGCGGCGGGCAAGTCGATCTGATCCTCATGGATATTTTGATGCCGCAGATGAACGGTATCGAAGCCTGTCGCCAAATCAAAGCCGCCGACCGATTCCGAGACGTTCCGATTATCATGGTCACCGTCAAGACCGATCCGGTGGATCTGCAACTCGCGTTTGCCGCCGGAGCCATGGATTACGTTGCCAAACCAGTCAACAAGGTCGAGCTCCTGACCAGAGTACGGTCGGTGCTCCGGCTTGTCCATGAAATCGACCGCCGCCGCGCACGTGAGCAGGAACTTCTCGAGGTCATGCGCCAACTCCAAGAGGCCAATCAGATGTTGCTCCGTCTCTCCTGCTTGGACGGACTGACGGGTATCACCAATCGACGCCAGTTCGATGACTTTCTAGATCAAGAATGGAGAAGAGGGGCGCGCGAGTCAACTCCCGTGTCGCTGATTATCTTCGATATCGACCGATTTAAAACTTATAACGACGCCAAAGGCCACACAGCCGGCGATGAATGTCTCAAACAAGTCGCTGCGGCAATTTCAAGCTCCGTGAATCGGCCTGGCGATTTGGTTGCCCGCTATGGCGGAGATGAGTTTGTGACGGTCCTGCCCGGCACAGGCATCGATGGCACGGCACAGGTCGCGGAAAATCTTCGCCGACGGATTGAATCCCTGGGCATGAAGCACACAGATGGGGAACTCGTCACGATCAGCGTCGGATATGCCTGCATGGTCCCAAACAGAAACTCTTCTCCTACCGATCTCATCAGGGCCGCCGATCAGGCCCTCTATCAAGCGAAACAAGAGGGACGCAATCGGACCAAATCGGCCAGCATCCTATCGCTGGTCCAAGAGTCACACGACGACTAGAGACCACCCCAACTATTCGCGGGGCATTCACACCCCCATGTCACACCACCCACGGGAACGACGTCAAAAAGCGAGTCCCGCAACCATGCGATATACTCAGCATTCTCGCTCTAAGACCAGACGAACCACGTCCCCTGAACGGAAACTCTCCAAACGAACACTCCCCTCTTTCGAACAGAATGCGACCACACTGCTCAGGCAGTATCAAGGCACACTCCGAAAACTGACGCAAAGTAAGGCCTTGAACAGCGGCGACATTTCCCGTGTCTCTTGCGCTATTTCAGAAGCGTGCTGCGGCATGTTGCACGTCAAACGCGCCAGCCTCTGGCTGCTGACTAAAGAGCGCACTTCCATCGAACTAATCGACGCGTGCACATCCGGACGACACCATTCCACCCCTTCTTTCGTATTCCAGTTCTCGGACTGGCCTGCACATCTTCGATCGCTGACGCGCACACATCGCACCATCGCCGTTCACGATATTTCCCGAAATCCACGTTTCAAGGAACTGGCACCGTGGTACCTATCCTGCTTCCGTATCAATGCCATGCTAAGTGCGCCAATCAGGCAGAACGGAAAGTTCGTGGGAGCACTCTGTGCCGAGTCCATCGGTGCATCTCGGCGATGGACTCGGCACGAAGAAGACCTCATTAGCCTACTCGCTACCATGACATCCCTTGCCTTGGAAGCAGCTGAACGGCGGGAAGTAGAACAAGCCCTCCGTATCGCCAAGGAAACCGCCGAAGTGGCCAACCGCGCCAAGAGTGATTTTCTCGCCAGCATGAGTCATGAGATCCGCACCCCCATGAATGCCATCGTCGGCATGGCTGATCTCCTCTGGGATACTCCGCTCACACCAGACCAACGGAAGTATCTGCGGATCTTCCGACGTGCGGGTGGCACACTCTTGAATCTGATCAACGATATTTTGGATCTCTCAAAAGTCGAAGCCGGCCGGTTGGAGCTGGAGTCCATCGCATTCGACCTGAATGAAGTCATCGATAAGGCCATCGATATATTGGCGATGCGAGCCAACGAGAAGGGGTTAGAGCTTGCCTGCCATGTGGATCGGAATGTGCCGTGTCAGTTAGTTGGTGACCCAACGCGGCTAACGCAGATATTGATCAATCTCATCGGTAATGCCCTTAAATTCACCGAGAAAGGCTCGGTTGTCGTCTATGTTACCAACGATTCCGATCGGAACATGCCCGGTGCTATTCGGTTTTCTATAACCGACACCGGAATCGGAATCCCGTCCGACAAACTCGCCTCGATCTTCGACAGTTTTACGCAGGCGCATGCGTCAACGACCAGGCAGTACGGAGGGACCGGGCTCGGCCTCGCGATCACCAAACGCCTTGCCGAACATATGAGCGGACGGATCTGGGCTGAAAGTATTGTGGGAACGGGGAGCACCTTCCACTGCTCCCTCCTCCTTCAGGCTCAAGCAGAACCGCTCCATGAGAAATCCGCAACACCGATCAATCTTGAGGGAATCAGAGTTTTGGTCGTGGACGATCATCCCGCCAACCGCCTTATACTCCGTGAACTCCTGAGTGCCTGGGGGGCTCAGGTGACGGAGGCGAGCGACGGGATGACTGCATTGGTTGAACTGTGCCAAGCATCCGAACGAGAACAGGCGTACGAGATCGTGCTCCTCGACTGCCGCATGCCCGAGATGAACGGCTTTCATGTGGTAGAACAGTTGAAGTCCCTGCTCGACGGGAGTTGCCCAACCGTCATCATGATGACCTCTGACCATTGGGCAGACGACATCGCACGGACGTATGACCTCGGTCTCGGCGGGTATCTGATTAAACCTATCCGACGGTCCGATCTCATGCAAACTATCGGGATTGCCCTCGGTCGGATGAAAGGAACACCGACGACGAGCGTAGAAGTCACAGCGCCACCGTCGACGGCTCTAACGCGTCCATTACGTGTATTATTAGTTGAAGATTCCCCGGACAACCAACTGCTCGTACGGGCTTATCTGACGCCGACCGACTACTGCCTTGACGTAGCAGAACATGGGGCCATTGCGTTGGATAAATTCAAGTCCGTTCACTACGATGTCGTCCTAATGGACGTGCAAATGCCCGTCATGGACGGCTATGCCGCGACAAGGGCCATCCGCTTGTGGGAACGGGATCATGATCTTCCACCCACACCGATTATCGCTCTCACCGCATTGGCCCTCAAGGAAGAAGGGGTCCGCATCTTTGAAGCAGGCTGCAACACGCATCTCACAAAGCCTGTAAAGAAATCCACGTTACTGGAAGTGCTTCGAGCGTACAAGGAGCACCTCGTCTAGCGATGCACGCCTCACAACCCGAACCAACAGACCAACTCACTGTAGAGATTAGTCGAGACCTTGAAGATATTGTCCCGATCTTCTTGGATAATCGAAAAAAGGATGTCCAGACACTTCGAAGCGCACTGAGTAGGCAAGACCTCAAGACCGTCCAAACTCTGGGCCATCGCATGAAAGGCGATGGAGGCGGATTTGGATTTGATCGCATTTCTGAAATCGGAGGAGCGATGGAACGCGCAGCACAACTCCAGGACTACGCAACAATCGTACAGCTTATTGCACAGTTGGAAGACTTCCTCAAACGCGTGACAGTTGTCTACCGCTAGAGGATCGAGCACGCGACCTTGCTCATCTGACCCTCAATCGCATCGGCTTCGGACAGCAGTCCCCACATCGGCAGTCATATCGAAAGGATCCTCATCCTCAAGCTGAAACTGGATGTTCTGGAGGTGGTGATCGCTGCAACACATAGTCGATCGAAAGCATCAACTGTGCATTGATAATCCAGTTTAATATAACGATAGCCCTGTCTGAGAAATCAGAATCGGTACACTTTCATCAGGACAAAACACAACCCTAGCCTACCTTGCTTCGAGGGGTACCATTCTGAGCAATTTGGCAAGAAGCATCACGATCGCCATACGCCATCATGCGACCACAGGCAGTGCCATCGCTGAGGAGACATCAAGTCGAGAATTTTGGACTGCCCTGTTATGATGATCGTCACCTTCCGTTCCTGTATGATCAAGTACTGGTGGAGACTCTGTAACAGGTTGTGTATAATGAGTCAGGGGAAACGCGACTCTACTTCCTCCCCGTTCTTCGACCGCAGCAACAAGACTGCATACTTATGTGCAGCAAACTCTGCGGGATTCAGAGGTCGCGGTCCCGATATCCCATGGGTGGGGGGCTAGCTCAGTTGGGAGAGCACTACGTTCGCAACGTAGGGGTCGGGGGTTCAACTCCCCTGCCCTCCACCAAATCTTCCCTAAAACTACCGGTTATGGTCATTCTTCTTACAACACACCTTGGTTGACTCTATTCCTGCTCCCACTAGCTGAACCATACAGGCCCCATGTCCCTCACTCCTCTGATTCGCTTCGGCACCTCAACGTGGGCCTATGAAGGCTGGCAAGGACAGATTTATCAGCGGCCGTACGCCAAAACCACCTTTGCACGTGAATGTTTAGGTGAATATTGCCAGTATCTCCATACCGGCGAACCGCTCTTTCGCACCGTCAGCAACGATTCCACCTTCTACTGTCCACCCACGACAAACCAGCTCGGCCACTATCTCAAGCAGATTCCAGAAGACTTCCAGATGTGCTTCAAAGTCTGGGAGGAAATCACCATTCCACGTTTTGCGAATCATGTTCGCTACGGTTCCAAGGCCGGACAGCCAAATCCCCGTTTCCTTGATGCGAAGCTGTTCAAGGAGCTGGTTCTGACGCCATACCGTGAAGCCCAATTCGAACCGCACCTGGGACCGTTCATTTTTGAGTTTCAGAGGCACGGCCTGACCAGCGAGGAGTTCTGCTCTGGGCTCGATCGGTTTTTCGGCCAGCTGCCGAATGATTTCCGGTATGCGGTCGAGATCCGCAATGCCAATTTGCTTGGGCAAGACTATCAGGAGGTTTTAGAGTGCCATGGTGTGGCACACGTTTACAACCACTGGTCCTACATGCCGCCGTTGTTGCAACATCATAAACGAATGAAAGAACGTTTCACGGCGCCATTCACGGTTGTCCGTCTGCTCACACCGCTCAACATGAGCTACGAAGCAGCCAAGAAACGAGCAGCCCCCTACAGCAAGATTGTGGGAGTGTTGCCTCAGATGCGAAAAGAGACCATAACCCTTATCAAGCAGGCTGTGGGAGAGAATCGCCGAGCCTATGTGTTGGTGAATAATCGATCCGAAGGCAATGCGCCACTCACAGTGCAGGCACTCGTAAGTTACCTATGCCATGAAGGATCCGGTAATGTGAGATCCGTTATATGAGACTGATGATCTCCTCTCCGTCCGGCTTGGCAGCATCGATAAGAACTCGCCGACCTTCCACACGCAACCGCCCCTCAGCAAAGAGCTGCACGGCGCGGGGATAGATCTTGTGTTCTTGCACGAGGATTCTGGCGGCAAGTGTGTCGGGCGTGTCGTCGTCGAGGATCGGCACGGCAGCTTGGATGATGATCGGTCCTTCATCGACGCCTTCCGTCACAAAGTGGACCGTACAGCCCGCCAACTTGCAGCCCCAGTCGATCGCCTTCTTTTGCACGTCCAATCCAGGAAATGACGGCAGCAGGGAGGGATGGATATTCATCATGCGATTGGCATAGGCATTCACCAGCACCGCCGTGACAATTTTCATGTAGCCTGCGAGCAAGACGAGTTCAACATTATGGTGCTGAAGTACTTCCAGCAATGATCGGTCGTAGGCTTCACGGCTGTCCGGCCGTCCGGCAAATGGCTTCGGATCGACGAACAGATCATTGATCTCGTGCTTCCGTGCCCGCTCCAAGGCAACCGCGTCCTTTTTGTTGCTGATGACGGCGACAATCTGAGCTTGCACCTGCCCTGCTTCGATCGCATCGATAATGAACTGTAGATTTGAACCTCGTCCGGATGCCAGCACCGCCACCCGCAACGGAGTCGTTCGGCTAATCGACATACTCGACCTCAGGCTCCTCTCTGGTGGAGGAAGCGATTTCGCCGATCTGCCAGCCTCGGTCTCCCAGAGCCTCGGCGCGAGCCAGCACTCCGGACACGGAATCAGGCGGGACCACGAGGATCAACCCAATGCCCATGTTGAACACCCGATACATCTCCTCACGATCGATCTGTCCCAACCGGCTCATCACCTCGAAGATCGGCGGTGTCGGCCAGGCCGTCCGAGCAATCTTCGCCCGCACGCCCTTCGGAAACACCCGTGGCAAATTCTCCGTAATCCCCCCTCCTGTGATGTGGGCGATGCCTTTAATCGGAAACTGTTCGACGAGCGCCAAAATCTGCTTCGCATAAATTCTGGTGGGTGTCAGGAGAACTTCGCCAATGGACCCCTCGAGCTCAGAGAGACGGCTGGCAACTGTCAACTTGGCTTGCTCAAACAGCACCCGCCGGGCGAGTGAGTAGCCGTTGCTATGAAGTCCCGATGAAGCCAATCCGATGGCGGCATCCCCGGGCACAATGTGCCGACCATCGATCATCTTTGGGCGATCGACGGCGCCGACGGCAAAACCGGCCAGATCGTACTCCCCATCAGGATAGAATGATGGCATTTCAGCGGTTTCACCCCCAATCAGCGCACACCCAGCTTGACGGCAGCCGTCGGCGATACCGGCAACCACTTCCTGAGCCTTTGAAACGGATAACTTCCCGGTAGCAAAATAGTCGAGAAAAAACAGCGGCTCCGCCCCGCTCACTGCGATGTCATTGACACACATCGCCACCAAATCAATTCCGACGGTATCGTGTTTGTCCATCATGAAGGCGATCTTTAGTTTAGTCCCGACCCCATCGGTTCCGGACACGAGCACCGGCTCCTTATATTTCCCGGCTTGAAAACCAAAGAGGCCGCCAAAGCCCCCAAGGTCAGTCAGAACTTCAGGACGAAACGTCGATCGAACAAACGGCTTGATGCGATCAACAAACTCATCGCCTGCATCGATATCCACACCAGCATCCCGATAGGTCGTCATGAATAGATATCCTGAAAATGACGGTTGTGATGAGACTGACACTCAGCCGTACATATGTTCGGGGCGCATCTTAACGGAGGGTCCAACAGAGGTCAACGCGGCTGTCTGAAGCCACCCGACAGGACTCCATCCACCCCGCCTTCTGTTTTTTTCTTGCTGCTCTCGGAATACGCCCTATACTAGGCTTGTCACATTTCTGCGCTCTTCCGGCGAACAAGCCGACCAAGGAGGGGTTGGTGGCTATTTTAATCGTTGACGACTCTCCCGATGAACGTCTGTTACTCCATCACATCTTGAAAACCGCGGGGTATCGGGATTTGATCACGGTCTCCTCCGCTCGTGATGTCTTCATGCATTTGGACTACGATCATGAAGGCGCAAACGGCGTCAAGACGGATCTCATTTTGATGGATATCAAGATGCCGGACATGGACGGAGTGGAGGCTTGTCGTCGCATCAAAGCCATCGACGCGTTTGTGGGGATTCCGATCATCATCGTGACGGCGCGGGACCAAAGGGACTTCTTACAAGCCGCCTTCGACGCTGGGGCGACAGACTATATCAGAAAACCAGTGGAACGGGTGGAACTCTTGGCGAGAGTCAAAGCTACGCTCAAGCTCAAACAGGAAATAGAGGAACGAAATCACTGGGAACAGGAACTGACAAAAGTCATCAGCGAGCTCGATCGGACCCTGCGCGACATGGCGACATTACAGCAACTGATCCCTGTCTGCCCATCGTGCAAGAAATCTCATCCCGCGCATATGTCTGACACCGCTCTCGACGAGTATGTGCAGAGCCACCCCCAGACAAAGTTTCAGGATCTCGTCTGCTCCGCGTGCGCCGGGCGCTGATCCTGCCGCTGCGATCCTCAGCTTTCCGGACGCATCTCCACATCGAGCAATTTAATCTTCCGGTGAAGATGACTTCGCTCGATCTTGAGATCGTCAGCGGTCCGTGAAATATTCCAATGGTGTTCCCGAAGTTTACGGCTGATGTATTCCTTCTCGAACGCATTCCGAGCGTCCCGCAAGGAGTCATAGGGTTTACTGAGAAGCGGATTGGCCGCGTGATTGCCCACCGACACCACCCCGACGGTTCGTCCCTGTAGCGACATGGTAGCCTGCGAAGCTTCGATCACAAACCCCGGCACCATGATCATGAGCCGCTCGATCAAATTCCTCAATTCCCGGATGTTCCCGGGCCATTCGTATTGCTGAAACACGGCCATCGCCTCCGGCGAGACATCCTTCATTCGCAATCCTTGCTCTTCGACATGGGTCTTCATGAAATGCCGCACAAGAGCCGGAATATCTTCTCGCCGCTCCCGCAATGGAGACACAACGATCGGGACCACGTTGAGACGGTAGTACAGATCCTCTCGAAAATGTCCCTTGCCGATTTCTTGTTCCAAGTCCTTATTCGACGCTGCCAGCACCCGCACATCGACCTTCATCAATTTGGTCCCGCCGACTCGCGTGAACTGCTGTTCCTGGAGCGCCCGCAACACTTTTGCCTGCGTACTGAGGCTCATATCGCCAATTTCATCCAGAAACAGTGTGCCTCCATCGGCCTGCTCGAACTGACCGCGCTTCATGGATGTGGCTCCGGTGAAAGAACCTTTTTCATGACCGAATAATTCGCTCTCAATCAATGTCTCCGGGATGGCGGCGCAATTGACGGCCACGAACGGATGATCCGATCTGGTGCTGTGCAGATGAATGGCTCGAGCGACCAACTCCTTGCCTGTTCCGTTCTCGCCCCCAATCAATACCCGACTGTTCGTGGGGCCTGCCGTTTCGATGAGCGTCCGTAGCCGCAGCATGGACGGAGACTGTCCGACCAATTCGAACTTTTGCTGAACCTTGGTCCGCAACGACCGGTTCTCTTGCGCCAATCGGAACTGCTCCAACGCTTGCTTCACACGGAACGTGACATTCTCCAGCGACAACGGCTTCTCGATGTAGTCGTACGCACCCAGCTTGATGGCTTTCACGGCCGTTTCGATGGACCCATGCCCGGAAATCATCATGACCTGCGTCGCAGGCACAAATTCTTTCACCCGGCGTAGTGTTTCCAGTCCGTCCATTTCCGGCATCCAGATGTCCAGAATCATGAGATCCGGCGGATCGGTCCCATAGGCTTTCAACGCCTCAACTCCATTGGCGGCTACTGACACCTCGTACCCTTCATCTTCCAGGATGCTTCGCAGTGACGTGCGAATCGCCTCTTCGTCGTCCACCACTAGAATCGATGCCGACATACTCCCCCTCTCCTTACCGCGTACATCTCACCGGCCTACGCTACACCGGCAAATCGAACGTAAATACAGCACCCTTCGGATGATGGTTTCCGACTTGGATCTGTCCATCATGGTCCGTAATAATACGGCGGACGATCGCCAACCCCAACCCGGTTCCGGTCTTCTTACGGGTAAAATACGGCACAAACAACCGTTCCTGATCCTCCGGCGTGATCCCTGGCCCCTCATCCGCGACGGCGACGACCGCGCGACGGCGCTTCGTATCATACTTCGTCCCGACCCACAGCCGCCCTTTTTGATTCATTGCTTGAACCGCGTTGTCGAAAAGATTGACAAACACACGTCTCAGTTGTTCCCGGTCAAAATTGATGGCCGGCAGATCCTCATCCAGTTCCACAATAAGCTCAATATCCTTCTGCGCCTCGCGATAGAGGGTTATTACTTCCCGTACCACATCGTGCAGGGATTGCCGTGTCATTTGCGGAACAGGCAGGCGGGCGAATTTTGAAAATTCGTCCAGCATCTGTTTCAGACTCCCGACTTCATTGATGATCACATTCGTGGCGTCGTCAAACACCCGGTCCAGGTCAGGGGACTTCTCGAAGAATTTCTTGCGTAATCGCTGCGCCGATAGTTGAATCGGAGTCAGTGGATTCTTGATTTCATGGGCAACGCGCTTCGCGACTTCCTGCCAAGCGGCCACCTTCTGCGCCTTGATCAATTCCGTCAGATCTTCAAAGACCAAGACAAATCCCAAGTCCTTGTTCGCCTCATCCCGCATGCGGGAACCCTTCAACCCAATCGTAAGCAGCTTCCCTTGGACATCCAACTGCCCTTCCAGATCCAAATCGTCACGCTCATCGGCCAACATACTGTCATAGGCGGTCTGGAACGAGTCGAGACCGAACTCCTTGAACGCCTCATTGGCCGGCCGGCCTTTAAACCGGTCAGCCTCCAACCCAAGAATGCGCTCGGCCGATGGATTAAAGGTCGTGATCCTTCCGCTCCGATCGATCGAGAGCAGACCGGCGGCGATCGTATCGACGACCGTTTCGATATAGGCACGGCGGCGATCCAACTCGACATTGGTGTTCCGCAGAGTCAGGTTGGCTTCCTCAAGCTTCGACTTGCTCCCCTGCAGATCCTGCGTCATCCGATTGAACGACTCGATCAGCGTCCCGATTTCATCGGTTGCCCTGGCATCGACCTGTACCGACAGGTCGCCCTGGGCGACGGCTTCGGTCGCTTCCGCCAACCGTTGAATCGGAATAGTGATACCGCGCGCCACATAAAACCCGAACCACGTCGCACTGAAAAGAATCAATACCGCCACGACGGCCACAAACAGGTACGCCCCGGCTTTAATCGGGTTTTTCATTGCCTTGATCTGCTTGTATGCCGTGTATTGACGGCCAATTCCCTCCATCTTAGTCAAGAGGGATTCGGGGACGTAGGTTTCCACGACCACGACCCCCTCCAACTCACCTCGCCGGCTTCCTGAGGCTACCGGAATGGCGGCGCGCACCAACCGTCCCGTCTGGGCTTCCTGGACAGAGGTAAACTCTTGCTTCCCGTTAATGACTTGTAAGACCAGTTGACTGATCGGCAGATCCAACACCCCAGACGGAATGTCGCTATCAAGGGCCTTGGTGAGGGTCTCCATCTTGTTCGAAAACACTTCGATTCCGGCAACACCGTATTCCATGCGTTTCCGAGCCATCGCGGCGATCAAGAGATCCCGCTGGACGGGCGTCAACAGGTCTTCGCGGAATAATTCTTGAGAAATCGCCCGTGCGCTGTTCACCGCGAGCGCGACATGCCCCGCATGCTGCATGCGAGCCACTTCATACGAATCTTTCATCACCTTTTCGATATGCTCGCTGAACCAGACATCGACCGCCTTGTTAACCAGCCCACTCGCGACGATTGCCAGGAGCAGCGTCGGAATCAACGAAAACCCGATAAAGGCCGCGATGAGCTTGGTGCGAAATCCCGACCCAACGAGACGGTGCCGACGTTCGAAATAGGCCTTGATCAGATTCCTGGATAACAACAATACCAGCACAACGAAGCCGATCAGGTCTAAATTGACCAGCAGGAGAACCAGTGCGTAGCTCGTCGTCGGCAGGAAAGAGCCGTTCTCTTCAGAGCCCGGCGCAACAACTTGTGAGTAATACAGCGTGAGGGCGACGCAGGGAATCAAGAGAATCAGCACGATCCAGACAGGGCGCAGATGAGGTGGTTTTCGCTCCGGCTTCTTTGGATGGTCGGCAGGTGCCGTACGGCGACGATCGATCATCACGGGCTGAACCTCAAGAAATCCTCCGGAGGCCGGTTCGAACACGCCCGTGGGATGATTATGCTCTGGCATTCACTCGCCTTCTAGAACCCAAGGGAACAGGAGCCTGGCTTACTATAGCCGACTTACAAGACAGTCTCAAAGTTTGCCGCACAACTCGCAGCATCCAGAGACCAGGCGGCATATAGGACCGAAAGGATGGGAGACTACTTCGGTGATGCCAGCGTGACATACTTCATGCGAAGCGCATAGAGCATGTCACGCAGGACCGTCTGTTCATCAGGGGTCAGATTGCCTTTTGTCTTGTCTTCCAAGACAGACAACAGATCGATGATTTCCTTGGCTTGAGGCAGGTTCACAGGTATCGATGCCTGGCTCGGGTCCAGTTGCTCGCCCATGAGCATGAGCGACGACGAGCCCAATGAGATCACAAACGACGAGAAGGTGACCGGAGGCGCATGCGCTGGTTCCGTCGATGAGGTCGCGGAAATCGGCTGTTTTGAAGTCGACGCTGCGACCGGAGCAGCCTCCGCTCCTCCGCTGGCTCGCCGATCACGAACAACAAACCCTTGCTCTTCCTCTGCCATTTTTCGCCTCTCTCCGATCACATTCCAAAACTTTCCAGTACCCTACCATAGGGTCTATTCGGTCGCAAGGCGCCAGCCGTCCGTGCACGAGCCGGCGGGGACTGACACCTTCCCAGCGCTACGTGTGGTGTCCGTCCCATCCGAACCAACATGAGAAGCGCATGTTGAGTAAGGAGTTAGCCAGCACTGCGTTCGCTCTGCCTGAGCACTTGTGTTCGGAACATGGCAGTCATGCCAGGACATCGACTCAAAATCCCCTGTGGACCACATACGCTGGCTCATTATTGCTGACAATGGCGCAACATAGGCGTCACTGGGTTCTCCCAAACCGTTCCTTGAACCCGTCACGTGCTTCGCCAATGAACACGAGCAGGTCATCCTCCGGAACAGCGACAACCTCGATGTTCAGGCGAGCTGCTTCCTCATACATCGCGCCTGCAACGTATCCTTCTGCAACGAAGAGCCTTTGCGGCAACATGCCTTCGCGTCCCTGCCCCTGCTGCAGCAAGCGGCGCGACTCTTGCGCGGATGGGCCAGTGGCGCGAGCGGAATACATTTCCATACCAAGAATGTAGCAACTCGCCGCGTCCATCAAGGCGATGCAATCAAAGTCGCCGTCTCGTTCCGCGACAATAGGCGCATCATTGAGCCGAAAAGCGATCCACACATCGTTGGCCTTAAATTGATTGGGGTGAAGCATGAGCCGCACTACCTGTGTCGTCTAATGCCCAGCATCTGCTACGTCGTGAAGCGCCGTCAGCCGTATGCTGTCGTTAGGTGCCTTGGCATCAACGACCGTTGCGGAACATGCGACTGTCCTGCTCATCGGGTAGCCCGCTTATCGCATCGTGCAAGATCGCATCAAGAAAGGATTCACCAGCTTCGGTAGCCCGCTGCCGGAACGTGGCATAGACAGCCTCCACAACATCTTGGATCTTGTAGCCACTTTGCTGCGCGGCCACGTCAAAGGCTGCTTGGTATAAGCGAAGCAAGAGTTCTGGACCATTGGCTGTACCTGTGAGAGCCAAGAACGCGCTCTCTCCTACAAGTACGACGGCATTAGGCGCTGCGCGAAGCACCCCGGCCATTGACCGATGACCGCGTAACGTATTCCCGATCAGCGCGTCGTAGTAGATCTCACCTCCATACAACCGTTGAAGCTCGAGTAGCTGGAGACCTAGGCGCCGACCGTCGCCGCCTTTGGCGGAACCAGTCTTGCTCTTGACTTGGTGAAACCGGAGCGGGCGACGCTTCCCCAGCGGCGGCTGCACAATGTCCGCGCCGGGGAACGGGTTCTTCCGCGGATCGAGAGTCTCCTGGTCGTCTCCACGAGGTTCTGGGGCGCGCAGGTTGCCGCGCATCGCGCCGACGACGTCTTCGTGCAAATGGCCCATCAGACCTTCGACTATCATCAAGATCTTATGGGCGACAGTGGCGGTGAACGTACTTTCGAGGTCGCCACCATAGACGAGCTGCTGAGACGCGGCCAAGATGTATGGGTCCAACACGTCGCCTGGATTGCGCCCGCGCTGAATGTGCTCTGCATTCCTGGGGAAGCCGGCGACAATCGTCGAGATCTTGGCAACTGTCTCCACAACAATGTGGTCAGGGTCCGCAAAGGCACGGAGTAGCTGGACGCGATGCGCAAGGCTCGCCGCGTGACGCCGATTGGCTTGAGCAGGAATACCGTTTGCGCGAAGCATGTCAGCGAAGTACGGAACGAGTGCCTTGTAGGCCAAATCTGCTATCGCAGTAACCGGCTGAGAGGCAGCGGCCGGTGGCGGGGAGATCTTGAGTTTCAGCTCTTCGAATACGCGCCGGAGTAAATCCGCCGAAGTACGAAACTCCATGTCGACGAGCTCGGTCTGGGCCTGAATGAATCGTGCTCGTAGCCCAGTGTCGAGCTTGTTCAACGGGTGAGCCGAATTGACGTGTAGGACTTTGCTCATCCCGTTGCCCCGACAGCTGTGTCAGCCCAGAGGGAGGCCTGTTCATTGCTAGCGCCGCGCTTGTTTCGCGCAGTCGCCCGAAGCCGATCGATGGCTACGGCGAGTAGGCGCTCCACGTCAAAGCCTTTTTCACTGCCTCGCTCGGGGTTGGCCAGATGCTTCGCTAGCGCGACGCCGACTGCCGCTCCGAGGTGGACCGGCACTGCGTTGCCAACCTGCATGTACTGGCTACTCATAGAACCGGTAAACCGCCACTGGTCAGGGAAGCCCTGAATTCGTGCCGACTCACGTACCGACAATGGACGGACAAAATCTGGGTGGCAGACGGCACTTGCCTTGCGATTTGGCCTTCCAGTGATCGTCGGTGATGGCGCATTCCACGATAGTCGTCGGAAAAAGCCTGTCTTTCCTCCGCCAGCAGCATAGGCTGCTGATCCAAGTGCCTTCTCTTGAAGATCCTTCGGAAGGTGCCGCCACGTACCTCCAGGCGGAACGAGAGCGAAGTACTGCGCCATTTCTGGGGTGTACTCGGAATGTGGCCCCGGCTCGGTGCGTAGGTCATAGATTGTGTCGCGAAGGTTGCGCCAAGGTGCTCCAGCCGCAGAGGACGGACCATGCGTCGCGACGGGGCCGGGAACATTGGAGCCCTCACGGGCACCGAGCATCACGAATCGGTACCGGTGCTGGGGTGCTCCAAAGTCGGCCGCGTCCAAAACCGCGAAGTTGAGAGCGTAACCAAGGTCCTTCATTTCGCCAAACACCTGCCGTATGGCCGACCCGGAAAGTTCGTCTGGTTCCATCGGCGCTACGGAATCATCTCCCTGTGTGCGGCTTTGGTGAAAGCTGCTGAGATTCCAGACTTTGCCTGGCCGCTGCGAGATAGGCCTGTGGCGAACAGCCGCAGTCACCAATTGCGCGACGTTCTCAAGAATGAAATACGACGGTCGAACCTCATCGATCAGTCGCAGATATGTATAGATCAGATTCCCTCTCGGATCGGACAGAGCAGCCCGCTTGCCGCCCGACGAAAAACTCTGACAGGGCGGCCCACCGACCATAAGCAGGACTTCGTCGTCGTACCGGCGGCGCGCGCGAATCACGCTTGCACAAAGCTGCGAAATGTCAGCTTGCCACACGTCGAGTGAAGGCCGGTTGCTCTTCAACGACTCGCAGCAATCGGTATCAAGCTCGACGGCCATCGTGGGCGCGAGGCCTGCCACTTCCAGGCCGATATCAAGCCCACCCGCTCCAGTAAAAAAGGACCAGATCTCCCCTTTCGAAATCATCTTTCCTCGAGCCTTGGCCATTTTGTTTATCACCCCTACGGTACGAGTTTCTATGCTGTACTGAACATTTGTCTTGCTACGGTGGCGCGCGACCCAAGGTTGAAAGGCACCTAACAATGTTTGGACAGACCGTATAATCCTCTTACGGCAGCTTGTCCACTTCTACCTAAATCCGTGAGCACCCACTCATTTCCTACCATAACCCATTGCAGCAGAACGCGTTCCGCGCTACTCCAACTTTCAAATCGTCGTCTTAATGCAGTCTGTCAGTCTTGTCCAAAACAGCTTTGGACGTTGGGTCATCCAACAGTATAGGGTGCCAGTGAATCGCCAAACCCACCGCCCCCAACCGAAGGAGACCCAACGTGAACGCATCATGCAGCATGTTTAGTCAGATCCTCAAGCTCATCCCGCGCACCGACTTCGAGCGCATCGTCACAGCCACGGGTGCCGAATATCGCAGTAAGGGTTTGTCGAGCTGGAGCCAGTTTGTGGGCATGCTATTCTGTCAGTTGGGCCGCGCGCATTCGCTGCGGGAGATCGAAGGCGGGCTGAAGAGCTGCGAAGGCAAGCTGGCCCACCTGGGCATCGACGTCCCGGTCCGTTCCTCGCTGTCCTATGCGAACAGCCACCGGCCGTGGCAGTTGTTCGAGCAGGTCTTCTACGGACTGTTCGAGACGGTTGCCGCCAAGGCGCAGGGCACACACAAGTTCCGCTTCAAGAACAAGCTGGTCAGCCTCGATTCGACCGTGATCGATCTGTGCCTGTCGCTGTACGACTGGGCAAAGTTTCGCCGGACCAAGGGTGCGGTCAAGCTCCATTTAGGGCGTGTCATCAATTAAGCCAAGTGATTGAAGCGGCGAGATAGATCGCGCCGAGGAAGTTGGCGGCGCGTTTGTCATAGCGTGTAGCGATGGCGCGGAACTGCTTGAGTTTGGCGAAGAAGTTCTCGATCAGATGCCGCGCCTTGTACAGGTCTTCATCATAGGTGCGTGGGACCTTTCGGTTGGATTTTGGCGGGATCACGATGGTTTTGCCTGCTATTCGCAGAGGTTCAATTACCCGTTCATCGGCATCAAACGCTTTGTCGGCAATAATCGTGTCTGCATCAATACCGGGCAGCAGAGCATCGGCCCCGTCAAGATCATGGGCTTGGCCCGGCGTCAGATGAAAGCCCGTGGGATTCCCTAGCGCATCGCAGGTAGCATGGATCTTTGTGGTTAGCCCGCCCTTACTACGCCCGATGCACTCTTGCGTTTTGTTCCCCCTTTTGCGCCGGCGCTGTGCTGGTGGGCGCGGACGATGGTGGAATCGATCATGGCGTACTCATTGTCGGGATCGTCGGCAAGACGTTCGAACACCCGCTTCCAGACGCCGCGTTTGCTCCAGCGTGTATGGCGCGTGTGGATCACCCGGAAATCTCCGAACCGCTCCGGCATATCCCGCCACGGGATCCCGGCCCGGTAACGGTACAACACCGCCTCCACGAACAGCCGGTTATCCTTCGCCGTCACGCCGACCGTCTCTTCACGGCCAGGCAAGAGGCCCTCGATCTTCTCCCACTGGTCATCACGCAACCCGTACCGTCTTGCCATCCACAGGCCCCTCCATCGGCCTATGGAGAGTGAAGCACATCGGCATGACCTTGTGAATCCAGAAAGTTAATTGATGACACGCCCTAGTGCTCGACCACGACGGCTATCTGCCCTGTTTCGGCCTCATTACCGATGGGAAGGTCCATGATGTCAGCGCGGCCCATCAGATGAACTTCGCCTCTGGCACGATCGTGGTGGATGATCGGGGCTACAACGATTATCGCTTGTTCGCCAAATGGACCGACGCTCAGGTGTTCTTCGTCACGCGCATGAAGGGCAATGCCCGGTTCGAGATTGTCGAGGAACACGCGGTGCCACAGAACCGACACATCGTCAAGGATCAGACCATCCGCTTGACCGGCCCAGGGGCCCACGCCAAGTGTGCGCATCTGCTACGCCGGGTGGAGGCAATCCGCGAGGACACGGGAGACACCCTGGTGTTTCTGACCAACCATCACGGGCTGGGTGCTAGCACCATCGCCGCCATTTACAAGGATCGCTGGCAGATCGAGCTGTTCTTCAAGGCCCTGAAGCAGAACCTGAAGATCAAGACGTTCGTCGGCATCTCGGCCAACGCGGTGAAAACCCAGATTTGGACCGCCTTGATCGCGATGCTCCTACTACGCTACCTGCAGCTGTCTTCCCGGTTCAGCTGGAGCTTGGCGAATCTCGTGGCGCTGCTGCGCATGAACCTCTTCACCCATCGCGATTTGATGGCTTGGCTCGACGAACCGTTCACCACGCCACCCCATCAACAGGACCACCCGCAAACCATGTTGGCCTTCGCCTAATCTTGGACAGCATCAGGAGGCACGAACGTGAACACCCGCCATCACCCGTCCAAAACCCGCATCAAATCACGTGGGCGGCCACCCGAGCTCGGCTATCTTGGACAGCAATGGCAGTCTGTATAAGACGGGTCATAAGCCATCGACCGGACTCCTCACACCGTGGCCGCCTTTGTTTAACACGTGTGCATCGATCGATGGAGGCGCCGACGTCTTTGCGTCCGAGCAGTTCCTGGATGGTCCGGATGTCGTACCCCCGAGCTCATGGAGGTGCGTGGCGAACGAATGCCGGAATATGTGGCGCGTGGTATCAGCAGGATCCGTCGCACGCAATGTTCATAAGGGACAAAACAAGTCTGCGCATTTTCCGCCGATTCCTACCCACCGTCAAGTCCTACTACAGACAACCAACGCCATTGAAGCGGCAGCGGTTCTCAGTATACATTGACGACCTAATGTCAGAACGATTCACCAACCTGGTCGGGATCATGGCGACGCTCCGCGCAGTCAACGGATGCCCGTGGGATCGGAAGCAGACGCACGAGTCACTAAAACCCTACCTCCTCGAAGAAACCTACGAAGTCCTCGAGACCATCGATCAGGGTGATCAGGCCAAGCTGCAGGAAGAGCTGGGCGACGTGCTGTTACAGGTTATTTTCCACAGCCAGATAGCCGCCGAAGCCGGCACCTTTACCGTGGAGGATGTACTGAACACCCTTGCCGAGAAACTCATCCGCCGGCACCCCCACGTCTTCAGTAACAACGGCCAGACAGACTCCCTCACCAACAGCGAGCAGGTCCTGAACCAATGGGAACTTATTAAACGCGCTGAACGGGAAGCCGCCGGCGGCACACAGTCCGCGCTGGACGGCGTGCCGAAAACCCTGCCGGCCTTGTTGCGGGCCTATCAGACACAAGCCAGAGCCGCCCGGGTCGGATTTGATTGGCCGCACAATGCCGCCGGCCTCGAACAAATCTTCGGCAAAGTCGCTGAGGAAGTGGGCGAGCTGAAGGAGGCGCTGGCTCAGGCAGAGTCAGGGTCAGGCCCTAACCAGCCCAGCAGACAAACCAATATTGAAGCGGAATTGGGAGATATTCTATTCTCTCTGGTCAACCTCGCCCGCTTTGTGAAGGTTAATCCTGAAGAGGCGCTTCGCCGGTCGACCAATCGCTTTATCGATCGCTTTCATCTGGTGGAAACGCAAGCAGTGGAGAAAGGCACGTCGCTAACGAACATGACGCTCGCTGAAATGGACGAGCTGTGGGACGAAGCCAAGCAACGGTTACAAAGACCACAACCAGACACCACCTCACACGCTGGAGATCGCGCCCCATGACGAAGGACGAAGGGCCCTACGAAGAGGGAAAGCGTGCCGGCGCTCATCCGCTGCTCGTGGTATTCGGCATCCTCATGGGACTCTGGTTGTTCGTGGCCCTGATCGTCCCCAGTTCGAGGAACAAACAAGCCGCCGGGACTGAGGGTCCCAATGTCTCGGTCATCGAGGATCCGGAAGCCGCGCCTGTCATGTTTAAGGTCCAGACAACGATCTTGGAGATGAACACCCTGGGCTTAATCGTTCCCTCGCAAGCGACGGATAGCCAGATCGTCGCTCTCTTGAACCGCCTCAAGCAAGCACGCCTGAAGGGCACCCTCGGTGAATTGCTTCCATCGACCACACCCGGCCACAAACTGGGTGATCACACCATTGCCGACATCTACATCTTTTCAGACAAGCAACTCGCGGAAGCAGATACGATCCGTACGCTGACACGAGGGGCCCATGCGCCTGGGACGCTTTACCCGAACGCCGTTCCATTCGAGACGGCCATGGAGCAAGTTCGTGGCTACTACCGTATCGACTTGAATGATACCGGCAGCCCGGACAAGGGATCCCTCGGTTTCTCCGACGAATCAGGTGTCCACTCGAAACACTACAAAAGAATCTTTTGATGGATCGGTTAGCGCCTGGTCCCACGGAAGCTCAAAGACCGACACGTCTCCTCACTTCGTCTCGGATAGCCGATTGGTCCACTTCAAACAGCGCCTCGAGCTTCGGAAACAGATGGGCCAGCGGCCCGACAAATGGCGCCAGCAGCATATCACGTCGTTCCGTCAACATACCCTCCCCGTCAGCCACCTGCATCTTCCAGTCGGCAATCGCTTTGGAGAGGATATTGCTCATCAGCAATTGCTGGCCAGGCGAGCCGACAACCATCCCAACAAGACGATGCTTCAGCACCTCCAGTTCATCCGGTATGGAGACCTTCACGCGCACGCCATGTGGCGTCGCCCAGGTGGATCGTTGAATCGAATAGTCGTAGGAAAAGACCTGCTCTCGTGGCTCACGAAATGGACCGTTGATCTCCACCGTGGCAAAGGTGTTGACAGGTGACGGCATGATGCACTCGCTTTCCTCAGTGACAATGACACCCACTATCGCCCGTACTATAAGAGCTTGAAGTTAGAGAGGACAAGAGGCTATCTATAAGGTGGCAGCGAAACGATACAAACGCGTCACGCAGGATGCTCAAAAAGGCAGTCCAGCGAGGCCGCAGCGAGCAAAGAGGCGAGGGTACATACCGCACTTCGTGTGAGCCGTTCACCCATCGAATTGATCTTGGTGAACGGATAAACTCCACCAGTGCGATTCTTCTTCATGGTTGAGCCTCTGAGCGATGCGAGAACGAAGCTGGCGGACTTTTTTAGCATCCTGTTAGAGCGCGAGACAGCGTTCTGACGCACTGGTATACTCCGACCAAGGATTCCTTCGGGAGAAGGTATGGCCAAGAAAGGCTATCCTGGACTCGTCCTGGTGCCACCCAGCGATCGAACGATCTTGAGGCGCCGACTGCTCTTTTGTGCGTTGTTCATCATCGCGCTCGTCTGGGGTGCATCGACACTAGGCGTATGGCCACTGGTCTCCGACAACAGGGCAAACTGTCAACCAGGCGTCGGACAGGAAGGCTCGAATAGCCCTGCTGAAAAATGTGGCCAACCGCAATCAGCAACGGAACCGTTACCAAATCAGAACGAGTTCAGCCTTACGCCCCTCTCACAGGCTGAAGGCCTGGCTGAATCCAACAATCCTCCACCTTCCCGTCCCCTTGATCCAGATCAGCACACGCCCCACAGCAAACACAGCCAAGACTTAACGCCTCAATCCTCCGAGCCGGCCGATCGCCCAGCTGACCACAGCGTGGTATCTCCAACTAGCGAAAAAATAACGTCCCATATGCCGGCTTCCAAACCAGCACATGACCAGGATCGCGATGTTCACGTAGCCGATCGAGTTACGCCTCAACACCATCACAGCCAAAACTCAACACCCAAGTCCTCCGAGCTGATCAACCATCCCATTGACCTCAACATTGCATCTTCAGCTAACACACAATCGACAGTAAGCTCATCGACATCAAGACCTGTTCAAGGGTCAGACATTGATGCTCGCCTAGCCGAACAGGGCGATGTCTTTGCCCAGTATCGCCTCGGCCGCTATTACGCACAGCAAGACGGGCGACAGGCCCCAGAGTCAGTCAGTTGGTACAAGAAAGCGTCTCCTGGTCTACACCGCCTGGCACAGACCGGCAATGGACAAGCGATGTACGTCCTTGGGGTGATGTACGCCTATGGACGCGGAGTACCAAGAAGCACCGATGAGGCTCGCCGATGGCTGACCATGGCAGTCGAACACAAGATTACAGCGGCTCAGCCGGTTCTCGCGAGTCTAGAAGTGCATCACACCACTCATTCTAAGCCACAGGTGAGCGCACAGGGCAAGAGATGATGGCTGGACAGGATCTCCTAATCCTCCTCTGCTGAGGTGGGTTCCCTTTAACCACAAAGCAGTCGAAGCCCCAGCTTACGGTCACAACTCCCACCAAGTATCGACGCAGGGGACTTTGCCTTCATCTCAGCCATAGAAGACTGACTCTATTTCGCCGTTGTGTCCTGATATGACACCCTCAAATCCGATACATCCGATGGAGAAGGTATCTTGAAGTTATGCAGGGGGTGCCGTCTCAGGTTTCTCTTTTTTGGGCGCAGCCAACGCCTGCGAGAATGCTCCTAGGAGTCCAGGCAGTACGCCGAGAAAGGCGAGGGTAATCGTCCGATATTGTTCCTGCGTTAAGACTAAAAATACCATGACGAGTACTACGCCTACTCCGATGGGTCTCCACACTTGGAACCACGGACTGGTCCTTGCTTGGGCGATGTCTTCATCCAGATGCTCTTCTAGGCCCCTCTTGATGATGAAACGGCGGAAACTTTCGTTCATCGGGCGCAGTTTCAGGTCAGCGACAACCACCCCGCTCTCCAACAGCGGCTCGATATCCGGGTTTCTGGCATGCAGAAAACCATCTCGTGCGAGATTGAACAACGATCGACGTTGAGACCCAGTGCTCTTCTTCCATATCTGCAGGTAATACTGTGTTAGCCTCTCCAGAATTTCTCGAATGATTTGCTCCTTCTCGATGCCAAAATCGTCTTTGCTGTCCTGTTTTAAAATTTTCTCGTGAAAGGTCTGTTGATCTATCAGGCACTGGGGGTTGGGCAAAGCGGACATTTCTTTGACGAATATTCCCCACAGGCCAGCCGACCACCCGACAGGAGGCTTGGCAGCCTCAATCATTCCTGAAATCTCATGCCATTTCTCCGGCACTGATGAATTCGTTGGTGGATATGGATAATCCAACAGCAGGACGCGCCGGGCGGCAAACGTTGGCCAGGCATGATAAGTCCCATAGAGCAAGGCACTCACCCACAGCACTACCAGCACTTCTCTGACCAATCCGAACAACAGAAACACAGCAAGCGCGCCCATGACTGCGGCAAAGGCATAGGCTTTTTTGACCCGAAGAACCGCCAATGGAAGGAAGCCGCCAAGTATAAGCAACGAATAGAGCCACTCCGGGATGGGTGAAGGGACCGCGTGAAATCGGTCTCCAAGCCGCAGGGTTTCCGATCCCGATTCAAACTGAAGTTTACGCCCTGTCAAGAATTGGGGCTCTTTGAGAAACGTGTCTGTCTCATTTCGGCTTGTGTCGAGACGAGGTCTCTCGATGAACCATTGAATCAGACGCTCATAGTCTCGCTGAACGACGTTGGTAGACACCTCGCGACAGTTTTGACTTTCCTGCCGGCAGCGTTCAAAAGGGAAATCGTCATACACGACAGTTTGGTCTGAAAATGTTTTTAGGAACGCAACTCGAACCTCACCCTTCTTGTCTGAGTCTCCAAACAACGTAGAAGGAAACGATAGCCGAACCTTTTTGGCCTGCAGCTCGCGGTCTCGTTCGAGATCATAGAGAGCAAATTTTGCCAAGAGCCGCCACTCGACATCGAACGCCACTCGAAAGATCGCCAGCGCCGGTACCACCACAAAAACCAGCAATGCCAGCGTCACCACCAGTGCGTAGGACAAGCGATAACTCGGCCGGGCCGATGCATCTGTTCTGCTGTGGCCAGCTGGGTCAGGCTTTGTGTGATACGTGGACAATATCACCCCTGCCGCAGCAAGCGCCGGCAACAAACTCCAGAACAACATCTCGGGAGCGGGATGCGGTCGCAGATACCAAATCCCCACCGCAGTCAATGAGGCCACGAGCAACCACATCGCGATCTGATAGCTCTGCAGATGCCCTGACTGCGGCCACACCCATCGATACGTCGCCTCGTTGGCTCGCGAAGAGATCCACCATACCGGGATAGCAATGCTCAAAGCGATGAGCGCATAGATTAAAAACAATGCACCGCTTGAATAGAGGGCGCGAAGATTCAAATCCCGCAGCATGTCGATGTCCCAATAGGTCACCAGCGACCAGTGAACATCCGGGGATTCAATGATAGGCTCGGAGTTTTGAGCGAAAAGAGGAGCAATATGGAAATGCCGATCCTTTCCCCAATACCGCCCGTCAAATTGATCGAGCACGTGCGCAAACACGGCTTGGCGTAACCGCCCATCTCGATCGGCCTCCTCGAAGAAGTTCTCGCGCAGATTCCGTCGTGCATCCGAGTGAAAGAGGACCTTCCCCTCTTGATCGATCACGGCAAACCCCATCCCCGGAGGCACAGCGCTACTCGTGACCGAAGGCAGCTTGACTTCCAATGCCGCCACGATCAGCTGGCCAGTGGAACGCCTACTGTTTATCGAAAACACTGCCGTGTTTTCGCCGGTGGTCCGAGAAAAGATCGGCTCAATCCAGAACTTTTCCCCATCACGTTCACGGATCAATGTTTCATCTTCAAGTATGCGGCGCACATATTGTCGATCTTTGAGATTCACATGTTTCCATGGAGCTGACTCGCGTGACTGGAGAGCGGTAAGGTCTCCAGTATTCAGCTCAATCCACAGCATTGAGATGACATCACGATAGATGACTTCCGTCGCAGTAGTTGTATCGTTACCCTCTGAGCAACCACTAACGTCAATCGGGTTGAAGGAAAACTCCTTGTCAGTGCCGCCCTCCTTTGCTTTTGCTATGGACAAGTGTTGCGCACAATGAGGTGCGCCGGCTACATTGGGACGATTCCAACACTTCCCATCCGGACAAGCTTGATCGATTTTTTTGAGTTGGTTGAGGCCTCGCTGCACGTCCTTAACAAACCGGCTACGGATCTCTTCTGAGACCTTTTCCAACTGCTTATCCAAATGTTGCTCCAAATTGTGGTACGTCTCGAAATCGGCCAGACCGAACGTCAGCACGGCCACGCCAAGGATAGAGGAGACAACCAGGACGGCAACGGAAATGGGAGTCACCCTTTCAGTCGGCGCGTTGGTTCGCAGCTTGACGTACGGCAGCACAAAGAAGAGGACAAGCGTAAACCCCACCATGACGAGAAGCACGTTGAGCGCGATGGCTCGCGACTCCGCATGAAATTGCCCGGCAGGCACGATGCCCACGAGAATCACTGTTTGAGCTGCTCCCCGATCGGCAGGCAAGTCTGTGGCCTGGGCGAATATCGCATGGGCAACTCCCCCGATGGGCGCCTCATTAAACAGTGGAAGGGTTGAAATCAAATTTTCGTTTCTTCCGACCCCACCTTTCTCGTTGCCGCTCTCCTTGGGTTCAGAACCGTTGACCCTATGTAGAAGAGACGAAACATCCTCGAATTCAAAGCCGGAAGGATCGCGCGTAGACTGATGGTGGTACAGAACCCGACCGATGCGATCCGTCAACAGCACATCTGAAAAAATGTCCTCGGTCACCAACTGCCGCATGATTGGGCCGATATTCATGACGGCTGCGACTTTCCATCTGGTCTGTATCGGCTTTGCTCGATCTTGGTGCACGTACGTCAACTTGATGGAGGATTTGCCGCTGTCGTAGATAAACTTTACGGCGTACCCCTCATCCTCGTATTGTTCCTTGGTAACCTTCACCTCGTCAAAAGCGCGAACGGCATTACCAGCTTGCAGTTCTTCAAAAGCGGGAAGTGCGAGCAGCGCCTCCTCATAGAACTTGTGACGCTCCTCCTCCGGGCAGGGGCGTTTCGTACAAGGTGGTTTACCCTCGATCACGGACTTGAACACGCTTTCATAATTGGTCACCATTTCCCTCAACGCATGGCTGGTGACCGTCAGAGCGCGAAAATTGCGTTCTTGTATCAGCAGGGTCTTGGATTCCACATATTTCCAGTACCAGATGCCGCACACTCCCAGGACAAGGAGCACCACCCCCAGCACCAGAATCGTCACGCTGTTCGTTTTGGATGACGCCCGAGGAGATAATGCGTTGAGTATTCCCATCATACGCCGCGTGTCACGATTAGGGAAGGTCTGATTAATTCCATTTTTTAGTCGACCAGATCTCAAAACATTGGGGATTCAACTGGCTTTCGCTGAAAACTCCGAATAAATCAGACCTTCCTTAGACCTGTTCGTTCACTAAAGGCATGGCCCACATGGGGTGGCCGATAAGACCATGCTGAACGCGATTCTTATACCACGTTGAACTACGTACGCACAGCCTGTTGAAATACAGAATTCCAAGTCAGCGCGGTATCAAAAGTTGGGTAAATGGCGCACCGCAGCCTCTTGTACTGTATCGGTTCCGATACGACCTGTATCAGTTCTGATTCACCTTCTTGACTCAACCTTCCCCAATACTGCACTGTACCGCCGTTTTTGCCTCTCACCCATCACGGCATCACGTTTGCGATAGCACATGATCAACTGATTGAGGAGGAACTGATGGCCACCATCGACGAGTTCACGAGCGACCCCATAGTGCAAATGGCGGTTCAGAACGCGAAAGCAGCCTGCGCCGACAAAGAGATCTCGGACATCATTGATAACGACGGACTGCAGTATGTCGACTTCGTGATGGAAGGTGGCGGCGTGCTCGGCATTGCCCTCACCGGCTACACCTATGTCCTGGAACAAGCCGGTATCCGGTTCTTAGGGATAGGAGGTACTTCTGCCGGATCTATTAACGCGTTGATGATTGCCGCCATGGGACCACCAGCTGCAGCAAAGAGCGAAAAGCTTCTCAGCGTGCTCGCAGCCATGCCGATGGCCACGTTTATCGACGGCGACCAAGATGCCCGCGATTTTTCTCAAGCGGCACTGGAGAAGGCCAGCATGATGAAGCTCTTGCTAAAAGGGATGCAAGTTATCGACAACCTTCGAGATGATCTTGGGCTGAACCCCGGTACCAAATTCTTTGATTGGTTAAAAATAGAACTGGAGAAGGTCGGCATTGATACCAATGCCGACCTTTCGAAGCGACTGCAAACCGTTCCACGCGGCCTGCGATTACGAGAAGATAGAATCGACACGGCTCTCAAGCCGGACGACATGTATGGCAAACTCATTATGATCGCGGCGGATATCACGACCGAGACCAAAGTCGAGTTTCCAAGAATGGCCGAACTCTACTGGGCCTATCCCGATCGCATCACGCCAGCATATTTTGCCCGTGCGTCTATGTCGATTCCGTTCTTCTTTCATCCTTTTCAGGTCGATAGCTGTCCGCAAAACGCAAAGAAATGGGCCGAGCTGGCCGAATACCACGGCACGCTACCCGAGAGCGTGTTGTTCATCGATGGCGGCATCATGTCCAATTTTCCGATCAATGTCTTTCATCAACCCTATCGCGTTCCGGCATCACCCACCTTCGGCGCGAAGATCGGCCAAGACCGTGCGCAGGCTGCTGTCATCACCAAACCATCGCAACTCTTAGGCGCCATCTTCGACGCTGCTCGCCATACGTTGGACTTCGATTTCATTTCACAGAACCCTGACTATCAACATTTGGTCGCCATGATCGATACCGGCGACCATAATTGGTTGAATTTCAGCATGGACGACAAGAGCAAAATCGATCTATTCGCCAGAGGCGCGAAGAAAGCAGCCGAGTTCTTGCAAAAGTTCGATTGGGAAAAATACAAACAGATTCGAAGAGGCATCGCCGAAGCCTTCGTGGCCAACCGTTGATGCCTGAGCCACACCGCCATCACCAAGAGATTAGATCTCACACTCTGGAGCAATAACTATACGTTTGACGACTTCATGGTGTGGATGACCTTCCACCATCTACCTGGTCTCTGGAAGGGAAAAATCTCACATTGCACCCAGACGCACGATCTCCTAGAATGACACACTGCTATGGGCGCCATCTCCCGAATCAAAACTGAAACACCTTCACCCTACAAGCTAACACACATCGAAACGGACACTCACGACACAAAGACCTTCCGTTTCGAGCTGCCGGCCGACGCAACGCTGGACATGTTGCCCGGTGACTTTCTGTACGTCCATGCGACGATCAACGGCAAGCAAGTTAAACGGGCCTATACGCCATCGTCGCTGCCAGGCGCGACAGGATATTTCGACCTTACGGTCAAGCGCTATGAGGCTGGTTCAGTCTCGAAGTACCTTCATGATCAGCAGATCGGCGAGACGGTGCTGATGAGCGGGCCGAACACCGGCGGTCATTGGGTGGATGGCATGGCCACACGCGTGGGATTCGTCGCCGGCGGCACCGGCATTACGCCGATGATCTCCATCATTCGCTGGATTCTGACCAAGAAAATCGATGCGGAGCTATTTCTGATCGTTGCCAATAAAACAGAAGCGGACATCATCTTCCGACAAGAGTGGGAACGAAACGTTCAAGAACACCCCAACTTTCATTGCCATCACGTCTTGGATCAACCACCACTTGAATGGTCAGGCAGCATCGGACGAGTTACACCCGAAATTCTGCAACACCACCTTCCTGCTGCCGACGCCGCCACCTGTATCTTCCTCTGCGGCCCTCCGCCGATGGTCGATGCTCTAGAAATAACGCTGAAGGGACTTGAGTATCCTGAGCAGGCCATTATCCTCCCATAAAGGCCTTCGATCGACTGCAAAGAGGCCGTTTCTTCCTCCCCCTCCTCATGGACCCTCACTAATAGCGGATCGCCCAGATAGACTCTTGCCACCTATAAGATCCTGCACAACCCGTTCAGCCGCCAACGCCCCATCACGGATGCAGTCTGGAATGCCGACCCCGCGATAGCCAGCCCCTGTGAGGATCAACCCGGGATAGCGACTCACTGCTGCATCGAGCTGAGCCAATCGATCCAGGTGACCAATTGTGTACTGCGGCATCGCCTTCCACCATCGATTCACCTCCGTGAAAGTTGGTTCCACGCCGATACCGCATACCGCCGCGAGTTCCTCTCTGACCTTGGCCACCAGCGTCTCGTCATCCAACTGGAGAATGTCTTCCCGGCCTACGCCACCGATATAGCATCGCGCCAACAGCTGATCCGCCGGAGCGCGATGGGGCCACTTCAGCGACGTCCAGGTTGCGGCAATCAAATCACGCTGCTCTGTGCGTGGGATAATAAATCCGAATCCTTCGATGGCACTCGTCAGCGTCCGTGGAAACGCCATCGCAATGGTAGCGGTCGACGCATAGGGAATCATGTCCAATAGTCCACCGGCGATCGGTGTCAATGGACGCACCAGTTCCGCTGACACATACGCCGGTGTGGCAAGAACCACGCTGTCCGCGGAAAGTGCCGAGCCATCCTCCAGGATCAGGTCGTACATCCACCGCCCTAGCTCATGAGACCTCACTCTCAAGGCATCGACCCGGCAACCTAAGCGAAGTTCCACATCCTGCTGTGTCAATCGACTCGTCAGAGCCGTAACCAAATCGCTGAGGCCATTCTTTAAACTGACAAACATCGTACGCCCTGGTTGGGCAGTCGAAACAAACGAGGCGGCTTTCTTGGCGGCCATCATGCCGCGAACGACGCTGCCGTACTGCTGTTCAAGCTCGAAGAACCGTGGAAACGCAGCCCTCAGACTCATGTGCTCAGCGTCCCCCGCGTAGATCCCGGCCATGAGCGGCTCCAGTACCCGCTCAAATGCCTGAACACCGAACCGGCGGCGAAGAAACGCGGCCAACGGCTCATCTTCTCTGGAGGAACCAGGCGGAACGGCGAATTCGAGTCCCATCCGAACCAGCCCTGACCAGCTCAATAGTCCGCTGTGAAGGAACGACCCCAATTGTTTTGGGACGAATGACAGCAGGCCTTCAGGCAGGTCATGAAGGCGACCTCTGTACAGAACACAGGCCTTCTTGCCCGTCTGATTGGTATTGATGAGCTGATCGGCAAGGCCGAGCTTCGTACACAGATCCAGACCGGCCTGTTTTTGGGACAGGAATGAGTCCGGTCCAGCTTCCGTCACCATCTCGCCAACTCGATGCGTGACGATCTTTCCTCCCCAGGACGATCCGGACTCAAGGATCGTGCAGCGGAGGACCAGACCGGCCTTTGCCGCCTGCTCTTGGAGTGAAAATGCAGTGGCCAGGCCGGAAATGCCCCCACCGACGATCACGACTGTACGCGGTCGAGTCACGACTGAATAGGGAGCGAGGATTCGTGTGCAGCCAAGACGTCGCGTAACGTCTCGATGAGTGGAAGAGAGTCGTTCAGCATGGGCATGCGCTCGAGCTGTATGCCTCTGTTCATCGCCAGCTGCTTGAGTTCGATGTCGATGTCAAAGAGCGTTTCCACATGGTCGCAGACAAAGCCAATAGGCGCCACCAGCACATACCGGTGTCCCGCCAGCTGGATGGTTTCCAACATTGATTCCACAGTGGGTCCAAGCCAAAGTTCGTGCGATCGTCCCTGACTTTGATAGGCAAAGTACGTCGGTCGGTTCCCCAACTGCTGCGTGACCGCCTCGACCGTGCCTTTGACCTCGTCAGGATAAGGATCCTTCATGGCCACGATCCGTTCCGGCAGACTATGCGCGGTAAACAGTACCGGGACGGTTGCTCGCACATCGGCGGGAAACTTCTGAAGCCCTTGCTGGATGCTCTCAACCAGAGCCTCAATCAGTTTAGGATGTTGGTTCCAACTCCCAAGATACGTGACAGGGGTACCGTCCTCCAACCCAACACGAGCCTCTTCGACCTTCTTCCGATAGGCACCGGTACTCAGTGCGGACTGTTGCGGGGCCATACACACCCCGATGATCTGTTCCGGCGAGGACTTCAGCAGCTCGGCGTACGCTTCTTTAATGAACGGATGCCAGTGCCGCAACCCGACATACACTCGGTATCGGCCAGTCCTCGAACTATTCAGCTGTTGTTCTAGTTTCTTTGCCACTTCGTGGGTAATACCGACAGCAGGCGATTTCCCACCGGTGGCTCGGTACCGTTCACGAATCTCTTCAACCAACTCAGGAGGCGTCGGTCGGCCACCGCGAACATCGAGCAAAAACGGCTCGACGTTCTCCAGACAATCGGGCCCACCCATCGCCATCAAAAGAACAGCCCTATGACGTGGCGTAGTTAGCATCGCTCCTCGTCGTTTGTGAAGCGTGAAGCCTTCGAATGCGAGGTGCGCTTCACGAACAACGCTTCACGTCCTCACCGTTGGCTCAGTTTGTGCACCATATCGATCGTGGCAGCGACATGGTCGACGGGTGTCGTGGGCAGGATGCCGTGACCGAGGTTGAAAATGTGCCCGAGACGTCCCTCGGCTCGTCGCAAGATATCTTCTACACGGCGTTCGATTTCGTGGAGCGGCGCAAACAGGACGAGCGGGTCCAGGTTACCCTGCACGGCGCGATCATGCCCAACCATCGACCAGGCCTCGTCCAGATGAACCCGCCAGTCGATCCCAATGACATCGCCACCTGCCTCGCGCATCTGCCCAAGAATAGCCGTCGTGCCGGTGCCGAAATGAATCATCGGCACACCTTCCCGCTTGAGCCCATCGAAAATCCGCTGGACGTGCGGCTTCACATATTCGGCATAATCACCGGCCGAGAGACAGCCGACCCAACTATCGAAGAGTTGAATCGCTTGAGCCCCCGCCTTGATCTGTCGCCGGAGATATCCAGTGAGCACAGACACAAATTTGTCCATGAGGCGATGCCAGGCCGTGGGATCGCCATACATCATCTGTTTGGTGTGCAGATAGTTGCGGGACCCTCCGCCCTCAATAGCGTAGCTCGCCAGCGTGAACGGCGCACCGGCAAAGCCAATCAATGGCACTCTTCCATTGAGGGCCCGTCGCGTTTGGCGAATCGCTTCGGCCACATAGTCGAGTTCATCGCCGTCGATCACTTTCAGCCGATCCACAGCCGCTCGGTCTCGAACCGGGTTGTGAATGACCGGTCCTTCGCCCTCCGCAAATTCCAGGTTGAGTCCCATCGGTTCCAACGGGAGCAAAATGTCGGCGAAAATGATTGCAGCATCCAACGGGAATCGATCGATGGGCTGAAGGGTGACTTGAGCAGCAAGCTCGGGAGTTTTGCACATCTCAAGAATCGAATGCTTCGCGCGCAACGTCCGATACTCGGACATATAGCGACCAGCCTGGCGCATAAACCACACGGGTGTGCAATCGACAGGTTCGCGCCGGCAGGCTTTGAGAAATCGATCATTCATAGTGGAGGTATTTTAGAGACGCAGGAGGAGCGCTGTCAAACAGACACGCGCACCTCTACTTTTTCCTGAAGACTTGTCCAAATAAGTAGACAGCGATCGCCAGTCCGGTACAATCAATCCGGCGGAAACCACGAAAAATCCGGTTTCACTTTTATGACGGTCTTATGTATAATGACTTCCTAACCTATTCGGGACGATCAATCAGCTTAATTGGGACCCCGGCTCCCTGTCTCCCACCACAGTGACGTTGCCGATCCCCCGACCTACGAGGAGAATTGTATGTCCGACGCGCAATCGTTTCACAAGACCAAAGCCCCGGATGCCTGGTATTCCGTCCTACGATGGTTTGACTCCTGGGCGGGCCTTGAGCACACGAAAGCAGAGGGGCCACCCAAGGTAGACTGGATTCGCAGCATTCCCTTCCTCGCCGTACATCTGATGTGTTTGGGAGTCATATGGGTAGGCTGGAGTTGGACCGCTGTGGCTATCGCGGTCGCCTTCTATTATGTCCGCATGTTTGCCATCACCGGCTGGTACCACCGCTATTTCTCGCATCGCACGTTCAAGACCTCCCGGACCGTCCAGTTTCTTTTTGCTCTGCTGGGGGGGACCTGCGCGCAACGTGGCCCCTTGTGGTGGGCCGGTCATCACCGCCATCACCACATC
The DNA here is from genome assembly GCA_052387595.1 of Nitrospiraceae bacterium. GTDB lineage: Bacteria > Nitrospirota > Nitrospiria > Nitrospirales > Nitrospiraceae > Nitrospira_D. Next base: position 3,902 of record JBQTJA010000049.1, on the reverse strand, counting down.
GCGTCTGATACACCGGAGGATGTGCATTCCCCCCGCCAGGGAGGATTTCTCTGGTCCCACATGGGCTGGATCATGTCGCAGACGTTTTATGCGCCGCGCCTCAAAAGCATTACTGATTTCGCGAAGTTTCCGGAGCTGCGGTTTCTCGACCGGTTTGATGTTCTGATGCCGACCATTGCGGGATTTGGGATGTTCGGTCTCGGTCGATTACTCGAAGCCTACGCGCCCGGACTCGGCACGAATGGGCCTCAGATGCTGATTTGGGGATTTTTCATCTCGACCGTCGCATTGGTTCACGGGACCTGCACGATCAATTCCCTGTCCCATGTCTATGGATCGCAGCGCTATGTCACCGGCGACGACAGCCGAAATAACTTCTTTCTGGCCATGATTACGATGGGGGAAGGCTGGCACAACAATCATCACTACTATCCGGCTTCGACCAGACAAGGCTTTTACTGGTGGGAAATCGACATGACCTACTACTGTCTCAAGGCGCTTGAATGGATGGGGTTGGTCTGGGATATCCGCGGTGTTCCAGAATATGTACGTGAAGGAAAAACCAAACAGGATTCAGACCGCAGTGTCCTCAAAAAGAAGATTGATGCAGCGGTGAAGGCAACAGAGCTTCCAGCCCCTCAGCCCGAACTTGAGCTGACACCTCGCTAAGCCCAATCTGAATCGCCGTCAGACCTTGGCCGATCCGCAATCTGATCGGCCAAGGTCTTCCGAATTCGCTGACTTTCCCCGTCGATTGCCTTCCGCTCTTCATCGGATACCACCCAGGCCTCACCAGCGCTCAGCTCGAAGCGATAATGGTCCTTTCTGAGCGTAAACCACTCGACATAGGGATGCGGCTCCAGATTGGGGTGTGGATCCAACGAAATGAGATTCACCGTTCCAACCTGCGGATTGGCCATGTCGCCGATGACCTGTCCAGCCATATCGTCATCTTCAAACCGATTATTGCGGAATCGAATCACTTCTCCTGCAATATCCGGCTTAAAATTGCCGCGCAAATAAAAATCCACCGGCCCGATCACGGCAAAAACAACCTGCCCCACAACCGTCCCTTCAACGCGGTTATCTAAAAATCCTTCGCGAACCCACCGCCCATTCCCAAATTTTTGCGCCATACCACTCCTCCTTATACAAACGATCACCCACCGAACGCTCCGATCACCACCGCCAACAAGATCAGCGCGCTTCCAATCCACCCTTGAGCATCCAACGTCTCGCCCAGAAAGTACCAGGACAACCAGGCCGCATAGGCCGGTTCAGACGCAAACAGTAACGCCACCTGCTGTGCCGGCACCTGCTGCTGTGCCCACATCTGAACGGCAAACGCGAGCGTTGCCAGAACGCCCGTGACACCAAGGCCGATCAGCAAGACAGCCGTTGGCGAAAAGGCACTTGCGCTCGTCCCCTCCCACCATGGAGCCGGGAGAAACAGCACCGTCATCGCCACCATCTGCCACACCAGCAATGATGGCGCGTCGAATTGACGTGTGAACCGCTCGAGACAAATGATGTGTCCCGCGAAGGCGGCGGCGCACCCCAGCGTCATGAGATCACCCAGGTTCATCGCGGTGCTCGGTTTCACCAACATCCATAGTCCCACCAACGCGATTGCCGTGGCGAGCACCACCCGTCGGTCGATCCGCATCAGGATCAAGGGGACAAAAATTACATAGAGTGCTGTCAGAAAGGCCGAACTGGACGCAGTCGTATGCTGAAGTCCGGCCGTTTGCAAGAAGTAGCCAAGAAAGAGGAAGACAGTGGTGAGCGCACTCGCCATCAGCAGCGCACGATCATGATGCAGTCGATGGCGACTCACTGCAAACCATAACAAGATCAGCAGAGTGCCCAGGAAAAATCTGAGCAACAGGAAGGAGAGCGGCGAGATCTGTTCAAGCGCGGCCTTGGTAGCGGGAAAGGTGGCGCCCCAAATGACGGTGGTCAGGAGGAGGGCAAGTCGCGGCATAGGTATGAACAACTGGGTTGAGGGTTGAGACATGAGGACTGAGGGCCGAGGACCTAAAGGCAAACAACTGAATCCTCAGTCCTCGATACTCAGACCTGCATGGTTAGGGTTTGCACAGAGGACACAGCCGGTCTCGGTTGACTCCGGCCTGTTCCATGGCACGAAGCGCCCGCTCTTTATCGGGATAGTCGAACCATCCTCCTTCCCAAAAATCGCTGGACGTTGAGACAGACGGTACTTCCGAGCACCGGTCTCGGTGGAGCGTCACACGATCAATCGAGCGGGCAATGTGAACCCAGTAGATCATGCTAACCGGTGAGAGGTAAGGGGCGAGGGGCAAGGAGCTTTCACAACTGGATCACGCCTTACTCCTGGCCCCTGACCAGTTCACGGGAGGAGTTGCCACTCATCCTTCTCGATGAAGCACTTCACGCCGGTCTGCAACTTCTTGACGTCGTCCTTTTCGAAGAGCCTCATGTAGCGCTCGATTCGATCCTCGTCGTCGATTCGTTCTTCCTGCATCATGCCGTTATTGCCTTTGTACCGTCGAATCAGCACTGACATTGAAGCCCTCCTCATGAAGCTGGCAGTTTGGTTGCCTATGTTGCTAGAATAAACGTCTTGTTATGAGCCGGTCAAGATCGCTTGGGAGAGGTCACCTTGTCAAGTCCAGGACCGAGTTCCGTATAAGATATCTACCATAGAGACACAGAAAGGATCTAATTCCGTGCCCCTCTACGAGTACCGTTGTGGACAGTGCGAGAAACAATTCGAGGCCACTCAGTCCGTGTATACCAGGGTCGAAGACACGGAATGCCCATTTTGTCAGGCCCGCCAGGCCACCCGACTCATGTCTTCATTTTCGTCTAATGTCGTCGGTGATCGCAAACCAGGCTTTACTGAACTGAAAGCCAAGGCTATGAACGAGGAGCGGATGCAGCGTTTCTCCAAGTTGCCGCCGCTGAATGCCATACGCACCATGCCACCGCCGAACGTCACCTCAGAATCAGATCCCACGCCAACAGAAGGATCGGCCTCTTGAACGCTGACTCCCAGCACCAGGTCGGTCATCACCTCCTGTGGAAACGGGCGACTCGATGACCGTGGGACGGTTCGTAACTGGGCTGCTGGTTGGACTGACCCTCTGTGTGTCCCATGCCGACACCTTTGCTCAAACAGCCGGAAGCCTGATCATTGCTGGCAATGGGCCTGAGCAAACGACCATCGAGACCTTGGCTCGAGCCTTTGAAAAAGCTAATCCCCGTGCCTATGTCGACATCCTGTGGGACGAGAATTCCAAGCCGTTGCACTTGGTCAAGACGGGTCAGGCCCAGATTGCCGTCACAGGCGTTGAAGATCCGGCACTCGCGGCGACTCAGATCGGTTGGGATGGAATTGGCAATTTGATCCATTTGTCAAACTTCACCAAAGAGGTGACTAATCAACAAGTTGCCGGCATTTTTTCGGGAAAGATCAAGGAGTGGTCGGAACTGGGTGGACCGGAGACGAAGATTCTCCTGATTGACCGGTCGCGCAACCAGAACGTTCGGGAAGCCTTCGAAACCCACCTCGGGATAGTAGGAAAAATTCCTGATTCCGCCAAAGTGATCGGCACAGATGAGGTCGTTGTAAAGACTGTGGTCGGCACCCTGCCACCCCTCTCCGCAGCTGCCTATATTTCGCTGAGTACCGGCCTCTCGGCCGTCTCCAACGGCGTCGCTGTTCGCTTACTGCCCTTGGATAAGGTTGAACCGGAGGTGCCGACCGTGAAAGACGGCCGCTACAGCCTCCGTCGCCCTCTGTTGCTGCTTTCGAAAAAAGAGCCGAACTCCCTGGTTGAGGCCTTTTCAAAATTTGCGCTCTCCCCTCCCGGACAAGCGATTATCGGAGAAATCTATGTTCCGATGCCGAACAAGTA
>JBQTJA010000048.1:0-42683 GCA_052387595.1 Nitrospiraceae bacterium | reverse complement strand
GCGGCGCTTGGCTTGCTGAATGCGGTCTTCATTGGCTGGATTGGTTAGCCCCTGTTCGCGGAAGCGCTGGAGCAGCTTGTCATTGGATGGATCGATCTCCAGTGAATGGAGCCAGGCATCACGCGCATCGGACACTTTCTGCTGCTTCAAATAAATTTCTCCCAGATGCTCGTAAATGACGGGGTCATCCCCGACCAGCGCCACGGCTTTCTTAATCTCGGTGAGCGCCTCGGCCAGCATGCCTGCTTGGTACAAGGCCCATCCCAGGCTATCGACATAGTAGCCGTTCTCTGGTTTCAGGGAGACGGCCCGTTTCGTCAGGGACAAGGCGTGATCGATCTTGATGCCGCGCTCCGCATAACTGTACCCGAGATAGTTCAAGGCGTCGGCGTGATGGGGATCGAGTGAGAGCGCCGTTTCCATGGCGCGCTCCACGTCCTCAAACCGATTCAGCTTGTCGTAGGCCGTGCCGAGGTTGAAATGGAGATCGGCGTTCTTCGGATTGTGCCGAATCCCCTCCTCAAATGCCTGTGAGGCCTTTTCGAATTGCTCGCTCTGGAAATGGGCCAACCCGAGGACGATGTGCGGTTCTGGCTGTTTGGGCGTGAGACGGACGGCTGCATCGAGATGCGTCACGGCCTCCGGAAATTGCTTGAGTCGATAGAGGAGCACGCCCAGATGCACATGACTGTCGGCAAACTTGGGATCCAGATGAATATTATAGCGATAGGTCTCCATCGCCTTGGAGACGTCTTTGGTCTCTTCGTACAAGTACCCGAGATAATCTCTCACTTTCAATTCAGCCGGTTTCGCCTTCAGGACCTCGGTCAGTTGGTTGATCGCCTTCGTGAACTCTTTCGTCTCTCCGTAGATGAGGGCCATGCGTAACTGGGCATCGAGGTCGCCTGGATTGTCCTCCAGCAGCCGTTCCAATTCCGCAAGCCCTCCGGCGTAGTCTTTGGTCGAGACATATAACTGGACCAGATGTTGCCGAATGTCCCTATTGCGAGGATTGACTTGCTGGAGATACTTTTTGAGCACGGCGATCGCTTTGTCCTTCTCTTGGCGGGATTCGTAGACCGATGCTTGCGCCAAATACGCGGGCTCGAACGCCTGGTTGACGGCCATGGCCCGATCGAAGTTCGCCACAGCCTGTTCACTGTTTCCCGCTTCGATCGAAATGCGGCCCAAATAGTAGTAGCCGATCGGCGAATCCACGGTATATTGCAACCCTTTTTTGACGACTTGTTCCGCCTCGGCGATGCGCTTCTGATTCAAGAGAATCAGTCCCTTCGGGAAGTAGGATTCTCCTCGTTCCGGATTGCTCGCGATGGCCTTGTCCAAGAGCTCCACGGCGCGCTCCGGCTTCCCCGCGCTGGCCAAGATGCCGGCCATGTGGGTCAGCAGTTGCGGTTCCTGTCCCGTTCCTTCTCCGACTTCATCCGCATACTGCACAGCTTGGGTCATATTACCCAACGCGAAATACAGGGACGCCAAACGAGACTTGACCTCGCGGGATTTGGGGTCGACTTTCAGAGCGGCATGATATTCCTTCAACGCGCCGTCGAGATCCTGCGCAAGTTCCGCTTGATGTCCCATCATAAAATGATAGGTCGCATCGGACTCCGGAGCCGGTGGCGGAAGTGGCGCTCTAGTGGCAGGTGAAGGAAGCGTGGCTTGTGGCTGAGGCGAGGCGGCGCAGGCGATCATCGCACCGGAAAGAAACAGCAGCGTCGCCCCTAACAAGGGCCTACCATACCGTCTGAGCGACCGACTGTACAAACCCATTGGTGTGTTCCGTCTTTCTCTTACGTTAGGACACGTAGAAGGCGAGTATATGAAATGATTATACCGAGTTTTTCCACAGCCTGCTAGGCTTCACGAAGATCGAGGCTTTCGAATTTGGCGAATCGGTCCTGAAAAAACAACTCCTTTTTCCCAATAGGTCCATTGCGATGTTTACTGACGATAATGTCGGCGATCCCTTTGCGCTCAGAATTCTGATCATAGACATCTTCCCGGTATATGAACATGACCACATCGGCATCCTGTTCGATCGCGCCGCTCTCTCGCAGGTCGGCCAGCATGGGGATCGGCGGTTTCCGGGCCTCCACCGCCCGGCTCAACTGAGACAGGGCGACCACCGGCACATTCAGTTCCTTCGCCAAGGCTTTTAGCGAGCGAGAAATATCGGAGATCTCTTGCTGGCGAGACTCCGAATCGCTTCGTCCTTGCATCAGCTGGAGATAATCCACGATGAGGAGATCGAGCCCCTTCTCGGCTTTGAGCCGGCGGGCTTTGCCGCGCATTTGTTGGACCGTGATGCCGCCCGTGTCGTCGATATAGATGGGCGCGAGTTCCAACCGGCCGGCTGCCTCCGCCAACCGCCACCAGTCTTCCTTTTGGAGCTTTCCCGTCCTTAACGCATGTGAATCCACCCGTGCTTCCGACGCGAGCATGCGCAGGACGATCTGGGGCTTTGACATTTCCAAGCTGAAGATGCCGACCACGGTATTGGCATGAATGGCGGCATGGGTGGCAAATCCTAACGCGAGGCTCGTTTTCCCCATGCTCGGCCGCCCCGCCACCACCACCAAGTCCGAGGCCTGAAGCCCTGCGGTAATATCGTCAAGGTCGTAGTACCCCGTGGGAACGCCTGTCACGTGTTCTTTTCGCTTCGAAAGTTTATCAATGACATCCAGACTTTCCTTGATGACCTGACTGATCGGGCTGAATGACCGTTCCAGTTTGCCTTGCGCAATGCTGAAGACCGATCGCTCGGCAAAATCGAGCAGGTCGTCGATGGAAGCGGATCCTTCATATCCTCTCGTCAGCACCTCGGTGGAGGTGCTGATCAACTGGCGGGCCACGGCCTTGTCTCGGACAATTTTACAGTGATACCGAATATTGGCGGAACTAGGAACGATCTGAACGAGTTCGGCCAGATAAGCCGCGCCTCCGATCGCTTCAAGTTCACCGCGGGACTTCAATCGCTCGGTCAGCGTAATCTGATCGATCACTTCGCCGGTGTCGGACAGCTCAAGCATGGCTTGGTAGACTTTCTTGTGGGCTGTCCGATAGAAGTCTTCCTCCACCAGCAGTTCCATCGCCTTCGGCATCGCGGCGTTATCAAGGAGGATGGCGCCGAGCACCGACTGCTCCGCCTCCAAGTTCTGTGGAGGGAGTTTCGGCTGAGAAAGATCCACCATCCCGGAGGATTTCATACTGTTCCTTCGAGGTCTGACCGCAGACTTGCAATGAGCCCTTCAATCGATACCGTTCTCTTGCGAAGAGGCGCACGACCGGACGATCCCGCGCCCCCCCGGCGGTCGCCCGGGTGGAGCACCAGGACCTGATCGGGTTTGGCACGATCCGCCCCGACGACGACAATGGTATTGATGTTCACGTCAAGACCGGCCGAAACAGCGGCACCGAGCAAACCCTGCCCCGATGGATCTACGGCTCGTTGAACCGTTCGTACCCCCGCTCGGCGAAGCTGTTGCGCGACCGAAACCAGCCTCGTCGGCATCGCTAACGGCGCGACGACCAAGACCTCCTGCCCCACAGGCTGAATCCTATCGGAAAGATTCAGCCCTCGGAAGAGCCGATCGACACTGAGGGCGAAGCCGGTCGACGGAAGGTTTCGACCGAACCGTCCGATGAGGTGATCATAGCGTCCGCCGCCGCCTAACTCCACCCCGATCCCGTCGGTAAAGACATCAAAAACGATCCCGTCATAGTAGTCAAACCCTCTGAATTCTCCGAGATCGAGCACAATGCTCTCTTGAAATCCTGTTTCGCAGAGCACCTGATAGACGTTTGCCAGTCGGTCCAATGATTGGACCAGTGGCCGCTCTCCCTTGGCCAATGCGCGTCCTTTCGAGAGCACATCGGCTTGTCCGCACAGTTCCAGTGCGTCCACAATCCTGTGAGCTGACCGTCTGGTGACCCCCTCCTGCGAGAGAACCTCTGCCAGCCTCGGGAGATCTTTTCGTGCCGCTGCGTGTTCGGCCCGCTTCTGCCCTTCCGGCGAGAGTCCCGCACGGATGAGGAGCCCTTTAAAAAACCCAACATGTCCCAATGAAATCTTGAACGAACGCAATCCGACCTGCTGCAGGCACTCGATCAAGAGGATGATGATTTCACTATCGGCGGACACATCATCAGCTCCGATCAGCTCGGCACCGACCTGAAAAATTTCCCGATCTCGTCCGGCATGTTCGGGTTCATATCGAAAGACGGTTGCCCGGTACGACAGACGCAATGGAACACTTGCGCCCGCCATCCCCATCGCCACCGAGCGGGCAATCTGCGCCGTGACGTCTGGCCGCAACAACAGAATACGACCAGTAGTCCGGTCGACGATCTTATAGGAGTTCTCTAATAACGTCGGTTCGAGACCAGGCGCCAGCACATCAAGGTACTCGAACGTCGGAAGGATGATCTCGTCGTACCCAAAACGATGACAGTATGCCAGTAATTCGGTTTCCAGATGCCGAACTTGGCGGGCGGCCTCCGGAAGGATGGTGGCCATCCCGACTGGAACCAATGAGTGCTCGCGCAAAGAAGGAAGCTGGCTCGAAGAAGTCCTACGCACCGGAGGAGCAGAGGCCATACATAACCTGGTCGCGAGAACCGTTATGAAAGGTTGGCGACCTTGACGGACAGAATATTCGAGCTGGAACGGATCTGATCCAGGACCGCAGACGGGAATTCCGTATCGGAACCAATGATCAGCAACGCATCCCCTCCTCGCTTCTCCAAGGCACACTGCATCCGTAAGATGTTGATGCCCTGATCCCCTAGGACCTTTCCAACCATCCCGATAACTCCTGGACGATCGACGTTGTGAATCAACAACATATGCCCTTCAGGCACCACTTCAACTTTAAATTGTTCGATCTCCGTCACGCGGGCATCTTTCTTATGATACAGCGTCCCCGCGACTTGATGCGAAACCTTGCCGGCCTCAACCCGAACCCGGATCAAGCTCGTGAAATCCCCGGCATCCGTGCTCTTAATTTCTTTGACTTCAATACCCCGCTCTTTCGCCACAATCGGGGCATTCACGTAGTTCACTGGGTGTTCCAGAATAGGAGTGAGCAGACCCTTGAGGACGGCGATGGTCAAGGGTGCAATGGAGAGCGTGACAACCTCCCCGCTGTATTCTACCGTGACTCGTTCGATTCCTCCTTGAACAAGTTGCGCTTGAAGCGCACCTAGCTTTTCGGCCAGTGTCAGAAATGGCTGCAAACGAGGCAACAACTCAGGAGCGACCGACGGAATATTGACGGCCCCCTTGGCCACTCCCCTGGTAAAGTAGTCGACAATCTGCTCCGCAATTCCGATCGCAACATTTTCCTGAGCCTCGATCGTTTGGGCTCCGATATGCGGGGTGCAGATGAAGTTATCCAAGGCGAGGAGCGGGTTGTCAGGCTTGACCGGCTCCTCTTCAAACACGTCAAAGGCGGCGGCGGCGACGCGCTTGGTTTTCAAGGCTTCGCATAAATCCTGTTCGTTGATGATGCCGCCTCGGGCACAATTTGCGATGAGCACGCCGGGTTTCATCTTGGCGATAGCCTGCGCGTTGATAATTCCCCGTGTCTCCGGTGTCAGCGGCGTATGGACTGAAATCACGTCTGCTCGTTGGAACAGGTCTTCAAGTTCCAGCATCGTCACACCCATTCGCTCGGCCCGTTCGGGGGCCAGGTACGGGTCAAACGCGACGACGCTCATGCCGATCCCCTGTGCCATCTTGGTCAGGTGACTACCGATCTGTCCCGCGCCAATGATGCCGAGCACCTTGTTGTAGAGCTCGACGCCCATGAATTTGTCCTTTTCCCATTTGCCGGCCTTCACCGACGCGGTGGCTTGAGGAATGCGCCGACTCATCGCACAGATCATCGACATCGTATGTTCAGCCGTGGTGACAGTATTGCCACCCGGCGTATTCATGACAACAATGCCGCGACGGGTCGCGGCAGGAGTGTCGACATTATCCAGGCCTGACCCGGCCCTTCCGACGACCTTAAGTTTCTCTGCTGCTGCGATCAGTTCCGCTGTCACTTTGGTGCCGGATCGCACGATGAGCCCGTCGGCATCTTTAATCTCTTTGAACAGCTCATCCTTCGGCATTTTGGATTTCACCACCACGGTGAATCCCGCCTTCTCAAGCGCCTCAACGCCCTGTTTCGACAGGCTGTCACTGATCAGAATCTTCATTCCCACTGCGGCCATATACACCCTCGCCGTGATTACTTTGCCATTAAGATTTCTTGCGCTTTTCCGACACCACTTCCCAGCTTCACGGAATGACCGAGTCCCTTCAGAACCATTTCTGTCGCGGCCAATGCGGCGATCACGTCAAACGAATCCGCATACCCCATGTGAGACAGCCGAAAGATCTTTCCCTTCAGATGATCCTGTCCGCCGGCCGCCGTCATGCCGTATTGCACACGGAGATTCTTATAGATCGCCTGTCCGTCAATTCCATCAGGGGCACAGACCGCTGTCAAGGCATCGCTCGGCGATTCTTTCGCGAACAGCGACATTCCGGCGGCCTTCACCCCTTCTCGCATCGCAAGAGCCAGCCGTCCCTGCCGTGCAAACATGTTTTCCAGCCCCTCCGCCTTCATTATTCGGAACACCTCTTGAAGTCCAACGATGAGGGAGACCGTTGGGGTCCAGGCAGTCTGGTTCTTGGTTTGAGTTTCACGCTCTTTTTTGAAATTAAAGTAGAAGGCAGCATTCTTGGCCTTGTCAGCCAGAGCCCAGGCCTTGTCGCTGACGCTGACAAACGCCATACCGGGAGGGAGCATCAGAGCCTTCTGAGAGCCTGTGATCACAACATCCAAGCCCCATGCATCAGTCTTGATATCAAACACGCCCAGCGCCGTAATGGCATCAACCACTAAAATAGTATTGTCATAGCCTTTTATGAGTTCACCCAGCGCCTTGACATCATGGGAGACCCCCGTCGACGTCTCGCTGGCCTGCAGATATACCGCTTTGATTGACGGGTCTTTCTTCAACGCATCGGCCACCTGTTGTGGATTGACGGCCTGTCCCCACTCGACTTTGATCTCGGTCGCTTGGACTCCAAAGGTCTTACAGAGTTTGCCCCAGCGTTCCCCAAACTTGCCTGCGTTGACATACAGCGCCTTGTCGCCGGGAGACAAAAAGTTTGATACGGCCCCTTCCATACCGCCCGTACCGGAGGCCGCCAACATCAGCACATCGTTCCGCGTTTGAAACAGCCACTTCAGTCCTTCGCGAACCTCCGCGAAGATCGGATCAAACTCAGGCGCGCGATGATGGATCATTGGACGAGCCATCGCCAGCAACACTTCCGGGGGGATGGGCGTTGGGCCTGGAGCCAAGAGATACCGCTTCAACATCGATCGATCCTCCTTCAACAATTGCAATTCTGGTGGGGTACCACTAGGAGAGGCGGTACGCTATCATTTGCGCCAGGAGGCTGTCAAGAAATCGCCCACGCAAACGACGCCCACATCAGGAATTTTCTTTTCGCGGGGACGCAATGGAACATCTTTCAGGCGCTCACACGTCATCGCCTTTCGACTTCCCGATATGACACAAGAAGACAGGCCTGACCTGCCCCTTTCTTGACAAGTCTGCGATGGATCGATAGGCTCACTTCACACAGATGCTGCTCATAATGTCTAAGCGATCCCCACAATCAGTCACCAGAACGATGGTCGTTGCATGTTGGATCATCGGCACAAGTGCGTTGATGCACCCATGTGGAAGCTGGGCAGACGACATTCCTCCAGGTCTTCCTTCAAGCATTGTTTCGACTCCCGATGTGGGCCCCTTGCAGGAGGACGACGATGTCGATCCAAACCTCGTCCCGCTGGAGCCTGAACTGACGCTTTCGCCCCCTGATATATCTTCCACCGAGGACAAGCCCGACCAACTCGGAGACGCAACCGCTCAAGGCACCACGAATACGGACAACCAGGGAACCGTCTACAACATTCCCGTCGTCATGGATCAGTCCGTGCAAAGCCATATTCATTTTTTCAATACCTCAATTCGAAATCGGTTTGAACAATGGCTCTTGCGCTTCAGCCGTTATCGGCCATTGGTCGAAAACATTTTTGCCGAGTTTAATCTTCCGAGCGACCTCGTGAATCTCTCCCTTGTGGAGAGCGGGTTCAACCCGTACGCCTATTCACGGGCAAAAGCCACGGGCCCATGGCAATTCATGAAAGGGACCGGATTACTCTATGGGTTGCGGATCGATCATTACGTTGACGAACGACGCGACCCTATTAAATCCACCGTGGCCGCGGCGCGGTACCTGCGAGACCTCTACGATATATTCGGCGCGTGGCCTTTGGCCATGGCGGCCTACAATGCGGGCGAAGGGAAGGTACTACGGGCTCTTCACAAGGCGCAGGCCGAATCCTTCTCAGAGATCTCACGAACGAAGCTCATTCGGCTGGAGACAAAGCAATATGTTCCCCGAATTATGGCTGCGACGATCATTGCGAAGAACCCCGACCAATACGGGTTCAGGCAAGATCCCGCTCCTTTGCATGAATTCGAAGAAGTCGTCGTCACCCGCCCCTTGCATTTCCGGGCCATTTCAAACGTCACCGGCATCCCCTACAACGAGCTTCGGTTATTGAATCCAGAACTTCGGCGAGATGCGACACCTCCAGGCGATACGGCCTACCATCTGAAAATTCCTGTTGGAATGAGTGCAAAAGTGTTGGAATTGATCGAACGAGTTCCCACATACAAGTTTCCTCCCCTGCCAGCAATTCAGAATCGACAGATTCGACAGGCCAAGGCCGGTTCTGCTCACTTGTATCGAGTCCGAGGGGGCGATACGCTTGAAAAGATCTCTCGAAGATTTAGGATTCCCATTAAGACCCTCAAGTCCCACAATAACCTTTCGGGTCCTGTTCTCAAAACCGGTGAACTGCTGAACATCGGTCGGTAGCAGCTGGCGTTCCCGCGAAGATTGCTGCACCTACTACTCGTCAACCGAGAGGGTACGTTGCCTACGGTTTGGAGGGCTTGGGGGGTGCTGAAAGAGCGGGAGCGGCAGGTGCCGGCTCAGGATTTTTCTTCGCCTCCATCACCTTCACACGCATGGCGGCTTCGCTCGTCAGCGGAGAGTTTGGATAGGTCTTTATCAGCTCTTGATAATGCTTCAAAGCTTCATCGGGCTTCGAGCGATTCTCCTCCAATCTGGCAGCCTCAAAGAGCGCATGATCTCGGTTCATTGCGCCCGGAATCTCGAGGATCGTCAAGTGGGCCTTGACCGCTTGCTCAAGGTCTCCCTTGAGCTGGTAAGCATAACCTAGTTTTTGATACACGAGACAGAGAAGCGACACATGAGTCCCATACGTAGAAATAAACCGGTTATACGCCTCGATCGCTGACGCGAGATCGTTCGACTGAAGATAGGCATTGCCAAGGCTGAATTGCGCGAGCGGGGCCGTCGGAGTGCGAGGATACTCATTGACCACCCGCTGATACAGGGCAATCGCTTCTTTTAAATTGGCTGCCGCTTTCTGCGGATCACTGGCCGCACGGGCAAATAGATGGACGGTCGCTTCTCGTTCAAGATCCTGCGCCTTCCCGGCATTTTGTGCGTCAAACCACAAGACGCCCCAGACCCCTCCCCCCATCAGAAGGATAAGCACAAACCCAACCACAAGCGACCAGCGGTATGTCGCCAGCCCATGCACCCAGTGCTCAAGCCCGCTCACGAGGTGAGCTTCATCCACTGGCAACGTCCGAGGCGGAACTTTAATTCGGTATGTCATCAGAAATCATCACCTACTGTTTGAGAACCAGCTTTCTGCGCCAGAAGCGTTGCTTTATACTAAGGATGGATTCCCCTTGTCAATGCAATCGGAACGGACTCATTCGCAGGGTTACGACACAACCGAAGATCTGATAAGAGATTTTGAACCAGCATGTTTCGACGCAGACTCAAACAACTCGCCGACCGATCGCTCATGCGCCGACTGTCGCCATTGGAATCAGGCACAGGGCCGACGATCCACCATGCAGGGCGCGAGGTTATCTTGCTGTCCTCCAACGATTACCTGGGACTGGCAACCCATCCGGACGTCATCCGTGCCGCCATCCATGCAACTGAACAGTATGGAACAGGATCCGGAGCTTCTCGCTTAGTCAGTGGAACCCTTCCTCCCCATGCGCACCTCGAAACCTCCCTCGCGACGTTTAAGGGGACGGAAGCCGCGCTCCTGTTCGGAGCCGGTTATCTCGCCAATATCGGCATCATTCCAAACCTCATCGGACAAGGAGGCCTGATCCTGGCGGATCGACTGTGTCATGCGAGTCTCATCGATGGATGCCGATTGAGCCGTGCCGATCTTCGAGTATTCCGCCATCGAGACTGTGCACATCTGGAGTCATTGCTTCGGCGACGGAGCGCGAGTCGTCCCACGCTCATCATCACGGAAGGACTCTTCAGTATGGATGGTGACCTCGCTCCCTTGTCAGATTTGGCCTCGCTGGCCGAGCGATATGAAGCGACCCTGTACGTCGATGACGCCCATGGGACCGGCATCATGGGGCCGACCGGTCGGGGAACAATCGAGCAATTCGGGCTGGAAGAGCGGATCCCTTTTCACATGGGGACACTCAGTAAAGCACTAGGAAGCCATGGAGCCTACGTTGTTGGTCCCAACGACCTGATTCAGTATTTGATCAACGTGACCCGTCCGTTCATTTTCACAACAGCACTTCCACCCTCCATCGCAGCGGCAGCTTCGGCTGCGGTCGCGGTCATTCAACGTGAGCCCGAACGTCGGACGCGGCTCTGGTCAAATCGGCAACGGCTGTTCAATGGAATGCAGGCGCTTGGTTTTCGAATGACTCCGACCGTCAGTCCAATCCTACCGATCCTGGTGGGCAATGCCGCCGCTGCATCAGCATTCGCCGAACGGCTGCTCACTCATGGGATCTACGCTTCCGCAATCAGGCCGCCGACTGTTCCGGATGGAACCAGTCGCATACGTTTCACGGTGACGTCGGAACACACGACAGAGCAGATCGACGAAGCACTTCATGCACTTGACCTCGCCGGTCGTGAGACCGGCCTCCTCTAGGCCACCTCCTTATCGGCCCGCATCTTCCAGCTATTTTCTTGCTTTCATGTGTTCCTATGGCATGATCACAGGATATTTCCTCCACACAAACAACCCATCACACGAGGATCACGGGCGATGGATATTTCGAAGCTGCTTACGTTCTCGGTCAAGGAGGGTGCCTCCGACTGTCACATCAGTGCCGGCGAACCTCCGATGATTCGCATTCATGGCGATCTCAAAAAACTCGACCACCCTCCCCTGACTCCCGATGAAACACACGCCCTCATCTACGACATGATGAGCGACACTCAACGAAAAACGTTTGAGGAAAAGCGAGAATGTGACTTTTCCTTCGAGCTTGGAGACATCGCCCGTTTTCGTGTCAACGTGTTTGTGCAACAACGGGGGTTGGGCGCCGTCTTTCGGAACATTCCGACCACCATTGTTCCGTTGGAAAAACTCGGCATGCCGCCGATTCTTCGGCAACTGTGCGACAAGGAAAAGGGATTGATCCTGGTAACCGGACCGACAGGCTCCGGAAAATCCACCACACTCGCGGCGATGGTGGACTATCTGAACAACACGTTCGAAGGTCACATCATCACCATCGAAGATCCCATCGAGTTTGTCCACAAATCCAAGAAATGCCTGGTCAATCAACGCGAACTCGGCGTCCATACGCTCTCGTTCGCCAATGCGCTGAAGTCGGCGCTTCGCGAAGATCCGGACATCGTCCTGGTGGGTGAAATGCGGGACTTGGAGACGATTCAGTTAGCCTTGACCGCCGCAGAAACCGGACACTTGGTCTTCGGCACCCTCCACACCTCGAGCGCGCCCAAAACAATCGACCGCATCATCGACGCCTTCCCGCCGGCGCAGCAGGCGCAAATCAGGACACAGCTATCGGAGGCGTTGGAAGCCGTGCTGACCCAAACGCTGCTGAAAAAGAAAGCCGGCGGACGCGTGGCCGCACTCGAAATCATGATAGCGACAACGGCCGTACGCAATCTTATCCGTGAGGCCAAGCTGCACCAAATCCCCGGGATCATGCAGGCAAGCCAAAAAGACGGCATGCAAACGATGGACATGGCATTGGTCGAGCTCGCGACGCGGGGAATCGTTCATAAGGCCGAAGCACAGTCCCGTAGTATGAACCCCAATCTCTTCAATTCACCGATGACCGGAGCAGCCTAGTACACACGTTACGGAGTACGGCCGATGGATGTTCGAAGTCTTCTCAAAGTGATGGTGGACCGCGAAGCGTCGGACTTGTATTTGACTGTCGACGCCTCGCCGATCTACCGCATCCATGGCGCCACGCAGCCGACCGACGCTCCCCTGTTCACCAACGAGCAACTCGAAGCACTGGCGTTAGCCTTAATGCGTGGTCAACAGCGCGGCGAATTCGAAGAAAAGATGGAGATGAACCTGGCGCTCTATTACAAAGAATTGGGTCGTTTCCGCGTCAACATCTTCAGGCAGAGGGGTAATGTCGGATTGGTCTTCCGTCACATCAAAGCAGAAATTCAGACCGTCGAGCAGTTGGAACTCCCTCCGATCATCAAAGATATCGCGATGACCAAACGCGGCCTGGTACTGGTGGTGGGCGCGACCGGGTCCGGGAAGTCAACATCGCTGGCCGCCATGATCGACCATCGCAACACCGTCCACCAAGGCCATATCATTACCGTGGAAGACCCGATCGAGTTCGTCCATCAGCACAAGAAGTCGATCATCACGCAGCGCGAAGTCGGATTCGACACGTTAACCTTCCAAAGCGCGCTGAAGAATACGCTCCGTCAAGCTCCGGATGTGATTCTTATTGGTGAGGTCCGCGACACCGAAACCATGGAAGCAGCAATCACCTTTGCCGAGACCGGGCATCTGTGCATCGGAACGCTGCACTCCAACAACGCCAATCAGGCGATCGAACGCATCATGAACTTCTTTCCGGTCGAGCGCCATGCCCAGATCTATCTACAACTATCCCTCAATCTGCGCGCGATTATTTCTCAGCGATTGATCCCGTCGCTCGACGGCAAACGCGTCCCAGCCCTGGAAATCATGCTGGACACGCCACGCGTCAAGGATCTGATCAAGAAGGCTGAGGTCGACACACTCAAGGAGGCCATGGAACAAGGCATCGACGAAGGGTGCCAGACCTTCGATCATGTCCTGTTTCAGCTCTATAAGGCTAACAAGATTTCGCTGGAACAGGCCCTTATCAATGCCGATAGCGCGAATAATTTGCGCCTCAAGATCAAGCTTGAAGGACTCAAAGGTGATGAGGCCGTGAACGCCCTGCTTGATAAGCAGATGGGGGGACAGGGGACAGATGCCTTTAAGATTCAGGGTGGCGCTTCAGGAAACGTCACGCCGATCCGCAAGCGCTAGTCACGCAGCCTCACCCTCAGGGAGCTGAACTCCCTTCAGTCTGGCGCTCAAGATACGACGCCATCTTCTCAAGAGCTAGCGCACTCAGCTTGGATCCATACCACGTCGGCATTGCCTTCTCCGGATACCCTCGCACCACAAATCGCTGCGGCTCCAACACCGATTCGACGATGTACTCATGCACCGTCTTCGCCTGCCCACGGTAACCAGGATCGTTGAGTCGTTGCAAACCGGTCGTACCAAGCACCAACGGAGGCCCAACTTGGCCGGTCGCACCGGGAATTCCTGGAATGAGGTGGCATACCGGACAGCCTGGTCTGGTCAAGATCTCGACGAGGGGTTCATCACCCGTCACCAGCGACATCATTTCAGGCATGAGTGCGAGAATCGTGGGCTGAGCTGGTGCGGGGCTGGGGACTCGGAGATCACGAAGCGCCCACACAACCGTCAGCAAGACCAGACCAATAGCAATCCAGACTACGAACCGGTCTCTGATGCGCATACCGGTATTCTGACCGGATGATGGAGCCCACATCTAAAACCTAATCGCCGGACGCTTTGTTCGACGCCTATCTCATCCCTTGGACCAGTTTCATGAGCTGTTCGAGCCCACCCGCTTCGATCTTGCCATTGGGCGTCAGCTTGTCCACCAGATCAGGAAGAATGCCAGCTAACTGTGAACCCACCGCTCCAGAGGAAAGTCCTGCCTTACCGGCCAGTTGGTTCAGCAGATCACTACCTAAGCCTTGTTCAATCTGGTTCGGTGTCACCGGCAGATTCTGGCCTGTGCTCACCCAGGAATTCGCGATTTCACCGAGCCCGTTCTTCTGAAACGCCTGAACAAGGCCGGCTAATCCACCGATGTTGCTGTCCTTTCCAAGTAGTCCCGCTACCGCCTGAAGAAGAGGATTTTGTCCTCCCTGCCCTCCCAACATGCCACCCACTGCTTGTCCTAATTGATCCATCAGTCCCATGATCAGCTCCTTCCTTGAGTAGAAAGTAAGAGGATATCAGCAAAAACATTGCTCTGATCGTCATCCGTAGCGGAGGATGTACCACAGATATGAACCGCAATCCAAATGGACACGTACGGATTTCTCCGGTCAGTCATGGTTATCACTTTGGAATACAGAGGATACGTGACGACCCGAGCAGAAGATCTTCACACATGGCACCCCCTACGGGTTTGAGAGGCTATGCAACAGACTTTTTTTTGTTATGATGTTGCGCATGAGAACAACGATGAAAAAGAACGCTTCATTCGTTACAAGCCTTTTGATAGCTGGATGCTGGTTCACCTCTTTCTGTACACCCAGTCTTGTTTCCGCCGAAATGTATGTCGCTGGAACTGCCGGGGTGAACTTCGCGGATCGAATTAACAGCATTGCTGGAACGGGACCGCTAGCAGGGGCTCCTGGCTCATTCGAAGATTTTGATCTCCAGAATGCGATCAGTTATGGTGGCAAAGTGGGATATTTCCCCGGACACAGTTGGTACGGGGTCGAAGCGGAAGTGTTGCACACAAACCCTCATGTCAAGAGCTTGCCCCGCACTGCGACGTTGGATGAAGTTCCCGGCATCCATTTTCGACTGACTACGGTTGGCGTGAACTTCATCGCGCGGTATCCAGGTCGCACACTTCAGCCATACGTGGGAGCTGGTGTCGGGGCGGCCATCGCACACATTGGAGATACCGCGACCGTCCGAAGTGATACCGATGTGGCGGTCGCCTGGAATGTGTTGGTGGGGTTGCGCACATTCATCACACCAAAAATCGCCGTCTTTGGAGAGTATAAGCACACCGGAGCGACGTTGAAATTTGATCAAGCCTTTGGTGATCTAGGTGGTTTTAGCGGCAATTACAGAGCACAGCTTCTCCTTGGTGGACTGTCGTATCACTTCTAGGACAGGAGAACGTCCATGTTGCGCATGACTGTCCTCGCTTCCCTGGTTTGTGGAGGCCTGATGCTATCAGCCTGTGCCGAATCCATCCATCAAGTACAGCGCGATACGGAATTGCTCGGCATTCCTCTCGGGCTGGAACAAGAGATCGATGCCACTGTAAATTTTGCCGAAGTAAAACGAGCTCCCAGCCAATATATCGGGCGAACGGTGATGTTCGGTGGCAATGTTATCAGAGCCAAACGGACGGACGCGGGAACTGAGGTGGAAGTCTTACAATTGCCGACTGCAAAAGGAGGGGGAGTCACGGAGGAGCGTCTTCGGTCTGAAGGACGATTCCTCGCGGTTCGGGAGCAATTTCTCGACCCGGCTAGCATACCAGCAGGCACTCCCATTACTGTGATTGGGACCGTGAAAGGTGAGACTACGCGACAACTCGATGAGAGCGACTACACCTACCCCATCCTCGAGATCAAACATATTATCGATTGGAAGAGTGTCGCGGCCCAGCGAGGAAGAGACAGAAGCCCATACTATGGTGCCTACTACCCGCCCTATGGGTATAGCGGGTTCTCTCGGTTTGGGTATGGTGGTTGGGGGGGGCCGTTTGGTGGATATGGCGGGTATGGTGGATTTTATGGAGGGCGAGGATTCTATGGACCTTCTGGCGGGTTCTCGCCAGGACCATCAGCTCCCCCACCTCCACCATCAAGTGTTCCACCAAATCTCAGGAGAAGGTAGCGGGCAATACTTTGACCAAGGTGAGAAGGCCCGTACAGAATGACAGAATATGCCGAGCAGAAGCGTCCATTACTCTCTCGCCGTGAAGCAATCGCATTCCTAGGAGTCACTGGCGTAGTCTGGCTGATGGGTGGGAGGATTGCCTCAGCTCAAGCAGTTGCCAGGCCATCTCTATCACTCTGTATCGTCCGCCCAGAGCAAACCGAAGGCCCCTATTTCGTCGATGAACGTTTGCATCGGATGGACATTCGCTCAGATCCGACCAACGGGAAAGTCACGCCGGGTACTCAGTTAGCCCTGATTTTTCAGATCTCGCGTGTTCGCGCCGGGGAGTGCCATCCCCTGCCGGATGCCCAAGTGGATGTGTGGCATTGCGATGCGACGGGGGTCTATTCCGATGTGCGAGATCCAGGATTCAGTACTGTGGGGCAGAAGTTTTTACGTGGATATCAGCTGACCGATGCGAATGGAGTAGCACGGTTCCAGACCATCTATCCTGGCTGGTACCCTATACGAACGGTACACATTCATTTCAAGATCCGCACAGCGCCCATGGCTAGGAAACAGTACGAATTTACTTCCCAATTATACGTTCCCGATGAACTGACAGACCGCGTTCATACCGCGCTGCCCTACGCGGCACAAGGACGGCGTCGAGTGCGCAATCACCATGATTTTATCTTTCGCGATGGCGGTGATCAATTGACGTTGGAGCCGTCTGAAACAAGCGGGGGCTATGCGGCAACCTTTCCTATTGGGCTTGAGTTTTCATGAGCGCCATCCTCCCAACTTCTGCGTATTGACGGTATGTGGCAAATCCCGATACCCTGCATAGCTCAGTACACTTTTTCTCTAGGAGGACCTGCGTATGAGCCTGTTGCGTCACGTCGCTCTGCTGATCTGTATGATCCTTCTCCCTTTCACAGCTGGTGCTATCTCTCCGCCTGAGGCACAAGTCGATTACTCGGCCGACAGTACGATGGAGACCGAAGGCGGCATGACGATGAAATCCCGCATCTACCACACCGTGAACAAGGACCGGATGGAGATGGGCGGATCGGACGGCATGACGTCGATCATTCGGAAGGACAAGAAAGTCGTGTGGCAACTGATGGGCGATATGTATATGGAAATGCCGATGGATAGCTTCAACACCTCCGGCATGGATGCGTTTGACATCGTCGAGCAGGCTGATGTGGGCCAGGAAACGATCAACGGCATTAAGACCACGAAATCCAAGATAGTCGCGATCAAGAAAGATAGCTCGGGAAAGTTCGGTGGCTTCTTCTGGACCACGAAAGAAGGGATCACCGTCAAGATGGACATACTGTCCAAAGACGGCGACAAGAAAATGCGCATGACCAGCGAACTGACCAATCTGAAGATCGAAAAACAAGACCCCGCCCTCTTCGAAATACCAGTCGGCTACACAAGGAATGACATGGGCGCCATGATGGGGATGGGCGGCATGCCCAATATGGAGGAGATGAAAAAGAATCCGCGCCAGCGCCAGACCGGTGGAAAACAGCCTCGTGACAGCCAGGCCGGAGAAAGCATCGGCGATCAAATACCGGACGTCAACAAGATGATGAAAGGGCTTTTCGGTAAATAACGGAGGTCACCGCCCATGCGCCTGTCGAGAGTAGCCGGATATTCGCTGATGCTCATGGCCCTTGCAGCTCCCGCCGTTCGTGCTGATGATCCTTGTCTCGGGGACGATGAAAAGAAAACTGCCTTGGCCCAGTCGGCCGCACTCGCGAAGGCGGAACAGGCCGGACAGCCTGCCGCTCTTTTCGCGGCCTACATGAGGGTCGCAGCAAACGATTGCATCGATAGCTACGACAAGAGCGCGATGGGGAAAGCGAAAGCTAACATGCCAAAACTCGGGCGGGATTTGGCCAAGGCGGCTGAGAGAAAAGGCGCCTTGTACTCCAATGAGCCAATACGGGCCGATGGTCAAACCTCGGCGTTCCGGTACTACGAGTCCATCGGGGACCATCAGGATGCCAATCGTGTGCTCATCAAAGCCGTTCAGGCCACACCCGATGATCTCCGCCTATTCGAAACAGCCTGGAATATCGACAACGGCCGGTACGGTCCGGTCGATACGAATACCGGCTCAAGACAGCCCTATAACTCCCCACCGACGTTTCGACAAGAGCTGGCAAAAATGGCATCGGTCAATGCCGACCGGCTGATGAAGGCTGAAGAGAAAGACGCCCCAGGCCTGACCGGCAATATTAGCGAACTGGGCAAATCTACCTCGCAATCGCTAGAGAAACTGAGACGCGCATCTCTGTGGATGAAATTTTTGCCAGGGGGAGATAAACCAGCGAAGGATCGGGCCGAACTAAGAGGCGACACCATCATGAAGCGTCCGGATCCAACTTTTACACAGGGCCAGGCCATGATGTATTACGAATTCTCCGGCTCTCCAAAAGCGAAAGATATGACGGCCCAGATCAAGAAGAAGGGAGAGGAATCCCAGCGAGCCATGGAGAAGGCCGGCGAGAGCATCAAGAATACTTTCATCCAGAAGAGTGAAACCGAGCAGAAACAATTCGACAAGAAGAAAGCTGACCTTGAAAAAGAACTCGGGTTCTAACGCGCGGGCCCGATCCTCATCTTGCCCTCGGTCTCTGAGCTGCCGAATCCTGAGACCGATTCCTCCTACGAAGTACCACTCATGGTTACTCCTAGCTTTCGTACCTGCTGAAATGCGGATGTTCTCAATGCCGGAATCGCGAAGGTCGGTCCTCTCTGACAGCCAGAGATCCCCCGAGGATATAGGATGGACAGCACCATGAGGTAACGGCTCAGTACGACGATGCCATTACGCTGTTCGTATCTTTGCCGTGTTCGGGTCATCCGAATACATACGGACGAGTACACTTGCACGAGCGGGCTGCCTCGATTCAATTGAAGGAGACTGAACCTCGGAGTTCACGGGCATAGAGGTCGGAGGATCTTGGGAAAATACCGGATTTGATAGCAGGATCCTTCTCTGCTTCTCTTCTGGTTGCGTCGCCTGCTCTTGGCTTCTGCCGACAGACGCCGCAACCAACTGTTCAATGGCAGCGGAAACAGCCACCAGACTTTTGGCGGCCAAAGACTCGGGAGCAGCTTCAATGACCGGTAGGAACTTCCGAACCGCCTGACTCACAGCTGGGTCGTCGGGAATCTCGCCGAGCAGCGTCAGGTCACCGCCGACGTATTGATGGAGAATCTTACGGAGGTACAGGACGTTGACCTGAGAACTGTCGGATGCACGATTGACGATCAGCCCGGGCCGAAACGAGTGCAAGGCAGCGGCCGCCACATCGCGTCCCTCCGTATCTGTGGCACCCGCGACATCCATAACCTCGTCCACGCTCGTGAAGTCTCGGTTGGAGAGAACCTCCGACATGGGGCTGCGTGCTAGAAAACAGGCCACTACGCGGCGGATTGCGGCTAACTTAATGAATCGGTACAGATCAAGCACTGACGTCGGCTCGGGAGTCGCCACAGCCAAATGGATATCAGCCATCAGAAAAAAGTCGAGAGCGTGGAAGTTGGTGCCAGCGCCGATATCGATGACCACGATGTCGGTTTCAAGCTCCCGAAACTGTTTCATGAGCCGCTTTTTGCGGGCGAAGGCCATGTTGGCCGTTGCCAAGGTTTCGCCCGTACCGGCAATGAGACGGAGGTTCGGATGAACGGTGATGGGAATGGTGACATCGTCTAACCGGTTGACTCGTTTGTTCAGAAAATCCGTCAAGGTCACCGCAGGATTCAATTCTCCGAACATGATATGGGCATCAGCCCCACCCACATCAAGATCAGCCAGGATGACGTGTCGTCCACTTTTCGCAAGCGCTAACGCAAGGTTTGCTGAGACGACACTCTTACCTACCCCGCCTTTGCCGGATGCGACTGAGATGAGAGTTGCCATGGTGTCTGCCATTTCGTTCGTAGGAGAGGTGCATCAGAGTCTAGCGTCTGTAGAACGAAAGACTCTTCTAATGAAGTCATTGTACGGGTTGGCGGGAAAAACAAAAGAAAAATACAGGATTTCAAATGAACAATCCTCGGCGCAGCTGACACCGATCCATCCAATGCATATGTGGTATCATGTGCCTACTGTACGGAGTCTGAGAGAGGCGTTGTCATAGCGATCATGCGGAAGGCGAAAATTGTCTGCACTATCGGGCCAGCGAGCTGTTCACCAGCCATCCTCAGCCGATTGATTGAGAATGGCATGGATGCCGCTCGGTTGAATTTCTCTCATGGCACGCATGACTCTCATGCTGCAGCGATCACCGCCATCCGAGACGCAGCCGCACGACGCGGAACAGCGGTAGCGATTATCCAGGATTTGCAAGGTCCCAGAATTCGCGTGGGCCTGTTGCCGAAGGAAAGCATTGAAGTCCGCACCGGCCAGGTGGTGCGGTTGCGGACATCAGTTCAATCGGCGGAACTGCGCGACACCCACACCTCTGTTCCCGCCCCTCTTCCAGAGATCCCCGTCACCTATGCTTCGCTCACCCGCGACCTCCAGATCGGATCACGGGTGCTCATCAATGATGGGCTCATCGAGCTACAAGCGGTTCGTATTGCCGACAATCTGATCGACTGTTCCGTCCTGACCGGGGGCACGATCACCTCACACAAAGGGATCAACCTGCCTGGAACAGCCGTTAGTGCCCCTACCTTGACTGGGAAGGATCAGGAAGACATTCGCTTCGGCGTCGAGAATGGGGTGGACTATATCGCCCTCTCCTTTGTGCGAGGGCCACAGGACATTGACGCGGCACGGGCTGTCTTGGCCGAGCATGGAAGTGCGATCCCACTCATCGCCAAAATCGAACGGGCTGAAGCCGTGACGGCGTTAGACAAAATCTTGGAACGAGCGGACGGGGTGATGATCGCCCGTGGGGACCTAGGTGTCGAGATGGGGCCTGAAGCGGTGCCAGTTCTGCAGAAGCGGATTATTTTAGAAGGCAACCGGCGGCGGCGCATCGTCATCACTGCCACTCAGATGCTGGAGTCAATGACACAGGCCCTGCGCCCGACAAGAGCGGAGGCTTCCGATGTCGCGAACGCTATCTTCGACGGGAGCGACGCCGTGATGCTCTCGGCGGAAACAGCCGTCGGTGCCCATCCTACCGAGACAGTTGCAGTAATGGATCGCATCATTCGCGCGGCAGAAGAGGGCACCGAACCTGGCATACTGCGCAAGCGGCAAGCCGACCTGGACAATCTTTCCATACCAGAAGCCATCTGCGCTGCGGCCTCTTCTGCAGCCAGGGGAATCGATGCACGTGCCATCGTGGCGTTCAGCGAGCGAGGTGCCACAGCTCGGCTGGTATCGAAGCAACGCCCGACCGCACCGATTCTTGCCCTGACTCCTCATGAGGAGGTCAGACAGCGGATGGCACTCTATTGGGGTGTCCGTTCATTCACCATGCCCCAAGTTGAGCAGACTGATGCGCGGATCAAGGAAGCCGAACACGTGCTCAAGGCGGAGGGGTTGGTTACAGCCGGCGACAGGCTCGTCATCGTCTCCGGCACGCTTGCGGCGCAACCGGGCAGAACCAATCTGCTCAAACTGCATGAAGTCGGCTAACTCCACTCTCCACCCGATGTGCATCACCATACGACTTTCCCTTCCCCACATTCTTCTCTGAATGATCCTTTCTCACGGGAGACCAAGAGAGATCCCGTTCTCTTCATACACCTCGGGTGATACAATGATGTTGAAATGGGAGGATACAGAGATGCTGACGTCTCGTCGATTTGTCTGGCTCCTGGCTATATTCCTAACTCTCAGCTCGACGCCTCTCTATGCTCAATGGGTGGCTATTGACGCTCAGTATCAGTCGCATCCATTGCAAATGGTGTACATCGATGCTGCTACCGTACGCAGAGAAGACAATCTGGTGACCATTTCCGCGTTGATCGACTGGAAGTGGATGCAGGGCAACAGGTCCCCTACTCGATTTTATTCCACCAAGACGACTAAGCAGTTCAATTGTGCTGAAAAACGTGTTCGGAACCTGGAAGCCACCGATTTCTACGGCCACATGGGGACAGGCGAGATGATTGGTGGTGGTGGACACACCAGCGAAGGCCACTGGATCGCTGTTGAACCAACAAGTCTGAATCAAGGCTTGTGGGAGGCGGCGTGTAGGAAGGGGTAGTAATGTCGGTTGACGTAGTCAATAGTCTGCCTCAAGCGTTTCATCTTTCGCCACCGATGTGTTTCCAATCGTCAGCAAGGCTGGTCCCCCACTGCCCCTTGCTCGCAGCCCAATAGGCAGCGTTCAAAGTCTTGACAGCCGAATGCAACTTCGCCCGAACGGCTTTTGAGATAAAAGTGCTTAACTTTTCAGAAGACACTGCTTCTAACCTGCCTCTTAAATCCGCTACCCGCATATCACTCATGGTGCTTCAGTAAACAAGAGTCTTCACAAACCTAGCACGAGATGAAGATTGAGCTATGCAGCGCACGGAACCTAACGGTGAAAAGCACACTACTTGGTTTGAAACTGTGATGCGAGTTCACTAGGCTTGAAGACGCCTCGCTCGGTGATGATGCCCGTGATCAGTTCAGCCGGTGTGACATCGAAGGCAGGATTGTAGACAGCCACACCTTTGGGTGCGACGGGGTGGCTGCCATGGATGCTCGTGACTTCGGATGGATTTCGCTGTTCAATTGGAATCTGATCACCGGACTTCGTTTTAAGGTCGATGGTTGAATAGGGAGCTGCCACGTAGAACGGAATATTGTGCGCCTTCGCCAAGACTGCCACCGAATAGGTGCCGATCTTATTGGCCACATCTCCGTTCGCCGCAATGCGATCGGCTCCGACGACGCAGAGATGAATCTTTCCCTGCCGCATGAGTGAGCCAGCCATATTGTCGGTAATCAACGTGACAGGAATATGATCCTGCATCAGCTCCCATACAGTGAGGCGAGACCCTTGAAGTATAGGACGAGTTTCATCCGCAATCACATTGATTTTCTTGCCCTGTTCATACGCGGCACGAATAACCCCAAGTGCCGTTCCATAGCCTGCCGTCGCGAGTGATCCGGCATTGCAGTGAGTCAAAACCGTCTGTCCATCACGGATCAGCTCCGCCCCATGGCGCCCCATGGTCTTGCAGAGCGTAATGTCTTCTTCAAGTATTGCTTGAGATTCAGAAGTAAGAACTTGCTTAATCATCGAGACCGGCTGAGCTCGTGCCGACTCCAGCTTCCGCCTCATCCGCTCAAGAGCCCAGAAGAGATTGACCGCCGTTGGCCTGGTCGCGGCCAAGTCGTCACAGATCGTGAGGACTGCCTGTGCAAAGGTTGGGTAGTCAGTCGCACGGATGGCCTGCGCGCCCAAGGCGACACCCATCGCTGCCGTCACGCCGATGGCCGGCGCTCCGCGAACTTTCAACGTGCGAATCGCATCCGCAACAGCCTTGTAGTCCCGACAGTCGAGGAACTCCACTACTCCTGGAAGTTGGCTTTGATCGAGCAGCCGGACAGCTCCCTCTTTCCATTCAACGGTTGGCACCATGGAGGAATCTTGTAACGGGAATGGGCCAGGAGTGCAAGTCTCTATCGACAACGACCGCTGATTTCCAACACAGTGATCATCGCGGCAATCAAGCCGGCCTGAATGAGGAGCAGTACGGCCTCCGTCGTGCCGGCATGGCGGAGCGCCAGGGCTGACAGCCCAAGACAGATGGTGAAGAAAAATATCATGGCCACACTGGCCTGACGGGAACCGAGCGCTCGTTCAAGGCGGTGATGGAGATGGTCTTTACCCACGTAGTCCAACCATTCTTTCACGGATGTGACCTTTCCCGTAATGACTCGTTCCACGGTAATGTGAATCATGTCATAGATGAGGACTCCGAAAATCAGCAACGGATTGCTGAATGACACAATCGGGCTGGAATCGGCCCAGTTACCTTTGACGGCCAGACAGGCTAACGTAAATCCGATGAAGGTTGATCCACCGTCACCTAGGAAAATGACGGCAGGCCTGGTCCCACGAAAATTGTACGGGAGAAATCCCAGGCCGGCTCCTATCATGGCAATCGCGAGCCAACCCAGAGCCGCCTGATTCGTTTCGAACGCGACGACGCCCATGAACCCGGCCATAAGCACGGCCAGCCCGGTGGCCAATCCATCCATGCCATCGAAAAAATTGAACGCGTTCGTAATCCCGACGATCCAGAAGAGCGTCAGAACAATGTTGGCCATATCTCCAAGTGGTCCTGGAGGAAAAAGTGTCAAAATCTTTCCCGACGCAATGACAATGCCCGCCGCCAGCAATTGCCCGAACAGTTTGACCGAGGCCGGCAGCTCCCGAATGTCATCGATGACGCCGATGATCAACAGAAGAGAGCCGGCCACAAGAATGGCCACCATCCAATCAGGCACGATCGAGTTCAGCAGCACCGAACCAATAAATCCGCCGTACAGTGCAAGACCACCAAGCCGTGGGGTGGGAATGATGTGAATCTTCCGATCGGCAGGTGTATCCACAAGGTTCCATCGATGACCAATACGGACCATCAGCGGTGTCAACGCTCCGGTGCCGAGGTACGCAAACAGAAAGACATAGAGCCATCGCAGGCCTTCAAGCTGAAAGAGTTCTCGAACGGAAGGAATCGCCAGCGCCAGGGTTCCCAGTGCCGCGCCTGAGACCAGCGGCGTGATCCAACGCCACGTCGTGGTGGTAAATGGGGTTGCCAGTTGCGTCTCAATCGTTTTCACGGCCACTCCAATCTCAATACCACCTGGATGTGCGCCACTTCTTCATCCGTCAGCGATGGGTACAGCGGAATCGAGAGTGTGGTCCGCTCGGCTTCTTCAGTGGAAGGAAAACCGTCCAAATCAAGGTATCGGTGAAGCGAGCGGAACACCGGCTTCCGACAGTGGACACCGCGAGCTTCAAATCGAGCGATCACTTCACTCAACCCATCCGTGGCTTCGGCAAGATTCGGCAGGCGCACCACAAAGCGATAGTAGGTATGCGTGCGACCGGCGGGAACGACCGGCTGAACGAGTGCGGTGCCGCTCAGTCTCGCACGATACTCATCCGCGAGTGAGCTCCGGCGCTCGATGAACGTGGCAAGACGCCCCAGTTGGGCAAGACCGATGGCGGCCTGAAGATCCGTCATCCTTACATTGGTGGCCGATGGATGGAGCGACGGCGTTTCGTCGTATTCCCTCAGTCTGCGTGCCTTCTCCAGCAATGCTTCGTCATGCGACAGCAGCATCCCCCCCTCGCCGGCGCAGAGTAATTTCGTTGCGTAAAACGAGCAGATCGTCACGAGACCGATCGACCCGACGGGTCTTCCCTGCTCTATCGCCCCCAGCGTTTGTGCGCAATCTTCAATGATCGGAATACCCAAACGCTCAAGCGCCGTCAGATCGGCCGGAAGACCGAAGAGATGCGGCACGATGAGGGCCTTGGTCCTTGAAGTCCTGGCCTCCTGCGCGGCTGAGGGGTCCATGTTAAAACTGGCAAGGTCGATATCGACTACCCTCGGGATTGCCCCAACGCGCTGGATCGCCAACAGCGGAGCCGCACAGACATAGCTCGGAAGGATGACCTCATCGCCTGACCCGATTCCCATTGCACGGAGGGCAACTTCGAGAGCGGCCGTTCCCGAGGTAACCGCCACTCCCCCGGACAGGCCGAAGTATGCGGCCATCCCTCGTTCAAACTGCTCGACCAAACGGCCTTGAGCCAACTGACGGGATTGCAGAACCTCGACGGCTGCACGAATGTCCTCCGCTTCGATTGAGGGTCGTGAGTGAGAAATCATCATCGCTGCTAGGACTAGATCCCAATGTTAATAAACAGCCGCAATGGAAGAAACCCTTCTGCCGTTCTCACGCGGCCTTGGATGCCGCGAAAATGCGCCGACGACCTGACCAGATCCGCGATGCTGATCCCTTCGATGTTGGTCTTCCTGACTTGCGAAGCATGAGCTTCTAATGCCTGGATCTTGCGATCCAAGGCCTGCTGAATATCGACAAACACCGTCGGCGCAAAATTTTGTGTGGTTGGTCCTTCATAAAACAGCACATTTTTCGTGTATCGCGTAGCGGTAATCGTGCTCATCGCCAAATGTCGGTGATCTTGATGGGTATCATCATGGTAGTGAACAAAGATAAAATGCGGTTCGATCTTTCGCACGATCCCTTCGACGGTTTGGATCAAATCTCGTCCCAGGGGAACTTCCGTGTCCCGGTAGCCTCCCCAGAACACTTCTTCGGCTTGGAGAAGTTTGGCCGACCGTTCTTGTTCTTTCTTGCGAACCGACACATTACCGCCCGCCCCACCTTGTGTCATAACCATGAGAAAAATGCGGTGGCCATTCTCCGCATACTTGATCAATGTTCCGCCACACCCAACCTCGATGTCGTCCGGATGGGCTCCCAGGGCAAGAATGCGCATCGGCTCTTTGACGTCAGCACTCCTCATACCTGATCCTCCTATACGCTCATCATCGAATGATCCATCGGTCGCGCTTGGCGCAGAGTCTTGAGTGCGTCGGGCCCTTGCATCAACAAGAGATCAAGAGCGGAAAGATTCGGCTCAAACGGCTCGTACACCTGGCGATAGATCGGGTGCTGGAATACTTGCATGTCCAACCGTACACCCGAGGATTCGAATCGCGGCTTATCCATGTAATGCTCAGCACCTGGCCCAGCAAGATACTCAGTAGCGCCGACCGCCTGACAGAGGTCGATCAATCGATCCGTCGGCTCGTTGCGAGCCGCGTAGTCGGCAGCGCAATGAACCGGCGTAGTAATGCCGTACGCCTCGAGCAACCATTGCACGGTCGCTTTGTTGAGATCGCTCAACTTATTCCATGGCGCCAAGTAGAGATCACGTAACTGGGCAAGATATCGTTTGCGATACGGCGCCCGAGCGTAATGCATGTCCAGCGCACGGAGGTGCTGAGCTTTCCAGGTGACAGTTGGATTCATCAGGACCTCATCGATCCGTTGCCCAAAATGCTGCAGGACCGGAACCGTCAACCACTGCCATCCCTTCGCAGTCCTGATGCGATTACGATTCTGCCATTCGTTTTTCTTGAACTGGACAGTATCCAACATGATGAAGAGGTCCGCTTGATCGATTTTGTCGAGATACCCGAGCCACGGCAGAAATTGCGGTTGGTGAATCGTTATACGCATGCTGCACCCAGGCTCTCAGCTTGTTGCGATCCGGCTCTGAGCGACGGCTCCGAGGCGAAGGGCCGGCCGTTGGGCTTTATTTGTGCCTGACCCATCCTTCGGTGAGACATAGATCGGATTGGTCAGCAATTCTCCGCCCTTGCCAACAACTTCCACTCGATAATTCAGCCACTCTTCCCGCTGAACCTCATGATCCGCGAGTTCCACCTGCAAGGGAGTCTGGCCTTCGACTTGTCTGATGACGTGACCGGATCGAATGATACGAAGCTTCGTCGCATATGGCTTCCCATCGATGGCGGACACTCCAACACGAACGATGATATCGCCGCTCCTGCTTCCGCGAAGCGTCTCGCCAATCCCCGCGGACTGTCCGTTGTTCAACACACGAAACTCGTCGAGCTGAAGCAGAATATTCTGATCACCTCTTGCGACCGCATAGGCCCGACCTGTCTTGAGTGAAGCCAGGATGCCGGCTGCAGCTCGCTCGGATGTCTGAATGATGGTGTACACCCGATCCAGATCATTTCCGAGATCCGTGATTCCATGGAATGCCACTTCCCCGATCAGTGTGGGAAACATGTCCTGTTCATGTCCCATCCTCGATCTCAACAGTTGGTCCCACACGCCTCCCGGCGCAATCACTCTCCTAGCGTCTTGGTACAATCCACCGAATCCTGTGTAGCCGCTCGTCAAGACCAACGCGTCGGGATGAGGCTCAGTCTTGACTGTGACCGTTCCGAGTGGTCCAAATGAATGCTGGCTAAAATCTCGTGCTTCCGTCATAGACCAAAACACCAACGCGCCCCGTTCAACTGCCCCATCGATCAAGGCTTGATAAGGCCGGTACCCGCTTGCGCCGTCATAAGAGCTGTGGACAGGCATCCTCATTGGCCACGCGTTGGCTATCAGGATCACACATGCGACCAAGAGAAAGACGCCGAGCACAAGCCGGAGGCGAAATGCAGGTCCTCTCCGATCAGAATATCTCTGGTCCTGAGACTTCCACAACCAAACGGCGGGAACCAACAGCAGCAGTGGAAGTCCATTGACCACACTCCGCCAGCCCCACACAAACGAGTCAGCACTTCCACGAGCAGGAAGATGCCGATAATCTTCGGCTTTTTCGAGCCCGATGACGAGGAGATTCCGCTGGGCGTTGTGCATAGTGAGATCCCCGTGCAGTAGCGAACCAGTCCAGTAATAGTGCGGGGCGACCTCAACCCCTGGAATAATAATCAGATTCGGATGGCGGTCCCGCACTGCACGCACTTCATCGAGAAATCGTTGGACGCCGTACTCCATGACTGAGGGAAATGTGACGTGGTACTTCAGAAATCCTTCAAGCGGCTGGAAACCATAGTCATATCGCAACGTGAAATTTTCTGAGAGAATTAAGACATCCAGGTGCTGCTCCTCGGCTCTTCTCGCCAACGATTCCAGGCTCAGAGATCCTGTACTTATCGCACTGTGGACATGAATGGCGGCCCGCAAAGAGTACTGTCCCGTGGCTGGTGCAGCGTTTAAACCCGCTGCATCCCCTATCAGGCCCATCACGACAGCAAACAGGGCGATTGCCATTCTACGGCTGGTTCTATGCATGCCCCACTGCTCCCCCTCTATAGATCGACTCAATGGCTCGAACCATGGCAGGGATGCCGTAAGCTGTTCCAATACTCTGCATCGCGTTCTGTCCTAATGTGCGGGCCCAGGGAGGATCGGACAATATCCGTCGCACCGCAACGGCGAGCGCGAAACTATCTCCGGCTCGAACCAGGAGACCATTTTTCTCATCCTCAATCAGCCCAGGAATTCCCCCCACTCGGCTGGCAATCACCGGAATTCCCGCTGCCATGGCCTCAATCAAGGCCCGCCCCATCCCTTCATTGAGCGACGGCAAGACGAAGCCATCCATCCCAGCCAGAGCACATTCGACATCCTCTCGATGACCTACCAGATGTACGGACTGACTGATTCCGGCCTTGCGTGCCTGGTGCAGCAGGGCATCATACTGCCCTCCGCTCCCGAGAATGACGAGATGCAGATGAGGATGCTCCTGCTTTAATCGAGCGACGGCATCGACCAAAAACCGATGCCCCTTGATATCCGTCAACCAGCCGACAGAGCCGATGACTATCGCATCAGGTGGGCAGTCAAACCACTCCGGCATCACCTTTCCGGCTTTCCGAACCTGCTTGAAGCGGTCGATGTCGATCCCGCTTGGTATGACGGCAAATCGATCGTCCCACCCAACTCCTCGCTCTAGGTGCTCAGATTTTTCGGCCGCTGTCAGCGCAATCAACACATCAGTGATCCATGCCAATGCGCGTTCGATCTGTAGAAATACCCAGGAGAAGACCGACCCAAAATGGCCGTAGAACACATGCCCGTGTGGCGTGTGAATAATCACGGGAACACCCGTGATCCATGCGGCCAATCTACCCAACACTCCAGCTTTGGACGTGTGCGTGTGCACGATGTGTGGGCGCTCCTCACGCAACAGCCGAACCAGATGCCACAGTGCTCTTAGGTCAGCCAGTGGACTAATATGACGAACCAGCGACGCCACCATGTGATACTGGATCGACTCTTTCTCTAAGAGCCGAAGGTTACCAATGGTCGCTGTGTGACCTCCTTGTGCATCCCACCTGCCCACTTCTCCGGTGATCACAACCGGTTCAAAATGCGAACGATCATGTCCAAGTGCTGTGAGCATCGTATTTTGAGCAGAGCCTCCCCGATCAAGCCGAGTGATAATATGGACAACTTTCTGGGTTGCCATCATGCCTATGCTGCGAGCCGAGCCGACATTGTGCTATCCAACATTCTGGCGAGCTCGCTACAATGTTGCGTCCAGTTGTAGCGTCTCTCAACAAGCGACCGACCTTTTTGGACGAGACGGGCAGCTTCTCCAGAATCCCGCAATCGTGTGAGCACCCGTTCAAGAGCTTGAGCAATCGACCGACCATCAGTTCCTTGAGCGACGAGGATGGGATCGACCTGGTTCAAGACTTCCGGAATGGCTCCAACCGGTGTTCCAAGTACGGGCGTGCCGCAGGCGAGTGCTTCGACCATCACCAGTCCAAATCCTTCAAGCTCGAGGCTCGGCATCACGACGAGATCAGAAGCCTGATAGTAGTTGTTGAGTTGCGATTCAGGCACGAATCCTGTGAGACTCACGGCCTCGTGCAAATTCTTTTGGCGTATCACCTCTTGAAGCTGCGCTCTCAGGGGGCCTTCTCCTCCAATGACGAGCATAAGCCGTGGCTGAGCAGGGATCAGCATTTCAAAAGCGGATAGTAAGTTCTCCAATCCCATTCGTGGGACAAGATTGCGGACGGTGAAGAGGATGGTCCGGTCATTCGGTAAGTTGAGGGTCGCCCGTGCAGCATGGCGTTGTATTGCAGGTTTGAAGAGCTCTGGGTCAACCGCTCCTGGGATCAGTCCGATTCGGGGGGATGAGATACCATGCGCGGCCATGACCCGCTGACGCATGAACTGGCTCAGGACCACCACGCGATGGCATCTGGACATCACGGCGCCTTCTACTGACCGTCTCGCTCGAAGGTTTGCATGTCGGCGCAAGCTTGCGATCGCCGACTTGGCTGGTGTGTTTCTCGTGTCATACTCTTCGTGCGCGAGGGAATGGCAAAGATATATCCATCGAGAAGCGGCATGACGGCGAGCGAGAATTGGTCCAAGTCCAGCCATAGCTTGATGAATGATGACGGCATCCAAGGGTTCAGTCACACGGAGGCGATCGAAGTACTCGACTGAGCGCCGTACCGAAGACGAGACAAACGCAGCTTCATGCTTACGATTGACAGGGTAGCGCCATTCTCGAATTCCATTCATCTCGATCATACTCGTTGATGCTGTCTCAGGAGCCCGCGTCAACAATTCCACACGATGTCCAAGCGCCGTTAATCCAAGCGCCTGATTGCGAAGAACCCGTTCCGCACCACCAATGACTCGCTCCGCCGAAACTTCAGCCAGCAATAGAATATTCATGAGGTAGCCACCACGGCCATTCGCTCAGAGGAGCCGGCACGCAACCCCCGATGCCACAGCTCCAGCACCATCAGCGCATACAACTGATCCGAACAGTTTCGGCGGCCGCGCTCATGCGTCTCCAACAACCACCGCACATAAGCCGGCTTGACATATCCCCGATCCTTGATCACCTGGTCTGCTAACAGATCGTGTGCCATCTCGCGAAGGTCCTCTCGAAGCCATCGCGCCATGGGCACCATGAACCCTTGCTTGGGTGCGCGAAGAATGCGATCCGGCAGCAGGCCTCGCAACATTCGGCGCATAAACCCTTTCAATTGCCAACCAGTCAGACGTACCCGGGCGGGAATTCGGAGGGCTGCAGCCAAGAGATGATGATCACAAAACGGGACACGCAACTCGAGCGAGTGCACCATGCTCATTCGATCAGCCATGCGCAGGAGATCGTCAGGCAAATAACTCTGGAGGTCGACGCCCATGCCACGGTCCGCCGGGTCCGACGATGGCCACTGGTCGAACAGCACCTCTGCCGGTCCAAGCGGCCGATCGTTCACAAACATCGCTTCCAAACGATCTCCCCAGAGACGGCCGTCCCATTCGGCGGGAATGAAGGTGGTCCAGCGGCGGTATTGCTCAGGAAGCGGCAGATGTCCATCGCCAAGAAATCGCTTCAAGCGAGCGGCGTGGTCACGAGCGTTTCCACGCTCACCGAGACGACTGCTCCATTGGGCCATGCGCTCACGCAACACACAGGGAACCCGTTGATACTGCGCCGCAGTGCGGAGGCCCAAGTAGCGAGGATATCCACCGAAGAGCTCATCACCGCCAATTCCAGAAAGCGCAACTGTGACGGTCTGCCGCGCAACCTCCGACACGAGATACGTGGGGATTGCTGACGAGTCAGCAAATGGCTCCCCCATGCCCTCCACCACTTTCCCGATAAGCGTAACTGCATCCGGCCTCAGAATCATCTCCGAATGAACGGTCTTGAAATGATTGGCCAACCATCGTGCCGAATCCAGCTCACTGAATGATTGATCGGACGGATGTGCATATCCGATCGAAAAGGTCTTCACTGGCCCACTGTGTTCTTTCGCCATTATGGCTAATAAAGACGCCGAGTCGATCCCTCCTGAAAGAAATAACCCCAAGGGGACATCGCTGACCAGATGGGCTTTTACAGTCTCTTCAAAAGTATGCAACACCTCTCTGCTGCCTTCTTTGATAGTCCATTGGTCATGACCGTAGAGTGTTTCGTCAGGACGGTAGTACCGCACCAACTCCACTCGTCCGTCCGAGATGCTCATTGCTTCGCCAGGACGCAATTGGTGCACGCCGGCAATCATCGTGCCCGACCCCGGCACATACAAATGCATCAGGTACTCGGCAACCCCTTCCGGCCGAAGCCGCCAATCCGGCAAGGCTTCCAGTAGAGAAGGAATCTCCGAGGAAAATACAACAGAGGTACCCCCACCGGCTTCACTCGGTCGAATGGCATAGTACAGCGGCTTGATGCCCAAGCGATCACGAATCAGCCATGCAACACGACGCTCCTGATCCCACAGCGCCACCGCAAACATGCCGCGCAATCTGTGAAATGCTTCGAAGCCTTCCTCCTCATATAGGTGGACTAGGACTTCCGTGTCGGAACGAGTCGATAGCTGGTGCCCTTTGCTCAATAGATCGTGTCGTAATTCTCGATAGTTATAGATTTCGCCGTTCATGACAGCCCAAACAGTCTTGTTCTCGTTGTAGACCGGTTGGTGCCCGCCCTCTGGATCGATGACCCGCAGTCTTCTCGCACCAAGCGCGGCTCCAGGCTGACGATAGATACCCTCTTCATCAGGTCCACGATGCACCAGCCGCTTCAGCATCCGCTGAAGGATGTCGCCCTCCTCTTCGCCTATGATTCCGCAAATACCACACATGGTGCTATTTGCCTTTCTCACGCACGGCACGGTCACGGCGTTCCAGTTCTTGCCGCTCACGCTCATGTTGAGGTGATACCGATTGCGGTGGAACGTCCACCGGCTCGTATCGTGTGTGCTTGGCCGTTCCGACTGAATCCAGTAGTGTTCGCACGCCAAGCGCGGCCACTGCGCCAATAAGACACAGGAGAAGGAGCACAGCCCACCCGCGTAGGATCCGTTTCCAAGACCGCTTGTGTGCGCGGGAAGTACTCACAGGGCATTTCCCGACCGTTGAGCGATAATCTCGAACGAAGGCGCCCACACAAGGTGTCTCCGTGTCACGTAATAGAGGAGCTGGGAAAGTGGCCACAGCACCAACCGGCTGAGGGTCCATTTCAATTGACTGAACCAAGGGTGTACAGGCGAGAGAGGGCCTCGACTCGGTTTTGAATTGCGGAGACTGATGACAGTGAGCCCGGCGCCTTCCATTAAGACCGTGAGCGTCCTGGCGCTATAGAGATACCAATGAAACGCTTGGTCATACTGCGACCCAATCCAGCGTGCAGGGGCTCTCATCGACAGATGAAACACGCTGTTGGTAGCTCGCACGATGGCAAGTCCACTCGGTGTGAGGAGCGTTGCGGCTTGCCGCAACATGATTACCGGATCAGCAACAGTTTCGAGCACGTTGATCATGGTCACAACATCAAAGTGCTGCGCCCATTCACCCCTTTCAAGCATGTTTGGAGACAGGACTGTGAGGCCCTTCCCAGCCGCGCGCATGGCTGCTCGTTTTGACAACTCGACCCCTGAGCAGTTCCACCCAGCATCGCGACAGAGTGCGAGGAACTCTCCGTCTCCGCATCCGATGTCCAGCAAGGTGCCAGGAGGAGATCGGTAGAGGGAAAGGTGATGTACCACGCTCTGGAAAACCGGTTGCCGATCATCTGAAGCCTCGACCTCTCCATAATCACCGTCATAGTCTTCCTGGAAATACGCTTCTAAGGTGTCGCTAGTCGGACGAGGCTCGAGAAACACCAGATCGCAGACAGGACAGCGAACGTATCGCCTAGTCGGGGTCTGAAAGGCGTTGACCAGTGGTTCATTGGCTCCACAGGGACACCCGATGCCGACTGCTTGATGATCGCTCAGGACAGTCATGCCGCTTCCTCTTGAACCTTTGGAGAAGCCCCGACGGATACCTTGCGCAAGGCGGGTATCGCGTCTTCGAACACCCTGACAGTGTCGTCAAGCATTTTGCCTACCGTAAAAGCAGTGGCCACGTGTTGCTGCCCGGCCTTGCCCATACGTGCGGCTTGTACAGGGTCGCGAAGCAGACTCCGAATCGCTTCCTCCAATGCTTGGGGATTCCGAGGCGGAATGAGTAATCCATTCAGGCCATCCTGGATGATTTCAGGTACACCATTCACGCTGGAGGCGACCATAGGACGAGCCATGGCCATAGCTTCAAGGACAACGAACGGAAGGCCTTCCGAAAGCGATGGCAAGACCACCACATCTGCCGCCGCATACCAATCACCGACGTTATTCTGATCTCCGACAAAGCGACAGGCATGCTCAACATTGATTGTCCTGGCCAACAATCGAAGTGCGTCTCGACACTCACCTTCTCCCACAAACAAGCAGACAAGCGACGGCCACTCTGCCAACAGTCTCGGCAACGCTTCAATTAAGAAACGATGGCCTTTTTGCTCCGTCAGTCTCGCCACTAAAAGCAGCACCGGACCGTTGCCTATAGACCATTCCTTCCTGATCTTGTGAGGATCTCCGCTCCGGGAGAATCGCCTTTGGTTAATGCCGTTCCGTATGGTTATTGTTCTGGCCGCGACACCGGGGCAATCGGCAAGAACATCTCGTTTGATCGCATCCGACACACAAATGAGCCGGTCTGTCAGCGGTAATACGACTCGTAGAATTGCGAGATAGAGATGGCGTCTGATCGGACCTATCTCATAATCTCTGATTGAATTGTGTATCGTTGCGACGACACAGGGAACTCCGGCTAGCCGTGCTGCGAGACATCCATAGACATTGGCCCGTGCTCCATGGGTCTGAAGGACGGTCACCTTATTTCGTTTAAGTAGGTTTGCCAAGCGCACAACTGCCAGTGGGTTGAAGAGCGGTCTCAGGTGAACGATATGAGTCGGGATGTGCTGTGCTACCATTTTGTCTACAAATGGGCCTGGTTCAGGACAAATCAGTATCGGGCGAAAACGGACTTGGTCTACATGCTCAAAGAGGAGCTCCAGGTAGCGTTCCCCTCCTCCATACCCGGCCGAGCCGGCTAGTTCTGCAAGAACCACAGGCTTCATGGTTTCTTCCCAACAATCAACAAACTTCCCCGTAGATGCGGCACGGCATAGAATGGCCATTTTGCCCAATTGATACCGTGTTGGCTCGCTGTCTGACGGCAGTCTTGCGTGTCTTCCCCAAGAAAGTATCGTGACTCTGCAATGTCAAACCCCGTTTGACGGAGCATGTCGGCTAATTCATGCATGGCGTATTCTCGGGCATGCGGTCGCCATTCATCATCTGGATTCTTGTAGCCTGGTGGGGCTAACCGGTCGTTTGGAGAGCGGCCGATCAGCAGTTTGAAGACATTCCCGATCCGAGTCACATTCGGTGTTGTGAGGACGATGTGACCACCTGATCGAAGTATGCGATAGGCCTCCGCCAGTAAATGGAAGGGTGATGTCAGGTGCTCAATAATTTCCAGTGCGAATACCAGCTGCGTCGAATGATCCGGAAGAGGAACTTTGTCGGAATACCCCTTGGTCTGAAAATGATCTCCTACTGGGTCAAGGTCAACGGTCAGGATGTGTGCCTGGATATTGTGTTGCATAAAGTTGATGAAATCCTCGGACACCATGAGCCCGGCTCCATACAACTGTGCCGACTTGGTGAAATCCAAACTACGCAGAA
The DNA here is from genome assembly GCA_052387595.1 of Nitrospiraceae bacterium. GTDB lineage: Bacteria > Nitrospirota > Nitrospiria > Nitrospirales > Nitrospiraceae > Nitrospira_D. The sequence goes on along the minus strand of JBQTJA010000048.1, from coordinate 6,492 downwards.
GGCGCAATAAACTCCCAGGGAACGGACCGAAATCAACAATCGTCTGCCTGTCCTGGGACAACGTTCGCAGACCACTCTGTAGCGCGACATGAAACCTATCGCGGCACTTTACGGTGTGGCTCATCTCCCTGGTGAAGCGAGAATCAGCTACCCCGAATGCTTCATAGGGAGATGGCCGGTACGCTCGCATGACTCCATCGAATATGTGTTTTTTCAGTTCGTACGCCATACGGTCATCGTTTCAAAGTGAGGAACCGCAGTCTGTCATGATACAAGTCGATCTACCTCAACCAATTGACTCGTTGACAACGTACTCACGCGACAACTGAACTACATCGTCTGTCCATCTATTGAGCGATCGATGGTCCTCGACCTGATGCATGGTTGGCGCGAGGACTTTATGCCGCTATCTTGGCGCATTGTTCGTACACCGCCATGGTTTGATCCGCGGCTCGCTCCCAACTGAACGTGGCAGCTTGCTGAAGCTGGTTCGCAACCAGCTCATCGCGCAGCCGCTGATCGGACAAAATATGCATCATGCTCTCTGACAGGGCTGTAACATCGTGGGGAGCGTCGATCAGAACACCGGCCTTGCCCATCACTTCCGGCAATGACGACGTCCGATACGCAATCACGGGAACTCCCATCGCCATGGCTTCCAGAGGAGGCAAGCCGAATCCTTCCCACCAGGACGGAAACACAAAGAGTGCTGCCCCCGCGTAGAGCAAGGGTAACTCTTGATCGGGAACGTACCCCTGCAGCACCACCTCATTGCCAAGGCCCGATGCGCGAAGTTCTTCTGGGAGAGGGCTTCTCCCAGGGCTGATCACTCCGGCAATTACCAACTGCAAGTCCTTGAAACGCTCGCGCGTTCGACGAAAGGCCTGTAGAAGGCCTCGCCAATCCTTGCGACGATCGATCGCACCCACATAGAGCACATAGGGAGCCTGCAGTTCTTTTCGGTTCCGATAGGCACGAACCTCATCAGCTGTCGGCTGGCGGGCAAACAACGGGTCGACCGCCTCCGGAACTACCGTAATCCGTTCCGCGAGGACACCGCCTAACTCAATCAGATCCTGCTTGCTCGCCTGTGATGGAACGATCACGGCCGACGCATGCCGAGCGGTAAACGGAATCCATTCAGACCAGTACCATCGAGCCCGTTGGGTGGGAAGCCATTCCGGATGCCGTGTGTACATCAGATCGTGTACCGTCAACACGAGCGGTTGCGTGCGGCAGACTGCGCCTGAAAAAGCTGGTGCGTGGATGACATCGACCTTCTCACTAAAGGCTCGCCAGGGAATTTGACCCTGATCCCACCATAGTTGATGTGGGATCCTCCAACCCCGATGGTACCGACAGGGCCATTCTAGAAATTCGCTCGACGAATACCGTTGCCCCAAGGCTTTGATCAAATTACTCAGATACGTCGAAAATCCGTGTCGGACTCCCATACCAAGCGCCTGGCAATCGATCCCAACTCGCATGCGACTCTTCCCTCGTCTTTTCCAGCCTATCTCACGGTTTTACTGCAACCAGACGCAATTCATTGCCTGCCCAAGGCCACAGCAAAAGCAATGCACGCTCTACCCACTCGACAAGCTTTGCGGAATATTCGAGATTCCTCACGCTCATACCCGTGTAGTTCCGGACATGTCCATGCTGACGAATCCGAAAACTCAGCTGCGCGTTATAACCAGCTAAATAGGGATAACTTCGCTCACGAACCACCTTGAACCCGGCTCTCTGGACACATTGACGAAGCGTTGCGGGTGTGAACAATACGAGGTGACGAGGGGGATCAAGAGCTACCCAGTGTCTTCCAAACATCCGGCTGGCAAAACTCATTATGTTTGGTGTGTTAATGATGAGGTGCCCCCCAGTAATCATGATGCGCCGACATTCAGCCAGGTAGACGAGCGGGTCTGGCACATGTTCAATGACATGGCTCATAGTCACCACTGAAAACATGTCGTCAGGGAATCGCACCTCCGGCAACATGCCGACCTTGACAGAAATGCCGTAGCGGTGCTGTGCAACCTTCGCCGCATCTTGAGACAGGTCCACCCCCTGTACGTCCCAACCGAGTGCTCGCATCCGGGCTAAATACGTGCCTGCTCCGCAACCTATATCGAGGAGGCGACCATTCGGAATGTAGTGTGGCAGGAACTCCTCCCATTCAAACGCTGCTCGCCGCCGAAGAAACGGAACCATTCCAAACAGCCGACCAAGGAAAGATAATCTCTCGTTGCCCACGCCTAGATGAGCATACTCAAACACCTCACTAAGAATGAGCCTGCGAATCTGTTCTCTGAGTCCTCTGGCCAACCCAATACTTGGATCAGCGTCAGCTGAAACTTGATACGCATAATAGTTATGAGGGTAAAATTGCGCCATTTCCTCTAGACGGGGACGGGGAGACAGCCACTGAAAGGCACAATGCGAACAGCGTTGAATCCCAAATTCCCCCTCTTCCGTCTCTAGTCGATCAATTAAGTCCGAATAGACCGTCTCCCCTGCTCTGCCGCATAAAAGACAGTCGGTGATGATCTCTCTTGCGCCGATCACGCAAGCCCTTTCTGGAACGTTATGGTGTTCGGAACCAACGGTTTGATATCCGGTGGGTAGGTAAAACGCTCTCGACACAAAATCATCCGAAACTGTCTGTTCCACTCATGGCGCAACAAGTTCATCGGTTTTACTCCCAGCAACATCTTGGTGGTTCGCCCTCCAAGACTGACGACGGAACTGAGCGCAAGCACCCACCAGAGAACTGCGGCAGCAAGAAACCCGTCATGCTTCCGATAGTAGCGAATAAGGCAAATCAGGTAATCGATGATGCCATGATCGCCCATTTGACCAACCCCTCCACCGCCACGAATGTGCATCACCTCACCGTCCGGTGAGAAATACAATCTCATGCCACGATCATGCATACGTCGATACAAATCTGTGTCATTAAACAGAATAGGGAATCGCTCATCGAAGAGCACGGGGCCAGGAAACAAATCACGACGAATCATCAAACATGAGGCAGAAGGTTGCTCCACAGCGGTCACGCGGTCGAAAGATTCATCTTCCATGTAAAATTCACGCACAAGCCGATTGTCTGGCCAGAATGCGCGGCACACCGTATGAAGGGCGAGCACATACCGCCAAGTGGGAAGTCGTGTAAAAATTCGTTGGAACGAGCCGTCAGGATTCACCAACTTGCACGTGACGCCAGCGGCTGCGGGTGTTTCGTCGAGGAACTGCACCATCGAAGCGATAGCTCCTGGACGTACCACGGTGTCCGGGTTCAGCAACAGAAAATACCGCCCCTCCGTCATCGCATAAACTTGATTATTCCCATAAGCAAATCCAAGATTGGCCTTATTCGCAATCAACTGGACTTCTGGAAACCGGATGCGCATTCGTTCCGCGCTCCCATCAGTCGAGGCGTTGTCAACCACTATAATCTTGGCGGAAATACCTTTCACACCGTCCACAAGCGAACGCACACACTGTTCGAGTAATGTCCAGGTGTTCCAATTCACAATCGCGATGGTCACATCAACCATGAGTCGGACTCATCACTTATGCGTGCCACAGCTTAAGAAGCCGTGGATATTCAACTCGCCAAACGTAGAGCGTATACACCGCCATTCCGGCTGCAATGCATAGCCCTATATTTATCGCATTGAGTGGAAGTAGTTGAGCGTCTTGCACTAACAGCCCTCCACTCAGAACAACGATAACCGGCACGATCGTTCTCAGCAGTGGGCCAAAGACCAGCGCGGCGTCATGTCCTAAAAGTTGGAGTGTGTAATACATCCATAGCACGAGTCCGACCATATAGCTGATGTTGAGTGCCCACACTGCTCCCATTAAGCCAAATGTCACTGCTAACGGCCCAATCAGAGCACCATAAGCAATAAACTGCCATCCACACACTTTCGTTGGGAGTTCAGGACGTTGTAGTCCATAGTGGAGGGCTCCCATCGTGCTGGCCAATGCACTGCAGCAGGAAAAGATTGCCAGTGCCCGCAGTACTGGTGCCGCAGGTCCCCATTGTTCGCCTGCCATGATCGCGATTATTTCAGGGGCCATCAACGCAAGGATCCCGGATACAGGGAGCAAGACAAGCGTGAACGCCCCAAATTGCACCCCGAATGCTCGAATGATTCCTTGGCGGTCCCGTTGAAGCGTTGAATACACAGGCAAACTCACTTCCCATAAGACGGTCGGCACACGAATTCCGACCATGGTCGGAATCACCAACGCCATGAGGTAGTAACCGAGCGCTTCGCGTCCCATCATGCGCCCGATGATAAACTCGCTCCCGCTTAGCACGCCAAACGCGAGAAGATTGGCGATATTGGCATGTGCACCAAATCGAACAAATTCCCTCAGTGAGCTCCACACCACCGTGATACGGGGTATGAACGGCGCAATCCGATATGACAAAAGGCTATTGATCGCGAGCCCGACGATCTGCCCGTACACGAGTGCCCACACACTCCGCAGCCACCACGTTAAACAGACGGTAACGACAACCTCAACCGTTCGACTGATGAGATTTAGTTGAGTGCGACGCCTCACGTCCAGATTCTTGAGCAAAAGAATGAGCGCGGGGCTCTTTGCGCTCTGGATCAACAGTACGCAAGAATGAACCTGCAACAAGGCGGCCAGCTCCGGCATCCGCATAAACTGCGCAACGACATCCGCAGAAATCCATATCCCACCAGCGAGCAGACATGCGCGGCAGACTGCTAGCGTCCACGCAACTGCCAAATCATCCTGCTGTACCTCCTTACGAGCCACGAGTGCCGGCTCCAATCCCATTTCCGTCAACGTCGACACAGCCAACAGCACTGCGGCTGATGCGGCGACCAGCCCTAGGTCAGCCGGTGTCAATAGTCTGGCCACAACCATGAGCTGACACATGGCCAAGCACTTATCGATGCCAAACCCCATCCCTGCCCACCCTCCTGCCTCTAAGATACGGTGACGCAACCGCCGAGGCATCGATTCCTGTATCTGAAGAGTTGCGGTAGGTTCGCCACTATCGTCCGGACTAGACGCGTTCCGGTTCGCACCAGTCATTCTCGTGACTGCCTCACGACAGACCTGCTCTAGCTGCTTACCACGCGCCTCCCACGTATGGGCCTCCAGTACCGCAGTCCGACCTCGCTCTCCCATCTTGCTACGAAACTCCTGATCTCCAAGGAGCTTCAACAGCTGCCGTGCGAGGTCCTGCGGATCGTTCAGTTGAGCAGCCAGTCCAGCCCCCATCGCTTCGATGGTATCACCATACCCAACTCCGGCCGTGGCAACTACCGGACGGCCACACGCGAGATACTCCCAGAGCTTCATGGAATCGCCTGGATATGACCGAGTCGGTCGATGCAACACCACACAGACATCGCATGCTCCAATCCACATCGGCACCGCATCAAACTCGACGCGTCCCACAAATATAACGTTCGCAGCCAGCCCAGCTTGTTGCACTGACTCCTCAATCTCATGTTTTGTCTGGCCTTCTCCTACGAGGAGAAATTGCACAGCAGGATAGATCTTCGCCACGATCGGCACGGCTGCAATGAGCGACTCGAGCCCATGCCAAGGGAAAAATCCTCCCACAAATCCGACATAGGGTCCCGTTCCGGTTAGTCCTAGCTTTGCCCGCGCACCTTCATGTGGCTGTGGTACAAATCGGTCTGGATCCACTCCGTTTCTGATGACGATACAACGCTCAGTATCCATATCTTGGATACAGCGAAGGCTCGTCAGCACTTCGGGACACACACTCACCACGGCCTGAGCATGTTTCGCTGCCCGTTTAAGCCCCCATGACAACAGTTGCCGCAAAGGCGTCCATTGCCAGACTCCCTGCACCTCTTCATGTGGAAGTCCGTTGACAAAGTAGACGTACGGGCATGTGCGATTGTGCAAGGCCAGCAGTGGTGCCATCTGTCCAGGTGAGTCGAACCAAACCAAGACATCCGGTCGCCGCTCATCCAGTTGCCGTCTCAGCGCCGACCACGATCCGAGAAGATAAGAGAAGGGCCGGAGCCCACCCCGGCGCACAACCGAAACCGGTCGCACGATGAGGCGACCCCAATCGGGAACAACTCGTTCCTGTCTAGTTGGCTGAGGGGCTACGATCGTGACTTCGTGCTGAAGTGCCACCAGTGCTTTGGAGAACTCTAGAACCTGCCGGCTCCCACCACCCGATAGGCCTAAGTCTTCATCGCAGAACACCAAGAATTGCATTGCGATATCCGTCCTATTGGGACTTCATCGAAGCCGTTTCCAAAAGATTCCACTCTGATCAATCCACTCGATAGGCTCAGTCACGCCGTGCTGCCTACGGAAATCCTCGGTGGCTTGGCGGCAGCCTGGCACTGAGCCATAATCATCGACAATGACGAACCCTCCAACGGAAAGTTTTGGGTACAGCGCAGTAAACGCCTCCATGGTGGAGCCATACATGTCTCCGTCGAGGCGCAG
>JBQTJA010000047.1:0-8596 GCA_052387595.1 Nitrospiraceae bacterium | reverse complement strand
CCAATGGGTCCGGTGTGCCCTCTCGTTGAATCGTGAGATTCACCTTGCTGCCTTTCGGCCCTCGCATCTTCTGGACCGCATCCATCAAGGTGAGATCCTTGGTCGTGTCGTCATTGACTTTCGTGATAAAGTCACCGGCCTTAATCCCGGCTCGATGTGCCGGCGTGCCCTCGATCGGCGCGATGACGGCCAGACGGTTATCCTTCACACCGATTTGAATGCCAACTCCCCCAAATTCTCCCCTGGTTTCAACCTGCATCTCCTTATACATCTCCGGAGTCATGTAGGCTGAGTGTGGATCGAGCGTTGAGAGCATGCCACGGATGGCCCCTTGAATGAGGTCCTTCGGTTTCGTCTCATCGACATAATGTTTCTGAACTTGATTCAGGACTTCGGAGAAGGTTTTGAGCTCCTCATAGGTTTCACCCGCATGACCGGTCCGCTCCCACCCTTTTCCAATGACGACTCCACCGAGCAGCGCAAGGGCAATCATCGGCACGACCACCCAAGACTTCTTCCGAGGCTGCTGTTCCATAATCTTCACATCCCTTCTTTCCTGAGTTGTCGGACCCTCCGATCAGAATACACCAATGAAGGCCATGCTTATCGTTTGGCCAACCAGTGGAGCGGATCGACTGGCTCGGCCCCTTCCCGCAACTCGAAGTATAAAGTATTTTCTCCAATCATGCCCGTATCCCCCGTCTCCCCAATCGGTTGACCTTCAGCCACCTGTTCACCCGCTTTGGCCAGAATCTTGGAGGCATGCGCATAGAGGGAGAAGAACCCGTTGGCGTGATCTAAGATTATAACGAGTCCGTAGCCTTTCAACCAGTCTGCGTAGACTACACTCCCGGTCATGACGGCATGGATGAGACTTCCCTCTACAGTTCGAATTTCAATGCCCTTGCGCTGCACATACGTATTGAACGTCGGATGTTTCTGGCGCCCGAAGAACGACACGACTTTTCCATCGGCCGGCCACGAAAGTGTGCCTCGGACTCCATGCGCCGATGGTGAAGACAAGGGAGGGGGCACGGCCGTGGCACGTCGGCGCGTTTCCAACTCATGCAACAAGCCATCAACCCGGGACGCGGAACGTTCCAGTTCCTCGACCGTGCGATTATAGGAGTCCTTTTCGTGCGTAATCTTGACTAGATAGACCTTCTTCTCTCTCTGAAGTACTCGGATGTCGGTCAGCTTTTTCTCGATAGTTTGCTTGAAGGCAACCAGTCCAGCTCTGGCCTCGGCGCGCTGACGCTCAACCTGCTCCATTCGCTCCATATCGGTACGAAACGTCTCCAGCAATTCATAGTCCTTGTGTGACACAACCGAGAGGTATTGTCCACGACGCTGAAAATCGCTGTAGGAGTCCGCTGTCAAGAGGGCCTTCACACGCCCAAACCGCCCTTCCATATACTGCACACGGAGTCGGGCAAGAATGGCCTCACGTCGGGCCTCAATACTGGTTCGCATCGCTCCCAGCCGGTCCGTAATCTCGCCGATCTCCCGGTCCTTCTGTCGCAGTTTCTTGCTGATCTCATGATGATCTTGCCGATGATGCACCAGTCGCTCATCCAGGGATTGGAGCCCTTGCAACACCGATTCTCGTTTTTTCTCTGCGGCTTCGGCGCGTTTCCGTTTCTCCTCAATCTTGCCCTTCAGCTTCTCAAGCGTCTTTCTCTCACGCTCGATTTTTTCAGAGATCGGATCACTCGCCGCACCCGCCACAGATACCACCCCTCCTCCCACCGCAAGACACCAGAGGAGGATGGCACGGAAGACTCTCATGCCCGCCCTTCTCCAACACGTAGAAGCGACACCACGCTCCCGGCAAAGCCAAGCCCCATTCCCGCCATCACGAGCGCCAGACACACCGGGAGGGGAAAGAAAGAGATCATGCCTTCGATCCCGCTAAAACGGCCCGTCAATTGAATCTGCTGCCGAAACAGTTCAAACGCGAACTTAAGAATCCCCAACGACAGCGCGCTGCCACAGCCTCCGAGTACGGCTCCTTCGAGAAAATAGGGAATACGGATGAACGTACGTGTGGCTCCGATCGAGCGAAGAATTTCGATCTCCTCCTGTCTGGCCAACAGTGCAAGTCTGGTCGTATTCCCGATGATCGTCACGGCGGCTGCGGAAAGGAGAATCCCCACCCCGATTGCCGCCAGCTCGATGTATCCGATCAGTCCGGCCAACAGACTACTCCATTCTTGATTATAGTCGACCTTCGCGATACCTTCCATCGTTTGCACTCGTTCCACCCACGCTCTCATGGCGTCCGGAGACCGAAAGCTCGGCGCAAGCGTCACAACGAACGAGGCCGGGAGCGGGTTCTCCCCGAGCCCTTCGAGTAAGTGCGACTCACTGGGAAATTGAACTCGAAATTCTCCCAGCGCCTGTTCTTTTGAAATAAAGAGCACCCCGTCAACCATATGATCGGTCTTGAGTGTTCGTTCGAGTGCTCGCACCTGCTCACTCGGCAGTCGATCCTCCAAATAGACCATAATCTTGACATCTTCCTGGAGCGACCCCGCTGCGTTCCGAAGATTCACATAGAGCAACAGAAAGATGCCGACACAGGCCAGGGCAAATGCGGTGGTGAGAATCGCGACGATCGTCGTCGTCCGATTGGTCCGCATGTTCACCCACGCTTCGCGAACGAGGTAAAACAGGCGTCTCATCCTCCGACCCCTTCCCCAACTCTTCGCTCTGCTAGCAACACCCCTTGCACCAAGGTGATCACCCGTCGATTCACATATTTCAGGACATGAGGATCGTGCGTCGCGACAACCACGGTCGTCCCTCGAGCATTGATCAATTTGAACAATTCAATAATTTCCCTGGTTCGTTCTGGATCAAGATTGCCCGTGGGTTCATCGGCCAGAAGCACCACCGGCCCATTGACGATCGACCGCGCGATACACACCCGCTGCTGCTCCCCAGTTGAAAGACTGTTCGGCAACTGATCGTTCTTGTGATCAACATCGACCGCACGCAATGCCTCCGTGACTTTACGGCGGATATCTTTCTCGGAGGCTCCTTGGACAATCAACGGAAGCGCCACATTGTCGAAGACGGATTTCTTCGGCAACAGGCGAAAGTCTTGAAACACCGCCCCGACCTTCCGTCGAAGATAGGGAATCTCGGATGCTCTGAGCTTGGTCACATTCTTGCCGTGAACGAAAATCTGGCCCTCGTCCGGCTGCTCCTCCGCGATCAACATGCGCAACAGCGTCGACTTCCCAGCCCCGCTCGCGCCCATGAGCAGGACAAACTCTCCCTTCTCGATCTCAACGGTGATATCGGACAACGCGGCTCTGCGATCATGCCATTTTGACACATGGATGAGTTGAATGATGGCATCCATGAAAACCCCTTCGAGTAAAGGCGAACACCCTCAGTGTTCGGCAACGTCAAATGCGTTTTGGAGATGTTCGATCCGCCCCTGGTTGGAAGCTCTCCCCTGAACCAACACCACATCGAATCGGCAGACCTTATCGGACCAATGCCGTTGGGCTAAATACTGCGCGGCCAGTTTCGTCAACTTCACCCGCTTGCGGTGATCCACCGCCAGCAGAGCCCCGCCGAAGGCGTCTGTGGTCCTGCCCTTCACTTCGACGAAGACCACGACACCATGATCGTCCGCGACGAGGTCCAATTCACCAAGCCTGGTCCGTACGTTACGATCAAGGATGCGATAGCCCTTGGCCACCAAGAACTGTTCGGCCTGCATTTCACTGGCTTGGCCAAACTGATGGCGGGGATCTGAAGTGACCATGCCGTTACTGTTCGAGCACTGTGGAGCTCATCCGTCGGAAAGACTCACGCTTCGCGGCGAGGATGGCTTCTTGCACCGGCCTGAATGTTCGGCGATGGATGGAGCAGGGGCCATGGTGCGCCAATCGTTGCAGATGTTCTCTCGTCCCATACCCCTTATGCGAGAGAAAATCATATTTGGGAAATATGTCATGGTACTCTGCCATGAGACGATCCCTCGTTACTTTGGCGATGATGGAGGCTGCCGCGATCGAGAGGGAAAGGGAGTCTCCCTTGATGATAGGCCGTTCAGGGATTCCGATCCCAGGAAGCGTCACGGCATCAATGAGTAGATAGTCGGGGGGAGGAGCCAGCTGATCGATGGCTCGCCGCATCGCCAGCCTGGTCGCCTCGAGAATATTGAACTGATCGATCTCACCGACGTCCGCCGATCCGATTCCCATCCCCACGGCATGCTCAAGGATCGCGGCATACAAACGAGCTCGCTCCCCTTCGGACAGCTGTTTAGAATCATCGATCCCCGAGAGTCGACAGTGGATCGGTAAAACAACCGCGGCGGCAACGACCGGACCGGCTAACGGACCCCGTCCGGCTTCATCGATGCCGGCAATACGACGAAACCCACACAGCCTGGCCGCCCGCTCGAACTCTTCGGTGGGTCCCATCAGATCAGACGTCCCTTCACCGACTCATGCGATCACCCCCGCTGTGAGGGAACATGTGCCCGAAGAAGGCTAGGAGGCCGTCTCCGCTGCAGCAGCTTGGGGTTGTGCTGAAGATTTGCTCTCTCCGACAAACTCCCGCTCCTCAACCTTCGCAAACTTGCCCTTCTTGCCGCGCAGATAGTACAGCTTCGCGCGTCGAACGCGCCCCTGTCGAACCACATCAACCTTGGAGACAATCGGAGAATGGACCGGGAAAATCCGTTCGACCCCCACTCCGTATGAAAGTTTTCGAACCGTAAACGTTTCGGTATTCAAACTTCCCTTGCGCGCGATCACAGTTCCTTCATAGACCTGGATACGCTCTTTTTCACCTTCGACGACTTTGACGTGGACCCTGACGGTATCCCCGATCTCAAAGTGTGGCGCTGATTTCTTCGTCAACGACCGCTGAATTCGCTCCAACTGATTCATAGACTTAACCCTCCTCCCAACGTGATGTCGCGGCCGTCAAAAGGCCTTCGTTCATCAATTCATCCAACAACTGTTGATCTTCCCTTGTGAACACCCGACCTTGCAGAAGGTCGGGGCGACGCAAATACGTGCTGCGCAATGCTTCTTTTCGACGCCACAACCGAATGGCCTCATGATGGCCCGAGAGCAAGACGTCGGGTACACCGACTCCTGCAATCTCTGCCGGCCTCGTATACTGCGGATATTCCAGCAACGAATCAGAAAACGACTCTTCCAAGACGGAAGTGGGATCACCCAAGACGCCAGGGACGAGTCTGGCCGCTGCATCGATCAAGACAAGCGCCGGCAACTCACCTCCGGTCAACACATAATCTCCGAGTGAGACTTCCTCCGGGCTTAGCGCCGTACGGACACGCTCATCCACTCCCTCATAATGCCCGCACAGGATGACGATTCGGCGGCGCTCGCCCGCCAACTGTTGCGCATAGTCTTGCGTAAACGGCCGCCCATGAGGAGTTGGAAATATCATCCGAATGTCTTCACCGTTCGCCTGCGCTTCCTGTCGGATCGCGCCAACCGCAAGGAGAATCGGCTCGGCCTTCATGACCATGCCGGCCCCGCCTCCATACGGCATATCATCGACCACTTTATGGCGATCCGCCGTGAAGTCTCGCAAATTATGCACCTTCACGGTAAGCAGCTCCTTGTCTTGCCCTCGTTTGAGCATGCTGTGAGCCAAGACCGGAGCGAACATGCCCGGGAACAATGTCAGCACATCGAACCGCAACATCCTACTCACCCAATCCGTCGATTAGCCGGACAGTCATTCTGCGAGCTGCCACATCGATGACGCTCACCAATTCTTTGGCGGCAGGAAGCAAGATCTCTTTGGCTCCTTGGCGAACAACAAACACCGGATTCCCCGGCACGTCCAAGATCTCCTCCAGCACACCAATCAATTGACCCTCCTCGGCATAGACAGCAAGACCGATGAGATCACACTCATAGTACTGCCCATCCGGAAGCTCAGGTACGATTCCCCGAACCGTTCGGATGAATCCTCCCCGCCAGAGACTCGCGGCCTCGGGCGTAGTCAAACCGCTCAATCCAAGAATAAATCCAGCCCCAGCTCGCCTCACATGGGTGACACTGGTCTCTAGAATCTGCCCGTTCCTTGCGAGGAGACTCACACTCCTCAGCCCTTCAAATCGACCCGGAACATCGGACAGTGGCCGAACCTTTACCTCTCCTCTGACGCCAAATGGCCGCTCAATCAGTCCCACCGTCACGGTGTCCAGCTGACTCACCATCACGAGATTAGGACTTTGCAGAGGCTTTTTTCTGCGCGGCTTTTTCAGCCTCAAACTGCTTCCAGACTCCTGCCCGACGCAGCAACGTCCGCACGGTCACCGTGGGTTGCGCGCCGTGCCTCAACCAGGACAGGACACGTTCCTGCTTCAACTCCGGCACACCGGCTTCTTTCAATGGGTCAAAAATTCCAAGAATCTCCAAGAACCGACCGTCACGTGCTTTCCGTGAATCGGCGGCTACCACCCGATACATCGGTCGTTTGTGTCTTCCTGTTCGAGCCAGTCTCAAATGTACAGCCACAAAATCCTCCTTAGATAAGTGAGCCGACAGCTGTCAGCTTCTTCATTCCAAACATTACTCGCAGCCCATACGCTGAAAGCCATTCGCTGACAGCCGACTGCATTCCCTCACATCGAGCGCATGAGTTGGGCAAGCTGTCGACGCCCTCCTGCACCGGTCATCGCCTTTGCCAGCTTCTTCGCGGACAAAAACTGCTTGATCAGACGATTCACATCCTGCACCGTCGTGCCGCTGCCACGAGCAATCCGCTTCTTCCGGCTTCCATTGATAATCGTATGATCACGGCGTTCCCGTAGGGTCATCGAATCGATCACGGCGACCACACGGCCGATCTCTCGCTCCGGCTTGTCCCCTTCAATCGCGTGCTTGAGTTTTTGCCCACCCGGGAGCATGCCAAGAATCTGCTCAAACGAACCCATACGGCTCATCTGGCCGAGCTGAGTTCGAAAATCTTCCAAAGTAAAGGTATTGCTGGTGAGCCGCTTCTGTGCTTCCTCCGCCTGCTCCCGAGTGATGCTTTCTTGGGCTTTCTCAATGAGCGAGAGCACGTCGCCCATCCCAAGAATACGGGAAGCCATCCGGTCGGGATGAAATGGCTCCAGTGCATCCAGCTTCTCCCCGACACCAAGAAACTTGATGGGTTTGCCAGTGGCGGCCCGAATCGACAAGACCGCCCCTCCGCGTGCATCCCCTTCAACCTTGGTCAGAATAACACCGGTCACCCCGACCTTCTGATCAAACTGGCCGGCCATGGTCACCGCATCTTGCCCCGTCATCGCGTCGGCAACCAGCAACACCTCATGAGGGGACACCGCTGTTTTCACAGCGACCAGTTCGTCCATGAGCTCATTGTCGATATGCAGCCGACCGCCGGTATCCAAGATGATCAGATCAAAACCCTGATCGCGCCCCCGCTCGGCCCCCGCACGGCAGATCCGCACCACATCCGTCTGAGAAGCCTGAATGTGATCCGCACGGTGCACCTCTACTCCGAGATCCCGACCAAGAGCACTCAGTTGCTCACCAGCCGCAGGGCGACGCGGGTCGGCTGCAACCAAGAGCACTCGCTTGCCTTGATTCTTGAACAGACGTGCAAGCTTGCCACTGGCCGTCGTCTTTCCGGCTCCTTGCAATCCAACCATCATCAGGATGGTCGGAGGCATCGAGCTTAGGGCAAGCCCAACCCGCTCATGCCCCATCATCGCCTTGAGTTCATCCCAGACGACTTTGACGACCTGATGTCCGGGAGTCAGACTCTGCAGGACTTCCTGGCCAACAGCCTTTTGACGGACGCGATCGATGAATTCTTTGACGATCTTGAAGTTGACGTCTGCTTCAAGAAGCGCAAACCGCACATCTTTCAGCGCCTCCGTGATGTTCTGCTCCGTGAGCACACCCTGCCCTCGGAGCTTCTTCAGAATTTTCTCAAACTTATCGCTCAACGCATCAAGCATGACGCCATATCACCACAAAGAAAGAGGCCATCGAAGCCTTGCACCAGACCTCCGATCGCCTCGAAAATCCATGAAAAAGAGCATCGGGGAGTGTATCGGACCAAGCAGGGCAAGTCAAGATCATCCCCAAGTCAGTAGTTTTATTGACATGCTGAAAACCTTCGGATATGGTGCCTCTCAGCCACCGAAGACCATGCATACGGAAACTCATAAGGAAAGAAGCGTGGCCGCGTGAGAAAGTCGCCCTGGGTTTTGATCATCTTCGTGCTGATTGGAGGACTCCTTGGTGGAATACTCGGGGAGATTCTCCACGCTATGGCACCTCAAGGCACCATCCAAAGTATTTTCGCGACGAACTTTAATCCTGGGATCAGCCCCCCGCTCACCATTGACCTTGTCCTGATCAAACTAGTCTTCGGATTCAATATTAAAGTCAACATCCTAAGCATCCTTGGCATGTTTATCGGAATCTATCTCTACAAACACGTCTAGCAGCCAGAAAAGCCAATCAGGTTCAGGTTCGGCTCCCGAACCTCAGGAGGTCCTTGCTCGGTGCAGTGCGCGTCTTGGCGCGCCAGAGTGGGGGCCTGAGCACACAAGCTTTTCGACGAACTG
>JBQTJA010000046.1:0-2345 GCA_052387595.1 Nitrospiraceae bacterium | reverse complement strand
AAAAGCGCCTCACCGCGACGTTTACGTTTGCAGATGATTTGGTGAGTCAGACGCGGTATGACGCGGGCGGAATCCCGAGCACGAGCTTTGTGCAGATGGATGGGTTTGGGTCGACGCGGTGGTTGACGGATGCGGCTGGAATCATCACTGACAGCATCGACTATGACGCCTTTGGCGTGGAGATCGGCCGAACTGGTGCGACGGAAGTCGAGCACCTGTATCGCGGCGAGCGCTGGGATGCGAATGTCGCCGCGTACGACTTGCGGGCCAGGATTTACACGCCGGGCAATGGACGGTTCCTGACGCAGGATTCGTTCGCTGGATTCGGTCAAGACCCGCAGTCGCTGCACAAGTACACGTACACCCACAACGATCCGGTTAACAACATCGACCCAACCGGGCATTTCACGATGGGTGAGGCGATGGCTACGGCGGGAACCGTGGCGACCTTGGCAATGACCGCCGTTTCTAGCTATGACTTTGGAACATCGCTCTACCAGATTGGGACTGGTCAGAGGGAGCTAAGCGCGAAGGAAATTGGCATCGCGTTCCTGTGGGCATATGCGGGCAAGAAGGCTGGGGTGCTACTGAAGGGCTTCGAGAATGTACTCAGGAAGTCCGGGTGTCTCAGCAACAGCTTTACGCCGGACACCTTGGTGCAGACAAAGGACGGTTTCAAGGCCATTGCCAACATCAGGGAGGGTGATCTTGTTCTGAGCAGGAATCCTGATTCCGGCGAGGATGAGTTTCAGGCTGTTTCTGCAGTGATGCAGTCCTTTGGGTCAAAAGAACTCATTGAGATTGAACTCGATTCGACGGAGACGATTCGAGCTACGCCAGAGCACTTGATGTTCGGCGAAGGCGGCCTTGTTGAGGCCCGACATCTGAAAGTCGGGTCTCGCCTCGTAACAAAGTCTGGCTTCGCCGTTGTGGCGAGCGTGCGGATGACCACCGAGCAGGCGGTGGTTTACGACCTCACGGTTGAGAAGAACCGGAACTTCTTCGTTACGGAATCGCAGGTGTTGGTGCACAACATCTCGCCGTGCGAGAAAGCCGCGCAAGCTCTTGCTGCGCTCGTGCCGAAAGCGTGCACCGGTGTTTTCAAATGCAAGCAGTTCGCCCGCGACTTCGAGAGGCTGTTGGTGGGAAAGGAAATGAACGGTCGACGGCTCTGCCTCCGCTCAAGAACAGGTCGGATTTGGTCCGACAGGTTCGGCGTAATTGCGGAAAACGGCATCCACGTGGCGGCACAAGTGGGCGAGATGGTCTTCGATAACCTTCATCCAGACGGAATTCCGTTGGCGGAATGGAAGAGCGATTTGGGAGCTGGCCAGTTCGAGGATCTCAACCTCTCGGAGGAGATGGTGGGCGCTCCGGGTTGCATTGATGATTGATTCAAAACAGTCAGCACTTTGGCTAAACGAGGCGCAAGGCGATGCGAGCCACAATTAATACACCGACCGGCGACTTTGCTGTGATTGATGTGGTCCGACGTCGCCACCAGATGTATGTGCGCGACGCCAAGGAACTTGCAGCGTTTTTGTCGGGATACCGGCTGTGTGCCGGTCCTGGATTCAAGCTGGAGATCGACGGATTTGCGAACTACATCGTTGGGCGCCTTGGAAACGGAGATCCCCGTGTTGTATGGACCGATCTTCTCGCGGCTCTTGCACCATCACGTGAATGTGAAGTCTCTCTATTGCTGCAGTATCTTGACGAGTACCGATCCACGCCGCGTACCGACATTTGCGAAGCAAGGCTAACCTACGATCAACGGCGGTTTGACTTTGATCGCCGCAATGCGATTGAGAGCATTGATTTTCCCCAGCCGGTGTTGATGGCGCCTCACATCCTGAAGGCCGTGTCTATTGAAGGCGTGGGGATCTTTGCGTTCTTCTTGGACCGTAAGGGCGATAAGTACTTTGAGCTGTGTCTTTCTTCATTGGAACGACTGTACGCGTGGGCGCAGGAGTGTTTTCAGTTGAGTCCTTCTGATTGGTCGGCGCTCCCATTGCCGGTCAGTGGCGAAGCGCCTAATCAATGGGGTCAGTAATCAATGGGGTCGAATCAATGGGGGTGCGCCGGGAGACCGGCAAGGAGTAGGCGGTGAGAGTCCGCCACGTTGAAGGAGTAGCAAACCACAGCGGCCCCGAGTCATGCGCCGACGTTCGTGAGGACGGAGGCGAAGCGTTGACAGGGGAGCGCACAGGCCAGCCATTGATCGATGGGGTCAGAGTCATTGATTTCCTATCGATCGATGCGGTCAGTGACGGAATCCTGGACACCCATGACCCTCGAGGCTGCGATCGATGGGGTCAGAGTCATTGATTTCCTTTCCGCATCAG
>JBQTJA010000045.1:0-82973 GCA_052387595.1 Nitrospiraceae bacterium | reverse complement strand
GGCCAAGGCTTCGGTCAGCACCAACCCGAAAGGCTCCGGCCAATCGTAAGGACACACCAACGCCATCGCATTGCCGAGAAAGTCGTCCTTCTCGGCATCGGAAATCTCTCCAACGAACTCAATCAGTGGATGGTTGAGCAACGGTTCAATCTCAGCTTCGAAGTAATTCTGGTCCGCCGGATCGACCTTTGCCGCGATCCGCAAGGGAAGGCCGGCACGTTTGGCGATTTCGATCGCGTGGTCCGGACGCTTCTCAGGGGAGATCCGCCCCAGAAAGGCCAAATACCCTTGCGCCTGAGGATGAAACGTATAGAGATTTCGAGGAAGACCATGATGGATAGTCGCCGCCCAATTGGCCCAAGGGAGCGGTTTGCGCTGGGCATCTGAAATGGACACCAAGGGCATTTCCGGGAACTCACGAAAGACGGGTACCAATTCGGGAAGATCCTGACGACCATGCAAGGTCGTCACAACCGGAATGCTATTCCTCCGTGCCAGTGGGAATCCGATGAAATCCAGGTGTGAATGAATAATGTCAAAGCCCCTCGCCGCTCCAAGGCCCCGTTCCTGAAGCATCATCATCGGAGCGTCTCGGTTAAAGATGCCGGTATTCAACCGGAGAGCCTGTGGGCAGATGGCTTCAAGCCGCGCGGTTGTTTCTGAGTCGCCGCTGGCAAACAGCGTGACGTCATGTCCCTGAGCAACCAACTCTTCCGTAATATACGAAACAATTCGTTCCGTACCCCCATACAGCTTGGGCGGGACGCTTTCCCACAATGGAGCCACTTGTGCGATTCTCATGAGTTTCCTTTCTTCCTCTCATAGGCGACGCGCGTGATCAGTCGCCGGCTTGTTTATGATTTCGTTATTTATAAGGGCCAGTTCGTGCTGTGATCGCTGAATGATCGGCTGAAGCTTGCATGCCAGAGTCCCGATCGGACACGTGAACCGTTGGTGATGCTGGTGTGCCCGTCATTCATAAGCGACATGCTACTCACCACAGCTTCTCCGGCTCAATGGACAAAACGTCTAGGAGCGAGCCGGAATATGTCCAGTCCAGGACGCTTGACTGAACATTGAGCCTCATGGTTTGCACCCACCAGGAAAACCCTCCGCAGCTGATTCGACATAATCCAAGCGTTTTACCAGCAACGAACTTCGATATCACCCCACGGACGGGACACCGGGAACACATCCCCTCCCGTGGCGATTTCGACAGGTCCATGCCCACTGAACAATGCCGCGGGAAAGGCGTTTCTCGCGGAACATCCTACTGGCCGATCCGCGCGGCCTTGACGATTTTCTCTCCTCTGATCTGCTCCAAGAATCGATCAGTCGGGACTGCTGGTGGAACGATCCGTACTTCCTGCCAGCCTTCGTTGACCGCTCCCTTGTGACCCTTTATTTCATGCACCCAGTTGTCGATGCTTTCCTGACTGGTTCCATCGCTGAAGGTCACCCAGAAGAGAAAGGGCGTCTGCTGACTCGCGTGGAGACTGTCAGCCATTTTCAAGAGCCGCTCAGGGCTTGGATCGACAGCTTTCGATGCACTCGCAACTGCCGTCTGCAACTTAGACTTCAGCGCCTGGTTATATTCTTCCAAGCTGACGACTTCTTTGGAGAGCCGATGATTGTCCGCTGTAAGATTCTGAATGGCAGCTTCCAACTGCTCCTGCTCAACCCGCCCTCGGCTCGCCATCTGGCGTGTCTGGCGATCTGTCTCGCGATCAACCGTTTCCAGCCGCTTTTCGATCTCCTCGCGGACAGTCAGCACATTGGACTCGAAGGACTCCTGCGTAGACGACAGCTTGACCAAGGCCTGCTGCAGCTGCGCCACGCCTTTCTGTTGAGACCCGAGCGCGTCATCAACCTTCGCTTGCATCCGTGCCAGATCATCCAGCTGTTGCTCAAATTTTGCCATGTCAACGGCCGGAGCCGGCGAAAGCGTTGCGGTTTGAACAACCGGAGATGGCGTGCGATCCGATGTCCTTCCGGTCGTGATACGGTCAGTGACCAACCCAACGACAGCAAGTGCCAATAGCCCTTGCGTGAAGGCAACCGTTCGCATTCCATAGGCCAGGGCCGGTTCCGGACGGCGGGCGACCACGCTGTCGGTAACATCGGCAATGCTCTTCCAGGCGCGGCTCCAGAAACTTGGCGCAGGAGTGAACAGCGCGCTGAGCGTTCCCCCTTGTGCCAGATTGTGAACAGAGAGCTCGACGGTATCAGCGGAAAGCCGGACACGATCCGTTCGATATCCACACTCGGGAGCCGTAAGCCCCCCTAAGAGCATTCCGTCTTCGGCGCGAAGCTGTACCGTCTCGATGTAATCGACGCACTGGACTTGTAACATTGCACCGATCCCCGCGCTTTCAAGCTCTCCAACACGCCGCTCATTGACATAGACCTGTATAGGATCCGACCAGCTACGAATCGCGGGCCGGCTGTTCAATGATTCAAGGAGTTGGGATCGATACGCTTCCAATTCCTCTTCGTGACCCATAAGAACCTCCTCACCTTACTACTGCATCTAGGCACCCACTAGCGCTCCCCTACGGTCGCACCTGCAATTCCAGACGCGGCTTTTCGCCGGTCAAGGATCCGCTGGATCCCAGCCCCCAGGCCGTTTGCATGCAATCGAGACAGAGCGCCAGGTGCCAAATTCGATAATCGCACCCATAACCCTGCGTGAACATATCTGCCCACTGGGACCGTGAGAGACAAGGATAATGATCCGGCTCACTTTTTCGGTAATGCGCCTGCGCGACTCGGATCAGTCGCTCAGCCTCGCCGTTGAATCGTTGACGTTGACGCTGCTGCGTGCCAAGCTCGGCCAGCTCAGCCTTCGTAAGGCCCACCTCATCCATCGTGCGCTGCCAACCGCTTTCACGCCATCGTCGAAAATTCTTATAGATACGCTGGCTCTCCAACCCATTGAGTCCGGTCACCGCGATGACGTCCCCTGCGCCCCATCCGTAAGAATGATGATAGAGCGCGATCAGCGCGTCACGACTGACGACCGCGCGCGCGACGAGCCCATCGAGAAAGCGACCGAGCGGCCGCAGCAAGTCCGGGTGATAACAAAATGGTTCCGGCTTGCTATGCTGTTTGGCCACCAAGGAGTCGAACAGAAACAACGGCCGGCAGGGAACTTCACTGCGTCCGCAGACCAGAAACCGTTCGAGATATTCAGAACCCCAGCGTAACGCGAATTTTTCATGTTCGATGTCGTCGTTCCACTGGCCAGTCTCCCGTAAAAACCGTTTCGTATAACCCGTGGCCCGATCCAACAGAACTGGTAAGGCTTGCGAGACGACTTGATCGAACTCATCCGATGTCGAGACCACCTCTTCCAGGCGGTTCACCGTTGCCATACGATCAGCCATCACGTGGCTCTTACTGAGCGTATTCTGCATCCTCGTCAGGGCCATTGTGCCTCCATCGACACCGGAGAGCACTGGACAAATACCCGCACTCGATCCCTCATTTTGTCCATTGCTCCGATCCTCGCACTCCTGGTACAAGACTTCCGTTTACAGTTTTTCCAGGCGGAACTGGACTAGCAAAACGATAATCCAACCATTCAACGTTCTTTAACCCCTCTCGCTGCTCACGAGGAGCAGGCTTCTTACCCGACAGCATGATCGTGCCCCTTGCTCTTCCGTTCGAGTCGTCACCGGCGAAAAAACCTGGCCAGCACAGGCTCTACCTCGATGCATGGGACTCAAGCTCTGAGGCCACATCATCCAGATCAGCTGTCGGGACACTTTCTTCATCTACGCTTGCAAGGGAATGTACTGCAGGAACACCAGAGAGCCCTTGAAGAGCTATTTCCGCATACCGAATGGTCCCGGGAACAGGCCGGATAGGGCTCGACCGTCGGAGCCATAACCATTCCAAGTTCCATATAATTAAACAGAATGGGGTGAGTAATTACTAGTGCTCTGCCGGTTGACTCTGGTCGAGCGGATCACCCACGAAAGAGGGGTTGCATCTACCGTGGTATGCCCACATCGTGAAATTCATTGATCGCCGCATGCCTTCTGTAGCCCGGCGCTTGCTTGTCGTTGAAACCATTTGACCCCTTCTACGATGGCCAACGGAAGCAGCGCCATGGCGGCCATCAGTTCCCAATCTTCAATCGGGAGCGGCGCGACCTTGAAGATAGGCTCCATGAACGGAACCGTCAGAATACCGACTTGTAAGGCAACAGATACCACCACAGCCCAGATGAGGGCATGGTTGGTCGTCACGCCCATCTGGAACAGCGACCAGCGATCGCTCCGGCAATTGAAGACATGCACCAGCTGCGCGGCGACCATCACGGTAAAGGCCACGGTCCGTGCCTGCTCAATCGGCTGTTGCCACACAAATAGGCTGCACCAGAACGCGCCGAGGGCGATGACCGCCAACATCAACCCCTCGCCGGCGATGGCCCACAACCGCCCACCGTCCAATAAGCGGGCCTGGGCCTGTCGCGGCGGCTGCCGCATCAAATCCGGCGCCTTCGGATCGACCGCCAACGCAAGAGCAGGAAAGCCGTCCGTCACGAGATTCATCCACAGAATGTGAATCGGCAGGAGCGGAAGCGGCAGGCCAAGGAGCGTCGCGAACAGCATGACAAGCACTTCGCTGACGTTGCACGACAGGAGAAAATGCACCGTTTTCCGGATGTTGTCGAACACCCCTCGGCCTTCTTCCACCGCCGCGGCGATCGAAGCAAAGTTATCGTCGGTGACGACCATATCGGCCGCTTCCTTCGTAACATCCGTGCCGGCGATGCCCATGGCCACTCCGATATCGGCAGCCTTGATGGCGGGCGCGTCGTTCACTCCGTCGCCCGTCATGGCGACAACGGCCCCGTTCCGCTTCCAGGCCTGAACGATCCGAAGCTTGTGCTCGGCCGACACACGGGCGTACACACTCACGCACTCGACCCGTTGCGTCAACTGCTCGTCGGTTAAGCCATCCAGTTCTGCCCCGGACAACGCCACCCCCTCAGCGCGATGCAGGCCTAATTCACGCGCAATCGCGATCGCGGTCTCCTTGTGATCGCCAGTGATCATGACAGTACGGATGCCCGCATCCCGACAGAGGCGCACCGCCTCTGTCACTTCGGGCCGCAAGGGATCCTTCATCGCGAGGAGGCCGAGAAAGAACAGATCGCGCTCAGCTTCTTCATCTGAACTTGCCGGTTGCCCAATGGGCTTATACGCAACACCCAGTACGCGGAGGGCTTGTTGAGCCAACGAGGCGTTGGCTTCACTGATCAGCCGCCGATGCGATTCGTCCAGGGCCTCAGTCCGACCCTCCAGCGTGACGCGCCCAGTGCAACGGTTCAGCAGGACATCAGGCGCTCCTTTGCAGTATGCCACGGGGCCTTGCTCCGTTCGGCGGACGATCGTCATCATCTTCCGCTCAGCATCGAACGGCACTTCGCGTACGAACGGTGCCCGGCGCTCCAGCTCATCTTTCGTCAGGCCAGCCTTCGCCGCTGCCACGAGCAGTGCCCCTTCGGTCGGATCGCCGATGATGTGCCAGGTCCCATTCTCTTGCTGCAATGTGGCGCCGTTGCACAGCACTGCAGCTGCCAGAAGCTCGCGCAGGCCGGGGACAAGTCCTGAGGACTGAGGGCTGAGGGCTGAGGACTCAGCGCGGATTTCCCGGATCTTTCCTGTCGGCACATACCCCTCGCCGGTCACTTCGAAGTGGACGTTGTCCATGATCACGCACGTGACTGTCATCTCGTTCTTCGTCAAGGTGCCGGTCTTGTCGGTACAAATCACGGTGGCGGAACCCAGTGTTTCGACTGCGGGGAGTTTGCGAATCAGCGCATGTCGTTTGGCCATCCTGGTTACGCCCAAGGCCAGCGTAATCGTGACGACAGCAGGAAGGCCTTCTGGCACGGCCGCGACGGCGAGGCTCACCGAAGTCAGAAACATCTCGACCAACGGCTCCCCGCGGAGATATCCGAGCGTGAACACCACTGTGACGACGCCGAGCGCCAGCCACAGAAGTGTCTGGCCGAATTGTTCCAGCCTCCGCTGCAACGGGGTTTCAGCACGCTCCGCCTCGGCAGCCTTCTGAATCATGGCCGCGATCCGACCTAATTCCGTGCCGAGTCCTGTCGCCACCACCAGCCCGCGGGCTTTGCCCGAGACCGCGACGGTACCCATGAAGACCATGTTGTGTCGATCGGCGAGCGGCACCTCATCGGTATCGAGCCGCTCTGCCTGCTTGTGCACGGGTGTCGATTCGCCAGTGAGCGAGGCTTCTTGAGCTTGGAAATTCGTCGTATAGAACAGGCGTACATCCGCGGGAATGCGGTCACCCGCTTCGAGGGCGATCACATCTCCTGTGACCAGTTCCCGTGCCGGAATGGACTGCAACGCACCGCCACGAATGACGCGGGCCATCGCGACCGACATCTTGCGCAGTGCCGCCAGCGATCGCTCGGCTCGGAATTCCTGCGCAAACCCCAGCACACCATTGAGAAACACGATGGCCAGAATCGCCGCCGCATCGATCCAGTCTTCCAGCAACCCGGACACTATGGCCGCCCCGATCAGCACCCACACGATGAGGCTTGAGAACTGCGAGAGAAAGAGTTTCAGCAGCGAGGGAGGAGGAGCGTCAGGCAGTTCGTTGGGACCTTCTTGCGCTTGCCGGCGTGTCGCGTGATCGGCATTCAGACCAACGCTGAGGTCTGTCTGAAGTTCACCAGCCAGAGCTTCTGTCGGTGTGGCATACCATGCCATTGCTTTCTTTGTCCCACCGGGTACGGGTAGTCTCTTCTCAATCCGCATAACGTCCCTTTCGCTAGGACCATTCACAGCAGGGTGCATGCCATGCATAGCATTTGACTATCTGACGTCCTTGCTCAGTTCACTGTGGCGTTATGCCACGACAGCAAAGGGCCATGGTGGTTAAATGCAACACAAAGAAGGTGGGAGTACGTGGAGGAGTGGTTGGTTGCCGGTTACCCGTTGAAGAGAAGCCAGAGCCCCAGGACGTAGACGACGATCATCAACAGGCTATCCGGCTCAATCAGCCGGAACCGTCGTTCCGCCCGGTAAATGATCCCCATCAACCCGATGTTCATCATGATGATCGCCCACAAAGCCGTGAGCGCATGCGTTGAACTCACGGTACTCAAGAGCCCTCCCCCGCGATAGGCAAGATCCGCGAAGAAGAACGCCGCCATGTTGAAGGCATTACTGCCGAACAGATTGCCGACCGCCAGATCGAACGCGCCCAATCGAACGGCGGAAATCGAGACAACCAGCTCAGGCAGCGAGGTGGTGATGGCAACCAGTGATGTTCCGATAAAAGTGGCGGTCATGCCGCTTTCTTTCGCGATCCGCTCAGCCTACCAGGCCAACACCGGCGCCGCGACCAGCAAGACGAGGGCGCCGATGGAGAACCCTCTGACGGCATAACGGAGCGCATCGCGTCGACTCCCGTCGGAACCTGGCTCCTCAGCCAGACCCTCCACAACGGCTTTGTGTTCGAGTTGACGGCGCGCCATGTCCTCTTGCCGAAACACCAGCCTCATCCCTAACACATAGAGGATCAGGAGTATCACACTCTCAAAACCTACGCCGAAATGGACAACCTCAACCCGTAACAGCACGAAAAACGCCGCGAGGGACGTCAACACCATGGCAAGCGCCGCCGTCAACGTATGCCCCAAGGCCGCCTGCTGCCACACCCGCTTCCGGCGGTACAGGAGGTCGATAAGCCCAAGCGGCAGCATGTTACTCATCCCGGCCCCGAAGAGGTTGCCGGCCGCCAGGTCCGGAGCATCGATCCAGCCGGCGCTCATCGTGGTGAAGACTTCCGGAAGGGACGTGGCGGCGGCCATCAACACGACGCCGATCCACAATCGCCCCAAGCCTGTCAGTTCAGCAATCTGATCACCATAGCGGGAGAGTTTCGTCCCCGCGAAGACAATCGCGGCGGCGGAGACGACGAAGAGGAGCGACGGAAGGACCATGCTCGTGTCTCCGGGTGGGGCCCGAGCAAAAGAATGCAGACCGCAAGCGGGGGATAAACCAAACCAGCGGGTCAGCGACGGTCGGTCACCTTCCCGCCTGAGGCTCACTCACCATTGATTATGGAAAAAGAGGAAGTATCCGATCGCGACGACAATTGCTTGCAACAGGATCAACCAACGCATGAGGCCCCATTTGGTCTCCGCCTTGGCCTCCTTCAGTCTCAGGGCCGCTTGCAGAGAAGGGTCTGAGAAGATATAGGTCGCGACCACTTCCCTGGCGTCCTCCCGGCTCATGTTTCTCTCAAGCTGAACCTCATCGACCGCTTTGTTGCGATCGCCTTGCGATAGCGCCTCCATTGCCTTTCTGGGAAGATCGTATGCCACGCTTGATTCCTCCGTCATTGTGACCGGCAGAGTCTACCAGAAAAGACCGCTGCGCGTCTTCCTGATTTCCACTGTGCCCTGAGTGAGACGCATGGATACCGATGCCTGGATTCTCCCCGGGCCAGTTCCTCTATAGTGTGTGCTGTCCCAACCCCACATACCTCACACTCAAGGTCGGGCCAAAAATGAATCCTGCGACTCAAATGGGTCCGCTCGTCAGTTGAGTCTGATACCGAACCGGTTCACTCGTCGCCTCGATCATCTTAGAATCTCTATGATTGCACGCTCACAGCGACACTCCACCAATCTTTTCGGCTTCATAGTAATTGTTTTCCCCTTCATCGACATGCGTGCGGATCACGCGAAGCCCATTACGCTCGAGAGCGCGAGTGTACGCGATTCGACCGAGCGACCAACAGTCGAGACCAGTGGTGACATCCTGCCAGGTTCCTGTTTCGACAGGAGCCGTGAAGAGAAAATGCCCTCGTGGCACGAGAATCTCCGATACACGATGGATGAAGGCCAGCTGCTCGTCCTCGCGTAGAAAAGACACGAGGCCGATCGAGATGACCGCCTCGAATGTCCGCCCGAAGTAGTCACTGTCCAGGGCCGAGGCGCATTGCGTGGGGATCGCGGGGAAACGTAATCGAAATTGTCTCAGCAAGGTAGGAGATGTATCGATCGCCCATACCGCGAGCCCAGAATCCACAAGGACCTGCGTAATGGGATACCCTCCGCCGCAGGCGATTTCGACGACGGAAGTACCAAACGGGAGAGATCTCGCCCAACTCTGAACAATCTCGACTCCCACACGGGATCGGTCTCGAGCGTCAAGATACTTCAGTGCCTGCGCTTCATAGAACCGTGCCGCATCCATCATCTGTTTCGTCCCTCAATGCCAGCTCATGTCCACACTGCAGACAGTAGCGTGAGATGCTCATCACTCATGTCCTTTGTCTTTGCCGACCGCCCTTTTCAAGAGAGCAACATAATCAGGATTCACCCCGAAGTTGCAATAGTATTGTTCTCCTGCTGACGGCACACCTTGGACTATCATGGTCCGCTTCATCATTGACGAGGCTCAACACAGGTAGTAGCGTGACGCATTGGTGCGCTCAGTGATTGTTCACCCCAACACCTCAAGGGTCCCTGCGGAAAACTTAACAGCCGCGTTCGCTGGGGAGGCGGAAGGTTGATTTGCCGATGCAGGTCCTGCGAGCAGCAGTTCTCTACTTTCTCTTGGTGTTTGGTGCGGGGTTCGTGCTGGGAACTGGGCGGGTCCTCGTCCTCGTTCCGCTGCTGGGAGAAAGAGCTGCGGAATTGCTGGAAATACCGCTGATGCTTGGCGTCATCGTCTTCGCAGCGCGATGGATCGTTCGCCATAGACTCGACGATCGTCGGCTCATTTCGACGCTCTCCGTCGGCTTCATCGCGATGGGTTTCGTCTTGCTCGCCGACCTGGTAGTGGGGATATGGCTCAGAAGAATGTCACTGGCCGAGGTGTTTCTGAACCGGGATCCTGTGTCAGGCACTGCCTACTACGCGGCTCTCCTGTTTTTTGCTGTGATGCCGGCCTTCATCGTTCGCCTGCGACAGACCTAGTCTCTCGCATACATGATGCTTCAGCCGATCGCCGAACAATTCGGTTATTGCCAACAATGTAGCTGGAAGGTCTCGTGCGGCTTTCACGCCGCAAGAACTTGAGGATGCTCAAAAAGACCGTCCAGCAAGGCCGCAGTAAGCGAAGAGGAGAGGCGTACGCTTCGGTACGTTGAGCCTCTGAGCGACATGAGAACGCCGCTGGCGGACTTTTTCAGCATCCTGTTAGAACAGCGGGTGGTGCGGGGCCGATGCGAAAGGGGCCGCAGCCGGCACCTCGCCGGCATTGCCAAGAAACCGCCAGGCATCACCTTCTTTCACCAGATAATGGACTTCACGAAACCAACTGTCGAGTGTGAGCCGCTTTCCTGTGTGTTCGTCGGTGCCATACAAACCACCCGTGCAGGTGACCTCTACACGAAGTTCGTCATGCACCCGCAGAACTTTGACATCGGAGAACAGATGGAGTGATTCTACGGCCTTGTAATGCTCAAATACCTCACCCCACACCCGTCGCACGTCGCCGTCTTTCAATCCATGATAGTCATAGGCGGACGCATAAAACCGCATGAGCGCATCTATATCTTCTTTTTGTAACGCCGCTTCAGCCCGCTCGAACGCCACAAGCAGCCCTTTCACGACAGAATGGCGGAGCAGACCGCCTTGTGCGATGACTTTCTTTCCATCCACCTGTAACACCGTCTCCGGCAAGACTTGCACCTTGGCCGACACCACCTCCGCCCCCAACACCGAGCACAAGGCCAAACCAAGACCAATACGCGCATTCACCTTGCCATATCGCCGCATCGGCACCTCCATCAACAAAGCACATCGTCCGCCATGCGATCAGGCGGACAATGTTGTCTGCATAGGTGTCTTCCCCGATTGTTTGAAGGCTTAGGAGCGAAATGGCTGAACATCACCTGACTTACGCAGCATCTTGTTCACCTCATCAAGGTGCAGTTCTTCACCCACGATCATTTCTCGTGCAAATTCTTCCAACAGGACGGACTTTCCTTCGGAGATCTTTAGCAAATCGTAATAGGCCGCGATGGCACCCTTTTCGTGCTCCAAGCTCTCCCGAAGAATATCCCCCACGTCGTGCTTCTCGGTTTCCAAGAGCGTTCCAATCTTCAGCGATGGGTGACCACCAAGTAAAGTCACCAGTTCCCCGGCTTTATTCGCATGGGCAAGGCTCTCGTCAGCATTACTCTTCAGCCACGACACAATAGGGATGCGATTATAGCCATAGATCATGAGTGAGTAATGCGTATAGCGTACGACTCCCGCTAGTTCGTGCTCCATAATCCGGTTGAGAATTTCGACCGCTCGTTGTGTGTCTTGATCGTTCATCAGATGCCTCCAATTACGCACCACCGTCTCGCCTGAGTAAGCGTGAAGGGTCCTGCGCCTGTGATGTTTGCCAAAGCCGCCGTATCACAACAATTCGCTTCGTTTGATGAAAGTCAGTGTAGTGCACCCTCTGTGTATCCATCTCATCGCTATCCCTAGCGACACCCAAGACGCTGATAGAGCGCGCGCAGCCGTCGGCCGCTCTGCAGAACAACCACACGTCCAGCTCTGCTGAAGTAATACTAGAGCAATTGTTATACCCAAACGCACTACTTGTATCCAAACTGAATGCCGTCTACGCCTTTGTCTCAAGCAATGGAGTTGGGAGACTGGCCGCGATGCCCCGGGAATCTACATCGGAGGTGAAAACCGTCACTCTGTCCATGGCTGGAGCGAGCCGACGGACATCAAGGGATCGGAAAAATGAATGGAAGAAGAGTCGCAAGGACTGGCAGCCAATCGCTCGTCCATTGCCTCGAATTACCCCATCACGAAATACGCCATTCCGGCCGCAAGCACCAGAAATCCGATGAGCCACCGGATAAATCTCTGTTTCGCCGTGGCAAGTACTTGGTCCATCTTTTTCTTGAGGGCCGGCTCTGAAGCGATGTACGTCTCGACCGCTTCCTTCGCCTCTTTCAGACCGATACTCTGTTCTTGGCGAACCACCTTGATCGCTTCGATCACATTGCCCTGCCATAGCGCCTCAATCGCTGCTTTGGGAAAATCAGCTGAACGCCGTGGTTTGTTTGCCATGCTAGAGAAATGCCTGAGCCGAAGATCCTCTATACTGTTTATAACCGTTGAGCGAAGGGCAGGCAATCATGTTGTCTGATAAGACCACCCTTGAGTTCAAGTTATCGCATTCTTGTGTCTATTTATAACTCAAAGGGAGGTGCATGCTGGAGTGATCGTGAAATCTTCTAATGAGGGAGAAGTAGAAGGTGGAATGCCATACGCTTAACCTACTCTCTTCAGCAGCAGATATTTCTTCTAGGGCTTTACCTGGTCTTATTAGGAAACAGTAGAGTCCCTATCCTTCACCTCCTCCACTAACCTCGACTACTCAGATATCCATAGACCTTATCCTCACCTACATCGCCTCATCCCGTAACTCATTACAATTACGTACCAAACTGCTGAGTGAGCAGAACCAACATGACAGAGCTCTTTGCCGCTCTTTACCGTGGCACTCAACTTGCTGTCACGAGAAATAAGACGTGAGATTGGATACCTAATGAGTGAATCATGAAACACGCAACACACCCCATCACTGTTCGTATCGAGTGGTGCCAACGGCAATCTGCACAGGCTCGCACGGAACCGGAAGTCGATGGGTGGAGTGCGGAAGCAGATGGACTGCGAGATGCACTGATGAACAGTGACCATACCGACACCTATCAACTGTGCCCTCCCGAGATCTTCAGGCGATACGTGATGGGTTTCCAAGATGGGACCGCGTTGCTGCGAACCGCACGAGTACAGCGAATGCATGCTGCTACCGGAACTCCGCAACCGGATCCTCAGAGAGGAAAAGACATTCTACTGGGGGATGAACGATGAATTGCCTACGATGCAACGGCCTTGCCGTCAGTGACGACAGCTTCGCGGTGCAGACTGGTTCGTCATCGGACTTTCATGGGTGGCGCTGTGTCAATTGCGGAATGATCGTCGACGATGTGATCCGTGATAATCGGCGCGTCACGTCACAGCCGAGAAGAGCCTCACATCCCGAGCACCGCCGGTACGGTGGCCAAGCTGCGTGACGGGTATCACGCCACCAGCCGATTCTGAAACCGCTTGCCGCTCGAGGCCAAGAGAGAACGACCGATGCCGGTGTGGCCATCAGGTCCTATGCAACGCACTCTCCGACGTGAGCGTCAGGCTGTCGGCTTCGCTTCGCTCCAGATCCCGGTTCCATTCGCCGGAACGCAGGAGTTTCTCTCCCAGTCCAACGGCCAAGTTGCGGTAGATGATCACACCGATATCCGGGCGACGCCGAATGAGATCCTCCAAGTCACGCCGGAATAGCTCTGCCACTTCAATGTCGTTCACAGCCGTCGCAGTGGCGGAGTGATGCCTGGCCGAAAGGAGCGATACTTCTCCACAAGTCTCGCCGGTATGCACAGTACCGATCACGTGAGGAGAAGAACCACTACTGATGGTGACTTGCCCTTGAAGCATCAGATAAAGCCGGTCGCCCGGATCATGCCCGGAAAAGAGCCGAGCACCCGCCCCTATGCTCCTCACGGTGCAGACTCCCGCTAACCTCGTCGCCTGTTCGGTGTTCATTCCCCGAAACAACGGCACCTCTTTGATCGCCTGCGCCATGCGAGGCGCGATTACACACGTTGAAAACCCCCGCATCACGACATCCGCCACGGCTTGAACCGGCTCGGTCAACCCGAGTGGTCCCAATTCTTGCAGCTTGTTCAAACGCACCATCTTCACGATGTCGAGCCGTTCCACGTGATAGAACACCATGGCCGGCACATAGGCGACCGGAAGAAAATTCAACTCCAGTAATGTCCGCTGCATGCGAGGCGCGTAGGCGCTGACATCGATCTCGATATACTCGATCCCCATCTCCTCCCGGCACTTGCACTCCAGTTCGGCCAATAGAAATTGCACCACATCATCGGCCAGCGCGATGAGCTCGAACACTCGCACGATGTGCTCGACCGGGTCCATCGTGTAGCCGACGGCTCCCACAATTTGGCCGCCGGAGCGGGCCAGAAAGTAACTAGTTTGGCGAGCCTGCAGCTTGAAGAAGCCGTAGTCCAGCCGCATAGGCCCAAAGATTTCCCGATTCCGAACTCGGCCTCGTTCGATACGCAGCAAGGCGGGATACCCCTCGGCTTGCAGCTGTTCCAGTCGATAGTCACCGCCGGACGGATAAGAGGCAGAGTCTTCGTCGACGATGAAATCTGGCGTAAGGGGCGGCTGGCTCATCACAAGATTAGCCAAGGCATAGGCTTCTGGAATGATACGCGGATTGTTACGGCGGAGAGCCAGGGCATCGCCGAAATACCGAGCCAGCAGCGCAAAGCTCTCGCGGTGGCGAAAGAAATGCTTCAAGGGTAGAAAGCCGGTGGCAATGAATCCCTGGGCGAGACTGATGCGCTGAGCATACGGATGCACGGTGCGCGCGACAACGAGTCCCACGTGCAAACGGTTTTTGATGGCCTCCAGCCGCTTGTCCATGAGCAACTTACCGACCTGCATCCGGCGATAATCGGGATGCACGGCAAGGCGACCGAACTCTCCCACGAGATCAGAATGGGCCCCGAAGTCGAACAGCACGGAGGCCGTCCCTACGACACGACCGGCTTCCGTATCTTCAGCAACGAGAATGAGGGCATCATCGGTGAAGACGGAGCGCTTCAGCCAGAGTTCATCGTAGAGTTCGCGATGCGGATAGTCAGTACCGTAGACCGCGAGAAAGATCTCGCGGATCTGGCCCACATCCTCTTCCCGAGCTTCTCTGACTCTGATCACAACTCTCCCGTTGCGACGGATCAGACGGATGTTGCTTTCTTCTCGAGTTGCTGGCCGGCGATCTTGGCGATGGCGTGATAATACGCGGCTCCTACGGCCAGAGCTTCTTCATCGAAGTCAAACTTGCTCGAATGTGCCGGATAGCCTTCCCGGCCAGGAACTTGGCTGCCGAATCGGACATAGGCGCCGGGAATGTGCTCAAGGTAGTAGCTGAAATCTTCCGCCCCCATATTCGCCGTCTTCAGGGGCAACACATTCGCCTCCCCGACCGCTTCGATTGCGGCACGGCGCGCCATGTTGGCCGACTCAGGCTGATTGATGAGTGGCGGCGTTCCTTCTGTGACCGCAACGTGAATCTTCGCACCGTGCAACTGTGCGATGGATTCGGCAATGCGGCGCACAGAATTGAGCAGTTGTCGGCGGACTGCCGGATCTTGGGCACGCACAGTCCCTTCCAGCTTAGCCTGTCCCGCAATCACGTTCGGCGCAGTCCCAGCGTGAAACTGGCCGACGGATACAACCGAGGGGCGGGCCGGATCGATCTCACGTGAGACGATCGTCTGCAACGCCATGATCATGAGGCTCCCCACCACCACCGCATCGATGCTTTCGTGTGGTCTTGCCCCATGTGCGCCTTGCCCGATGATCTCAATCGAAAAGTTATCCGACGACGCATTGACCGGACCTTCGCTCACTACGATGGTACCGGGACGATAATGGCGATCCAGATGTCCGCCGAAGATTAGGCCCGCTCCCTGGAGCACCCCTTCCTTGATCATGGCGATGGCGCCGGTCCCTTTTTCTTCCGCAGGCTGGAAAATCAGCCGCACCGGCGCCGGCAAATCTTTCTCCTGGGAAAGCAGCGCAGCCGCGCCAAGCAACATCGTCGTGTGTCCATCATGGCCGCAGGCGTGCATGACGCCATTGTGCACCGATGCGAATTCAAGGCCGGTTTCTTCTTGAATGGGAAGCGCATCCGTATCGGCCCGCAGCACCACGCAGGGCACTCCGGTCTTTCCGCTGATATCCACGACGACGCCGGTACCTGCCACATTGGTGCGGCATTGAATGCCGAAGCTCTGAAGAAATAGACGGATCACACCGGCTGTACGCGTTTCGTGCCAACTGAGCTCCGGATACCGATGTAACTCTCTTCGCAGCGCAACCAGCCGCTCATACAGGTCTTGCGGAACTTGTCGCATGTAGCCTCTCTCCGTGCGCCAATTCGCACTGACCAAGCCTCCTCAACTAGACGACGAGACTTCATCCCTCCGTAGCCTGAACACCTGGCTGATAGGTGGCGTACACGTAGACCGGAATAGACAAGTGGCCGAGATGTTTTTCAATCAACGGCTTGACCTCTTTCCAGTCGAGCCCACCGACATCTGTTGCCAAGCGGAGAAGCGCAACGCTCCGGATTTTCTCGCTCTCGATCAACTTCGCAAAGGCTTTGAGACAGTGATTGACGTTCTCAATCGTCGCCTTCCCAGGCTTGGCCCCATGACTGGGAGCTGGTTCCTGGGTAAAGAGACTCACGATTCGCACCCCCCCAGCACCCGCCCAGGCCCACAGCTCTCCGGTCTTCGGCGTAAACGTTTGGCAATAATGTCTGAAATCTTTGTACATGGCGGGCCATTGCCCTCGAAGACTCAGTGCCAAGCCATTCGCATGGCTGTCGTTCGGAGCCACACCGTGTGCCACCATTTCCGCCTTTGTCCGTAAAATGTCTCCTGTTACTTCTTTCAGCATAGACACTCCCTTGAATTGTTGAGTTGCAATGACATACCGCCTCTCGCTGTCCTCTTCCAACCTGGATTCAATCGCTCTTGCGAATCTTCTCTCCTTCCGCTATGAAATGCCCGCGTCCTTCTCTAGCCCAGGATCTGCGTGATGGTTCACATTCGACCAGCCACCGAAGCGGATTTTTCTGCTCTCCTCCAGGTGCAACAGGCCGCGTTCGGTGAATATGCCGGCCTCTACAAAGTCAGCGGCTGGACGACGGAAACTATCGAGAGCCTGCGAGAAGATGCCAGAGAGAAACATGTTTTCGTGGCGGAAGAAAGAGGAACGCTCGCCGGTTCCGTGCGTTTCTGGACGGTAGCCGGCGTCTGTGTCATCCGATTGCTCTCTGTCAGCCCCACTCATCAGCATCAAGGAGTGGGGAAGGCCCTCATCCACGAAATCGAACGAGCCACGACCGATGCCCACAAATTTTACGCCTGCACCATGCTGCGTACAGCCAGAAATATTCAGTTCTTCCTCAACCTCGGTTACAAGGCTGAAACGATTCTTCCCGATCATTATGCCCATCTCGACTTGATCTGCTTCGCCAAATATCGTTGAGCCCTGTCTCTTGAGCACTCCGACAACACCGACATACCCAAAGCCCCTCATCAATCGGTGCCGCTGGCAAAAGAGCTATGGCGTCTTCGCACAACGGAACCCGTATCCAAAGAGCCGATTCGTCGGCTGCGCATCGAACCGGTGCGCGGACCGCAGAAACTCAGACACATACAGCCAGGACCCGCCCCGCAACACTTTCCCATCGCCTTTTGCCGGCCCGATGGGGTTCTTTTCAGGACTTTTCTTGTAGTAATCCAGTTCATACCAATCGAACACCCATTCCCAAGCATTCCCGGCCATGTCATAGATCCCGTAGGGACTCTTCCCCGCTTCATACGATCCGACCGGGGCTAAGGCGAGGTGGTCGTCCCACTCCTTTCTCCCATAATTGGCATGGAGCCGGCTTGGAGCTTCATTACCCCAGGGATAAATCCGCCCATCTGTTCCCCGCGCCGCTTTTTCCCACTCCGCCTCGGTCGGCAGGCGCTTGCCGGCCCATTTGCAATAGTTGACTGCATCCTCCCAACTCACATTGACGACCGAGCGTCGCTGATGTTGCGGTTGCTGCATGGTGCTCCAGTCCGGAGGCTCCTCCATGTCAGTCGCCTCCAAGTACCTGGCATACTGCCCGACCGTCACTTCATATTTGTCCATATAGAAAGCATTGAGATAGATCTGCCGAACAGGTTTCTCGTCGTCTCCGAGATTACTTCCCCGCATAAACTTCCCCGCCGGCACGAGGACCATCTGCGTATCGAGCGTCTCGGTCTCCCCCGCACCTCCTACCAATCCGGCAGAGGTCAGATATTTCGAGGCGGCAGATCGTGATCGTGGCAGCTTCGCCTGCAGCTGTTGATAGAGTATCTGTTGCTCATTGTTGAGACCAAGCTCCTCGGCGCTGTGCAGAGCCTCCTCCGCCTGCTTCGTTTTTCCACTGGCAATCAGGCCCTTCCCCTCGTTCAGGAGCCGCCATGCCGTCGTTTCCTCCCGTAAGCGCCACACCTTCGCTTTAGTCTTGGGTAAATAGGATTTCGTCCCGGATGTGGCATCCAGATCCAATGCGCTCTCGTAATGTTGCTCCGCACAGGCCCAGGATTCCAGGGCTCGGCAAGCCTCGGCCAGATTGAAATGGGCCTGGATATTGGACGGATCCTTCAGAATACCGGCCTCCAGCGCTGCCCGCGCCTCCGCATACTGTTTGTTCTTCAACAGGTTCTCCCCTTTGGACAATTCCTGCTCTCCGCCGGTTGCATGCGCAACAGCCCCAGGAGCGATGAAGAGGCACAACAAGATCATCCCCGCCAACATGTATCTCATAAGAAGCCCTCCGTTCTGACCGATCGCCCTGTGGAGTCGGCCTTGCTGACCCACAAAGGTCACAAACCTGGCAAACTTACCAAACACGTACAAGTTTAGTGCCTGATCGTGTCGGCACTGTTATTTCTTCTCCAAGAGACAGGATCGTTGGTCCTCAGCTACGCACACGGAACGAGCTCTGACCTCCATCCATCCTACGGCGGGCGGCAGGGGGCAATCCCTCATCGCGCGCATTGAGGGAGCACATTCCGATGTGGGACCTCAGCGAGCGCAGGGATTGCTTCCTGCCGCCCGCCCCTCCTTCACACCCATTCCGGCGCCTCCTCTTTCCTCACCTCCTGCCGAGCGAACAGACTATAGAGCGCGGGCAGGACAACCAGCGTCAGCGCCGTCGACGTAAAGAGTCCGCCGATCACGACACTGGCGAGCGGCCGCTGGACCTCCGCCCCAATTCCTTGCGCCAGTGCCAGCGGCAGAAGTCCAAGCAGCGTGGTCATCATGGTCATCACGACGGGGCGAAGACGTAGACTGCAGCCGGCCAGAATCGCCTCATCGATCTGCTGCCCCTCGTGGCGCAGTTGGTTGATATAGGAGACCAGCACGATCCCGTTCCCCACGGCCAGTCCAAATAGCTCGATAAAACCGATAGAGGCCGGTACGCTTAGATACTGCCCGCTCAGCCATAGCGACACGACGCCTCCGATCAACGCGAACGGCAGGTTGATCATGATCAAGGTTGCGTATCGCAGCGAATGGAAGGCCCAGAACAGAAGAAAGAACACGAGGCCCAGTGTGATCGGCACGACAATCATCAATCGCACGTTGGCCCGCTCCATGTTTTCGAACGCCCCGCCCCATACGACGGTATAGCCTTCCGGCAAGTGGAGTTGCGCCGCCAGCTTCGCGCGCCCTTCATCCACGACACCGCCGATGTCCCGGCCTACGACATTGAAGCCGATGTAGATGCGGCGCTTCACATGCTCTCGGCTGATACGAGCCGGGCCTTCACGCATTTCGATCTTGGCCAGGTCACTCATGGGAATGAGCGCTCCAGAAGAAGACTTCACGCGGATTTCTCCGATGGCGGCAACACTGTTCCGGTACGGTTCAGGAAATCTCAGGGTGAGCTGAAACCGCCGCTCGCCTTCATAGACCTGTGTCGCCGCCTTCCCACCAATCGCGGTGGCGATGATCTCCTGCACGTCGGCCACGTTGATGCCGAAGCGGGCGATCTTTTGCCGATCGATGTCAATAATGAGGTAGGGCTGTCCAGCGACCTGTTCGACCTTGATATCTTTGACGCCATTGATGTCTTGTACCAGGGCCGCAATCTCCTGCGCTTTGTCGCGGAGCAGGTCGAGATCGTCTCCGAACAGCTTGATAGCGCATTCTGTCCTGATGCCGGAGATCAACTCGTCCACTCGTTCTTGGATTGGCTGACTCATGAGGATGGAGATACCGGGAATTTCGGCTAACTTCCGGCGGATCGCATCGGTCAATTCTGATTGAGTCTTCGCCGTCTTCCAGGTGCTTCGATCGTGGAGGGAGACAATCGGATCGCTCTCGTAGAGATCTTCTGGATGGTAGGGAATCTCCGCTCGGCCAATACGACTCACCGCCATCTTCACTTCGGGAAATTCCATCATGGCCTTCTGAGTCTGCTTCTCTAGCTCGATAGACTCAGGAAGCGACACGCTCGGCAACTTCACCACTTGAGGTGTCAGGGCCCCTTCCTCAAGGAGTGGAATGAATTCCCGCCCCACGAATGGAACGAGGGAAAGGCTGCACAGCACGATCGCTGTTGAACTCGTCAGGATGAGGCCCCGGTGCCGGAGCGTCCATTGCAACACCGGCAGATAGCCCTGTTTCATCCAGATCGTCACGCGCGTCTCTTCAAGATGGTCTCCGCGCAAGAGGAGCGACACAAGGACTGGTGACAGGGTCAGCGTCACCACGACTGAGGCCAAGAGTGCAATCACCAGTGTGTAGGCCAGCGGCGCGAACATCTTGCCTTCCATTCCTTGCAGCGTCATGAGGGGCAAGAAGACGACGCTGATGATCAGAATGCCGAACAGGATCGGCCGGCCAACTTCCTTCGTCGCATGGAGAATGACACTGAGCCTGCTTTCCTGCGACGCGCTGCTGTGTTGGGCAAGATGCCGATAGGCGTTTTCCACCACGACCAGGGACCCATCGGCAATCTCACCGATGGCGATCGCCAGCCCGCCAAGCGTCATCAAGTTGGCCGAGAGCCCGAACCGCTCCATCACGACAAAGGTCACGAGCGGGGTGACGATCAACGTCACCGTGACAATGATGGCGCTGCGGACATGGCCCAGGAAGAAAAAGAAGACAAAGACCACCAGCACAACCCCTTCGATCAACGCATCCCGCACTGTATTAATGGCCGCGATGACGAGTTCGATGCGATCATAGAAAGGGATCAGCTTTGTGTTTGTCGGAAGAATACTGCTCTGCTGCAGATCCTCCAGCTTCGTCTTGACCGCCTCAACCACCTGACGGGCATTGCCTCCGCGAAGCATGAGCACTGTTCCAATCACGACTTCGCGCTCCCCATTGAGAACCACCGCGCCATGACGAACGGCGTGGCCGATGCGGACTTCCGCGACATCCCGGACGAACACCGGTGTGCCGCTGACCTCTTTCACAATAATGGATTCGATATCACCCACGGTCCCGATCAGCCCAAGCCCCCGAACGATCGAGCGTTCGGCATGACGCTCCAGTACGTTGCCCCCGACATTGGCGTTGTTCTTCACCACCGCCTCATAGATCTGGTGGAGCGTCAAGTCGAACTTGCGCAGTTTGGCCGGATCGACGAGGACCTGATACTGCTTCACAAACCCACCCATGCCGTTCACATCGATCACTCCCGGCACACTCTTGAGCTGGGGTCGCAGGACCCATTCCTGCATGGTGCGCTGATCCGTCAACTCCCTCTCGACGACCTGTGGATCGGTCACTGTCGCATGGGGCCCTTCGACATAATAGTGATAGACCTCGCCCAGCCCCGTTGTGACGGGGGCCATCACGGGCTCGAGCCCCTCTGGCAACCGCTCTTTGGCCGCCATGATCCGCTCGAGGACCAACTGGCGGGCGAAGTAGATATCCACGTCGTCGTTGAACACGACCGTGATCTGTGACAGTGCGAACTTAGAAAGCGACCGGATCTCCGCTAATCCAGGCAACCCAGTCATCTGAAGTTCGAGCGGATAGGTGATGAACCGCTCAACTTCGACCGGCGAGAGGCCGGCCGCTTCGGTCAATACCTGCACTTGGATATTCGTCACGTCGGGGTAGGCATCGATCGGAATCGACTCAAAGGCAATCACACCGACAACCGACAGCAGGCAGGCCAGGCCGATGACTAATATTCTTTGCCGCAGTGAGAATTCCAGGAGCGAGACAATCATAGCGAGGGCTCGATCTTGTGCCGTTTCATTTCAGACTTAAGGGCGAAGGAACCTTTCGTCACAACCTGTTCGCCTACCTTGACGCCCTCCATCACCCTGGCCACGTCTCCCTCTTCGTTCCCTAATTTGACCGTCCGCGCCTCAAAGGTGCCGGCCTCCCGTTGAACGAATACCGTCTTACCGCCAGGCCCATCCTGGACAGCCGCTAGCGGAACGCTCAGCACGTCCGGACTTGAGGTTGCCAAGACGTTGATGATGGCGAACATTTCCGGTTTCAACAGACGATCGGGGTTGGGAACCGTGACCCGCAGACGCATGGTGCGCGTTGCTGGATCAAGCACATCTCCCACATAGGTGATGGCCCCGCTGAAGATCGCATGGGGATAGGCGGCCAGGACCACATTCACCTTCTGGTCCTTGCGGATGAATCGCACGTCCTTCTCCGGCACGTTGCCGATCACCCACACATCCGTAAGATTGGCCACGGTGAACAGCTTTTGTTCCGTCTCGACCACTTCTCCCCGCGTGATGTTGCGTGTGATGACCCGCCCATCGAACGGTGCGCGTAGGGGCATGTCGGCCTTAATCGTCAATTCCCGATCAAGCCTGTTGATCTCCTCCGGTGGCACTCCAAGCAGTTCAAGACGGTTTTTGGCCTCCCGCAGTTCAGCTCGCGCGGTCTTCATGGCGGCCT
This sequence comes from Nitrospiraceae bacterium, assembly GCA_052387595.1. Lineage (GTDB taxonomy): Bacteria > Nitrospirota > Nitrospiria > Nitrospirales > Nitrospiraceae > Nitrospira_D. The sequence goes on along the minus strand of JBQTJA010000045.1, from coordinate 60,355 downwards.
CACGTCTCTGCAGCTCAGCGAGGCTGACGGCCTTGTTTTCGTACAGATCCTTGGCACGGAGATGTGCTAGCTCCGCTTCATGCAGCCTGGCCCCGGCCTTGAGGTAGTCTCCCTCCGCCACGCCCAGGTCCACGCTATGGAGCATCGCCAAAAAAGCGCCTTTTTTCACGTCCTGCCCGACATCGACATGGACTTTCACAACCCGGCCCCGGATCAAAGTGGTGACCTCGGCCAATTCGTTTTGGTTGGCCTGGACCGTTGCGGAAAATTCACGATGTGAAAGAAGCTGCCCCTGCGCCACCGGCACAAGTTCCAGCTGCATTCGGGATAACTCTTCGGGCGTCAGACGCAACAACCCCGTTCGCGCGGAAGGCAAGTCCGGTTTGACCGTGGAGGTCTCTGCCGGTTTGTTTTCGCAGGCAACACACAGCGCTATGACCATGCAAGCTGCCAAACCACGTAGGACCTGTGCGCGCAATCCGGTTGTGCGCTGATTCAGGCAGGTATAAGCCATAAACCCCATCTCCTTGGTCCACTCTCCAATCTCCGATTCACTCGTCCTCCGACTGTGAGCTTCTCGCACGGGGCATGCCTCACGAATACGTTATATTTCTCATTCCATGCCGTACATTCGTCGCCTTTTGCTACTGTGAACGCTTGATGCTGTAGCGAAATGCGACAGCCGTGTAGAGAGACTCCCCTGCACCACTGGTTGCGGATATGAGATACTGACTTTAAGAGGGAGTGCCGCTGTATGGAAGTTCGAGCCCAATTTCCAGACGAGCAATCGCCAGCCGGTGAGTTTACGCGCCAGCCGGACGTGTTCCGGAGGTGGGTGACCGCCGATGGTAGTTCGGGCTATCCCGCCGCTGCCGGGCGCTACCATCTCTACGTCTCATGGGCCTGCCCCTGGGCCCACCGCACGATCATTGTGCGTAAGCTCAAGAAGCTTGAGACTGTGATCGGTATGACCGTCGTGGATCCCATTCGTGACGAGCGAGGATGGGCGTTTCGCGAAGGCGCAGGACATTCCCCCGACCCCATCAATGGATTTCAGTTTCTTCGAGAAGCCTATAAAGCCACGGATTCAAACTATATTGGACGTATTACAGTGCCCGTACTGTGGGACTCCGTCACCAAACGGATCGTCACCAACTCCGATGACGATCTAATGAGAATCTTCAACGGTGAGTTCAATCGATTCACTGAAAGCCCGATTGATTTGTACCCGGACGGCCTGCGGCAAGAGATCGATGAGCTCAACACGTTCATCTACGAGAATGTGAACGACGGCGTCTATCGAGCAGGGTTCGCCACATCCCAACACGGCTATGAACGAGCGGCGCGGCGATTATTTGCCGCGCTGGATCAACTCGATGCGCGCCTGGCTACCCACCGGTACCTGTTCGGACCGGAGTTCGTGGAAACCGACTGGCGGCTTTTTGTCACATTGGTTCGGTTCGACGCCGTGTACCACGGACATTTCAAATGCAATCTCCGGCGAATCGTCGATTACCCGAACCTGTTCGGGTATCTGAAAGATCTCTACCAAACCGACGGTATTGCCGAGACCGTCAATGTCGACCACATCAAACGCCATTACTACGTCACGCACGATGATATTAACCCGACCCGGATCGTCCCGATCGGCCCAGACCAAGACTTGTCGACGCCGCATGGACGTGACCGTCTGATCTCGTGTTAGCCGCTTCAGCCAGACCATTGCAGGCACTCGATCGTTCCATCTCCTCTATCTGTCTAGTCGAATAGACAGTCTTGATGACATTCTCCCCAACTCGCTGAATAGGTTTGGCATACATGGGGTTGTAGACACCTCTTTTCCATGAGTTTAGGGACCGCTGTCTTCGATCACTGCAAGCACAAGATTTGCTCCATTATGAATGCAAGGGTTTATAGTCTTCTTAACTGAAAGGACCAGTTATGGATATGTTGTGGATGTTTGTGGGTGTGATGGCTGCACTCCTCATTGGGGGTCTTGTGGTGTACAAGAAAGGTGCTTAGTTCGCCGGCCCAGAATTGGAATTCCTCCTGGGGGAAAGCCTCATCTTGTTGAGCAGTACTCTTGCGCGGTAGATGATCCGGTCCGGCGGACAGAGTCATTTCTCAGGGCAAGGGCCTTTTCGTTTCGTCGACCCCCTTCCGATTCATGCCATCGCTTGCCTCTCTCAGAGGCAAGCGATGGTTCTATTTCTGTGCATGCGGTAGGGTGATAGGTTCGCGACTTATCTGACAACGAGAACGGAACAGGCACTCTGTTGGGCGAGTTTCATCGAGACGCTGCCCTGGAGAAAGCGCGTCACTGCACTTCGCCCTTTGGCCCCTGTAACGATCAGATCCGGCTGTTCGCGATTCACCACTTTCCTGATCTCCTCAGCGGCTGGCCCCACACAGGGAAACTGCCTGACGCGGTACCCTGTTTTTTCAAGCTTGGCTGCCTCCTGCGCGAGCAATTGCTCCCCTGCCTCCTTCACCATCGTGTAGCGCAGAAACGGCATAACATGGACCAGCAAAATCACGAGCGGCTTGGCATCAGGCTTGGCCGTGAACTGTTTGGCCATGAACTGGAGCGCTTTCTTGGATGACGGAGAGCCGTCTGTCGCGACGAGCATCCGCCGAATGGTTTGGGGAGGCTCTTTCACAATCAAGACCGGACAGGACGCATGGAGCGTGACTGTTGTCGAGACGCTCCCCAGCACCAACCGATCGATGGCATCTAACCCTCGGCTCCCAACCACGATCAATCCCTTATGGCCCGCCTGCTCGATGAGGGCTTGTGCAATCTTGTCCTGCACGACGCGCACCGAGCCCTTGAGCCCAAGTTTCACGAAACGCCGCTTCGTCTCTGCTTCTACCTGCTTGGCTCGAGACTCTAAGAGATGAATGGCTTCCCCTTCGTCCGGTTCATATCCGCTGACGGTTGGTTGGACGATGAACGGCGCTCGGACGGATTGAAGATCCATCGCATGAATCGCCGTGACTCGTGGTGCCACCCGAAACGGCATCTCACCCAGCCAACCCAACACCCACTCTGAATACTTCGATCCATCCACTCCTACGACGGCTTTCATCGGCATCCTCCCTATTCGAAGCCTGACGTCACCAGACTCCCAGCAGAACCCGGAAATGCAGTGGATACAGGCCCGCGTAGCTATGTTGACCTATCGATGAGTACGGGTAACGCAACGTTGATGCCACGACTGCGGATGCTCGGCAAGCGCAGACTAAGGTCTTGGTCCGCAAGAACAATTCCAAAATATTTGATTGGCGGGTGACTCAACTTTTTTGGTAGAGTGCGGCATTTTGGGCTCAATGCTCGCTTCATTAATCTCAAGAGGTTATCTTAAGAATGATGACAACATCTGGGTGTAGGCCGGTCTGCTTCAGGCAACGTGAATATGGGCTCGTTCTTGCCATCTTATTGATCGTGCTCTCCGGTTGCGCTGCTCAAAAGGTCTCGACCAACTCACTCGCCCCCACCATCGAGCAGAGCGCTCGGCCAGTTCTTCTGGCTGATGCGAATCCCAAAGCTCTCCCGTCAGAAGCACCGGTCCATGACGCGTCTTCTGAAGAGCCACTCGATCCGTTTTCGAAGCCGGGTGAAGAAGGGATCGAGGAGTACGATCCGTGGGAACCACTCAACACCAAGTTCTTTGAATTCAACCGGCAGCTTGATCGCTGGATATTGAAGCCGGTCGCCAAGGGTTACAACTTCATCGTGCCGAATATTGTCCAGGTCGGCGTCAGCAATATTTTCTACAATAGCCGTGCGACCCCGCGATTCCTGAACAATGTGTTTCAGGGAAAATTCACAGGAGCTGGGATTGAAGTTGGGCGATTTCTCATTAATACGACGGTCGGGATCGGCGGATTTTTCGATGTGGCCCAACATTACTTCAAGCTGACGACACCGGAAGAGGATACGGGACAAACCCTTGGATTTTATGGAGTTCCACCAGGTCCCTATCTCATGATACCGATTCTAGGGCCCTATACGGTTCGAGACCTTGCCGGCTATGCCGGAGACATCGCCCTGAATCCGATTTACTGGCTCATCCTACCAACCATGCATAACATCGATTCGATTCCGACAGTGGTTGATATAGATGAGCGAGCACTCACCTATGCCATCTCGATTGGCGCGCGTGCGACCGAAGTCGTCAACGAACGCTCCCTGAATCTGGAAAAGTTTCAGGGGGTTGAGGAGTCGACGCTCGACCTCTATGCTGCGGTCCGAAACGCCTATCTGCAAAAACGAGCCAAAGCGATCCGAGAATAGCCAATCCTATCCTTCTCATCGATCACTCGTACCTCGAATCGGCTTGATTGCCCTTAGTTATCGTGAGTAAAGGACCCCGCTGTGCCGCTCATATAGAAGAAGTGCTCAAAAGTATGAGGGGAAAATTTATTCCTGGCCAAATTGACTGTCAAGTAGGTTGGCAGTGCGCAGGGTCTCGATCTGTTCGAATCTGGCAGGGTGTGGAAAAGAACCGCCATTAGGTTCTGACTGAGTATTGGCCTTCCCTCTTCTAGCGGCTTAGTGAGAACTCATCTTAAAACAACTTTACAAAGACGCAGCAACCTCATGCAGTGAATTCCAGCATTGAAAACTTGCGGAATCGTTAGAAACACTGGCAGCAAGGCTCAGGCCATCGTAGAACTGCTGCTCAATCACATGAGGAGTTTATTAATTGCGGGTAGGTCTAGGCAGCACTGTGGACGTGATCTTGCTTAGGTGAGAATTGAGATGCCTCGGCGGCTGGTGGATAAACCCGAACCGTGTACGTCCTGTCTGGGTCTAAGGTCACAGAGACTTTTCCGGTCTTGCTCAAATAATCAATGGCTAGATACACTTGGTTCCAGGTCAGGTCTGGACAAAGCCCAACCACCTCTTCCATTGAGCAAGTAGTACCAAACCGCTCTAGGGCATCATAAACACGGTCTATGATCGCTGAAACTTGCATACACCCTTCTACACAGAGACCAAACCTTACAACGACTTCTTAACTGTTACGGAAGAACCACCATGCTCAAATGAATAGGGATCGCACACAACAACGTACAAAAACGGACTAATTATTTCTTTAACTAATAGTAAGGACATATGACGGGACTTGTGAACTAGGAAGCCCACTAGAAAGATGCAGGGAGATTACTAGTACTGAATGGTAACACTGGTAGATGAATTCATGATGTTGTAGCAGCAGCACACGACTGTACTTCGGGTAGTATGCGTGACCAGTGGACGGGATTACGACGACACACTCACAAGGCCTTCGCCAATCGCGTACTTGACTAGCTCGGCCGTCGAGTGAAGATCGAGTTCACTCATAATGCGAAACTTGTGAAACTCCACAGTTTTTACGGAAATGTTCAGGATCGAGGCAATGGCCTTGGTACCTTTTCCCTCGGCAACAAGCTGCAACACCTCCCGTTGCCGTTGGGTAAGAGCGGTCACCAATGGCTTATTGAGCTGGCCATCTGGAGATTGGAGTGTCGCTGCCAAGACATCCTTCGTGATAAGCGGAGTCATGTAGTGTTGTCCTCGCATCACCGCCTGGATGGCTTGCTTGAGCTCCACGGCGGCGGACCGCTTTATCAGATAACCGGAGGCTCCGGCCTTAAAGGCTTCGGTCGCATAGGTGGGGGTAGCATGCATGGTTAGAAAGATCAGCTTGCTCTCCGGCACTAGCTTGCTTATTTGGCGCGCTGCATCGAGCCCGTTGAGCAACGGCATCGAGATGTCTAGCAACACGATGTCTGGACGAAGCTGCTGCGCCGCTTCCACTAACGCTCGCCCATCCTCCACCATACCGACCACTTCGCCCTCGGCTTCCACCAGTTTCCGAAGTCCAGCTAGGACAATGGCGTGATCATCAGCCATCAGAATACGGGGCCGATTCATGCGACCTCCACCTTGCACGGTACCCACGCACAGACCTTTGTGCCGTGGGATGGGCGAGATTGGATTCGAAAGAACCCATGCAGTTGTCGCAGCCGTTCTTCCATACTGCTCAATCCCAGCCCTTGTTGATGCGTACGCAGGTCTTGTGAGTCAAATCCCTTCCCATTGTCAATGACGGACAGACCGACCCCCTTTGATGACCCTCGGAGCTGGACCGTCACGGTCGTTGCCTGCGCATGTTTCACCACATTTTGAACGCTTTCCTGCATAACGCGGAAGAGACAGGTCGCCTGATCAAGCGGCACCGCATCCGGAAGATCAAGAATTTTCAGATGAATGGGCAAGCCCGTGCGCCGAGAAACCTGATGAACATGCTCTTCGACCGCCGGACGCAATCCGGCATGCTCCAGCAGCGAGGGATGAAGCCGATACGCGAGCGTGTGCACATCGTCAGAAAGCTGCTCCAACTGTTCACGAAGTGGCGCCAGGGCTCGAGCAAGTTCACCGGGTACAGTAGAAGGATAGTGTTCCAAGGATGCGACTTCCAAGACCAAGGCAGCTAATCGCTGGCTCACATCGTCGTGCAGATCACGGGCGATTCGCTGCCGCTCATGCTCCTGCGCCACCAGCAACTTAGACGTCAGTTCTTCCAGTTGCACTTGCTGCTGATGCAATTCCAGCTGATTGCGATGAAGCGCCTCTTCCGCCTGCTTACGTTCGGTGATGTCGACGGCAACACCTCCCAACAGCACCGGCGCTCCCCTGTGATCAACGATGGGAAACTTGCTCACAAGCGCGTGCCGGAACTCCCCATCCTGAACGAACGGCTCGACTGTATGGAGAGGGACCCTGGTCTCCCGCACTTTCCGATCGTTCAACTCATACTGTACGGCGATCTCCTCAGACCACAGCTCACGCGCAGTTTTTTCTTTCCAATCCAATCTTTTGAGGAGGGATTCTTCAAAGAGTCGATTGACATAGAGATACCGTCCTTCAGCGTCTTTGATCCAGGCAAAGCCGTGCAAGTTATCCATAAATGAAGCGAATCGGCGTTCGCTTATTTTCAGTGCTTCCTCGGCCTGTTTGCGTTTCGTGATATCGATCATCGCCCCCAAGGTTCGAGTAGGGCGGCGCTCCAGGCCTTCATGATTGAATAGCGTCCATGATCGAAAACTCACCCAGCTGACACTCCCGTCGCGATGCAACACACGGTGTTCTACGGAGAAGAGATCGTCACCGGCAGGATCTTGAGCCTGCATGATAGCCAGAACGACGGTTGCGCGGTCTTCCGGATGGAGTAACTGGACATACCCCTCGAAAGACGCCGGATCATCGGGTCCCACACCGTAGATTTCTCTCATCGAGGGAGACCAGTAGGCTTTCCCGGTGCGGTGGTCGTGATCGAAAATGCCGAAGTTGGCCAACCGAATGACCTGGTCAGACCGTTCCTCCCTTTCATGCAAGGCGTTTTGTGCCTCCACACGAGCCGTCACATCTTCCGTGGCAATCACAATTCCGCCTACTTCATCGCCGCTATACCAAGGGCGAACATCCCATGTTATCCACTGCGTTGAGCCATCATCTCGAACGAACCGGTCTTCATCTGCGCTCAGAGTTTCCCCGGCTAGTCCGCGACCATGGATCTCCCTCCATCGTGACGGAATCCCGGGAAGCTCGTCATAGTGCGATCGGCCGAGGATAGCCCCTTCGAGCTGATAGTCTTCCATCCACCGGCGGCTGGCCGCTAAATAACACATGTTGCGGTCAAACATCGCAATGGCAGCTGGCACATGTTCGATGAACAAGCGGAAGCGCGCCTCACTATCCCGCATCGCCGCATTGGTTTGCTCAAGGTCGACCGTTCTTTCCTGGACACGTTGTTCTAACTCTTCATGGGTCCGACGCAACACCTCCTCAACCCGCTTGCGATCAGTAATGTCATTGCCGATCGTCAGGAGGCAAGGTTTCTCTCTGAGCGTGATCACGTCCATCGAGATGAGAAACTGTCGCAGCTCCCCATCTTTCGTCCGCATCGACACTTCAAGATTTCGAACCAACCCTTCAGATTTCAATCGATTGATGAGCCTGGCCCGATCATGAGGATCAGGCCAGATCCCCAACATCAACGTCGTCTTTCCGATAACTTCGTCCCGGCGAAAGCCGAATGTGGTTAGGCAGGCGTCATTGATCTCGAGACAGAGCCCTGTCTCAAGGTCTGTAACATCAATCGGGTGAGGGCTTAGGCGGAAGGCTTCGGCGAAGAAATCGTCTTTTGCCGATTCGACCGTCTTCCCTTGCTGATCCTCGGCATGGGGTGCCTGCGAAGACGGTCGTGCCCTCACCCAACGCTCTTTTTTGGCGGCTTTGGGTGTCATGGCGAGAGAAGGTGATTCTAGTCCACTTACAGGGACCTCGCAAGGCCAAATTCGACACACAGATATTTTACGTATACGCCTGGCAGGTAAAACCAGGAAGGAAAGAAATAGCCACAGCATCCAGTCAGTTTGGGACAAAGAGCAACAGGTCCTAGCCGGAAACAGCACACTCGCCTTGCATCGCGTAGATCTGAACGTGACCTTTGTGCTCGATCGGCAAAGAGGGCAAGGAGAGTTTCGGACTGTCAGAGGTGAGGAAGGGGGCCTCTACGAGGCTGTCGAGGTCATCTTATCGGCTCTCTTACATTTGCGATAGTACCACAACGCTCCGAGAATCCTACCAAGGCTCAGCTTACGCGTGGCATATTCCAGAATTATCTATCTCCGCCTTTCCTCGGTTTCCAATATGGGACCGTGGCCTTCACATAGGCGAACACCGCATCCCGTCTCGTGGCGATCCCGACCAACGTGTTCCCCTTCACAACCGGAGTTCGGATAGGGTGTTGCTGTTGAAGGAGCTTGATGAAATCCTGCACCAGCATGTCTTCAGTCACCGTGACGCATGTCTTGTCATCATGTCTTCGGCCATGATGTGGCGAAGATCTTTTCCCTCGTCAATGGCCCGTAACAGATCGAATTCAGACACCAGACCGACGAGCGTTGAATCGCGTTCCACGACAGGCACCGCCCCAAAATTCCGCTCGGCCATGATTTCCGCAATCGCCATCCCCCTGGTTTCAGGGCTCACCGTACAGACCGCCCCCTCCATGATTTGTCGCACCGTGAGAGTCTTCGGATCATAGGCATGCTCGAAATACTGCGCTAGCCTCATGACGACTCCTATCGCGGGTGATCGGCGCCAGGACTCAGAATCAGTGGAACACTGAGCTTTTCGGGTACGATGATGGTCTTCGAATTAGGGTTTTCATAGAGCTTGAACTTCAAATAGTCCGGCGTCAGCGTTTTGGTGATGACTTCCTGCGCCTGCGACTGCCCCACGGCGCGGATCTTCATGCTGTCGGATTCGCCTTCCGCCCGAATCTTCAACGAATCACCCTCGCCCTTAGCCTGAATCCTGGCAATCTCGGCGTTGCGCTCCGCAATGACCACCTCGAAGTTCTTCTGCTCCTTCTCCTGCTCCTTGGCCTGCTTCTGCTCGATAGCCCGCAAGACCATCTGGGAGAATTCCATTTCCGAGAGCGCCACGTTGTAGACATCCAAATGGCGACCTTTCAGTGTTTCGACGACGACGGCTTCGATCTTATTGCCGATTTCGCTGCTGCGCTCCGGAAGTGTCACCATCGAGTAGTTGGCGACGACCCCACGAACAGCCGACAGGAGTTGGGGGTGCACGAGTTGCTTGTACCACTCAGGCCCTACCTCTTGAGCCAGAAAGTAGATTTCATCGGGAACTGGGCGCATCGTGATGGTGGCATAGACGGTGACCGGCAGATCATCTGCGGTCAAGGCGTCGACTTTTTCCCTGAAGCTTTTCCATCGCGTGTCGTAGACCAAGACATCATTCCAGGGCGCCCGCCAGTAGATTCCTTCCTTGAGTGGTTCTTTCGCTAATCCGCTGGTCAGGGGAGACCACCTCAACCCTCGACTTCCTGGATAAACCGTACTACTGCAACTCTGAAGAGTCATCAGTAGCGGGATCAGCATAAGCAGAAGCCGAACCATCGTAGACTGTTTCATAGATTTCTCCTCATTCTGATTGTGTGCGTTTTGACCAATCTCACAACTTACCGAACAGCCGCAGGCGTTCGCTTGTTCCGAGCAACAGCCTCATGGGCTTGAGCCACTCGTTCTAATTCCTGTGCCGTCTGCGCATAGTAGTGCGCCAAGGACTTGGCACCAGAAACCAAGTCGGCTTCCGGTCCAAAGAGCGCTTCGTAACGCACAGCAGCTGTCGCTTGCGCGTCCGCCTTCTCGCGCATCGCAACAGCCTGATTTCGATAGTAGTTGGCGATCTCTGTCTGATTGTGCGACGGGTCAAAGGAATCCACCTCGATCGATTCAGTGGAGGCGCAGCCGGTGAATACCCCTACGACTAGGCAGCACAGCAGGAGACCTCTGCGGATCAAGGCAATCGCCTGATCGCCAGGACTCTTTCTCACTTCACATCTACGGCTGGACGTGTCGATCATCAGTGTCAGACGTTTCCATAACGAAACCGTGAGCTGAAGACCTGCGGTGATTGTACTACACGGAATCCTCCCAACAAGTGGGCATGCGCAGCCCTTATTAGCAACACGAAACTTGTCAGCGCTGCTTCTCCATCCCGTGCGCTACGACATTCACGTTGTAATGGCAATCACATCTCAGCTGGTCATTACCGAGCCAACGATCGGATATACTGCAGGACATTCTGCTTGTCCTTGTCAGACAGGACCCATTTCCAAGCCCCCATCGCGGTGCCCTGCTCACCTCCGTGAATAGTCTGTGTGAGGTCGAAATCTGATTTCTGCTGAACAGTTGGGCTGGTGAGATCGGCCGGCGGCGGAGTCACATCAAAGGCTTTCCCTTTCCCCTGTTCGCCATGGCAAAACCGGCAATACTGCTCGTAGAGATGCTTGCCTTCCTGGAGAGTGTAGTGTTCACGCAGCGTCTGCGGACTCCCTTCCTTCTGCTCCGAAGCAGCATGGGCAACCGGCTGGTATGACAGAACGAGCAATACCCCTAAGACGATGAATCGTGAAATCACAGGCCCCTCCTTCAATTGGACTACCGTTGAAAATATTCTGCGCAATCATTGTGCCATTGAAGCTAACCGTACAGCCCTCTCGGCCAAAGCTGAAGCTGTTGAAAGGACAGGACGTCGCACAGTCTCCGGTGCGGCCCCTCATTTAGCGTCGAGAAAAACTCCACGGAAGGTTCACGGATCACTGTCGCAGAATGCGACAGTTCCCTCAGAGCAATCCAACGAAGGCAGAAGGTTTCAGACGGTGCTAACAGATTCGCGGCAGTTGTTCGCCCGACAACAGATCGATCACACGATGCGTGCCGACAACAGTCCGCAGGACAACCATGGAAAGGTCACGATCCGTCACCATGCCGATGTGAGCCGCCAGGCTGGCTGCCTTGTGCCGGTGCATCACAACGAGCGCCTTCTCGGCCTGACGCGCCGGTACGATCGCGACGAAGCGTCCTTCATTCGCGACATAGAGTGGATCGAGTCCGAGCAACTCACAGGCTCCACGCACTGGTTCGTTCACAGGGATCGCAGGCTCTTCCACAGTCATACCCACTTTCGCGGCCACGGCCAGCTCGTTCAACACGCTAGCAAGCCCGCCACGGGTGAGGTCGCGCAGGCAATGGAGTTCGATACCGTTGTCAATCAAGTCAGCAACGATGTGGTGCAACGGGGCCGAATCGCTTTCGACGTGGCCGTCGAACGACAGGCCTTCCCGCACACTGAGGACCGCCACGCCATGGGAACCGAGATCGCCGCTCACAAGGATCGCATCACCCGGCTGTATCAACGTCGGCAACACACGAACGCCGGTCGGCACCATACCGACTCCAGCTGTGTTGATGAAAATCCCGTCCCCCTTTCCGCAATCCACAACCTTCGTATCGCCGGTCACGATCGGCACACCGGCCGCTCGCGCCGCCTCGGCCATCGAGTGCACCACTCGCTGCAGCACCTCCAGGCTCAGTCCTTCCTCCAGAATAAACCCAGCGCTCAAATACAAGGGCTTGGCACCACACATGGCGAGATCATTGATCGTGCCGTTCACCGCCAGACTTCCGATATCGCCACCCGGAAAGAACAGCGGCCGCACCACGTATGAATCGGTGGTGAAGGCGAGCGTGCCTTTCTCGACCGGCCAGGTGGCACCGTCGTGCAGAGAATCCAGCATGGGATTGTGAAAGGCCCGCACAAAGACATCCTGAATCAACTCCTGCATCAGCCGCCCACCACCGCCATGCGCGAGTTGGATGGTGCTCTTGGCCGAAGTGGGCAAGGGGCACGAGGGTTCGAAAGGCCTATTATTGCTCATTGTTCGTTTCTTGTTTCGAGTTTCGCGTTATAGATACCAAAAACCTGAAACACGGAACTCGCAACTCTTCATTGACGAGATCCGCTTCACGTTTCACTTCTCACATTTCACGCCTTACCCAGTTCCCATTCCCCTTACCACTCACTCCTTACCCCTTACCGTTCGGCCGATATCGATAATACGCCGCGCAGGCTCCTTCGCTCGACACCATCGGCGCGCCCAACGGACGTTCCGGTGTGCAACGAGTGCCGAAGGCTGGACAGTCCATCGGCTTGAGCAATCCCTGAAGCACCAGCCCACTCTGGCATTCTGGATCTTCAATGCCTACCGAGATCTGCGACAACTCCAGCTGAAACTTCTGCTCGGCATCGTAGGCACGGTACCCAGACTTGAGGCGCAGACCGCTTGCTGGAATCTCTCCGATGCCGCGCCACGCACGAGAAGCTGGTTCAAAGACCTCGTCAACGATGGTTCTTGCCTGTCGATTTCCTTCCCGGCTGACCGATCGCACATACTGGTTCTCAACCTCGACCCGTCCTTCTTCCAACTGGTTCACCAGCATCGCCACCCCTTCAAGCACATCGAGCGGCTCAAACCCGGTCACGACGATCGGCACGCGATACTTCTGTGCGATGGCCTCGTACTCTTCATAGCCCATCACCGTGCAGACATGCCCGGCAGCCAGGAAGCCTTGGATTCGATTCTGTGGGGACGAGAGTATCGTTTCCATCGCCGGGGGCACCAGCACATGGGCAATCAGCAGACTGAAATTGGTGATCCCCAACTGCTTCGCCTGCGCCACTGCCATCGCCCAAGCCGGGACAGTTGTTTCAAACCCCACGGCGAAACAGACGACTTCGCGATCAGGATTCTTTCGAGCCAGTTCGAGCGCATCCAACGGCGAATAGATGATCCGGACATCCCCGCCCGCCGCCTTCACGCCAAAGAGATCACCGTGAGAACCAGGCACACGCAGCATGTCACCGAACGAGCAAAAGATCACATTGGGCTGTGACGCGATGCAGACCGCCTGATCGATCAGGGACACCGAGGTCACACAAACTGGACAGCCTGGTCCATGAACAAGCTCGAGGCTCTTCGGCAACAGACTATCGATCCCGAACCGCACAATCGCATTGGTCTGGCCCCCGCAGACCTCCATGATCGTCCAAGACCGGCGCACCGTCTGCTTGATCCGTTCCGCCAACGCCGTCGCCACGGCCCGATCGCGAAATTCATCCACGTACTTCATGACGGTGATCTCCGGCAATTCCGTTGTTCAACATCGTCTCGCGATTATTTGAAGGCTGGTTTGGGCTTTCGTGGAAACAGATGACTCCACCAATTTATTGAGTGGCAAACTCACAACCCGATCACTCCCGCAATTAGCTGCATTCCCAGGCCACTTAATAACAGAAAGAGTCCAAATCTTCGATGACGACCGTCGATCGGTGTAAGCTTTGCAAACCTTGGAAAAGTGACCGTCGCGTCGAGAAACAACAAGGGCAATATGGAGTAGATAAAGAATGAAAAGCCGAACGCCGATATTTCATTTCCGTGATGCAACTTCCAGGTTAGGAACCATGAAGCGGTCACACCTAAAGGAACTACCGTTTGTGCCCAGAGCAAAATAGGTGCGACAAACGACACGATAACTCTCTTGAACTTCTCATTCTCCGCAATCGTTTCGTAAAGAACGATAACGGCGAGAATGCTGTATCCTATACCGACTACATTCAGTACAGCCGGAACCGAGAAAGATGGACGGATCGCCAAGAGCCATCCTATATAGATTCCGAGCAAAACTAAAAGCACGATGAAAAAAGGGAAGACTCGATTACTCATGTGCTTACCGCCAAACTGTTTAGGCCGATCCGCGTGCGAGCCGGATCTGCTCTTCTCTCCGGCTCACACGCCATCGACTGGGCCGAGCATAACGTCATAATTGTTGGCGTTTCGAATGAGAGCGGCTGGGCCTGGAAATGCAGTACACAACTATGCAGCCAACTTGACGGCAACGGTTAGGCCGGCCTTGGCACAGAGGCCTACCAGGTAGTCGAGGGACAGTTTGTCGACCTTGTTGCACGTATTCTCGGAGATGCGCGGTTGAACCACACCGAGCAGTTTAGCCTGTGCCTGGGTCAATTCTTCTCGAGTCATCCACTTACGCAGTGCTTCCGCAAGCTCGCAGCGCAGCAACATCACGGCTGCCTCGTGCATGAGCTTGTCGCGCCGCGCTGCCGGACTTATGTCCGAGTGAAGACTACTCATCACGTTCTCTTCGGATCAATGTGCTCCGTCCATTCATCCATCGTCGTAACCGGATGAATTGTGCCGGTTTGGGTCGGCGCCAACGGTTCGAAAAATTCCAAAAGAGACTGATAATTCTTGGCCTGGACGGTGATGTAGTATGTATGTTCCGTCACCGCCACATAGGCACTCAGGATCTTCACTCCTTTCTTGGCGGCGAGGTCCCGCTTCGCCCAGAACTCATTGAGCATCGTGGCTCCCTCTTTACTTCTTCCCGGGCAGTTCTCAGGCGTGTGCGTCCAATGAACTACAAACACCATCCCGTCGCTGTCATTCATATTTTTCCTCCTCGTTAATCCTACGTCTTTCGATCGTGCCGGGAAGCTTGCTGAGGATGAGTTTTTGTAGTTCGACCTTGTTGGCGGCATTGTCGATATCAATACCCACCAGCCGGCCACTCGAATCGTAATCGAGCACGACGCCCTCGGAAACTTCGCGACTTTCTACGCTCGGTTTTCAGAAAGGTCGATATACAGCGAATCCGTGTCCGGATGATAGTTGAGCTTCATGGTTGAAACCCTCGGCCTTAATCAGAAGCCGCCTAGTCTGCATAGGCCTCCAAGGTTCGCTGTACTGCCACTCATCCCACCAGTCGAGTGCGGGAGACCTCACGGCTGCCCCTCGGTTTGAACGATCCAGAAACCCTGGATAGTTGCCTCGAAAAAGTGACACGGGGTCATTTGGGACTTCCCAGGTTTTCACGTACACCGTGTGCTGTATTGTTATTGGTCGGCAAGCATCCTTTTCTAGCTCATCGATCCACACCATAATGCCTAACCCGCATTATTCATGAGCACTTCTACTGAAATCGCGGATTCGGTGCTGCGGCGAGCCTCCGGCCAACAGGCTCGCCCCTCGCGGCCTCAACGTACTGTTTCAAGTACGCTTCGGTCTATTGGGGCTCCGCGTGCCCGTCTCGCCACGCGACTGCGCGATTTCGCCACGAACCGTCATGAATAATGCGGGCTAACGCAGCGCTAGGCAGTGTGCGCCGTCTTTGCGCGCGCCCGGGTTGGTCGCCGTGTGACGCGCGATGTCTTCTTAGCCAGGATGAGTAGGCCAGCAAGCGCTTCATTCACTGCTTTGGACGTGGGAAATGCCTTGGCGATTGCCGGCTCCAGCAAGGCGACGGAGGTTCCCGCCGCCACTTCTGCGTAGAACTTTCCTCTTTCCAGCTTTGCAAAATCCGACCGCTTGTACTCCGAACGCATCTCGTCTTTAACCTTCTTCATAGAGCCTCCTTTCTCCTCGCGTTACACGGCGGGCAGTAATGATTCGAATCGCACCTGGCCGGTATGTATGCGAAACAGCGAGCAAGCGCCCCAACCGTGACATGCCAAAAGTAATGTACCGCAATTCACCAATTGAGTGCTCGGGGTCAGGACCCGAAAGCGCCAGACGGTCCAGAAATACGGAGCCTGCTTCGTCAAACGATATACCGTGTTTGCGAAGATTGATCTCGGCCTTGTGCGGATCCCATTCAAATTTCATTGCGATATTCAGGTCATTGTTCTGTCCGTATCACACACCACCGATGTTCTGAGCATAACGCCATAATTGTTGACGTTTCAATGAGATACAGCTTTGAAACCATCATCGATGCCTGCTAGCGCTCATCTCTCAGGTGCATCTACTGATCCCGAAGCCGCTAGATCGGCGTAAGTCTCCAATGTTCGTCGTGCGGCTTCCTCGTCCAGCTTGCTGATGGCAAAGCCGACATGGACGATCACGTAGTCACCGATTCCCGCTTCCGGCACGAGGGCCAAGGAGACGGACTTCGTAACGCCGCCGAATGATACGGTCGCCATACGAAGCTGGTCGTCTTCGATGTTCAGAACTCGCCCTGGGACTGCGAGACACATTTTTTCTCCTATTCTTCAAGTTTCGAGTTTCGGATTTCTAGTTTCACGTATTGAGGCAGAAAGCATTGTCCTCTCGAATCGTCCAACCCGAAACATGAAACTTTCAACCCGAAACCGTTCCCGCGCTTCACGCTTCACGAGATACGCGCCGCGATCACTGCTTGCCCCAGCGACAGTCCGCCGTCGTTGGGCGGGACCAACCTGTGGCTATACACGGTGAATCCTGCTTCTTCTAAACGTCGTCTCACGATCGACAGCAGCAACCGATTTTGGAAACAGCCGCCGGTCAGGACGACACGAGGGAACCCAGCCACTTGCGCCACGCGAACAATCGAGTTGGCAAGACCGACATGAAAGCGCGCGGCAATGCGCTCAAGACGACAGCCTCGGGGAAGCTCGTCCAGCATGGCGCTCACCATGGGACGCCAATCAATCATCCACTGTGTATCGGAACTGTGACTGGGCACCAGATCCATTGGATATCCTTCGACCGTGACTCCACCAGCCTCCACTGCTTGCTCCGCAGCAAACTGAACCGCCATGGCTGTCTGTCCTTCAAATGAAGCTTGCTGGCACAAGCCGGTGAGTGATGCAACCGCGTCGAACAGCCGCCCCATGCTTGTGGTCCAAGGCGACGCAACGCCGGATCTGAGTACGCTCGCCAACTGTGCGCGCTGATCGTCTGTCATTTGCCAGAAAGGGAGATCATAACCAAGCATCCCTTCTCCCTTGAGTTCCCACAGGACAGCGGCGGCGGATCGGCCCGGCTCCTTCATGGCCGCTTCTCCGCCCAACAACCGAAAGGGTTTGAGGGAGGCAAACCGAGTGAACTGCCGGTAACTTGCGATCAAGAATTCCCCTCCCCACACCTGGCCTTCCCCTCCATAGCCGGCCCCATCCCAGGCAATGCCAAGCACCTCGCCATCAAGTTGGTGTTCTGCCATGCAAGAGGCCACATGCGCATGATGATGCTGCACTGAGATCAATGGTACAGATAGATTCGCGGCTAGTTCTCGCGCGAAGCTCGTCGAACGATAATCTGGGTGCAAATCGCAGGCAATGGCCTGAGGAGTCACGTGTAGTAGTCGCTGGAGATCCTCGACAGCCTGTCGGAAAGCCCTGTCCGCTTCCAGGGTAGAAAGGTCACCGAGGTGCTGACTGAGCACAACACGATTGCCTGTCAGCAGAGCGACGGTGTTCTTCAGATGTCCGCCTACGGCAAGGATTGGGCCCTGTGTGACATTTACCAGAAAATCGTGCCAGCGAATTGCTTTAAGCGCATAGCCCCGCGCCCTCCGAATAATCACCACATCGGCCTTGGATTTTTCCCTTCGCTCCCTATCCTCCATCTGAACTTTATCGGACACCACAAACACCACCGAGTCATCGACCGGCCTCGCGATCGGCCGGTCATGTACGAGTAGTGCATCGGCGATCCCTTGCAGTCGGACCAAGGCTTCTCGCTCATCAGTCACAATCGGCTCTTCGGATCGATTACCGCTCGTGGCAACCATAGGACACCCGAGCGACGCCATCAAGAGATGATGGAGCGGCGTTGCCGGCAACATCACACCCAGATAAGGATTGCTCGGCGCCACGGCATCGGCGAGGACTGCATCTCGCCGCTTGCGGGCTAAGACGATCGGTGCTTGCGGCGAGCAGAGGAGCGCTTCTTCGTCTAACGACAACAGGCAATAGTCTCTGATCACATCAATGGACGGGAACAGCACGGCGAAGGGCTTCTCCAGCCTTCGTTTCCGATCCCGTAAGCGCCGGACAGCCTCCTCTGATTTCGCATCGACCCAGAGTTGAAATCCACCCAGCCCTTTCACCGCGACGACAAGTCCTTGTGCGAGCAATGCCACTGCTCGCTGCAAGGCTCCCTCCTCAGCTGCAATTTCGCAGCCCTGCTCATCCCACAAACTCAGTCGCGGGCCACACTTGGGACAGGCAATTGGTTCCGCATGAAAGCGCCTGTCTGATTCGGTGGAATACTCAGTGCGACAGGCAGAGCAGAGTTCGAACCCAGCCATGGTCGTATTGGACCGTTCGTACGGAATTGCTGTGAGCAGGCTGTAGCGCGGGCCGCATTGCGTACAGGTGAGAAATGGATATCGAAAGCGACGGTCGTGTGGGTCGGCGATCTCACGCTGACAGTCGGCGCAAGTTGCGAGATCCGGAGGAATGACGAGGACTCGTTGGCCGGATTCCGCGCTCTGGTTAATCGAAAAGCCGGCGTCGTCGAGTACTGGAACGACCGTCGTGCTCACTGTCTCGATGGAAGCTGAGGACGGGGCGTCGGTGCGCAACCGCTGGAGAAATTCTTCGACGACCGGCAAGTTCCCTTCTACTTCGATCAGCACATCGTTTCTTGTGTTCTGAACCCACCCAGTCAGCCCCAACTCACGTGCCAGCCGATAGACGAACGGGCGGAAACCCACACCTTGCACCGTTCCCTCCACCTCGACCCGCACGCGCTGTGCAAGAGCCTCACTCATTCTTGGACTACCAATTCGTGGAGCACGACTTCCGGCTCTGTTGGTCTCGCGATGACCACATCTCCGCAAACCGGACAGACATGCTCTGATTCCGTAACCATTGTGTCTCGAATACAGCGGGGACACCAAGCCTCTCCTGGGACAGGGATGATTTCCAATGCCGCACCTTCGGCCTTCGTGCCACGAGCAGCCAGCTCAAACGCCATCTGCAATGCGGAATGATCATGAGTCAGCAAGTGAGACAGTGCGCTGACTTTGAGCCGCACTGCGGATAGTCTGGCAGATCCAGTTCCGTTCAGCTTCTCTCCCACAGCCTTCACGACTTGTGTCATCAGATGAAACTCATGCATGACAGGCTTCACATTCCTGGATGATCTGTTTCAAGACTTGATCCAACGCCTCGCCCATAGGGAACGATAACGGTTGGCCGATTTCCGTATTCCCTACCTCAACTCCGTACACGATGACGGTAGTTGGAAGGACGTCCATCGCTCGAGCCAGCTCGATCGCCTCCGAGACCCCGATGGCATGGCTGGAGCGAGGAAAGACTTGTCCACCGATCGGACCAACTGAGGCATCAAGTCGATGGATCGTGCCTGGAGCTTGTCCACTGCGGGCGGCATCGATCAGGATCACGACGTTTGCCCCTTTCATCAATTCCACGAGATCCACCCCCGCCATCTCCGCCTCGATCACCTCGGCACGGTTACCGACTTCTTGCCGGATCCGGCGAGCCGCCATGAGTCCGACCGCGTCGTCTCCTCGCATGCCATTACCAAGACCGATGATCCGAATGGTAGATGAAAGAGGACTGTCTTTCTTCACGCAGCCCCTTCCCGTGTGATCTCCAGATTCAGAAAATGCGTCGCGCAGGAAATGCAGGGATCGTAGCAACGGATGACCCGTTCACAGGCCAGCGCCACCTCCTGATCGGAAAGATGCAACAGGCGTGGCATGAATAGACGCAGATCCTGTTCGATACGAGATTGGTTCTGCGAGGTCGGTGGAACGATCTTGGCTTCTCGGATCACACCGTCGCCATCCACCTGGTACCGATGGTAGAGAATTCCCCGTGGCGCTTCCGTACAAGCCATACCGGTGCCTGGTCGAACGACGACCGGGAGCGCCGGCATGGGTGGAGGTTCGTACCGTTCGATGAGCCGCAATGATTCTTCCAACGCGTAGAGGATTTCGACCGAGCGGGCGACAATCCCGTGAAACGGATTCCGCAAGGGCAACGCAATCGTACAGTTGGTTAAGACCTGCTTGGCCAGCGGCGTGAGATGCTCTTGATTCAAGTTCAGCCGAGCCAACGGTCCAACCAAATAGGATGACTCATGTAACGTGCAGTGGAGGGCGTTGGAATAGGCGACCTGGTGTTCGGTGAAGTGTTGTTCGAACTCGTTTGCCGAAATCTGCAGCCCACTGGATACAGCAACCTGACCTTCATTGAAGGGATACTCATCAGGGTGACGAAGCGCGACGTACGTGTAGTCAGGGATAAAATCGGGATAGTCGAAATCCGCGACCCAGCGCACGGTCTCGATCGCTGCATCGCGCGCCCACAGAAGTTCATCTTTCAATTCCCCCAGCTCGCTGCGCCGGGGCACCCGCGAGAAACCACCCACCTTCACGGAGACCGGATGCACGGAACGGCCGCCCAACAACGTCATGATCGCATTGCCGGCCTTCTTGAGCCGCAAGCCTCGGGTCACCACAGCCGGATGATCCTTCGCCATCGCAATGCCGCTGTCGTACCCGAGAAAATCCGGCGCGTGGAGCATGTACACATGCAGCGCATGGCTTTCGATCCACTCGCCGCAATAGATGAGCCGCCGCAGGTCTCGCAACGCCCCTTCGACACGCAGGCCAAAAATCTGCTCGATCGCATGGACTGCGCTCATCTGATACGCCACCGGGCAAATCCCGCAGATGCGCGCGACGATGTCCGGCACTTCGCTGTAATGCCGTCCCTGCAAGAAAGCTTCGAAAAACCTGGGTGGCTCGAAGATTCTGAGTTCTACGTCCTGAACGGTGCCGCCTTTCACGGTGACACGGAGCGCGCCTTCACCCTCCACGCGTGCCACCAGGTCGACGGCAATGGTTCTCGTGTTCCTCGCCTCTTCTTTGCCCGTCACCCTCTACTCCTCACCTATTACCCCTTGTTCTCCCAAACCGTGCTTTCATTCCGAAAGGGGTCCACAGCGCCGTTGATACTACGAAATCGCCGCAGGACCTCGACCGGAATCAGTTGCAGTCCCTCATGGAAGTGCCTCGCAAGGGAGGCCGTGTTGGGTGGAAGACCTGGCCCTTTCCTTGCGCCTTCGCTTGGTCCAAAACAGCCGTAACAGTCCCGCCCCATAGCTGGGCAGATCGCCCCGCAACCGGTCCTGGTCACCGGCCCAAGACAAGGCATCCCCTTCGCAACTACCACGCACACATTTCCTCGCCGCTTGCACTCCAGACAGACACTGTCAGCCGGCAGGCGAGGCTGGACTTCAGCCACCAAATCCGTGATGACGCGCAGGAGCTGACCTTTATCAATTGGACAGCCCCACAATTCGAAGTCCACGTGGACATGTTCCGAGATGGGAATGGAGGTGCTGAGACTCTGGATATAGTCCGGCCTGGGATAGACAGCCTGTTTAAACGCCTCGATATCGCCCCAGTTGCGCAACGCCTGAATGCCGCCGGCTGTCGCGCAGGCTCCGATCGTCACTAATACGTTCGTCTGCTGTCGGATGTTCAGAATGCGATGGGCATCCTCTGCCGTGGTGATGGATCCCTCCACCAGCGCGATGTCGTATGGGCCCGCATTCATCGCGCTTGAGGCTTCAGGAAAATAGGCGATGTCCAACGCCTGGCCCAATGCCAGCAGGTCGTCCTCAAGATTCAAAATGCTGAGCTGGCATCCGTCGCAGGAGGCGAACTTGATCACCGCCAGCCTTGGCCGCTGCCTCAATTCAGGATTAGACATGGCTTCGCCTCACACGCCTGTCTGTCCCAACCACTGCGCCACTCGGTCGTACCGCATGACCGGGCCGTCTTTGCACAAGAAGTACGGACCCATCTGGCAATGGCCACAGAGGCCGATGCCACACTCCATGTGCCGCTCTAACGATACGTAGATGGCAGTCGCCGGAATGCCGCGTCTCATTAGGATTGGCACACCTAAACGCATCATGATTTCCGGCCCACACATCAGCGCGATGCTCTTCATGGAATCGATCGCCACTTCCTCAAACAGCTCCGTCACCACACCGATGTGATAACTCCAGGTCTTGTCCGGCTGATCGCTGGCCAAAAGGACTTCCGTATCGGGAGCGCGCCGCCATTGATCGAACCGCTCACGATAGAGCAGGTCATGTGGAGTCTTGACGCCGTGAAGGATCTTGATAGAGCCATACTGCTCGCGCCGCTTGAAAATGTATTCGATGGCTCCCACCACTGGGGCACATCCCAGGCCGCCGGTCACGATCACCACGTTCCGCCCGCCCGCCTCTTCCAGCGGCCACCCCTGTCCGAAGGGGCCTCTGATGCCCAATACATCGCCGGGCTGCAGATCGGCAATTGCCTTGGTGACTCGCCCCACGGTGCGAATCGTATGGTCCAGAAACTCCGGCTCATCCGGGTCGGAGACAATTGAAATCGCCACTTCCCCGACGCCAAACAGATAGACCATATTGAACTGCCCGGCCTTGAATCGGAATTGGCGCCGCACCGATTCATCGACGAGCCGCAAGCGATAGGTATTGATGTCTTCGGCTTCTCGAATCTTCTCCACGATGGTGGCCGGATGGATGACGTAGGGATTGACCATTTGTTTCCTGCAATGCTATCCGCCCGTCGCCTCTTGCTGACCGTTGGTGGCTGACTGCTGTTCGCTCTGCCTCAGCAACGCCGGCAACTCCTCGGTCAAATCGATCCCGACCGGGCACCAAGTGATACATCGACCGCAACCGACGCAGCCGGAAGTGCCGAACTGATCGATCCAGGATGCGAGCTTATGCGTCAGCCACATCCGATACCGATCCTTGATCGTCGGGCGAATATTCTTGCCGTGGATGTACCCGTGCTCCTGAGTGAAACAGGAATCCCACAATCTGGCATGTGTAGTGTGCTGATGCGACAGGTCCGGTGTCTCCTCGACCGTATGACAAAAGCAAGTTGGGCACACCATCGTGCAATTGGTGCAGGCAAGACAGCGACTCGCCACCTCGTCCCAACGCGGATGTTCATGGGCATCGTAGAGGGCTTGCGGCAAGCGTGTTCGATCTAGCCCTCGGACCTGACCACGGGCACAGGCGTCAATGCGAGTCGTTGCCTCGCTAATCAGTTCGTCTGAGGGGGGAGACTGAGGGAGGTCTATGAGAATTTCATGACCGGCCGTGCTACCCGCTTCGATCAACAGGTGGTTGTCCACTTCAGTCAGAACGAGATCGAAACCATGCTTGGCACGGGGGCCGGTCTCCATGGATGCGCAAAAACAGGTGTTCAGCGCTCTGGTGCAATTCACAGCGACTAGGAACAGTCCTTCACGGCGTGCTGCGTAATAGGGATCTCGGTAGGCATCGTTCAGAAAAATCTGGTCTTGCGTAGCAAGCCCGGCCAGATCGCAGGCACGAGCGCCGATCACCGCGACCTTTTCCGATTGAGGAAGTGTCGGTCTTGTGGCGAATCCGTCCTTGCTCCGCTCGATCTGCAAGAGCGGCTCGCGTGGCGCAAAGACGAACGGCTTGAGCGATTGCGGTCCATGAACGACACCGAACACTTCATGTGAGCCGGTCTGTTCCAGCTGGTAGCGTCCCGGTTCTTGGTGATCACGCCAGCCAACCGGCAGATCAGACACAGACCGGACGGTCTCCCACACGACCGCCCCATCCCGCACAATGGGTCCGACAATGCGATATCCCTTTGCACTGAGGGCATCGAACAATCGTTGGAGGTCGGCTCGTGGCAAGACACCTGTTTCATCAACCACTGCCATCACGCTAACCTCCTTCATTGTTCGAGCTCGTTTGCCATGGTACGGGCTCTCTTCTTCCCGTGCAAGACGAGAGCCTAGAGGCCTGCCGTTTTGCAGGACCTACAGCGTCGTTCATGTGAGTAAGAGAAGGAAGGGATGAGGATGATCGTGTCGAAGCCGACTCCTTGAGCTATGGGTTCTGTGTGACAAGAAACTGAAGCGATGGATCGCGCTAGTGCGGCACACCCCTATTCAACGCTGTAGAGGCTCAATACAAGCGAGCTTCCTCGACTCCGACGCGCGCGACATCCTGCTTCCGATGCGCGAGAATGACGGCATCAATCCGCTCACCGCAGCTCACACAGCGCCAATCGATCGATCTGATCTCGAACACCTGCTCTGGAACCATGAGCCCACCACAGCGGTGGCAGCGGCCGGCTTGAACGCCCGTCCTCGCACCCATAGCCTTGGTCATATAGGTCCCTCCTTCTCCATATCCAATAAGAGCGGGCGGTGCAGAAAAGGATTCAACGGCTGATATTTCTCAGCGCTTTGCCAGGGGTCACGCATTCCCTGGCTAATGTCGAAAGAGGCAACAGCCCCATCGATGCCACTGCCCCGTAATGCCACAGATCCTATACGCCATCCTCGGACAGTTGCAGTCCAACGGTGCTCGAACCCACGGCATTTTCTAGCAGGCGCCCGCTACCTGTGGTCTCTTTCACCCTTGGCACCATCGATGCACAGGCACGCAATGGCAATGGTTGCGTCGTAAAGGAGGAGGTAGGCCATGACTCAGACGGCAACGACACAAGCTGTCATGACCGTTGTACTTCGTTCTCAAGGTTGCGATCTCGAAGAGATCGTCCACGACTGTCCTGGGCTGACGTGGAACCAAGTCTTCCTTGAGGTTGATCGACTCAGCCGAGAAGGCGATGTGGTTCTGAACCTACAACAACCGGGGCGTAACAGCGTAAAGCCCTGTATCAGACACTCATAACAACACACAAGGAGGCAATGGCCATGAGCGCATTAACACGATGGGAACCGACAACGCGATGGAATCCTTTCAAGGAACTCGAGGAGATGGAGAAGCGGCTTTCGACTTACTTCGGCCGCACATCGGTTCCTTCTGGTGGCGATAAGAAGGAGGCGATCACCGTGGCGGAATGGTCGCCGTTGGTGGATATCTCAGAAGATGACAAGGAGTACGTTATCAAAGCCGAGATCCCCGAAATGAAGAAAGAGGACATCAAGCTGAGCGTGCATGACGATGTCCTCACGATCACGGGAGAACGAAAGTATGAAAAAGAAGAAAAAGGCAAGAAGTATCACCGTGTCGAGAGAGCCTATGGCAGTTTTATGCGGAGCTTTGCCCTTCCCGAAGATGCCGATGGGTCCAAGGTCAACGCCGAGTACAAAGACGGGGTACTGAAGGTCCATCTCGGGAAGTCGGAGAAGGCCAAGCCCAAAGCGATTGAGGTGAAAGTTGGCTGAAGGGAAAGGAAGACATCATGTTTCGCCATCCTCGCTACCTGGAAATTCCCTGGCAGATCCACTGGGATGAGAAAGAGGGGGAGCCGCACCACCACCTCCTTCTCACACTCATCCTGATTCTAATGGCGATGTTCTTGATCGGCGTTAGTGTGACAAGCGGCTTGATGTAGACCCGTGAGTCCAGTGGACGGAAGGGAAGAGTGTGACGTTCAAGAATCGCGAAGAGGCTGGGCGTCGGCTCGTGGAGCGTCTAATCCGGTATCGTGAGGATCAGGCGGCTCTGATCTTGGCGCTGCCACGCGGTGGAGTCGCAGTCGGGTATCAGCTAAGCCTGGGACTGCACCTACCGCTGGACGTATGTATCACCCGTAAGCTGGGAGCACCGGATAACCCCGAGTATGCACTGGGCGCAGTGGGCGAAACAGGAACGATCTATCTGAATCCTGATGCCATGGCAGCCTACAGTCGCTTTCGGACGGACATTGAAGAGCTGGTTCAGGTGCAACGGCGAGAGATCGCTCGACGGCAAGACCTCTACCGCCAAGGTCGGCAGTTTCCCACGCTCACTGACCGCATCGTCATTCTCGTGGATGATGGGATCGCCACCGGCTCCACGTTCTTCTCAGCCGTCCAGTCCATCAGACACCTCAAACCGCGCCGCCTGATCGGAGCTGTTCCAGTTGGCCCAATGGAGACCATTCGAAAGGCTTGCATGCAGGTGGACGAATGTATAGTCCTCGCCACACCGGACCCGTTCTGGGCCGTGGGTCACCACTATATCGATTTTGCACAGGTCAGCGATCACGATGTGGTGGAGTATTTGAACTTGGCGGAAGAGTCGCTGTTGGGATGGAAGGAGCAGGCACATTCCTCAACGGGCTTCCTGTCGCAATAAGAGCAGGTGGCATGAAGACACAAACAAAGACACCGACACGTGGTGGGATTGACACCAGAAGGAGGCTTTCTTGAGCGTACGAGGTCGTGCTGGTTCGGCGGTCGTCTCACTGGTTTTCCTCATCACATGTGCCGTCGGAGTCGGCACAGCAGCGGCAAAAATCGTCGTTCCTCCCTCCGGTTCGGTGATCGAAGTCGACGTGGCCACGCTCAAGGCCGTCGTCGGCACCTTTGAGCAGGCAGAAGAAGCCATCAAAGCCCACGACCTTGAAAAGGTCATGGCCATCTACTCCGCCCAGTACAACTACCATGGGCTCAAGAAAGACGATCTCCGGAAGATCTGGAAAGATCTCTTCGATGAGTATCAGGAGATTGCGAGCACCCATCTCTTCACGAAGATGGCCAAGGTTGGAGCGGGTCGCAATACGGTGCTGGAGGTTACCTGCACCGGCCATCTCTGGGCCAGATCCAAGACCAGCGGTCTGTACGTCCCCATCGACAGCTGGCATGAAGAAGTGCACTACCTCGTCCTCGAAGACGGGGCGTGGCGTATTCATGGCAATGTAGGTGAATCACCGCGCGGGCTTCCGTTCGGGACTGCGCCACATCCACTCTTCTGACGTGTGGGTGGGAAAGGTTGTGACATGAGAGTCGTGATCGGTGTTGATTGGTCGGACCAGTCTTTCGCTGCCGTCACACAGACATTTCAGCTCTATCATCCAACGGATGTCACGCTGGTCCACGGCGTCGATTTAGGGATTTTGGAACATCCGGTCGTGGCCCAAGCGGGCAATGTGCAAGGGTACGATGATTTCCGCCATGCGATGGTCGATTCGGGGCACCAGCTGCTGGAGCGCGCCGCCGCCATGGTCCCGGCAGAGGTGACGTTGATCAGGAAGGTGAACGAAATCGGCAGTCCTGCTCAGCTCATCCTCGACAGCGCCACAAACCTTTCCGCCGACCTTGTCGTCGTCGGCGTGCGCGGCCGAAGCCGTCTATCCGAGGCTGTCCTCGGGAGTGTGTCCCATCGGGTGCTTCTGCACGGCTCCCGCCCGACGTTGATCGTCAGGGGAGCCGCGCGGAAAGTCCAACGGGTCCTCCTCGCCATCGAGGAGCGAAACGATGCTGATCGAATCGTGAAATGGGTGACGGAGCATCGGCTCGCCGATCCGGTAGAACTCCGGGTGGTCCACGCCATTATCCCGATCGGAGTGAACGATCCCTATGACGCCCTGGGAACCAGTACCTGGTGGGAAGGCGCGGAGCGCTATGCGGAGGAGCTCGTCAAATCGACCGCCGGCAAGCTCTTGAACCCTCGCTATACGGTCAGCACGAAAGTCGCTCAAGGCAATCCTGCAGCGGTGATCGAACAGGAGGCCAAGGATATGGACTTGGTGGTCGTGACCTCCCATGGACGCAAGGGCTTGTCCCGCTTCCTCTTGGGAAGCGTCTCCCACGCCGTCGTACATCACGTGACCTGTCCGATACTTGTCCTGCGCTGAAAGGATCAAACATGAAACCGATGCTGACCGTCGCCGTCATCTTCCTCTTCGCCACAACATCCTTGGTTTCAGCGCAAGTGATCCGCGGGAATCCAAAGGCCGGACAAGGGGTGTATGAGCAACAGTGTCTCCGTTGTCATGGAGCCAAATTGGACGGGAACGGACAGGACAGCCGAGATTTAATCGTCCGTCCAGCCGATCTTCGATCTCAGGTCAGTCGTTCGAAGACGGATTGGGAGCTGCTCGTGGCCATCTCGAATGGCGTGTTGTTCAGCCCGATGCACGGGTTTCGTGGCAAACTGACGGACGAGCAAATATTGGATGTGTTGTCGTACATCAGATCCATCTCGCCACCTGAGGTCGTCAGTTAACAGAGGGCAACTATTTACAGCCTAACTCAAGGCGATTGAAAGGGTCCCCCTGCACATCTCCTGATTTCCGCAACATTCAGTCTTTTTCCGGGTTGGGATCTTTTCTGATAAACGCCAGATAGAGCAAGGTATCGACCATGTTCTGATCGGTCATGGTGAAATCAGGAAACAGACCGGTGCCGGGATGCCCTTCCCGGATGGCGCGGGCCCGTTCCTTGTTCGTCTTGAGGCGGAGTACGCCAGGATCACGCAGGTCGGTCGGAGGCGGATTCAGCCGCGCAATACGCGCGGCGATGGCCTCTTTCGTTGGTGGTAATCGATCGAGATAGCCGTCCATTCCATGGCAGTAGGAGCAAGCCCCTCTGCCGTGGAAGATATTCCGGCCTCGTTCAACGTTCGCCTTGAGCTTCACACCCGGTTGTGAGACGGACGACTCGGCCCAGACATTTCGGTCGAAGCCCGGTGCACATACTATCCCCAGCCAACCCACGAGGAGAATCAGGCCAAGGTTGAGGCTAATTTTTGGAGGCACCGCGAGATGTCTTCTCTTAACCTTGACCTCAGTCCGTTCTATGACTACATCGCGCTGTTCCATTTGGCTTACCTCAGTGCCCGCTGCAACAGGCGTTGTAGCGATCTTCTGGAATGGTCTTCATGTTCTGAAAGACAGTTTCCCGCTCGCCCGCATTGGTCACGTTATCGATAGCAGGATAGAGCGCCCGTTCTTCTTTTCGATTATGAGAGCCCAAGAGAGTTAACAATGCCTGTTCGTCCTGGTCGGTCTCGAGATTGTTCCCTTCCACCTTTTTGTGAATCGCGTCAAGCAGCTGTTTGATCTGGCTATGCTCATGCCGCATCATGGGCGTCGGCCCGTCCTCGACCATGCCGGTTTTCTCTTCCCAAATTGGAAAGAGCAACTCCTCTTCCCACACAATATGCCGCTGGAGGCCAAGCTTGAATTCCTTGAAGGCTTCCTTCGCCTTGGCAAAGTCCGACCCTTTTAATGTTTGAAAGGCCTTGAACAGCTCATCCAGCCGGTCATGATCCTCTTCATAAAACGCCGTGATTGTCTTCTGCTGACTCATGAGAACACCTCTGTGAAGCTATTGATTCATGGATGGTTCCAGCCGACGAGCGAAGGGCCTACTCACAGTCTCGGACCATGGTGAAACAGAACCGTGCTCCTTGGTGGAGCCGCCCACTCCTCACGCAACCGGCGTTACCATAGCACAAAGCAGTTTGAGTGAGAGGGGTGATCTCACTGCTCGGGAAGAAGAGTCCTCGCACTAGCTACGGTACTTCTCTTGTGCTTCTTGTATCGCCTCTTTCCCAGCTTGCAAGGCCGCTTGAACATCAGCCCTTCGCTTTTTCGTGAACTGCTTGCCTCGTTCGATTACTTCGTCAAGGGCAGCTCGTGCTTCCTTGGCCTTCTCGATGACCTCTTCTTCCGTCCTTTTGGTGTAGCCTTTGAGATCGCGTCGTGTCTCCTCGCCTGACTTGGGGGCAAGCAGCAGACCTATCATGATCCCCGCTGCGGCTCCCCCAAAAAACGCAAGGGTCGCAACCAGGCCCGTGTCGTCTGTTCTCTGATCATTCATGGCAGATCCTCCAGTCATAGGACCGATGTATTCCCGATGAAAAGACTACGCTCACGCTCATCCAGTATCATAATCGCATGAGACGATAGTGAGACATGCCAAAATTCTATACATTGCATGAGGTTTTGTGCAGGCCTTGCGAGACGAGGACAGAGCATGTTTGGAGTCTGTTATAAAAAAATCCCGAGGCAATGGTTGACCTAGCCGAGAGGATTGAACGGAGCCAACGCGCGGATCTAGCTCAAGACGTCCCACATGTCCTGATTAGAGAGCCGATCCGCCCAGCCGTGCATTGGACTGAAAAGCACTCCCTGCTTGACCGCAAGATATAGTTCCATATCGGTCTTCGTGCGCGATTTCGGCGCCAGAAAATTCGCCGGTGGCACGATTAATTCCTTGATCTCAGGCCCAAGCCCATCACCGGTGGTGCCGTGGCATCCGGCACAGTGTTGTTGAAAGATTCTCTCTCCGTTCTTCGTGTTTCCAACATGGCTCTGAGCCAGAGCCCACAAAGCAGTCAACGCCACCACGACGAGGCTAACCACAATACGTAAGGGCATGTGCGCTCCCCTGCTTTCAAGGACGGACAACGACACTCGACGCTCAATGCTGGTGTTGCTGCCCCCCACTGGCAGCGCCACTGCTCTGTCCATGCCCGCTGCCTCCCATCATTCCACCCCCCATCCCCCCCATCATCCCTCCCATTCCACCTCCGTGCTGTGCTCCACTCTTCATGTGTTCATGAACGGCACGGTCCTTTTCCCGTTGGTCGGGAGTCAACAGGGCCATGGCGTTACGCTTACTTTTGATGGCTGTGAACAGACAGGCCGCTTCCGTTTTTTTCAGTTGATCGACTTTTGCCTGTATCGCAGTGAGGTCGGCCTGCTCATCGTCCAACAGCGCATGCAGTTCGAGTTCTGCCACTTTCGTGTCGGCTTCCAACCTAGCCTCGGTTCGTTTGAAGTCCAGCTGCATGGATTTAAGCTTGATGATTTGTTCCGGCGTTAGCCCGATCTCTTTGGCATGTTTCAGCAGATGCTTCAGATAATGCCCACTATGATCGCCCTGATCATCCTGATCGTGGCCACCATGCCCCATTTGCCCGTGGCCTTCGCCGGCAAAGACAGGGAGCACTGTCATCGCGGTGATCAGCACGGCTCCTCCAACTGCATCCATCCAGCGTTTCCTCAACTTCATCATGATCAAGACCTCATTGATAAATGTTGGTGTGTTTCCTATAGAGCGGTTCTCAACCTCAAGACCCTCACTCAGCTTTCCCACCTTGGCGCCCGCGATGCCCCATCATGCCCGGTCCGTGGCTCCCGGCGAACGTACGCTCATACTGGATGAGGGCCCAAATGTCGTTGTCGGACAAGACCGAACCAAATGCGATCATGGCTGTGCCCGGTGACCCATACTTGATGGCCCAGAAGACTTCTCCCTCGGTGCGATGCCGCCAGAAACCGTGGTGCTGGAAGTTGCGGGGCGAGGGATTCATGCTCGCAGCCGCCGGCCCCTTGCCGTCTCCGTCTATTCCATGACAGGTGACGCAGCCGCCTTTGCCGTTGTACACCGTCTTGCCCTGCGCAATGACCTCGGAAGAATTCGACAAGGGGTTCTTGAGCGCCCTCGCTTCAGCCAACTTATCGGCAGGCACGACTTGTTGCATCATGTGGCGCTCTGCGGCACCGGCAGGGGCCGCAGAGCACATCGCGGCGACCAGTAACGTCAACAACCTCGTCTTCATTCTTGTGTTCCTTTCGTCGGTGGCGCTAACTGCCTTCCGACATTACAGGTCCAGTTCCACCATCTTGCGGTGGAATCGAACGATCACATTCGGATCGGGCGTCAGCCTGATCTGCGCTTCGTCCTTTCCTTTGTAGGGGAGAAGGTTCAGGACATAGCGCAAGCTTTCCAGTCGCGCAGCCTGCTTGTCGTTCGCCTGCACGATAATCCAGGGGCTAAAGGTCGAGTGCGTTTTGCTGAACATTTCCTCTTTGCAGCGGGTATACGCGTCCCACAGCTCCTGCGCCTTCTCATCGACCGGGCTGAGCTTCCACTGCTTGAGCGGATTCTGCCGCCTCGCTTCGAATCGCTTGGCTTGTTCGTCCTTGGAGATGGAGAACCAGAACTTGATGATGGTCACACCGTCTTCATAGAGCATGTGTTCGAATTCGGGAACCTGCTGGAGAAATCGCTGGTGTTCCTTTTTTGTGCAGAATCCCATCACCGGTTCGACCACGGCGCGGTTGTACCAACTCCGGTCGAAGAAGACGATTTCACCCCTGTTGGGCAGTTGGTGAATATAGCGCTGGAAATACCACTGGCCCCGCTCTGCGTCGGTCGGCTTCGGCAGAGCCACGACGCGCATCGCGCGAGGATTCAGATGCTCGGTGAACCGGCGGATCGTACCGCCCTTCCCAGCCGCATCCCGTCCTTCGACCAAAATTGCGATACGCTCCCCACTGCTCTGCACCCACCGTTGCAGCCTGACAAGTTCAACTTGTAGTTGCCGCAACTCCTGTTCGTACAGCAGGGTCTTGCGCACTTCCTCGATATCGACGGCTTTGTTTGCAAGGAGCTTCAGAAACCCTTTCCTTGTGTTGACCCTTCGGAGGTCATCCGCAGTCAAGGCGTAGCCCGACTCACCAATGCGTCCGAACCCCTGGGCGATTAAGGTGCTGCGCGGGACCTGGTACCCGTCCCCTTCCCGCGGCACCCTCGTGGGAATCGTCTCCAGCCCATTCATATTTTCGTCGACGTTTGCCGGATCTCTCCGCTCCTTGCGGTCCTTTGACTTAGCGGTCGATTCGCCGTCAGCTGCCATTCGAAGTCTCCTTCATTTTGCCTTTGATCAGAACATCACGTTCCGGTCTCGCTCGGCCACAGCCTTGATGTAATCCGGCATCCCTTTGATAGAGGCCCCGGCTGCTAAATCCGCTCCGCCAACCTGTCTGGCCACTGCACAGGCACCGCAGACCCAGATCGGTACACCGGCCGCCTGGACAGCGGCAAGCAGTTCTTTCAACGGAGTCAGGTTTACACCGGTGATATGATCAGCGACACCTTTCCGACCCAAGGTGACGGCTTCGTTCCACAGCCAGAGCACAACATCATGCCCCTGCTCCTTCGCCGTCTTCGCCGCCATGAACGGCAAGGTCGCCATCGTGGGGTCATCAGTTCCTCGACTACCTGAAATGATGAACGTTGCCATGAGTGACTCCTTTACTCCCTGTTACTGGTCTACTCCCTGGTTAGGGCTCCACGACGATTCTGCCACCTAGATCTGCATCGGCCCGATGGAGGGGACAGTAGAATCGATAGGTCACCGTCTCTCCCTCGGCAGCGATCGCATCGCTCGCCATCCGGTCCCTGTCGATCACGCTCTGCTCGGTCCCCTCTGGCGCAATGGTAATCCGAACCGGCCTGGTGATCCGAACACCGCTCTCCTCTACCGACTCAAACAACCCCGGGGCTTCGAACACATGGGTCCGTACAGTTGGATTCTCAAGCCGAAAAATCAACGGCTCCCTGAAATCCGTGCTGCGGTGAATGACGATTTCCCCGGGAAGCCACAGCGCTTGCTGATCTTCCACATCACGTGCCACGAAGGCAATCTCCTTCGCCCATCCGGTGAGCGGCATGACAAGCGAACCTGTACCGGCCGCCAATCCAAGCCATACGACTGCGAGATGAGCGGAGCGTCCCCTGGCCCAGTTCATGTGGGGTCTCCTTCATCCACTGCGGGACCGGAGCTCTTCCGCTCTCACAGGGGAGATGCCCGCTTCCACACCACAGTGAGCGCGTTTCAGAGCGGGACAGGGATGCGGCTCAGCCCCCTCCGACATCCCCTCGGGTTTCAATGACAAACAGTTCCCCTTTCACTTCAGGATGGATGTCGCACCATAGGGCGTGTCGCACACTTTCGGCTCCGCCTGTCATCGGATCGAAGTTCGAGGGCGCTGTCGCGAAACGCAGCGTCATCGTCTTTCCCGCGTCAACATGGAACGACTTGAATTGCTTTCCTCGTATCTCAGTCCCTCCCTCCACCTTCACTGGAATGTCTTTGAACAACTTCGACGCAAACCCGTGCGTGACAGAATCCTGGTTGCGGACGACGATGATCGTGTCCTGCGATGGCATCGTGAATCCGGCGGTTTCATAGCCATGCTGACGATCTTTGATGATGATCTCCACTTTGGAAGGCGGCGCTCCCATCCCCGCAGCCTGTGCATAGGCACTATCATGACTACCAGCCAATACCGCCCATGCAGCGAGAGCAAACCACACGGCTGACTTCGCCGCTCCATCTCGACGCACTCTCATAATCTGCCTCCTTGTTGATATGTCACCATGTACCCTCTCCTCACTCCTACTTTGCCAAACTTCTGATGTAGTGGATGAGTTGCCAGACCTGCTCATCCGGCAATGTGCCAAACGGCATCATCCCAGTCCCCTGAGACCCATTCTTGATGATCCAAAACAGTTGGCCATCCGGAATCTCGCGCATCATCGCGCCACAGGTGAAATTTCGTGGTGGCGGCATCAGGGCTGCACCCATCACCCCTTTGCCATCGCCTTGCTCACCATGGCACATGACACAGGCGACCGGCTGCGCCGTTCTCAGGAAGAGCTCTTTGCCCGCCTGGATTGAACCGGCAGAAGCTGGAACTGGATTCGTTTTGCCCAGGGAGTCGCCCGGCGCCTTGGCTGTCTTTCTCGGTTGCACGCACGCACTGCCCTGACCACCTCCTGGTGCAGCGGCGATATCCGGCACACCCTTGAATGTCACTTTCAAATAGGCAATCACATCCGCCACGCCCTGTTGACCGATCGTCAAATTCCAATACGGCATGTTCGGCGATTTACCGACGGCCGGTCCGCCATGATTAATAACGTTGTAGAGGTATTCGATCGGGAGCTTTTCGAATGGAATGTTGGCATGTATCGCCGGTTTGGGTTCCAGGCCGGAAGCTGCCGGTCCGTCGCCTTTGCCCGCCGCACCATGACACTGCGAACAATACTCTTTATAAACCACCTTCCCTCGATCCACGCTCGCCATCTCGAATTCATGGCTCGTCCAGGGCTCGTAATACGTGAAGTCCTTCACGCCCTGCACCATCAGGAACCCGATCACCGCGCGGAGTTGTGGCTCCGTCGCATCGGCCAAAAACTCGCCGCTGTGCGGCGTGAAGTCTTGTGGATTCTGCCCGAATCGAAAGAGCCAGTCCGAGTTGTACCGCTGGCCGGCATTCTGCAACGCGGCACTCTGCGGGCCGCCGATGAGCTTGCCGTTTCCCTCGATCGTGTGGCAGCCAAGACAGGCGTGGGCCTTAAAAGCCGCTGCACCAAACTTCACGTCGAACTTGGTGACTTTCGAGAGATCGAACGCCCCGATGGTAACGCGCGGATCTTTGTTGTGCTCTGTAAAGTAATCCGCGAGTGCGTTCGCCTCCGATTCTGTGACCATCGGATGCTTGGATGGAATGGTAGTCAGGTCCCACATATATCCCTTCGCATAGAGCGGAGCCTCCTGACCGGTCAACCAACGAATGAGCCACGACCGTTGGTACTTGCTGCCGGCCCACATCAAGTCAGGAGCGTGAAGCTTGAAGCGCGAATCCGGCTGACCTTCCAGCCGGTGACATTGCACACAGGTCTGTTGGATCAGCTCCTTGGCGCGCGTGTGATCGCTCCCGAACGACAATTGCGGGGACGACATGAGTCCCAACAACACGAGCGCAGCGCTTCCAAAGCTCACCCGTATGCTCACATTCAACATCGCTGCTCCTTTCACGAGGGTTTCTCCGCACGAGGATGGGGATTGAGTTCGATCGCCACGCCGGCAGGCACCGCGAGGGATTGATGCACGGTGCAGCCATGTGCCACCTTGAGTAATCGCTCTTTTTGCTCCGCGCTGATGCGGTGGGGAAGATGGATTCCAATCTCGATACGACCGACACGGTGTGGAGATTCGGCCATGGTCCATTCCGCCTCGACCGTCAAGCCGTCTCGAGCAATGCCGTGCCGCCCACAGAATTGCCCGACGAAATACGCCACACAACTCGCGACGGACCCGACAAAGAGTTCGACCGGACCCATTCCGGCATCCTGCCCTCCATCCTCCGCCGGCTGGTCGGTGATGACTCGATGTTTGCCGCTCACAATGTCGTAGCGTGTTCCTCCGTGAAAGGCAGCCGTAAGTTTCATCTCGCTCCTGTCGACCGCTCAATAGGGCACATCCGCCGGCTTGCCCCCCTTCGGCCAGTCGTGGACCTTGTCGGGAAAATCCGGTCGTGGCTGCGTATTGATGTAGGCCGCAGCATCGATGGCTTCGTCGTCCGTCACCGTCCAGCCCCAGCCTCGGGGCATGTTGGCTTTGATAAATGAGGCGGCTACACCCACCCGCGCTATGCCTGCACCAATGTTGTACGAACGAGGACCCCACACGGGCGGTGCCGCCATGGTGCCTTGCCCGTCGGAACCGTGGCAGAAGACACACTTTTTCTCATAGACCTTTTTGCCGTTGAGAGGGTCAGGCTGATGGGTCGAGATCAGGCGTGGGATTCCTCGCCATGGGACCTCAACGCCAGGCGGCATATTCTGTGATAACCATGTGATGTACGCGACAATGGCCGTGAGCTTCACGCTGTCGGGCGGCAGGGGCTTTCCGTTCATACTGCGTTCGAAACACTCGTTGATTCGATCGGCCAGCGTCATCTGCCGGCCGGCTCGTTCACGATACTGTGGGTAGAGAGTGGCGATACCGACGAAGGATGCGGAATTCGGGTTGAGCCCCGCATCTAAATGGCAATTGGTGCAGGTGAGCGCGTTTCCAACATACCGTTTCCCATATTCCTGCGTGTCAACAATCATCTTGTAGCCCAGGCGAATCTGCTCGCCCCTCAGATCACCTGGAATTGTTTCAGGCGATGGCGGGACAAACAGCGCATCGACTCGCGACGCCGTCATCCGACGAACAGCCCCCTCCTCACTCTCTGTCACTCGTGGAGGTGGAACACAACTAATCATCCCCACCAGCATACTCACCAACACGACGCCTGCAATGACTGGTCGGCTCACAGCGTGTGCCTCATTTCTTCATACCGGACGCCCGAGAGCAGGTGCTAATTCCGAACAACGTAAACAGCGGACAATATCCCACCGCTCCCGTGAACAGCAGTATGGCCCCCACCGCAAGTGCTGTTCCCGCTACTGCAGTCGAAAGCCCAGCAAAGATGCCGATCATGATGGCCAGCAGCCCTGCTCCAATTCGGATTGGTCTCTCACTCCCTCCAACATTGCACGTCATGGCATTACCTCCTCATCGAAAATGGAGTTGATCGTATTTTCCTGACACACTCGTATGAGACAACTCCCACCCATTGGATTCAGCTTCATGGTTGCCCACCGGACTCCACCGCGAGGGTGCGTACATAAGCCAAGACGTCCCAAATTTCCTCATCGGAGAGCGCATGTTTCCACGCACCCATGGCGGTATTGGGTTTTCCTCCATGAATTCGTCGAAACAAGGTCCCGTCGAGCCGGCTCTGAACGGCGAGTGAGGTGAGGTCCGCCGGAGGTGGAACAAGTTTAATTCCGAGTGCGCCTTTCCCGTCGATTCCGTGACAGCGGATGCAGGTGTTCACGTAGATTTCGCGTCCACTGACTGAATCACCGCCCTTTGCCGTGACAGCAAGCTCTTTCACGCCAAGATTGCTGAACCCCAGCCCGAACAGACCGGCTAACATTGCGCAACAGACTACCAGTCGTCCTGTGATCTGCATTCGCACTCCCTTCGAAGACCAAACCTTGCGATCAATATGCCATTGTCTCCCAACGGACCTAAATAGTATTCTCCTTGTTCATCAACTAGTTAGATTGTTTTGCTAGGATGGTGCGGGAAATAAGGGACTGAACTGGTGACAAATACCCCGGTACCTGCTCACCCACTGGCGCAAGATGCTACAGCCTTCACTATTGAGTGTGACCGGCACGCCAGTTTGCAAACAGAGTTCCTCATTCAGACATGAGGACTCGCCATAATACGCGGTGGTCAATTTCTGAACCGGTTGAAAAACGAGAAATTCTTCCCATTTATGATCAATCATTCTACGTTTGTACTCGTCGCTAGACAGATAGTTGATAGCGGCTATTCTTAGCGGTTCCAGGATCGTCTGTGCCTCACATCATGTCTAAACTTCCACCTCGGGCGATCCACAACCTCCCTGATCTCTTCGAGCATCGATGCCGCCAACAGCCAGAGGCACTGGCCTATGCGCTTCTTCGTGACAACCTGGAGATTGAGAGTCAGCTGACCTATGCTCAGCTCGAAGGGACCGTATGTTCGCTAGCTGGCCATCTCACCCACGTGGCTCGGCGG
Organism: Nitrospiraceae bacterium; assembly: GCA_052387595.1. GTDB lineage: Bacteria > Nitrospirota > Nitrospiria > Nitrospirales > Nitrospiraceae > Nitrospira_D. The sequence continues at coordinate 22,169 of JBQTJA010000045.1, read as the reverse complement.
GGAACCAGAGCCCTTCTGCTCTACCCTCAGGGACTCGATGCCGCATGCGCCTTTTGGGCATGTGTCTGTGCCGGGCTTGTACCAGTTCCTGCTCCGGCTCCCGACCTCATCAGACGGAAACATGCTCTGCCCAGACTGCGCAGCATTATCGAGGATGCCCGGGTATCGCTGGTCCTCACAACTTCAAGTATCACGGCTTTGTCTTCGGAGCTTGCGATCGCCAATGAGACGGGCCCGATCACGTGGGTCGCAACCAATCAACCCTGCACGTCAGTCGATTCGGTTGAGTGGCCAAGGCCTCACGGGAATCCCCTTGCCTATCTGCAATATACGTCAGGATCGACGGCCGCTCCTCGCGGTGTCATGATCAGCCAGGGAAATGTCCTCGCTCACTGCAGGGCCCTGAGTCTGGCCGGAGACGTATCGGACAGCAGCCGGTCGCTCTGTTGGTTGCCCTATTTCCATGACTATGGATTACTGCACGGAATCATCGCCCCGTTCTACGCCGGCATTCCTGCCTATCTGATGTCACCCGTCACATTCCTCCGGCGGCCATTACGCTGGCTCGATGCGGTGTCTCGATTTGAGATTACCCACAGCGGGGGGCCGAATTTTTCCTATGAGGCTTGTCTCAGGGCTGTGCGGCAACAGACGGAGTGGCGAGCTGACTTGAGCACGTGGCTGGTCGCCAGTTGCGGCGCCGAACCTATCCGTCCGGAGACGATGGAGCAGTTTATCGATACCTTCGGTCCACATGGCTTCCGGCGTACGACGTTTGCTCCGGCGTATGGACTCGCTGAAGCCACACTCTTGGTAACGGTGAAGCGGGCCGGAGCCGAGCCGAGCTTCTTGCATGTTGAGACCGACGCATTGGCCGACTCGATCATCAAAGAGGCTCCTGCCTCAGAACAGGGAACGCGGACATTGGTCGGATGCGGGGAGCCTCTCGAAGAGACGCATGTACGGATTGTGAATCCTGTGACTCACGCTGAGTGCCCATCAGGCGTGGTAGGAGAGGTGTGGCTGGCCGGAACCGGAATCGGCGCTGGATACTGGGGCAAACCAGAAGAAACGGATGCCACATTTAACGCCGCTCTTGCTGGGTCAGGTGAGGGTCCCTATTTACGGACCGGCGATCTGGGATTTATCCACAGTGGAGAGCTGTTCCTGACCGGACGCCTCAAAGATCTGATCATCGTGCGTGGACGAAACTATTATCCCCACGATCTGGAGTGGTCGGCCCAGCAAGCACACCCCGGCTTGCGACGAGGATATGGAGCGGCCTTCTCGATTGAGGACAAGACCGGAGAACGTGTGGCGCTGGTCCATGAGATCGAGAAGCAGGTGTCTGAATCCGACCTGGCGGAGGTGGTGGGCTGCATACGTCGCGCGTTGGCTGACGAATACGAACTCGAAATCCACACAGTGATGCTGATCAAGTCCGGCACAATCCCACGAACCTCCAGCGGGAAAATTCAACGAGGCGCCTGCAAAGCCGCCTTTGAGGCCGGCCAGCTCGCTGTCGTCGGATCGAGCACGCTGGAGTCTGATCGGAACGCTGATACCGACGGGGTATCGAGCGAGAGTCCACAAACCAGCATCGAAACAGGGCTGGCCGATATCTGGCAAGAGGTGCTTGGAGGACCCCTTCCGCACCGTCACGCGAACTTCTTCTCACTCGGCGGCAATTCGCTCCTTGCCGCACAGGTTGTTGCGCGCATCCTCGACGTCTTCCACGTTGAATTCCCCCTCAGCGTGCTGTTCGAATATCCGACCTTGTCCGCACTCTCCGCTCGGATCGATGAACTGAGCACGAGTCCGGATGACGCGGAAGGCGGCAGGGCGGGGATTCCGCTCATTCCGCTTCACTCGACATCCACAAGGGAGGGCAGAATTCCTCTCAGCCCTTCTCAGCAGCGACTCTGGTTCTTGGAGCAAGTTCATCCTGGGAGCGCGATCAATCATATTTCCATGAGCGTGCGCATCCGTGGACCGGTCAACCCCGAGGTATTGGAACGATCGGTGCGGGCAATTGCATGTCGCCACGAGATTCTTCGAACTCGTTTCGGATCAGAGCGAGGGGAGGGATTCGCGGAAGTATCCGGTGAAGCGATCATCACAATAGGACGGCAAGATTTCCAAGCATTGGACCCTGCGGGACAAGACATTCAAGTGCGGCAATTCCTACGAGCGGATAGGAGCCGACCATTCGACTTGCGGCAAGGACCACTATGCAGAGTGACCCTGCTGTCGCTTCAGCACAATTTGCATGTCCTGGCGCTGACATTCCACCGCCTCGTCGCCGACGGGTGGTCTTTCCGTATCTTCTGGAAGGAGCTGGCCCTTCTATGGGAAGCCGGTGGTGATGTTCAAAAGGCTCTACTGCGCACATTGACCGTTCAGTATGCGGACTATACCGATTGGCAGAGATCCAGGCTGGATCAAGGCCTTCGTGAAGTCCATCGAACCTACTGGGTTCGGCAATTGACCGACGCCCGGCCGCCCGCTGAACTACCGGTCGATCGCCAGCGGCCGCGGGTGCGCACGTTCGAGGGAGGCGTGCGATCACGATCGCTTAGTCCAGAACTTTCATCCAGTCTCGATCATTTCTGCCAGCGTCAGAACCTCACGACGTTCATGGTGCTGTATGCCGTCTTTGCGACGTGGCTCCATCGTTACACACACGAGACAGATATCGTCATTGGATCGATCGTGACCGGTAGGCGTCGGAGAGAGCTCGAAGACCTGATGGGGTATTGCGTCAATACGGTCGCATTGCGGTCCGAAGTATCGGATGGACTCACAGGACACGAGTTGTTGAAGCAGATACGCCGTATAGTGGTGCAGGCCTATGACCACCAAGAGCTTCCGTTTGAAGAGGTGATCGAGGCGCTGTCGTTACAGCGTGAGCGGTCACTGTCTCCACTCTTCAACGTGATGATGGTGCACGAAGACGATCCCTTGTCCACGTTCTCCGTCAGGGATCTTGAGGTCACTCACCTCCCTTGGGAACCGACGGCATCGGAGTTTGACCTCGTGTTGATGGTCATGAATAAGGCTCACGGTCTGGAACTGGCGTTTCTCCATGACTCGACGATTTTTGAGGATTCGACGGTGGACCGAATGCTGGGACAACTCGAGATCTTGCTTGAGGAATTTCTCAAGAAGCCTGAGGCCCGTCTTGATCAACTGTCATTACTCACCGGCGAGGAGCGACGGAACATTCGGTTGACGTGGGACGAACTGTCCACCCAGACCTTCAGTATCCATACACTCATCGAGGCACAGGTGGAACGGACTCCCCTGGCACTCGCCGTCACGTGCGGAGACCAGTCCATCAGCTACCAAGAGCTGAACCGGCGAGCGAATCGAGTCGCTCGCGCACTCCAGAAATTGGGGGTCGGTGCGGATCTCCCAGTGGGGCTCTGTGTCGAGCGCTCCGTAGATGCCCTGGTGGGCCTCTTGGGCATTCTCAAAGCAGGGGGCGGCTATGTTCCCCTGGATCCGTCCTTCCCCGGTCACCGCCTCCAGCTCATGCTGGAGGACTCGCACGTTTCCATCGTCGTCACACAAGCGCATCTCCGTAACCATATACAGGGCTATGGCGGCCAGATCTGTGCTGTGGAAACCCTGTCTGCACCCACAGGAAGCGGATCGGAGGAGGAGAACCTCGCTCTTTCGGTCTCCCCAGATCAGCTCGCCTATATCATCTACACCTCGGGTTCGACAGGGAAGCCCAAGGGTGTGGCCGTGACACACCGCAGCCTGGTGACCTCTCTGCATGCCAGACTTCAGTACTATCCGGACCCGGTATCCCGATTCCTGCTGACCTTCTCTCTGGCCTTTGATGGGTCTGTGACGGGCATATTTTGGACGTTGCTGCAGGGGGGGGAACTGGTCATCCCATCGGAGACCGCCCATCGAGACCCAACGGAGCTTGCTTCGCTCATCAAGCACCATCGCATCTCGCATGTGGTCTGGGTCCCTTCTTTGTACCATGCCGTGCTGGGCGAGGCGTTAAGTGCTCAGCTGGAATCCCTTCGTATCAGCATTACGGCCGGAGAAAGCCTGCCCCTTGAACTCGTGCGACGACATTACGAACTCCTGCCCCATGCCACGCTGTACAACGAATATGGACCGACAGAAGCCACGGTCTGGTGCAGCGTCTATCAAACGACTCGGGAAGAAGCCGCAGCCCACGTTCCAATCGGCAAACCCATCGCCCACATGCAACTGTATGTGCTGGATGAGCGTCTGCAACTGATGCCGGTCGGCGTACCGGGTGAACTCTATATCGGGGGAGAGTGTCTGGCCCGCGGCTATGTCAACCAGCCGCAATTGACCCAAGAGCGGTTTCTTGCGAATCCCTACGTGCCCGGCACCAGATTGTATCGGACCGGTGACCTGGCTCGGTATCGCGCCGATGGCAATGTGGAGTTTTTGGGTCGAGTGGATCAACAAGTCAAACTGCGTGGCTATCGGATCGAACTAGGAGAAATCGAATATGCGCTGAGTAACTTTCCGGGTGTGCATCACGCGGCGGTGCTGCTTCGGCAGGATAAACGGGACCAGTACCGGTTGGTCGGCTATGTCGCCGGCGAGTCGTCGCTGAATGAAAGGCTCGAAGAAGTTCGGCGTTTTCTCGCAGCTCGATTGCCACACTACATGGTGCCATCCACCATTCTGTGGCTTGACACGATGCCGCTCAATGCCACAGGAAAAGTGAATCGACATGCTCTTCCCGCTCCGGAAACCACAACAGGTCAAGTGGCTCCCAGGGTGGCTCCGAGAAATCAGGTCGAAGAGTCCCTGGCTGAGCTGTGGAAATCCGTGCTTCAAGTCCCAGAGGCCGGTATCCACGACCATTTCTTCGAGCAGGGAGGTCATTCGCTCTTGGCGACTCAGCTCGTCTCTCGGATACGCGAGCTCTTTGAGGTTGATGTTTCACTGTCGGCACTGTTTGAGCGGCCGACGATTGCGGCATTGGCCGAAGAAGTGGCGCGGTTGCGCCAGAAGGACCAGCAGGCTCCTGTGATGCCACCGATCACTCCGGTGCCGAGAGATCAGCCACTCCCCCTTTCCTATTCTCAGCAACGTATGTGGCTGATGTATCAGCTGGCTCCTGAGAGCACGGCGTATAACATGCCGTTTGCGTCACGGCAAATGGGACGGCTCAACAAATCAGCTCTCCGGAGCACGGTCGATGCCATCTGTCACCGCCATGAGGCATTTCGAACGACGTTCATGATGAAGGGTGAGGGGCCGGTCCAAACGATCCACGCCTTTCGCCCACCCCATTGGGTTGAAGTCGATCTTACCCAGCGGCCTCGCGAGGAACGACAACAGCAAGCGGCCCAGCTTGTGGAGCAGGAAGCAAACCAGCGGTTCGATCTTGAGCGAGGCCCGCTGGCACGATTTCTCTTGATCGAAATCGAGCCCGAAGACCATGTGTTGGTGCTCACGATGCACCATATCATCGGAGACCAGTGGTCATTCGGAGTCATCGGCCGAGAGTTTGCCTTCTTCTACAACGCGTTTTGCCGAGGAGACATTCCCCCGGTAAAACCGATCCCTCTTCAGTATGCCGACTACGCCGTATGGCAACGACGTTGTCTGACCGACGACTGGCTGAGCACACAATCGGACTATTGGCAGAAGAAGCTGGCCGGGTTGTCAAAGCTTTCATTGCCGACCGATTATCCACGGCCCGTCGTACAAACGTTTGACGGCTCGCATCGCATGGTGGAATTGCCCACCTCGTTGATTGAACGCCTGAAACAATTCAGCGCGGAACACAATGCGACGGTGTTCATGACCCTGTTGGCGTGCTTCCAGATTCTCTTGCGCCGCTATTCCGGCCAAACTGATATGGCCGTCGGCTCTCCCATCGCCAACCGAACTCAATCTGCGGTCGAGTCGATCATCGGCTCGTTTGTCAATACACTCGTGCTCCGTACCGACCTCTCCGGCGATCCGACGTTCATCGAGTTGATGGCACGGGTGCGTGAAACGGCGTTAGAAGCCTATGCCCATCAGGACTTCCCGTTCGACAAATTAGTCGAGATGATGCACTCCTCTCGCGACCAGAGCTCTGCCCCCCTGGTGCAGGTCCTCTTCAATGTCCCGAATGCTCCAATAGGGGAGATCAACGTCCAAGGGTTGAGTTGGGTGCCGTTCGAGGTGGAGACGCAAGCCGCGCAATTCGACCTCAGTTTGACGATCGAGACAGAGTTCTCCCGGAGAGCGTATTTGACGTTCAACACCAATCTCTTCGAGCCTCAGACCGCTGAGCGGATGCTCGGACAGTATAAGCTCCTCCTCCAGAGCGCATTGGCAAATCCCCAGCGTAAACTGTCCGAACTCCCGACGCTGACGGCGCCCGAGCAGCAACAGATGTTGCGGGATTGGAACCGCACGCAAAGAGAGTATCCACAGCCTGAATGCTTTCCTCAGCTGTTTGAAGCTCAGGTCAAGTGGACGCCCGATGCCGTTGCCTTGTCGATGGGACCGAAGGCACTGCGGTACGGTGAGTTGAATGCCAAGGCCAATCAACTGGCAGGCTACCTGCGAACCCTGGGCGCTCGACCCGGGGTCACGGTGGGTATTAGTCTCGATCGATCCTTGGAGATGGTCATTGCGTTGCTGGCCGTCCTGAAAACCGGTGCGGCCTATGTTCCTCTCGACCCTGAGTTTCCACGGGATCGACTCCGGTATATGGCCGAGAACGCCTCCCTCGCCGTCGTGCTCACATCCGCCTCCCTCGCCGATCGATTTGATGCGCGGGTCTGCCGCTTGCTGTGTCTGGACCGCGAGGAGGACCGCATCGCGCAGGAAGCAGACCACAATCTAGGTCCGATCGCCACGCCTCAAGACCTGGCGTATATTCTGTATACGTCTGGTTCCACAGGACAGCCCAAGGGCGTGGAAATCCCGCACCGCGCCCTTGTGAACTTCTTGAGTTCGATACAGCAAGAGCCTGGATGTACCGCTCACGATGTCATGCTCTCGGTGACCACAATCTCCTTTGATATTTTCGGCTTGGAATTGTATGTGCCATTGCTGGCCGGAGCCCGTGTCGAAATCGCCAGCCGGGCGGTCGCGATGGACGGACGACAATTGCGTGATCTCTGTGAAACCGTTCATCCGACGATCATGCAAGCGACCCCTGCCACATGGCGCATGCTGGTTGAGGTGGGATGGCGCGGCAGTAACAGACTGACGGTACTCTGTGGAGGGGAGGCCCTTCCTCCCGATCTTGCGGCGTCACTGCTGGAGCGTTGCGTCGCCTTGTGGAATATGTATGGTCCGACTGAAACCACGATTTGGTCCACGATCGAACGAATCGAACGGACTGATCGGGAGATCACTATTGGGAGACCAATCGCCAATACAGATGTGTATATCTTGGATCAATTCCTGCAGCCGGCCCCAGTCGGAGTTTCCGGTGAGCTCTATATCGGCGGCCATGGGTTAGCCCGAGGCTACCGGGGGCAGCCTGACTTAACAGCGGAGCGGTTCATCCCTCATCCATTTTCTCCAGAGCCCCTCGCAAGGCTCTATAGGACAGGAGACTTGGCACGGTATCGCCCAGATGGACGCATCGTACATCTCGGTCGGTCGGATCACCAGGTCAAGATCAGAGGGTATCGGATCGAATTGGGTGAGATCGAGACCGTGCTGAGCCGTCATCAAGCTGTCCGTCAGGCAGCAGTCATCGCGCGGGAGGACCGGCAAGGTGCAAAGCAGTTGGTGGCGTATCTGGTCTGCCAAGAGGGCTCTGCTCCAAGCCAGCAGGAATTTCGCTTATTTCTTCGGTCCGAGATCCCGGATTATATGATCCCCTCCATCTTCGTCTTTCTGAAGACCATGCCCTTGACGGCCAATAACAAGGTCGACCGGAAAGCATTACCATCAGCAGTTTCCTCGGTCTCGGATGATTTGGTTCACAGTGGCCCTCGTGATCGGGCGGAAGTTCAACTCACAGCCTTGTGGCGGCAAGTACTGGAAGTCCCAAAAATTGGAATCCACGACAACTTCTTTGATCTCGGCGGCCACTCACTCAAAGCCGCTCATCTCTTCTTTCTTCTCGAACAAGTGTATGGAAGACGCCTTCCGCTCGCGACGCTGTTTCAAGCACCGACTATTGCGGAACTTGCGTCGGTGCTTTCGCAGGAGAACTGGACCCCGCCATGGCAATCACTTGTCGCCATTCAGCCGAACGGGGCCGCAGCACCGATATTCATGGTGCCTGGAGTAGGAGGTAATGTCTTGGTCTTTGCGCAGCTGGCAAAGCTGCTGGGACCGAATCAACCCTCCTACGGGTTACAGGCACGAGGACTGGACGGAAAAGAGGCGCCGTTTACATCGGTGCCGGAGATGGCGAGTCACTATGTTGCACAGATCCGTCGCTTTCGCCCAAACGGGCCGTATGCCGTCCTTGGTAGCTGCACTGGCGGACTGATCGCGTATGAAATGGCTCAGCAACTGGCCGGTCAGGGACAGGCCGTCACACTTGTGGTAATGGACACATGGCATCCATCCACATATCGCCCACATCGTTATAAGTTGCCGATGGGGTTTGGGCTGCCTCTGTTTCTGCTGTGGAGGATACTGCGTACAATTCCCAAGCTCGCTCGTTTGCCGGTCAAAGACTGGCTTTCAGTTCTCCAGCATAGATGCAAGAGACTCATGTCGTTATCGCAAACCAATGCCGCTAACGATCAGCTGTTTCTCGAATTCCAAGTCGAACAAGTGACTCGAGCCACGCTCCAGGCTGTGGCTCGCTACGACGTTCGCAAATACCCTGGGCATATTCTCAATATTATGGCATCAAAACGGTATGTCGCTCAGTCGGTAACAGATACCAGACATGTCTGGCCAGACTTTGGGGGCGAAGGGAGCAAGACCGTGCAGGTTGCAGCCATCAATTCAGGGCAGCTCCTTGTCACGCCACATGTGGAAGAAGTGACGAAGCATCTCCAGGCTTTCCTTGGTGAGGATACTCAAGGCAACCCAGCCCCTTTGGCCAACGTCATTTAGATGCGCACATCCACTCTCTTTTCCTGGTGACAGTGAGGCTAGTCGACGATGCCCTTTGGACGATTTTTCCGCTTTATCGTGCAACGGTCGAGCTCCATGGCCTGGCTCATGCTCTGTGTCGGCATCCTGTCTGGGCTATTGAGCGCCGGAGTCTTAGCGCTCATCAATTATGTGGTTCATCATCCCTCTGACCATTCCCTTCTTGTCCTGCTAGGATTTGTCGGCCTCGTCGCCGGCAAGATTCTGGCAAACCTTGGATCCCAGATTCTGCTCGTCCGCTTTTCACAAGACACAATCCTGGATCTCTCACTGTCTCTCTGCGCAAAAATCCTGCGGGCTCCGTTACTTCGTTCCGAGCAACGAGGGGCCAACCATATTCTGGTCACCTTAACGGATGATGTGAGTTGGGTTACCTGGGCGATCCAATGTTTCCCTAGTTTTCTCATGAATGGCGCACTGGTGTTGGGCTGTGGAATCTTCCTTGCTTGGTTGTCGTGGAGCGTATTCCTGGCAGTGCTCGGAGTTGCTGTCGTGAGTGTCGTAGTGCATCAATGGTTGCACACCAGTGTCCGCGACATCATTGCCGCATCCCGTGATGCCAGAGCTGAGTTGTTTCAACGATTTCGCTCGCTCACCGACGGACTAAAGGAGCTGTTGATGCATCGAGCTCGGCGGCAGGAGTTTGTCGATGAGGACGTGCGAGGAGCGGCGGAAATCTATCGAAAGACGAATCTGGAAGCAACGCGGATACAAGCGCTGCTTGGAGCCTGGAATGCGGTCTCCCTTTACTCCCTCATCGGTTTCATCATTTTCCTATTTCCATTCTTTGGACTCATTTCTTCAGAGGCACTGACTGGCTACATTGTCGCCATGATCTATATGATGGGCCCCATTTCAAGTATCATTAGTACGGCACCAACTCTCGAACGAGGCCAGGTGGCATTGGACAATATTGAGCGATTGGGCATATCGCTGGATGTCTGTCCAGAAGACGTCCAGACGAGAGAACGTATAGGTCTCGAGCTTGAGATCTCTCCCATCGTGCAATGGACCGATGTCGTGTTTTCTTACGGGCAAGATACTGACGCCGAAACACCCTTCACGCTGGGTCCCATCAGCCTAGAGTTATGTCCGGGCGAATTGGTGTTCATCATCGGAGGGAATGGAAGCGGGAAATCCACACTCGTAAAAGTTCTTTCGGGGTTGTATCAGCCGCTACAAGGAGACGTGAGACTAGCTGGTACGATGATCACTGATGCCAATCGAGAGTGGTACCGCGAACACTTCTCAGTCATATTTTCAGACTTTTACCTCTTCAAGAAACTCCTTGGTCACTCGGATTCTCAGGTCCATAGCCTCGCGCCTCAATACTTGCGATTGCTGCATTTGGATCACAAAGTCACTGTACGCGATCGCACTTTCTCAACCCTTGATCTCTCTCAAGGGCAACGCAAGCGGTTGGCGCTTATTACGGCTTACCTGGAGAATCGCTCGATCTACGTGTTTGACGAATGGGCGGCGGATCAAGATCCTCAGTACAAGGAGGTGTTTTACAAGACATTGCTTCCGGATCTACGTGCGCGGGGAAAAACGGTTATCGTGATTACTCACGATGATCGGTATTTCCACCTCGGCGACCAGGTTATTAAATTGGATGACGGGAAGGTGGTGAAGTATGTGAAGCCCGGAGACATAGGGGTGGCGACATGACCTCGGAAAGTATGTATTCGAGACTGCAATATGCTGACCTCGTTCCAATCACTTGAGCGCCTTGTCGATACACGTCGGCAGAATCACATCAGCCTTGCATTGAACAGCATTCACCTGTGGGGGATCGATCTCGATGGGTCGCAGCAGTGTTTGGAGCGATGCACCGGCTGGTTGGATGAAGTCGAACGACACCGAGCGGCGCGCTTTGTTCGGGAAGATACCCGGCAGCGCTATGTGCTGGCTCACGGAGGCTTGAGAGCAGTGCTGAGCAGGTACCTTGGAGTTACTCCGGATGTGGTCGCGCTGGACCGCGGTGCAACAGGCAAGCCCTCCCTGTCGAGAGAACTACGAGATCGGTCGTCGATCACGTTTAACTTGTCTCATGCCCATAACCGTGCGTTGATTGCGGTCTCACAAGCCCAGGAGGTCGGCGTTGACCTTGAATTCATCCGAGCGGACGTCGAAGTTGCGAATCTATCCGAGCGCTATTTTACTCGCGCCGAACATACGGCGATCATGCAGGCTCCTGAGGAACAACGAGTCATGCGATTCTTCCGCTACTGGGTTGCGAAAGAGGCGCTGCTTAAGGCACAAGGTATCGGCCTCCGGGGACTATCAGATTGCGAGATCTGCATTGAGGGGGACGGAGCCGATATGGAGGTTCGGGCCCGATTGGGTGCACAGTTCACGGATACGTTGCAGGTTCGCCTTCTCCCTTGTGAAACGGGATGGGAAGCAGCGGTGGCTGCCCAGAGCGTGGACTCGGTTCTACAGTTTGATCTCGGGCAGCAGTAATCTCTCTCCGTTGACTGTGACCTCACAACTCTACCTTCCTGCTGACACACCCAAGACTCAGTGGCAAGTAGTTCTGCAGTCTTAGTAAATGACCGGCTCCAAGGTGACCGTGGCTTTCATCGAGTTGGAAATCAGACAATTCTCCTCGGCTTTTTCAATCAGCTCCCTGGCTTTGCCCGCATCCTCCCCAGACTTCAACGTGATGGAAGGCCTGATCGTGATGGTGGTGAATTGAAATTTCCCCTCCACCAGCTCCAATCGACCTTCCGCCGTGCTCGCATAGGAAGAGAAGGCGAGTCCGGCTCGCTCCGCCACTGCGATAAACGTCGTCATCAAACAGACATTGGCGGAGGCCACGAAGAGATCTTCGGGAGACCAGATGCCGTCATGCCCCTTGAATTCCGGTGGTGTTGCGACCTGCACATCAAGCTTCCCCGCACAAGTGATCACGCCCTTGCGCTGGTCCGTCCACTTCACTGCGGTCTGATACAGATAGACCTTACTCTTCGACTCCATATGCCCTCCTTGCCTCTGGCTATCAGCTGACAGCTGTCAGCTATGCGCCCACCCATGCTTCTTTCATTCCATCCAGCTCTTCACCCAATCGCCGACCGCATGCGTCATCGCTACGACACACAGGGCGATGAGGAGATGTTCACCAATCACCTTCCAGGGTGCAATGGTCTGCGCCCGCGCGATGAAGAAACTCAGGACTGTGAGTAAGAATAGTCCCCAGACTATGCTGATGACAATCGCCTGATCGAGCGGACTGATTAGGACCGGGACGACGAAGGTGGCCGAGACCACAAATTTCGCAGTGAATGTGGCGAGCGTGGCTTCCCAGACCTGGCTCACTGGGACGCTGTTCTTCGACTCTTCGGACACATGGATACCGAGTGCATCTGACATGGCATCGGCGATGGCTATCGTCAGGATTCCACCGATCACGATGGCGCGCGAATGCGTTCCGGAATGGAGTCCCACCATCAGCCCAAGCGTGGTAATGACCCCCGACGTCAACCCGAAACTGATCCCGGTTTTCCAGGAGGTTTTCATGTTGGTTCATCGGCTCAATCAGCGAGGGAAGGTCAGAACATAGGCCAGAACATCGCGGATGGCCTCGTCTGATAATTTAGACTTCCAGGCATCCATGGCTGTGTTCGGCCGTCCCTCATGGATGCTCTTCAAGAGGCGGGAATCTGGCTTCACGAGCACGTCGCTCGATGTCAGATCCGCCACCGGGGGATCAAACTGGACAACCCCATCCCCTTTTCCCTGCGAACCGTGACAGGCGAAGCAATAGTTCTCATAGAGCTTTTTGCCTCTCGCGAGATTGCGCTCACCCGCGGCGAGGTCGGACGTCGAAGCCACGAGCCAACAGGCGGTCATCAACACGTAAAGGACAGAACGGCTGGGGCCTTTCACGCCGTTCCCTTTCTCTTTGGTCTTGCAGGCACCCCATTAACGACGGCATTCCGGCGAGTGCCGAACACACTCCCAAAGCCACGAGGCCATCTGATCAAGCAGCGCCGCGACCGCTCGATTGGCAGCCAGCACGCCGCCATAGGCATTCTCGGTCGGTGCAAGCTCTATCGCTTCAAAAGTCTGCATTCCTACAATGGTCGATTGTTTGAGATTCACTAATTGTGCTCGTGATGTCACCCTCACACGGCTAGGCTGTTGAAGAAATTCCTGCTGTAAGACAAACCCATAGGAATCGAGTCGAAGGTCGCCAGTCACCGAGCTTGGCAAGAGAACGACGTCGCGCCATGCTCCGCTCTGACTCAATGCCTGGACCAGCAGCGGTGTGAACATTCGTGCCGGTGTGTCGGCCCATTGATTCGCTGAGAAATATTCCAACTCATAGGGTCGCTTGACATACACCATCCGAGGCGTCTCAAATCCGGGCTCGGCTTGAGGCTGACTCACCAGCAGCACCGGACCGTCAAGCTTGCCGGATCCACCTTCCCTGGGCCATCCATCAAGGCCCAACTGATAGGTATGGATCTCCGAAGAGTCCGTCCGGGGCGACAGACAACCAGCCGCCGTCAGCGCCAACAGCCCACACACCATATGTACCAGTCGATAGTTCATCATCTCGTGACCGCGTCGTACCTCCGGATACTACTCCCCCGGTCCCCGCGGGGGCGTCTTTCGTCCGAACATCAGCGAACTCGGCTCTCGCTCCAACTCCCGCGCCACACGGGTCAGGGTACTCGTGAGCTGCCTGAGCTCCGTGACCAATAAGCCGGCTTCGGGCAGAGTTCGTCGCGTGAACTGTTGCAGTTCCGGTTTGGCCTCATTGACGACCGTTCCAACGGCCTTACTGGTCTTGGCAAGCTCCTCTGTCGCCGCCTCCAAAGCAGTCACACTCTTGTTGATTCCAGTCAGTAAGGTAGGAACCTGTGCATTCAACGACGCTGTCAGCTTGACCAGGTTGTCGGCACTCCTCGCTGCTCCGTTCAAACTTTGCTCAATCTGAGCCTTGTGAGTGGCAATGGTCTGGGCTACATCCGAGACATCCTTGATCGTCTGTTTAAGAAGCGTCCGATTCTCTTCGTCGAAGACTTTGGCCGCGCCTTTCGCCGCGGAATCCAGATCGACCAACAACTGGGCCAGGCCTTCTTCTGAGAGCAAGCGAGACACGGCTTCATCCAAGCGGAAAAAGAGTGAGAGACCGGTCTTGATGACCGGATAGGCTTGTCCCTCCTGGACCCGCAACGAAGGCGCATCGCGGCTGCCTCCGGTCAAATTGATGGTGGCTAGCCCGGTCAGCCCCTGGGTTTCCAGTACGGCGATTGTGTCGTTCTTGATCGGCGTTCCGCGCACAATGTCCATCGTCAGCAGAACTTCCTCCGGATTATTGGGATTCAAGGCAATAGCCTTGACCCGGCCCACATCGACGCCACGATACTTGACGGTGGAGTCGACGCTCAATCCTGCGACCGACTCCTTCATATGGGCCTCGTACCGGTCGTAAGAGCCGCGGTAGTCGGTCTTCCCCAGCCATAAAATGCCGACTAGGACAGCCGCCCCGAGAAACGCGACGAACGATCCGACCAAGATATAGTTGACCTTTGGTTCCATCTAGATACCTTCTTGATATCTCGTCATTCGCATCTCGATCCTGAATTCAAAGCTTCACGTTGCAAGTTGCATGAGAGTATCGTCTCCAAACGTGAAACCTGAAACTCGAAACTGAGTGCGAGCTACGCTTCACGCTTCACGTTCCCATGGTTCCACGCCGCCTGTTCGCTTGCCGCCCTTCCACGTGGGCCACGGAAGTATTCACGGATAATGGGATCGTCTGATCGGGACAACTCCTGCATGGTTCCGATACCCAGGACCGTTCCGCGACCGAGCACTGCCACACGATTGGCGATCCGCCACAGTGAATCCAGATCATGTGTCACCATCACCACCGTCAGGCCCAAGAGACTTTTCAATGAGAGCACGAGATCATCAAATCCTGCAGCGATGATCGGATCGAGTCCAGCGGTCGGCTCGTCGAGAAACAATAATTCCGGATCCATCACAATCGCTCGGGCAAGCGCAGCTCTTCTTCGCATCCCTCCGCTGAGTTCGTTGGGATACTTCGCGGCACTCTCCGACGGTAATCCCACCATGGCAATCTTGGCAGCGACAATATCACGGATTAGTGCCTCACTCAGCGTCGTATGCTCGCGCAGGGGCACGGCAACATTTTCCGCCAGCGTGAACGAGCTGAACAACGCGCCATGCTGGAACATCACACCGAACCGCCGGTGAATCGGTCGACCGTTGCCCTCTTCGAGCTGCCGGCTGTCTACCCCAAGAATTCGAATCGTTCCGGCCGAGGGCGTGATCAGACCGATGATCTCTCGTAATAACGTGGTCTTGCCGCACCCATTTCCACCGGCAATCGCGAAAATTTCTCCCCGTTGGATGGACAGACTGACGTCCTCATGCACAACCGCTTGGCCAAACTTTGTAGCAACGTGGCTCACATCAATCACTGTGGCCGCCATATTCGTAGCCGACAGCATTAGTGACCACCCCTGACTGATTGTCGCATGCCAGTTATAAATCCCACCAATTGAGCAAGATACTGCAGAGGGCGTCGAAGACGATTACGAGAAAAATCCCCTGCACGACACTGATGGTGGTGTGTCGGCCAACGTCGTCGACACCACCTCTGATCTGAAATCCTTGATAACAGCCCACCAAGGCGATGATCGCCGCGAAGAATGGCGCCTTCCCTAATCCGATCAGCAAATGTCGCACAGGAACCGCTTCCTCGAATCGAGCGACAAACTCGACGAAACTCACATTGAGTTCCCCCAACGCGATCAACATGCCGCCGAATACGCCCACGACATCCGCATACACTGTCAATAGAGGGAGGGCGATGACCAAACCAAATGCTCGCGGCAGCACGAGCAGGTTCATAGGCGAAATACCCAGTGTCCGCACCGCGTCCAATTCTTCCGTAACCTTCATCGTGCCGATCTCGGCAGCATAGGCCGATCCCGATCGCCCGGCAATGAGGATCGCCACAATCAACGGCGCGATTTCTCGCAACAGGGAGATACCGACCAGATCCACGATGAAAATGTTCGTGCCGAACTTACGGAGTTGTTCTGCGCCCTGATAGGCAATCACAACACCGACCAGAAACGTCAGGAGGCCGGTGATCGGCAAGGCCCGCACACCATCCACTTCCACGATCCGCAAAAGCGCCCGCCATCGAATGGAGCGTGGCCGCATCAGTGCTCGACCGAATGCGATGGTGCTTTCTCCGACGAATGCGAGCGCACGAATCGTGGACACCTGCCGGGACTGCACCGCACGCGTGAGACGTTCCACCCAGCTCATCCCGCGACCCGCACCGCTCCCCTCGGGTCGAGACCACTCGACTTCTATTTTCCTGAGCAATTCGTCGAATTCAGGTTTCAACCCTTGGAGTGCGGTCTGCTGCCCCTTGTGCCGCACGCCGTCGATGCAGCGCTGCAGTATGAGCGCGCCGCCCGTATCCATGGCCGTCACTTCGCCGACGTCGTAGAGGACGGTAGGGGTCTCAGGCCATCGAAGCGCTCGGCCTCGCTGCTCCAGCCGGGACAAATTTGGAAGAGTCCAAGATCCTCGGCAGCGAATCACATTGTCCTCGACAGAGATCGTTGCCTGTTGTTCCACCAGCTCC
The DNA here is from genome assembly GCA_052387595.1 of Nitrospiraceae bacterium. Classification (GTDB taxonomy): domain Bacteria; phylum Nitrospirota; class Nitrospiria; order Nitrospirales; family Nitrospiraceae; genus Nitrospira_D. The sequence continues at coordinate 5,446 of JBQTJA010000045.1, read as the reverse complement.
ACTCCGTCAATTGCTTCGACTCGTCATGCCGTCACACATCACGCTTCATCAGAGACGTCACCTGAAAACCACAAGAAGGCCCTCACGTCCGCTCACGGCTTCCCCATAATAGTTTTCAGCTCAGCCCCTGTGATTACCTCTCGTTCCAACAACAGCGTGGCACCCTGTTGCAGGGCCGCTTTGTTCTCCTCCAGCAATCGCGTCACCCGTCCGTACTGCTCGTCAATGATCCGCCGCACTTCACAATCAATTTCACGAGCGGTCTCTTCGGAATAGTCGCCTCGTTCCGATGCAACCGGAAGTTGGAGGAATTGGGGCTGTCGTTCTCGCTCCAAGGTAATGGTCCCGAGTTTCGCACTCATTCCATAAGCCTTCACCATGCTTTTTGCAATGTCGGTGGCCTTGACCAGATCATTCTGGGCCCCCGTGGAGGCTTCTCCAAAAATTGTTTCTTCAGCAATCCGCCCGCCGAGCAGCACGGCAACCTTATTCTCCAATTCCGATTTCGTCATCAGAAACCGGTCTTCTGTCGGAAGCTGCAACGTATAGCCGAGGGCCGCCACACCACGCGGAATGATCGAGATCTTCTGTACCTGATCCATCCCCGGCAAAGACATGGCGACGAGGGCATGGCCCGTCTCATGGTAGGCCACCCGCTCCTTCTCCATCTTATTCAAGACGCGATTCTTCTTCTCCAAGCCGGCAATGACTCGCTCGACCGCCTCCTGCAATTCTGGAAAACCGACCTGGTCCCTGCCGCGCCGCACCGCCAGCAACGCCGCCTCATTGATGATGTTGGCCAAATCGGCTCCGGAGAACCCGGGCGTCATCGCAGCGATGTTTTCCAGATCCGCGTCGGGACCGAGCGTGACCTGTTTGGCATGCACACGAAGAATGGCGAGGCGGCCGATCTTGTCCGGACGGTCCACCACCACATGACGATCGAACCGGCCGGCCCGCAGCAACGCAGGATCAAGAATCTCGGGGCGGTTGGTCGCGGCCATGAGAATGACGCCGATGCGAGGATCAAAACCGTCCATCTCGACCAGCAGCTGATTGAGCGTTTGCTCCCGCTCCTCATGCCCCATGGGCCCCGCGCCACGGGCTTTTCCGAGCGCATCCAACTCATCGATGAAAATAATGCAGGGGGCTTTGAGCTTGGCCTGATCGAAAAGATCACGGACCCGGGCCGCCCCGACCCCAACGAACATTTCGACGAACTCCGAGCCGCTGATGCTGAAGAACGTCACCCCAGCCTCACCAGCCACCGCACGAGCCAGCAACGTCTTGCCGGTCCCGGGTGGACCGACCAGGAGTATCCCCTTGGGAATCTTGCCGCCGAGCTTGGTGAACTTCTCCGGCGTCTTGAGAAATTCGATCACCTCACGCAGTTCTTCTTTGGCCTCATCCACACCGGCGACATCCGCGAATGTGACCTTAATGTCCTTCTCCACGTAGATCTTCGCTTTGGATTGCCCGACCTGCATGAAGCCGCCCTGGGCCTGGCCGAACCGTCGAAAGATGAAGAACCAGATGCCACCGAACAATGCGACCGGGATCATCCAGGACAGAAGGTCGCGCCAAAACGTGGATTCAATGACACCGGTGAACGTAACCCCGTGTTGGTTGAGTTCGCGGACCAGGTCTGGATCGTCGACGCGCACGGACGTAAAGGCTTTCTGCTCCTTGGATTCGCCTTCGGCCTTCAACTTGCCGGTCAGTATGTGGCTGGTCACGGAGACCTCCGCCACTTTCCCGGCCACCAGCAAACTCTTAAACTGACTGTAGGGGAGCTCTTCAACCTTATTCAGGGCAAGGATGAAGTCATGTACGAGCACCACAGCCATAATAGCCAGGAGCACATACCAAATTGAAAAGGAGGTCGTTTTATTCATCGCGCTCCCTCCTGTGCAGGAAGACGAAGCTATCGATCAGAAAATCGCTAAAACACGAAATAGGCCCCTAGACCGATCGATTCGATCTTCTGGTCGAAGAATTGCCCATAGGGATTATGGCCGTGGAAATAGGTCGCCATGATCCGGAAACGGCGGTGGGAACCCGTCCGGGACCATTCAAACCCGCCGAGCACATTGGTGTCGATGATCCACTCGTGTGTTTGTATCGACTTGAAATCCGCCGATAGCACGGGTGTCACGATCACCCGGTTGAGGAACGGTTCCAAAATCCGCGTTCGCATCGAGGGAGCCCGTACTTCGAATCCCCACTGGATCTTCCCGCGGTCGATGGTAGTCGGTTCGCGATGCACCAGATACCCCCCTCCTCCATAGAGGCGCAGCCATCGATAGTCGTAGGAAAGAATCGCGTCCACCTCCTCAAGAATAAACGTGAGCGACTTGAATCCGGGGTTGGCCGCCAAAAACTCGTCGCCGATGTGGCTGCTTTGGTGATAATAGCGCAGCCGTGCCGACCAATTTCCCGAGCGCCATGTAATTGGGATCCCGACATTGAAGTCTGTATTGATCAATTGGGCATTCTTTTCACCCAGGTTGAATTGAGCAAAAATGCCGGTGAGGAGCCCGATCTGCCATCCATCGCAGCCGTTCCGCCTGGTGTAAAAGCCGAAGTTTTCTCCAATGGCCACCGATCCAAGGTTGATAGACGACCCGTCGGCCCTCGACCGGGAGTGTTGCCAGATGGCAAAGAACTGGGGTTGTTTAGGATCCGCCGTGATGGGGCGGAACAGGTCGTCTGAGGGAAAGGCCTCACCGACGGTTTCACCATCGGTTTTTTCATAGGTTTGTCCATACCGACAATCAAGCAGCTCCTTCGGCTTCGGATCATCCGGCTTCTTGTTATCTGAATCATCCGCATAGGCTGGTCCTGCCAGTAGAACCATAAGAGAAAATGTTCCGATAATCCATCGATCGCAAAACAACACCCTCCGGCCCATACCTTTCCTCTCCTTTGGCATGTTTGCATGAAACGAGCTGGACACCCTTCATAGGGTCCCTTCGATATCATATTGTGGGAGGAAATTCATAGAGATCGAGAAGCATCATCGGCCAGAGTCACGCTTGTATGCACGGCAAGTTGTGCCCGTCCGGGAGCCGTTCACTGTTTATCCGCGCGTCCCCCGCACGGGTTTCTGGCTCCAGTTCCACTTCCATTCACGGATCTCCGGCATGTCTTCGCCATGCTCGGCGATGTACTGCTTGTGTTCGATGCGTTTGTCACGAAGAGCCTGCTTGGCATAGTCGGCCCGCGAGCCGTGTAGTGGGATCCGGTCGATGACATCGGCGACCAGATGAAACCGGTCGAGATCATTCATCACCACCATATCGAACGGGGTCGACGTGGTTCCTTCTTCTTTGTACCCGCGCACGTGCAAGTTCTTGTGATTCGTCCGTCGGTAGGTGAGCCGGTGGATCAGCCACGGGTAGCCGTGGAACGCGAAGATGACCGGCTTGTCCGTCGTGAATAGAGCATCGAAGTCCTTATCGGACAATCCATTCGGATGTTCAGCGGATGGTTGCAGCTTCATGAGATCCACCACGTTGACCACGCGCACTTTCACATCCGGCAAGTACCGCCGCAGCAAAGAGACGGCCGCCAGCGTTTCCAGCGTGGGCACATCGCCGCAACAGGCCATGACCACGTCCGGTTCACTATTCCGATCGTTACTCGCCCATTCCCAAATGCCGATGCCGGCTGTGCAATGTGTCACCGCGGCATCCATGTCAAGCCATTGCGGCGCCGGCTGCTTGCCCGCCACAATCACGTTCACATGGTTGCGACTGCGCAGACAGTGGTCGGTGACAGACAGCAGCGTATTGGCATCGGGTGGCAGATAGACCCGGATCACCTCGGCTTTCTTGTTGACCACATGATCGATAAACCCAGGATCTTGATGGCTGAAGCCATTGTGATCCTGCCGCCAGACATGGGAGGACAACAAATAATTCAGCGAGGCAATCGGTCGTCGCCACGGGATGTGGTTGCAGACCTTGAGCCATTTGGCATGTTGATTGAACATCGAGTCAATGATGTGGATGAAAGCCTCATAGCAGGAAAAGAATCCGTGCCGGCCCGTCAACAGATAGCCTTCGAGCCACCCCTGGCACTGGTGCTCACTGAGCATCTCCATCACCCGGCCGTCCGGTGCCAGGTAGTCGTCGTAGGGCTGGCGCTCCGCCATCCAGGCACGGTTGGTGATGTCCAAGACGTCTTGCCAACGGTTGGAATTGTTCTCATCCGGACTAAAGAGGCGGAAGTTCCGGTGCTCCATATTGATCTTCATCGTGTCCCGTAGAAACGCTCCCATGATGCGGGTCGCCTCGGCTTCGACGGCACCAGGCTGTTTCACCGCGACAGCGTACCGGTGAAAATCTGGCAGCCGCAAATCTTTCAACAGCAGCCCACCGTTGGCGTGAGGATTTGCGCTCATGCGCCGATCCCCCTTAGGCGCCAGTTCGGCGAGTTCGGTCTTGAATCGCCCGGACTTGTCAAACAGTTCCTGAGGCTTGTAGCTTTTCATCCACTGTTCAAGAATCTTCACATGTGCCGGCTTGTCCATGTCGCCCATGGGAACCTGGTGCGAACGCCAGTAATCCTCAGTCCGCTTGCCGTCGATCTGCGGAGGACAGGTCCAGCCTTTGGGTGTTCGGAGCACAATCATGGGCCAAAGTGGGCGTTGTGGGGTACCCTCGTTGCGCGAGACAGTTTTGATTCGTTGGATGTCTCGCATGACAGCATCGAGCGTCGCGGCCATGAGTTGGTGCATCTTCGACGGATCGCGGCCCTCGACGAAGTAGGGACGGTAGCCGTAGCCGCGAAACAGTTGCTCCAGCTCACCATGACTGATCCTGGCCAGAACCGTGGGATTGGCAATCTTGTAGCCATTCAAATGGAGAATCGGCAGGACGACCCCGTCTGTGACCGGATTCAGAAACTTGTTGGAATGCCAGCTCGTGGCGAGCGGGCCAGTTTCCGCTTCCCCGTCGCCGACCACGCAGGCTGCGATGAGATCTGGATTGTCGAACACCGCGCCAAAGGCATGGGAGAGGGAGTAGCCCAATTCGCCACCTTCGTGGATGGAGCCTGGCGTCTCCGGCGCCACATGGCTGGGAATGCCACCGGGAAACGAAAACTGTTTGAACAACCGCTTCATGCCCTGCTCGTCCTGCGAAACGTCTGGATAGACTTCGCTGTACGTGCCTTCGAGATAGGCATTAGCGACAAGTCCTGGTCCGCCGTGGCCAGGACCGGCGATATAGATCATAGTGAGATGGTGTTGTGTGATGATCCGGTTCAGATGCACATAGATGAAATTCAACCCGGGAGTCGTGCCCCAATGACCGAGCAGGCGCGGCTTGATATGAGTCCGCGCGAGCGGTTTCTTTAGTAACGGGTTGTCGTAGAGATAGATCTGGCCGACCGACAGATAATTGGCCGCTCGCCAGTAGGCGTCCAATTTCTTCAGTTGGTC